>CAYFSW010000052.1:0-18862 GCA_964345885.1 uncultured Gemmatimonadota bacterium | reverse complement strand
TCGTGGTAACAGCCGACGTTGCCTTCACCAACACCCGTGATGACGGCGGCGTACTGATCGGTGTGCGTGGCTCGGTTGCATCTCGAGTCGCCGGCGTCTCTACATCCCAAGCTTGGGTTGTCGTAGTCGGTTTGGGCGTCTGCGTCATCCCACGTGTTCGACAGTGTACCGATCCGGTCGGCAAAGACCGACGCCGGTTGCCAGTTGATCGTGTTGTAGTCGCCCTGGATCCACATCGGGTACTCGCTGCCGACGGTGAGCGGGCCGGGCAGCTGGGCGCCGTTACGAAGCCTTAGGACCGGGAAGTAGATGTCGTCGTTGCGTGTGCCGTCGTTGTGCGGGTCCGTGGTGCCCGGGTTGGTGACCGGAGCCTCCTTGAACTCGACGTAGATGATCTCCGCCGTCTCGCCAGTGTTGTTGATCCAAGACATCAGCTGGGCGACGTCGATGTTCATTACGTCCAGCCAGCCTTCGTGGCCGTTGTCGTACCATTGTTCCCAGCGGAAGTCGAAGATCTGGCACTTCGTTACGTCGTCGGGCGACGCGCCGCCGAGAGGACGCTCGATGGTGATCGTCGGAAGCAGGCTCGGCGCGCCGGCCGGCGGACTGCCGCCGCAGACCGCGTTCTTGTCTTGATGGGTCCCTAGATCGACGGTCACGTGCATGTCGGCCTTCCAGGCGAACTTCACCGCCCGCTCGGCCGGCCCGTCGGTCGCCGGATCCCTCGGCTCAACCAGGGCGTGGGGCAGCACGCCGGCCGGCAACGGGAGTCTCAGGCTGTCGACGGCGTACGCCGCCGTTCTTAGCCGGTCGTCGAAGTCTGTGTGACTCTTCGCCTTGAACTGATCAGGGTCGGGCGTGTCCTCGCTGTCGAACGTGAGCTGCACGTCGTTGCCCGACTTGTCCTTGATCCAGATGCCGATGTCGCCCAGAGCCTGGTGCGAGAACATCCCGTCGCGGTGGATCTCGCCGGGCGTGGTCACCAGCGAGTGGAAATGCAGGTCCGAGGCGGCGAGGAAGAAGTCGCCGTTGGTGTGCACGCGACCCAGATGGTCCTTCCGCGAGCCCGCGTAGTCTTCCAAGTTACCCTCGAAGAAGATGGCGAACTGGAAGATCGGGATAGCCTGACCCTTGGCTCCCAGGACGACCGCGCCGTGGTTGTTCATGCGGTCGGTCACCCGCGACGTGATGGTGAAGTTCTGGGTCAGCGAGTACATTCCCGAGAACGGCCCGTCGCTCAGTGTCTCCGTGATCTGCGGCCCGTCCTTCACTACCGCCAGTTCCTCGAAAGTGAACCCGTCGAGGGCCGGAGCAACGATGTCGGCCAGCTCGGTCGAGTCCACGACGCCATCGTTCTGCAATGCCGTCTCGATCTGGCTGAGCGCCGCCTCGGCTCCTGCCTCGGCCGCATAGAACACCCGGGTGCCGAAGTAGTCCGCCGCCGCGGTGCGTGTCACGCTCATCGACGCTTCCACCGCCGCCGCGATGACCACGGCGGCAAGCACGATCACCAGCAGCGTGGTGAAGAGCGCGATCCCCCCCTCACCGTCCACGTGCGAGCCGTGCCTCCGGGACAGGCCAGCCTCCCGGGGCCGGCGACGCCCGAGACGTCGGTCTGACAACTGCATTCGCAAGTCCATCTTGGATACCTGGTTCATTTCGCGGGAAGTTGCACCGGCGGGGAGACCGTGCTTATCCGGCGCGCACTGCAGTTGGCAAGAAGCGGACCCCCAGGGCGTCCGCGGCTGGGTCAGCTAACCCTTTGCCTGCCTGTGAGTTAGGATGGTGCAGCGACTCCCGATCGCTGAGCCGGGACAAGGGTGGGCTCCCCAGGGCGGACAGATTGCGGGTCATGCCGGTCAGCCTGACCGAGTCGATCGGCCCGAGCCCCAGTCGAGCGGGCCGGCCCAGGACCGTAATAGTTTGTCACAAATTGGGTTAGCTCATTAGGGCCGCGGCGGCATACGGAATGCTGAAGGCTAGTGGTGCGGCCGGGAGAGCTGGCGCCGGTCCGCGGTTGAGGAAGGAGTCGAGTCGTAGTGAACCGTACAGCCAGAAGCTCTCACGATAGAGGCTTCACGCTGATTGAGTTGCTCGTGGGGTTGATGCTGGGGACCGCCATCATCACAGCGGCGATCAGCTTCCTGATCACCCACATGCGCTCGTTGGAAGGCAGCGACATCCGGGAGAACGTTGTCCGCAACGACCGCTACATCGGCGCGCTGCTGCGGCACGACTTGCAGATGGCGGGCATCGACATCGAGAGCAGCACCGAGTTCGGCACGGTGGGAGCCTGGCCGGGTTCGAGCGGCGACACGCTGTTCGTGCTGTACGTACCGTATGAGCCGGCGCCGGCGCCGATCCACGACATCGATCCGACCCAGTTTCAACCGCCCGCGGGGGAGGGTACGTGCGGCGAGCGCTGTATCGACGTGTTGTACGATATGTCGCAGCCGATCGAGCTGAGGGAAGGTGATCTGGCGCGCCTCGAGGTGAACGGAGTGCGGCGCTTGATCGTGGTCAACGATGTGAGCGTCGCTGGCTTCGCGCTCGAGGTGGGGTTTACTGCTGCCGACACGTTACTCCGTCAGCCGGCGGGATTGACCGGGAACTTGCAGGTCGAGGTGCCGGGCACTTTCATCCAGAAGCTCCACGCGATCATGTTCTACGTGGACGACCAGGACCGTTTGATACGGGCGGATCGACTGAACATGGACGGGACGCCGGACGGCGAGATCGTCGCCTACGGCGTGGATGACTTCGAGATAAGCGTGGTCTTCGAGGATGGGGATGAGCTCGAGCGACCCAATCCTTACGACTCGGATTACTCGAACGACTATGACGATGTAATCGCTGTGAAGGTGCGGGTGACGGTGCGGGCGGAACGGACCGATCCGAGGGTGAATGGTGGTGAGCTGCTCACCAAGACATCGGTCTGGTACGTGGCACCCAGGAACCTGCGCTACGAGAAGAACCGCATCTAGTCACCGCCGCCCTGCGACCGTCATGCTGGCCCGCACTCGCCACCTGCGGGCCCTATCATATGCGCCTGCGGACTCCCGGTCAGTCGGTCCTCTCTGCGGTCCCGACCTCGTGTGGTTGGGCGATGACGTACGCCACCAGGGACGCCTCGGTCGCCCAGTCCAGCGTGTAGTCCATCAGCGTCGCCTGGCGTAGCAGATCCTCACTTCCCTGTCCCGTCCGCATCCTGCGATCGGCGAGCACCAGGTGGATCGCCCGGCGCAAGATCTGCCAGTGGAGAAGAAGCGCGCTCTCCGGCACACCCTGTTGCCGGTAACGGCGGCCCAGCTTCTCGGCGAACGCGTAGCTGGGAACCTCGTCGCCGATGCGCTTCCAGGTGGCGGCGGCCAGCTGGGCCGTCAGCCCGGCGATGTCTTCCGGTTGAAGCTGCTGGGCGAAAGCGCGGTAGGGGAGGTTGGCCGCGACGAGCCTGTAACGGTTAGCGATGTCTTCGGCTCTGTGGATCAGGGTTTCCACGACCGAGGTGTGGTCCGGCGCCTGAG
Organism: uncultured Gemmatimonadota bacterium; assembly: GCA_964345885.1. GTDB lineage: Bacteria > Gemmatimonadota > Gemmatimonadetes > Palauibacterales > KS3-K002. The sequence goes on along the minus strand of CAYFSW010000052.1, from coordinate 15,338 downwards.
CGTCGGTCTGTCCGGCGAGGATCCTGTAGTCTGGCACGGCTAGTCTCCCCCCACGATGGCGGTTGGCGTAATGCCGCTCTGACGGGGGGTGCCACGGGTGGTGGGACAGGGACGCGATCTACTGTAACATGTCAGGGTGGCCCCGTCAAGTCACAGGGACACAACGACATCCGGGACCGGTCCGCCAGGTTTAACGTTTCTCCACCCCAGCCGTCTAACATTCGGAGAGACCGTAATCGGGTCCGCAGGCCCGGCTTCCCCGTCGAGCAGGGCGGAATCCTAGAGGAGGGAGAAATGAGAAAGCCGACAATCAACACGCTGCTTGCCTTGGCGCTCGTGGGCGGTCTGGCGGCCTGCGACGACAGCAGCGTGCTTGGCCCGGACGACGGGATCGAGGGTACGATCGTCCAGCTCATGGTGGACGAGGACCTCACCGAGGCGCTGATCATCGATGTCGAGGCGGCCATAGCCGGCGTCCTGGACGTGGGGGTGCCGTCGAGCGGTGCGCTCACCGCCGTGCCGAACCCGGACGCGGCCGATCAGGCGCGTGCCCTGCTGGAGCAGGCGCGGGAGAAGTTCCGTCAGGCGCGTCAGGCGTGGATCGGTGGGGACACACCGCGGGCGGCGCAGTTGGCCTTGGAGGGCCGTTTACTCGTCGCCGAAGCGATGGTCCTGGTCCTCGGGGAGGAAGCTTACGTGCAGCTTCTGGAGCGTGTCGACCAGATCATCACCTGGCTCGAGGAGCAGGTCGACGAAGAGGCCTCCGAGCTACTGAGCCGCATCCGTCAGCTGAAAACCGAGGCGGAGGGGTTCTACGCAGACTATCAGGGGTCGCAGGCCGTCGCGGATCTTCATGCCGCGGTAGAGCGGCTGCTCCTGGCCGTGCAGATCGCGCACCGCGAGCGCGTCCATCACCGCCGCCAGCAGATAGTGCGGCACGCCCAGCACTCGATCTTCATGGCGAACATGGCGCTGATGCTGGCCGCGGAAGTCGCAACCCCCGGCGAGTTCACGTCTGAACAGCAGCGTGTGCTCAGGCACGCCGTACACCTGCGCAACGACGCGGTCCTGGCGCTCGAGGCCGGCCGCTACCGACTGTCGCTCGCCCTGTCACGCGCCGTGGTGAATCTGAGCCTGGTGGTCGTGATCCTCGACCCAGACCTGCCGGAGAACCCGGTGGTCTCGCTGACCGAAATCAGCAACACTGCGATCGCTGATGCCGAGGCGGCCCTGGCGGCGTCGCCCGATGAGTTCTTGTCGCTGCTACTCGAGCACGTGAAGCTCGTGCAGCTGCGCGCGATCCAGATCTCGGACACGCAGCCACGTCGTGCAGTCCACATCCTGTGGTACGTCGCGGTGTCGGCCCGTGCCATTACCGAGGCGGCAACGGTAGCTTAGTAGAACGAAGCACCGCCAAGTCAGCGGGGTCGCAGCCCGAAGGCGAGCGACCCCGCTCTTCTACTATTCTAGTGAACATCGAACATCGCACGTCGAACTTCGAACCTCGAAATCCCCGTCAATGTTCACTGTTCGATGTTCGATGTCATCTACGATGGTCAGCGCGTGCGTTTCTTCCGTCGCAGCTCCTGCAGGTAGGTGTGCAGCGTGAGGAACTTCTCGAACACTATGACGCCTTTGCCCTTCCGCCCGATCTCCGCCAGTAGATCCTTCAGGCGGCCACGGCGGATCACGTAGAAGCGAAATGTCTCGGCGAAGTCCTCGAGTGGATGCTTCGACGCGTAAGCCGTCACGTAGTTTGCCGGGGTTTCGGGGAAGTTTCGCTTGCGGAACGAGACCCAGCTCTCGTCGACGCCGCGGTAGGCTTTGCTAACGTCGCCGAAGGCGTTGCGAAAGCGTCGCGAGCGGGCAAACCGCCAGTGATGGAAGAGGAAGCTGTGGCCCAGCTCGTGGGTGATCAGCCCCACCAGGTTCGGCCAGGAGATCTCGTCGCGGCGCTCGACCAGGCGGCGCTCGATCTCGACAACCTTCGGGAAGTTGGGGTCAACTCCGGAAATTCCGGGCCGCACCAGGATCCGGTAGCCCCAGTCGGGAACGCGCGCCGCCCGGAACAGGCCGCGCACGCGCTGCAGCGCCGGCCGCAGCAGGTCCCTGCCGGTGGCGTCTTTGCCACACCAGGGGCAGTGATCCATCAAATCGTCGACCCCACCCTCGCAGTGGGGACATTCACCGTCGAACTCGTCTTCGAACGGCCAGTGTTGTTGGCGGCCGCACCAGGGGCAATAGTCCATCGGGTACTGCACACCGCCGCGACAGCTCAGATAGGGGCAGCGTGCGTGGTAGAGGAAGCCGCGTGGTTTCTTTAGCGGCTCCTCGCTGGACGCCTCGTCGGCGATCTTCCTGCCGCACCAGGGGCAGAACCAGAAGCTGTCGGAGACGATCCAGCCGCAGTAGTAGCACTCGCAGCCCGTTTCGCTGCGCTCATCGCGCCAGGTCAGTCGCCTAGCACAGTCGGGGCAGAAGTGCCAGTAACGGCGGAGCTGACGCCCACAGCGCGTGCAATCGCCGGCGACCCAGGTCTCCGATTTAAGCTTTGTCATATCGCCTCAGCGCCTCGCGCACGATGCGTTCGATGAACTGGTTGTAATTCATGCCGGCTCGCTCGGCGGAATTGGCCATGTCCTCGCCGAAGCTGATGTAGGGGTTCGGATTGACCTCTATCACGTAGACCTCCTGATCCTTCGTGAGGCGAAAGTCGACGCGCCCGTAGTCGCGGAGCCCGAGCGCCGTGTAGGCGAGCGTTGCGGCACGCTCCATCTCCTCGAGTGCTTCCTGCCCGATCCGCCGTGCGAAGATGTTCTTGATCCCCCAGCGATCGCGGTACTCGAGGTCCCACTTGGCGCTGTAGGTGGCGATCCGCTTCGCGGGGTCGTCGATTTTCTCGAAGATCAGCTCGATGGTCGGCAAGACCTCTAGGCGCCGGTTGCCGATGATGCCGACGTACAGCTCGCGCCCGTCGATCAGTTCTTCGGCGATGGCAGACTGGTTGAGGCTACGATGGATGAACTCGACGCGCTCGCGCAGGCTGGCGAAGTCGCTGACGACGGATGACTGGGCGATCCCGACCGACGCGTCCTCGTGCGTCGGTTTTACGATAAGCGGAAAACCGATCTCCGGTTCCGTAATCTCTTCCTCGACCGGGAAGTCGGTGAAGCGCGGGACGTTGATCGAATGGTACTCGAGGATCTTCTTGCTGGTCGCCTTGTCGCGGGCGAGTAGCAGTGCCTCGGGTGGAGAACCGGTGTAGCGGTATCCCTTCATCTCGAGCAGGGCCGTAACGCCGTAGTCGTAGCGGGACTTGCCCATGAACGACTCGCTGGCGTTGAAGACGAGCTCGGGCTCGAAATCTTCGAGACGATCGAGCAGACGGCGAAGGTTGTCGTGGAAACCTACCAGGTAGACCTCGTGGCCGTTCTCGATCAGAGCCTCGGCGACATCGTATTCGGCTTCGGCGACCTCGGCCTCGAGCTCTTGTTTGAAATCGGCGTGCTCCAAACCCGCCGTGGGCGTGTCAAAGCAGACGGCGATCCTCATCATCCCCCCGTTCCAGGCGCCGCTCATAGGATGGCGAGGCTCGGTCAGAAGTTCAATATCCGATTACCGACATCTGACAAACGGTTGATCGTGTCAATGCTGGATATGGAAGTGGATGCCCTCGGGGCTAGAAGCGGGCCTCAAAGCCTGATGTGCCGGCGCCGCGGATCTGGAGTCGCAAATCCCCTTCCAGACGACAGGGCCGGTGGAGATCCGGGCCGCGGCGCCGGGCATAGTCTCGTTAGAGATATTCGATAACGGTCCAGTGTCGTGCCGGCACGGCAGGGGACACCAGTGGAACCGCCGCTGCAGGCGAGGTCACCGCATGACGCCATGCTGTCGTCATGCGGGTTACCTGTCGTTGTGGGTCCGAGAAGCGGCTGGCTGGATCGACGATCGCCCGTTGCCCTTGCCGCTCTCCGAGTCCGACTCGGAGCGCGCTTCCCGCCAGGCGAAGGGGAGCTCGCAAACCGAACAGACGACCCAATCGCCAAAAAAGTCACTGCGTACGTGTTCTCCAGATCGACTGCAGTGTGGGCACCTGAGAAGCATGAAGGTCTCCTGGTTCAGGGCGGGGGACGCCGGCCGATAGGAAAGCACGCTCCGTGCCCGAGCGCCAGGGGCGGGTCGAAACGGATACTCTTATGTGTCGCAACGACTTACTGGCATGGCACGATCCCCGGCTCCACCCCTGCAGCGCTCTTTAGTTACCCGTGAGTAACGGTCCCGGTAACATCCCTGTGGGACCGAGGCGCTGCTCTTGCCACGTCGGTTGCCGCTCGGCTGAGCTGGGGGAAGAGTTGTATCGGTGCGGGTAGACGGTGGTCGGTGGCCAGTAGCCGGTGGTCGGTCGGCCACTGGCTACCGTCTACTGATTATCCAGCAGACCATATTTCTTGCGCTTTTCCCAGAGGTTCTTGCGCGAGATACCGAGGGTCTCGGCCGTCCGCTGCACGCTGTTCTCACATGCGTCCAGGGTGCGCTGGATGTACACCTTTTCGGCTTCTGCCAGGGTGAGACCTCTGGGCACTCTGAAAGAGTCGCCGCCGTCTGCTTCCTGCGCCTCGGCGAGCTCGAGCGAGCCGAGCTCGGGCAGGTCGTGAGGTGTGAGCTCGGTGCCGTCGGCGAAGATCATGGCGCGCTCGATGACGTTTCTGAGCTCTCTCACGTTACCGGGCCAGTCCCAGGCTTCGAGTACCGCGAGGGCGGCAGGGCTGATGCGCTCGACCTGCTTACGGAATTCGCCGTTGAACATGTCGCGGAAGTGCTCGGCGAGACGCGGTAAGTCGCTCTTGACGTCGCGTAGCGGCGGCAACGAGTGAGTGGCGACGCTGATCCGATAGTAGAGGTCGGTGCGGAACTCGCCTTTCTTGACCAACGACTCGAGGTCGCGGTTGGTGGCGGTGATGATGCGCTGGCTGACCTCGATCTCCTCGGTACCGCCGAGCCTGCGGAAGCGTCGCGACTCGAGGAAATTGAGAAGCTTGGCCTGAAGCTCTTTCGACAGATCGCCGATCTCGTCGAGGAAGAGGGTCCCCGTATCGGCGACCTCGATCAGACCGCGCTTCGATTCCCGGGCGTCTGTGAACGCTCCCTTCTGGTATCCGAACAGCTCGGCCTCGAGGAGTTGCGAGGGTAGTGCCGAACAGTTGATCTCGACGAAGCGGCCGGCGGAATGTGGGCTCGAGTAGTGGATGGTGCGCGCCACCAGGTTCTTGCCGGTCCCGCTCTCGCCGAGCAGCAGCACCGTCGGGCGCGGGATTTCGGCGACGCGCCCGACGAACGCGCGGACCTCCTCGATCAATTCGTGATCGCCCAGGATGGCGCGCAGCGAGAATTCTTCTTGTCGGACCTTTTGTATCGAGGCGGCTTCCTCGCGGAGCGGTTTCTCCTCGAGGGCGCGGCTCAGGAGGGTGGTCAGCTCCTCCATGTTGACGGGCTTGGTGAGGTACTCGTCGGCGCCGGCCTTCAGTGCCTCGATGGCTGTCTCGAGGTCGGCGTGGGCGGTGAGCACGAAGATCGGCAGATGAGGATCCGATTGCCGTAGCCGGCGCGTGACCTCGATACCGCTGAGCCCCGGCATGACGAGGTCGGTTATCACAACGTCGGGCGGTTCCTCGGCGCGCCGGTCGAATAGCGCCTGGTGGTTGTCGAACACCTCGTTTCGGAACCTGCCGACTTTGCCCAGGTTGGCCGCCAGCAGCTTGGCGTAGGTGAGATCGTCGTCGAGGATGTAGACTTTCGGTATCATCAGTGCAATATTTAGCAATCGTTGCTGAAGCTACAAGTTTAGCTCTCCTCTCCTGCCCGCCGCAAACCGCTGAGTGCCGATGGGAACCTCATTCCGGGTCGTCATGGTCGACGATGATCCCGACCTCCGCAAGCTAGTCAAGCTGACGCTGGAATTCACGGCGGGCTGGGAAGTCGAGTTGGCGGCTGACGGCGCCGAAGGGATCGAAGCGGTCCGGACGCACAAGCCCGACGTCGCGGTGGTCGATCTCATGATGCCCGGTATGGATGGCTATGAGGTGTGCGAGCGGCTGAAGGGCGATCCGGAGACGGAGGGAATCCCGGTGGTATTCCTGACCGCCCGCAAAGAGCTCGATGAGGAGCGGGTGAGGGAACTGGGCGTTACCGGCGTGGTGTTCAAGCCGTTTGAACCCGACGAGCTGGCGGAAGAGTTGCGGAGGCTGAGCACAGGCGAAGGGACGTGACGATGTGCCAGACGGCGGACGAGGGTAAGAGCCCCGACGAGCTACTGGCGGAAGTGTACCGCGAGTTCCGTGACGGGCTGGCGCGCCGCATCGACACGATACGGTCAGCGCTCGAGCGGCTGGCCAGCGCCTACGATGCCGGTGCGGCGGACACCTTCTACCGGACCGCTCACACTCTCAAGGGGACGGCGGCATCGTTCGAAGCGGACGAGCTGGTCGACCCGGCCGAGGGCCTCGCCGACTTGGGGTTGCGCTGGTTCGAGGACGGCGATCTCGATCCGCTGGAGGTCAGCGCTGCTTTCCGGCACCTGGAAGAGCTGGAGGGAGCTGTGCAGCGCTACTTGGAACGGGTGGAGGGTGACGCGGTCGGATGAGCCCTGAGAAGGAAACGCGCAGCCTCTGGGCCAAACGGCTCGAGGTCGTGGCCGAGTTGGCCTCGCTCATCAACACGACCTTCGATCTCGACGAGATCTTCCGGACGGCGATCCTCAAGATCCGGCAGGTCCTGCAATTCAGGCGTGCCAGTGTCGTTCTCGTCTCCTACGATCTCGAGTCCTACCACCTACACACGCTCTACGACGAAGCACTGGGCGGGTTCGTCAAGGAAGAGGGGACGTTTCCGATTGGGCAGGGGCTCACCGGCCAGGCGATCCGGACGGGCGAAGCGATCCTCGTTGACGCGTTCGAAGGGACGGAGGGTATCCGGGCGGGCAGCGAACATAACGTCTCGGCGCTGATCGTGCCGCTCGAGGTCGGCGATGAGGTCATCGGGACGCTGAACTTCGGCGCCGAAGTCTCAGCGACCTACGGTGACGAGGACCTGGAGCTCGCGGTTCTTTTGGGACGGCAGCTCGCCACGTCTCTCTACTACTCGCGACTGCTCGCCACCATCCAGGCACAGCGCGAGGCGCTGGAACGCGAGCACGTGCGCGTCCAGTCGGAACGTTCGCGGTTGGAGTCGCTGATCGATGCGAGCGACGCTGCGATTCTCATGGTGAGCGACGATCGGGTCGCCTACGCCAACCGGGAGATGGCCGAGCTGCTCGGCCTTCCACAGGAAGTGATCGTCGGCGGCTCGCTGGAAGAGGTCAACCGGGTGCTGGCACGATCGTTCGCCAACCCGGAGGCGCTGACGACTCAGATCGCCGCGCTGCAGAGTGGCGGCGCACCGCTGCGCGACCGGGTGGAATTCGAGTTCCCGCGTCACCTGGTCTGCCAGCGGACGGTGGCCACGGTTCGCGGAGCGGAAAACGAGGTACTGGGTCAGATCGTAGTCTATCGCGACGTTACCACGGAGGCCGAGGCGGAGGCGAGCAAGAGCGAGTTCGTGTCGCTGGTGAGTCACGAGCTGCGCACCCCGCTGACTTCGGTCAAGACCTCGCTCAACCTTCTGACACGAGGGGCGGCCGGCGCGATAGCCGAGGGTACGAGCGAGCTAGTCGAGATCGCGCTGCGCAACCTCGATCGTCTCATCCGGCTGGTCGATGACCTGCTGGATCTCTCGCGGATCGAGAGCGGTCGCGTGGTGACGAAATTGGAGCCGATCGCGATAGACGAAGCGGCCGCTCGCGCGATCGATGCCGTGGAGGCGTTCGCCGAGGAACAGGGTGTCAGCATTGAGCAAGAGGAATCGGATCCTGAGACGTTGGTCGTAGCCGACGCCGATCGCCTGCAGCAGGTGATCGTCAACCTGCTGTCGAACGCGGTGAAGTTCTCTCCCAGCGGCGGACGCGTTCGGCTCAGTTGGTGGAAGCAGAGCGAGCAGGCGGTGCTGCGAATAACCGATGAAGGGCCGGGCATCCCGGCGGATCAGCTGGAGGGGATCTTCGAGAAGTTCCGCCAACTCGAGCGTTCGGCGACGCGCTCGCACGGAGGTGCCGGCCTGGGGCTCGCGATCTGCCGGGCGATAGTCGAAGCTTTTGGCGGCGACCTGTGGGCAGAGAGCGAGGAGGGTGCTGGCTCGAGGTTCTTCGTTCGCCTGCGGCTCGCCTACGGTGAGCCAAGGGCGGAGGAAGCGGCGCCGCGCGCCCCGGCAGGCCCGAAGAGGGCACTGCTGCTGGAAAGGGATCCGGATCTCAAGCGGTTGCTGAGGGCCCAGCTCGAGGATGAGGGATGGGAGGTGCGGGATGCGGCGCGCGGCAAGGAAGCGCTTGAGATCCTGGGTGAGAAGAGCGTTGACCTGATCTTGGCGGGGCTAGAGCTGGAGGACATGCACGGGCTGGAGTTCGTGCAGCGGCTCAGGAGTGCGCCGGCCAGCGTCGACATCCCGGCGCTACTCACCGGTGCCGGTGGTGATCTGAGCCAGGCGATAGCCTACGGCGCCGACGGCTGGATGGTCGGTGATCCGGACGCTCTGGTAGCCGAAGCGGCGCGCTTGATTTCGAGCCCGCGGCGCCGCGTAGTCCTGCTGATCGAGGACGATCCTGCGGTTCGCCTGGCCGTGGCCCGCGGGCTCAGGCGGGCAGGGTTCGCCTGCCTCGAGGTGGCGAGCGGCGCGCGGGCGCTGGAGTATGCACGGCAAAGGCCGCCCGATCTTCTGCTCACCGACCTGGAGGTCCCGGAGAAGGACGGGCTCGAGGTATTGCGTGAGTTCCGCGTAGACCCCAGGCTGCTCGACGTCCCGGCGATTGTAATAACGGGACACCAAAAGGCCGAGACGCTGGAGGCGATCCGATCGCTGCGCGCCCAGGTAATAGGCAAGCCGTTCGCTCCGGCGGCGATGGTCCGGGAGGTCGAGCGGCTCCTCGGCACGGGGCCCGACGCCAGTTAGGTTTCCAGGACTCAGCTAACCCCTTAGCGATCCAGCTATCAGGGAGCGATGATGGAGAAGATCGTCGAGTGCGTCCCCAACTTCTCTGAGGGAAGGAACGACGCGGTCATCAAGGAGATCACCGACGCCATCGAGGCGGTTCAGGGTGTGCGCCTGCTCGATGTCGACCCGGGGCGTGACACCAACAGGACCGTGGTCACGTTCGTGGGGCCGCCCGACGGTGTCGCTGAGGCGGCATTCCGCGCCGTGAGGCGCGCCTCCGAAGTCATCGATATGCGTCGTCACCAGGGCGCCCACCCGCGTTTCGGTGCGACGGATGTGTGCCCGTTCGTGCCAGTCTCCGGCGTGACGATGGAGGACTGCGCCGATATCGCACGCGCCGTCGGTAGGCGCATCGGCGACGAGCTTGGGATACCGGTCTACCTCTACGAGCACGCGGCCAGCGCCCCCGAGCGCCGGAACCTGGCGAAGGTGCGGGCCGGTGAGTACGAGGGATTGGATGAGAAGTTGAAGGATCCAGCGTGGAAACCCGATTTCGGCCCGGCGAAGTTCAACCCGACGGCCGGCGCCACCGCAGTTGGGGCGCGCGAGTTCCTGATCGCGTACAACATCAACCTCAACACGACTGACCGCCGCTACGCGAACGAGATCGCCTATGTGCTGCGCGAGCGCGGACGCTGGAAGCGCCGCGGTAATACCGAGCCGTTTTACTACAAGGGTGAGGTGGTCCGCTTTCCTGAGGACGGCACCTACCCATGCGGCCCCTGCGACTTCGTCGGCGAGTCGTTCGAAGCTCTGGCGGAACACTACCGCGAAGTACATGGCGGCGACCTCCGCCAGCGCTACGAGGACCTGGGAATCGATCCCGGAAACCCCAGCGGCCCCGTCTTCACCGACGGCCGCTTCAAGCAGGTTAAAGCGATCGGCTGGGTGATCGACGACTACAACAGAGCGCAGATCAGCATGAACCTCACCGACTATAAAGTGAGTCCACCGCACGAGGTCCTAGTGGCGGCCCGGGAGGAGGCGCATAAGCGGGGGATCGCGGTCACCGGCTCCGAGATCGTCGGCGTCATCCCCTTCGCGGCGTTGCGCGAGGCGGCCAGGTCCTATCTGCGGCGAATGCAGAAGTCGACCGGTCTACCGATCCCCGATCTCATGGAAACTGCCATCCAGTCGATGGGACTGCGGGATGTGGCACCCTTCGAGGCCGAAGAGAAAGTACTGGGCATGCCGCAGGTCGAGGGTCCGCTGGTCCTGCGCCCGACCTACGACTTCGTCGATGAGGTCTCGCGTGACACTCCCGCACCCGGCGGCGGCTCGGTGGCGGCGCTTGCGGGGGCGTTGGGCAGTGCACTGGCCGGCATGGTGGCGAACCTCTCGGTGGGCAAGGGCGAGTTCGATATGCATTACGACGCTTTATGCTCGATCGCGGAGCGGGCTCAGGATGTCAAAGACGCGCTGGTCCGCGGTGTCGACGAGGACACTCGGGCGTTCGATTCCGTAATCGAGGCCATGCGCATGCCAAAGGACAGCGAGACGGAACGAGCGGACCGTGCGCAGGCCATGGAGGAAGGTTACAAGGCCGCTACCCGCGTTCCGCTAGCTACGGTCGAGTCGTGCCGCGATGCGTTGGTCCTGTGCACGGAGATGGCAGAACTTGCCGATCCCGATATGGTGAGCGACGTCGGGACCGGCGCTCACTTGGCGCGGGCCGGCGCGCACGCCGCCGCTTATAACGTGCGAATCAACCTGCGGCATATCTCGGACGAGGCGTTCAACAAGGAGATGCGGGAACAGGTCGCTGCCTTGGTGACGGAGTGTGAGGGGCTGGCGGCGGCGGCGGTGGAGAAGGTCGAGGCGGTGCTTGGGGAGTGATTCGTTGCGAACTGAGAATCCATGACTACAAGACTAATTGAATAACCGAGTCGTGAGTTGAGCAGGTCCACTCTGAACTCGAGTATTCAATTGGTCTATTAGTCTCTTAGTCCTGGACCAATGATTCCCAAGGAGGAGCGCAGCCCGGCCACCCAACTCTTCCACTCGTCTACCGCCGCTTCCTCGTCGGCGAGGTAGGCGATGGCGAGGCCGGTGGGCAAGTCGGTTTCTACCATATGGGGGCCGCGCGAGGCGCGGATGCGGAATGCGGTGTCGGGCGCCAAGTCGGCTGGCGGGACGATGGTCAGCCCGATCGGCGTTGCCGGACCGTCACCCGGGTCGGCTAGCGTCTCCTCGAGCTCCTCGCGGAGCAGGCGGGCCGCCTCGTCCGGATTCATTGGGGGAAACTGGCGCAAATGCCGTATTCTGTCTAGTTTACACAGTTGGCTGATCGCCTAGCTCCCCCTGCCGACATGTTCCACACGCCAAAGTGAAACCCAGGCGGAGGCCCTGATGCCACGTCGTCCAACTCTAGAAGTCGTCGTTCTCGTCACTTCCCTTCTGGCGGACGCCGCTGTCCTTTACTTCGCCGAGGAGCCTGCGGCCCGGCTCAGTCTCGGCCTCCTCTTGCTGGCGCCGATCGTCTGGTCGTCGGCGCGGCTCGGTGTGGTCGAGCTCGTGACCCAGTCGCCGGCCGACAAAGTGCACAAGCGCCGCTTTGTGCAGCTGCGATCGCAGGTCGGGCAGCTGCTCGATGAGATCCGCCGGCTCAACTGGATGGCGGTGGACGCGGAGCGCGGCTTCCGCAGTCGGGAGGCGGCGCTCAAGGAGATGGACAGGATAGAGGGCCGACTCAAGGAGCTGATCGAAGAGATACGCGTTACCGCCGGCCAGATGTCAGCCGAGCAAGAAGAGACCGCAGCAGCGGGGGGTGGGGAGGCTGAGGCGGAGTGAACCTCGCCGGAACAGTCGTAAAGCGACGCCATCCCTAGAACCAGGGGCATCTGACTTTCACCGAGTCCCGGGTCCAATCATCAATGAGCTCCAATCTATTCGAGATATTCGCGACTGACGCGCGCAAGTACCTGGACCGCCTGCATGAGGCGCTGGGTGGAGAGGGCGGCGCGAGTGTCGACGGTATTCGTCGTGCGGCGCGGCGCCTTCAACACGCCGCCGTGCTCGCCAACCACGAGCCGGCTGCCTATGCGTCGACGGCGCTCCAGAAGGTCTCGGTTCAGATGATCGCCGGGAAACGCGAATGGACCGAGGAACTGGACCGTGCGCTGCGGGAAGTCGTAAAGGAGCTCGACTCGGTGGTCTCGGCCCTGCCGCAGGCGGACACGGCGGCTGAAGACCGCTTGCGAAAGGCCGCCGACGCTCTGAGCGACGAGCCGGCTTCGGCTACCCCGGAGAACGTGGATGAGGCGGACCCCGATGCCGCCACGGTAGAGGTAGACCCGGACGAGGCGGAGGCCGTGCTGGTGGCTCTCATCGGCGACCTCGGGGATGCCGTCGAGCGCCTCGAGAACGATCCGCGCGACCGGGAACCGCTCAAGGCGATGCTCCGCAAGATCCGTCGGCTGCGCGAGCTGGAGCGGATCGAAGTGCTGTCGCCAGAGGACAAAGCGTTGAGTGCGGTCGAGGAGTTGATACTGCAGATCGCCGATCTAAATGCGACCGTGGGGCCGGGCTACCTTACGGTCTTTCGTCATGCTCGGGAGGTGTTGGAAGGGATGCAGGTCGGCGGACCGGATGCGCCGTCGGTCACCAAGGTCGGCGGTCGCGCCGTCGAGGTCGACCGGCTCAAAGAAAGCGTGATGGAGAAGGTGCGCCGGGCGCGACAAGTGGTCTGGGTAAGCGAATTCTTCTTCCCGGAGGGGCCGCACATCGTGGAGTGCCCGGTGGCAACCGAACAGAGCGGCTCACCCGAGCGCTACTTCATTAATGAGGCGACTCAGAGGCTTGAGCGTAGCGAGAACCTGCGGAACACGATGCTCAAGTCGAACACGGAGCAGATGCGTCTCGCGGGTGAGTCGTTGGCCAACACGCTCCGTCACCTGCGGGAGCGGGCCGCCGCCTTCAACCACATGCCGATGGGGCGCGTCGTCCGTCGTGCAGCGGCCGCCCTGCGCGCCCAGCTGGTAAGGCCGCCCGCTCAACTGAAAGCGCTGGCGACGGGGTTCGGGCCGGTCTTCGCTAATCTGCTGGCCTACGTCGGGACCGAGGACGAGGCGGTTCGCAGCCGCGCGCTAAAAGACGCCGAAGCGTCTTTGCAGCGGGCGATCGAGGGTGGGCATGTCGAGGCGGCAGCGGAGGTGGCAGCCGAGTTCGATCCCGACGCGGCGCTCCAGCAAGCGCTGGCGCTGCGGACGCGGATCGACGAGCGGCTGAACCGACTCGTCGGCCCGGATGCCGATGGGCTGCGGCACGAACTGGAAGAGCTGTTCGACCTGATCGCCAAGTACGTGTCGGTGTCGGCCGAGCGGCACTAGGGAGTTGGAAAGGTGGGGATTCGGGGCGCTACGATTTCGAAAGTGACTACTTCTCCTCTTCTTCGTCCTCCTCGGGCTCCGCTTCGTCCTCCTCGGATTCCGCTGCGCCCTCCTCGGGTTCCGCTTCGTCTTCCTCGCCGATAGCCTGGGCCGCCTCGGCTTTCGCCTGGGCCTCTAGCTCGTCGAGCATCTTGTCGGTCTCGTCTTCCTCGACGTCTTCATCTTCCGGCTCCGCTTCTTCCACTGTGGCGGTTGCCGGTGACTCTGCCTCGGCCTCGCGGGCGGCCTTCGGGAGAACGACTGAAGGTGGAGCGGCTTTGGCGGATCGGCTGCCGGGCTCCTCTGCCGGCGTCGGCACGCCGGCGGCCTTGCGGATCTCGTCGATGACGTCGCGCATGACCGCGGCCAGCCGGTCGAGCTCGGCGTGCGCGTGACGCGGTGATAGCCGTCCCTCGCGGCCGTCGATGGCGATCTTGTTCATCTGCCGGACGTTTTCCAGCAATCGCTCGGTGGTCGAGCGCAGACGTCCGTATTTGCGCCGGTCGAGTCCGTCCTTGTGCGCTCTCAGCTGCTCGAGCAGAGGATTCTCGACCTGGGACTCTTCGCGTGGCCGGGCCATGAGGAACGCCGCGATGAAGACCACGACCGCCACGGCGGCACGGAGCACCGGTTCGTTGAAGGCGAGCACCGCCAGGGCCAGGAACAGGGCGCCCGCTCCAACCACCAGCCAGTTTGTGCCCGGGTCCTGTTGGGTCATCTCTGAACGCCTCCGGCGCGACTGTGGAGAGCTTAGCCTCTACCGACGGCAGGCAAAGTCAATAAAGGATGCACGCTTGAGCCCCCCGGCGCTAGTGGTTACCGCGGGGTTTGCGCCCCACGCCGCGATCGGCAAATTGTAGGGTGGATCTCAGGTCGGGGTCCACGACCGGAGAGAACGATGGGCAAGTCATCTCCAGGTGATGATCGGGTCATTCGCGTGGCGCTCTGCCAGCGCAATCTCGTCGTCGGGGACATCGACGGGAACGTCGACAAGATCCGCGAGAGCCTCGCGCGCGCGCGTGAGCTGGGGACCGACCTCGCGCTTTTCTCCGAACTGACAATCACCGGCTATCCGCCCGAGGATCTGCTGCTCAAGCCGCACTTTGCCGAGCGGGCACAGGCTGCGCTGCAAGAGCTCGCCGCCGATGTGGAGGATCTGGTCGCCGTGATCGGGTTCCCCGAGCTCGGCGACGACCTGTTCAACACCGCGGCGGTGGTCACGGGGGGCGCGGTCGCCGCCAAGTACCGCAAGCACTACCTCCCGAACTACGGCCCCTTCGACGAACAGAGGTATTTCGCACGCGGAGTGGACACCCTGGTGCTCGACATGGATGGGGTGAAGGTGGGAGTGACAATTTGCGAGGATCTGTGGTACCCCGGCGGTCCGGCACAACGCGCCGTGCTGGATGGCAAGGCCGACCTACTCGTGAACATCTCGGCGTCCCCGTATAGTCGCGGGAAGGGGCCGACCCGCGAGCGTATGTTGGCGACCCGCTGCGAGGACTACGGATGCTTCCTCGCCTTCTGCAATACGATCGGTGGGCAGGACGAGCTGATCTTCGATGGGCACAGCCTGGTGATCGACCCGAGCGGCGTAGTGCGCGCCAGGGCGAGACAGTTCGCTGAGGATCATGTGGTGATCGATCTCGACCTGAGAGGCGTGTCGCGCCGCCGCTTGCAGGATCCGCGCTGGCGCCAGCGGGTGGAAGCGCCGACGAACAAGGTGCAGGTGGCCCCGGTGCGCCGACCGCGACGCAAGAAGCCCCAGCTGGAGGTGAAGCCGCCGATCGAGCTGCTCGATCCCGAGGCTGAAGTATACCAAGCGTTGGCGCTGGGTATCTCGGACTACTTCCACAAGAACGGATTTCGGCACGTCGTGCTCGGGTTATCCGG
>CAYFSW010000051.1:0-2181 GCA_964345885.1 uncultured Gemmatimonadota bacterium | reverse complement strand
GTCCTCGCACCGTAGCCGGCAGACAGCGCCGATACGGCGGCCCCTCCCGTCAGTGCTGCCTATAGCTGTCCAGCACTCTGGCGTCGACCCAGTATATGTCGCCACCGGACGAGTAGAAGTAGTATCTGCCATCAGGTGTGATCATTGGACAGATGCCCTTGTTCAGGTCTCCTCGCAGCTCAACCGGTTCGGTCCAATTCCCGTCTTGCCCACGGAAGGTCATGAACATGATCGAAAAGATCTCGCCTTCGATTCGGCGCTCGCGGTCGAACAGCATGAAGCTCTCATCTGGCGCTATGTAGGGATGCGCACCTCGCACACCCATAGGGATGGGACCGGTGTAGCTCCCTCCACTGTATTCATATTTGCTGATTCCACTCGTGTAGAGATCTCCGCCGTTGGTTGCCGTGATGTACATACCCGCAACGCCAGCCAGACTTGGCGCTCCCCAGCCACCGTCGGTCCGTGGGACGTACCAGATGCGATAACCGGTTCCTCCGTCCGGTAGCGGCCGATCCGACCCCCAGAAGAGTTTTGCGCCGTCGAGTGTGATGTACGGTTCGTGATCCGGAAACTCTCCTGAGAAATCCGCAACTTCAGGTGAGTTCCATGTGTTTCCAAAACACCTGCTAACCAGAATCGTGTTCCTTCCGTCGTGGTGCTTCGGATGTTCGCCGCTTCCCCTGCGGCGTGTAAAGAAGAACTCTGTCCCATCCGGGGAAAACGTGATGCTGAACTCCCATGCCGAGTCGGTTGATACGACACCCGGTGCAAACACGACCGGTGACAATCCCGGCGTCGGTTCTCCCAAGTACGGCGCGCACCGCTGTTGAGATCGATCAATAGAAGCTGTGACTGGCGAGTTGCCCTTGTCGTCCGCCGGCAACAGCGCGGTCGCGAAGGGCGGCAAATGCGGTCGACCCGACAACAGGACTGCTGTGGCAAGAACAGACGGCCCAACGAGTGTTTGTAGAAAGCGGCTCACGCGACTTCCTTTGTCTGCCCGAAGGTTAGTGCCCCGCACGAATCGAAAAGTTCCGCCTACTCCCGGTCAAGTCCTGAATCTTCCGCAAAAGTTCTCTCTAGCGTGAGCTCCGTCCGGATCCTTCCCTAAGCTGCTACCTCGATCTCCTTCGCGGGTGTGATCTTCGGCTCCTGGTACAGTAGTTTCAGCTGCCCGTGCTCCAGGGGTGTAATGGTGATGCGCTGCCAACGCACCGCGGCCCGGATCAGCGTGGCATGCACGAGCTTCAGACAGCTCTTCTCGGTGAATAAGCGTGGCAGCGTCTTTGTCTGCCGGCGTTCCTCGACAAAACTGCGCTCGATCAGGTTTGTGGTCCGCACGAACTTCCGGTGTCGCCACGGCAGCTTCAGGTGCGCGAGGAGCGCCTCGAGGTCTTCGTTGAGGCAAGCACAGGCGCTGGGGAACTCCCGACCGAAGCGCGAGAGGAACTCCTTCACCGCGGCCTGGCCCGTCCTGTACGTCGGCGCGTTGCGGATCGCCACCAGGTGCGCCTTCACCTCGGCCCACATCGACTCCAGCACCTTCGCCAGCACGTTGCGTGCGGTGGACCCAGCAGCGCAGCCTCGAGCTCTTGGGCCAGGTCTCCTCCACCGCCCTAATCAGGCCCGGCGCTCCATCCGGGTGATCGTCAACGGCACTTTCAGTCCCCGACTCACCAGGTCGCTGCCGGTGCCCCTTCGTTCAGCCCTCTATTCCGCCCTCAGCGCCACCACGGGGTCCACGCGCGCGGCTCTACGGGCCGGGACGTAGCTGGCCACCAGGGCTAGCACCAACAACCCCGCCGCCACCAGGCAGTGGGTCAGCGGGTCTTGGGGGCTCACCCCGAAGAGGAGGGCCGAGAGGAGTCGGGTGAGGCCGAAGGTCAAGGCCAGGCCCAGGGCAAGGCCCGCCCCGGCCAGCACCAGCCCATGCCGGAGGACCATCCCTATCACGTCGCCCGCCCGCGCTCCCAGGGCCATCCGAAGGCCCAGCTCTTGGGTCCGCTGGCTCACGATGTACGAGATCACCCCGTACACGCCGACGATGCCCAGGATCAGAGCCACCGATGCCGCGATGCCCAGCACGATTAGGATGAAGGAGGTCCGGGCCATGGAGGCCTCCTGCAGCTCTCTCAGCGTCCGGACCTGGGTCAGGGGGAGGTTGGGGTTGACCGACCA
>CAYFSW010000050.1:0-12023 GCA_964345885.1 uncultured Gemmatimonadota bacterium | reverse complement strand
CGCCACGCCGCGAGCAGTTGCGCCGAAGACCCCGGCGGCCGCGAGCAGCGCGGCGAGTATTGCGAACGCGCTGACGAGGAGCGCGGCGTAACGCTCGTGGTCGGCTGACTGCGCTATGAGGCCGTCGACCGTTGTGGCGCTCTTGATCGGGAGTTCTCCGTCCACCGACCATACCGCGTCACGCATGAGCGGTAATACCTGGCGCGGTTCCAACTCCGATCGAGCGACGAAACAGATACCCAGCTCCGAAAAGAGATTGAGCTGACTGAAGGGAATGAAGAAGGTCGGCTCGGGCTGGGCGTTCAGCACTTTGCGCTTCATGTCGCCGACGAGAGTGGCCCACGGGATCGGTCCCTGCGGGCTATCACTCACCGGTGCGCTCTGATGCTCCCACGCTGCTAATCTCAGGATCCGCCGACCCCGTGACCCCTCCGCATGCCGCCCACGAAGCGGCGGTCCACCTCTCGCGAAGTCTCGAACTAACGGTGCCGAACGCGGGGCATGCCGACGTCGTGACGGCCTGCGAAAGCCGGATCATCGCCGCCTTCGTCTCAGCCGGCACTACGGATCGCCACGAGTTGCGCTTCCCCGCGCCCCTGGCGTTTCCAGCTACCGGGAGAGCAGGGCGGTTAGACCCCGACGTACGCGGGTGCCTCGGGGTTCAATCCGGGAGCCTCAGGCGGTAGCGGCGCACGATGGGATGGCCTGCTTCATCCTCTGTCAGGCCAATGAAGGTGTCGCCGTCGATGAGTGGCTCGGGGTGCGGGAGATAACCTTCCGGTAGGCCGACCCGGCCCAGATAGCGGCCGCTCGCCTGGTCGAAGACCGTCGAAGTACACGCACATGCGGCTGGTCGTCGTGCCCGAGGCCGGACACCTCTCAGCCCTCGAGCGACCCCGGTTGGTCACGGAAGAGCTGTATCGCTTCCTCGAATCTCTGTGAGCGAGCCGCGCCAAGTCTCGGTCTATTCCTCCCGCAAAGCCACCATCGGGTCGACGGCTGCCGCGCGCCAGGCCGGTATCAAACCGGCGGCGATCGCCACCGTCGCCAGCGTCAGCGCCGAGAGCGCCAGCGTCGCCGGGTCGGACGCCGTGACGCCGTAGAGGAACCCGGCCAGCAGGCGCGTCGCGGCGAGCGCGAGCAGCGCGCCCAACAGCACGCCGCTGGCTACCACCACCCCCGCCTCGCCGGCCACCATACGCACGATGCCTGTCCGCGCGGCGCCCAGCGCAATGCGAATGCCGATCTCGCTACGTCGCCGCGCCACGCTGTAAGACATGGTTCCGTACAGGCCGATGACGGCGAGTAGTAGCGCCAGCGCACCGAAGAAGCCGGAGAGCACCGCAAGCAGACGCGGCCGCGCCAGCGAGATCGCCAACTGGTCGTCGAGGGTCGAGAATTCGAGGGCGATGGCCGGGCTAATCTGGCGCATCGCCTCGGTCACCGCCGGGATCAGGGCGCTCGGCGCGCCGTCGCTGCGCAGCGCGAACTCGAGCTGCCACAATTCCGTCTGTTCCAACGGCACATAGACGGTGGCGGGCATCGTCTCGTCGAGTCTCCGGTACTTCGCGTCCTCCACCACCCCGACGATCTCCATCGGCGGCCCGAGGCTGTCGTGCACAATCGTTCGGATCTGTTTTCCCAGCGGGCTGGCGTCGTCGAAGAACCGGCGGGCCAGTGTCCGATTGACCAGTGCGACGGGCGCCGAACCAGCTTTGTCCTGGGGAGTGAAGTCGCGGCCGGCGAGCAGATCGGTGCCCAGAGTCCTCAGGTAGCCGTCGCTCACGGCGTTGAACCAGACCGGCGCGTCACCCGCGACACCGCCGACCACAACGTCCTCGCTCCAAGAGGGTCCGCTGATCGGCGTCATCAGGGTGGCGCCTGCCTGGCGCACCTCGGGAACGGCCCGCAGCCGCTCGAGCAGCTCACGAGGGAATTGGCGCTGTCGATCGTCGGACAGACCCAGGTTGGACCAGTCGGCCGAGACGACCAGCACCCCGTCGGGGCGGAATCCCGGATCGAGCGTCGCCAGTCGCTTGAAGCTCCCGACCAACAAGCCGGCCGCCACGACCAGTACCAGCGACAAGGCCACCTGGCCGACCACGATTCCCTTGGCGAAGCGCTGGCGCGTATCGCCCACCTGCCCGCGGCCGGCGCCGCGCATGGCCATCTGCGGGTCGACTCGGGCCGAGCGCCAGGCGGGCACAAGCCCGAACAGGATGCCCGTGGCGGTCGCCACCGCGATAGTGAAGGCGAGGACCCGGAAGTCGAGAGAGAGGTTGAGCGAGACCGCGCGGCCTCCGTCGGCCAAGAACCCGATGATGAGGCCGCTGGACCAGCGGGCGAACAGGACCCCGGCCGCCGCGCCCAACAGGGCCAGCAATACGCTCTCGGTGAGCAGTTGCCGCGCCAGCCGCAGGCGCCCCGAACCCATCGCCAGCCGCACCGCGATCTCGTGCTCCCTCGCCGTGGCCCGCGCCAACAGCAGTTGCGCGACGTTGGCGCAGGCGATGAGCAGTACCACGCCGACCACCATGAGGAGCGTGAACAGCGCTTCCCTGTACTGGCCACGAACCCGCGACAGCCCATTGGCCGCGGGCTCGACACTCAGCGTCCTGGCCCTGTACCGGTCCCGCTCTGCGGCTGTCCAGTGCCGGGGGACCGTCGCCTCGAAGACCGCGGGCGTGATCACCGCCACGGCGGCCCGCGCCTCGGCCAGGTTGCCGCCGGGGTGTAGCCGCCCGAAGATGTTGAGGAACCAGGTGCTTCGAGAATCCAGAATGGCTTGGCCTCTCCGCAGTATGTCGATCGTGCACAGCGGTGCGAACACGCCGGCCGAGCGGCCGACGTGGATGCCGGCGAAGCCGGGTGCGGTCACGCCGACGATCTCGAACGGATGGCCACCGAGGGAGATGGTACGGCCGACCGCGTCGGCACTTCCTCCGTACTCGCGCTGCCAGAAGCTGTGACTCAATACCGCCACGCTCGGACAGCCGCGCACGTCGTCGGTGGGTTGCAGCACCCGACCAGCGATGGCGGGCACGCCGAGCACGTTGAAGTAATCGCCGCTCACCCAGGCGCCGGCGGCGCGCCGCACCGGGCCACCGGTCGTCAGGTTGAATGTCGCATCGAAGAAGGCGAAGGCACCGGCGAGCGCGTCCTGCCGGTCGCGGATATGCTCCCACTGTACATTGGTGAACGAGACGCCGCCTTCGCTCATGGTCAGCTGCACGATTTCCTCGGGGTGTTGCACGGGGAGCGAGCGCAGCATGACCGCGTTGATCAGGCTGAAGATCGCCGTGTTGGCCCCGATCCCGAGTCCGAGCGACAGCACCGCGACCAGGGTAAACCCGGGATTCGCACGGAGCGACCGCGCCGCATAGCGTAGATCGGCCAGCAACGAGTCCAGCCAGGTCAGCACATCTATCTGATACACCCGTTCCTTCAGCGCCGGGCGGTGGCCGAAACGGCGACGCGCCTCGCGCCGGGCCTCGGCCTCGCTCATGCCCCTGGCTACCAGTTCGTCTGTCCGCTCGGCTAGATGAAAGTCCATCTCGCGGTCTATGTCGCGGGCCACCCGATCGGACCGCATCAGGTTAAGCAGACGGCGATACCAGGACATGTTCGTTCTCCGCCAAATCGCGTCTATGGTCAGGCGTAGCGTAGCACGCGCTCCACGCCTTCCGTGAGCCGAGCCCAGCTCTTCCGCTCCCGGGCCAGTTGTGCACGTCCCGCTCGGGTGACCTCGTAAAAGCGAGCCTCACGATTCTTGTCGGTGATGCCCCACTTGCTCTTCAGCCATCCCTGCTGCTCCATGCGGTGCAACGCCGGATAGAGCGACCCCTCCTCCACCCGCAACAGCTCGGCCGAAGTGCCCTCGATCGCCGCGGTGATGGCGTAGCCGTGCAGCGGCCCCCGGACGGCGAGCGTCTGCAGCACGAGGAGCGCCAGCGTCCCCTGTAGGATGTCGTTTCGGTGCTTGGCCATGGGTCACGCGGGGCTATACCTAACTAGCTATGTATAAGCTCCCAACTGCGCGCAGTCAATGCCCTGAGCTGGGGCGGCGGCTGTGTTCGGGCGGTGGTCCCCCTACTCCGGGAGCCTCAGGCGGTAGCGGCGCACAATGGGACGGCCCGCTTCATCCTCGGTCAGGCAGATGAAGGTGTCGCCGTCGATGAGCGGTTCCGGGTCTGAGACGAAACCCTCCGGTACGGCCACACGGCCCAGGTAACGGCCCCTCACCTGCTCGAAGACGTCGAACCAATAGTCCTGGACCCACTCCGCGTAACGTTCCCAGCCGCGCCAGTCGTCGGGTTCGGTCCAGCCCTCCACGGGTCGGCCCTCACCCGGGCGCAGGACGCAGAGCCGCCCGCTGCGGTCGGGGATGATGTCGGCGTACCACGGTTTGGTGGCCGGGATCTCGGGCCCCTTCCAAACCCAGCCGGGCTGAAGACCCCTCATGATGCCGAAGACGCGGCGCCTGGCGGAAGCCTTTTCCTCGCGAAGGACCGGCACGGGCTCGGTCTCCCGTTCAATGACGGTCCGCCGGCCGTCGGGGTAGCGGATCTCGAAGCGGTAATCGGCGGCGTACCCGGTGATCAGCGCCCCATCCCAGCCGATGCTCCAGACCTCCTGGGGTCCGAAGGGAACCGGTTCGGGCCGGTAGCTGCCCTCGCTGACCCGACCGATCCGGAGTGAGCCACTGGCGGTCAGGGTGAACTGCTCGTGATCGTAGGCGGGCAGCGGCAGGCTATCGGTCACGACTCCGGCCGAGTCGACCGTGTAGAGGACGTGTGTGAGTACGTACCCGAGCTCGGTGTCGGGAGCCTGGCGGTACGTCCAGCTGGGCAGAATCGTCAGGCCGTCGCGAGTGACCCGCAGCAGCAACACCTCCCCTCCGCCCTCCGCCCCTCGCAGTCGCGGTGGCAGGGTCCTGAGATACTCCCCCTCGAGAGTGAAGCGATGCATGGCGCCGCCCGAACTCTCCCGCACTATGAGGTGCCACTTCACCGGGTCGATGCCAATGGCGGTGGGCGAGCGCAGCTCGCCGGGGCCCCGACCGTGTCGGCCGATGTTCATGATGTGATCACCGGCGAAGTCGTATACCCGGACGGTGGAGAAGACGTAGTCGAGGATGAAGATGCGGTCGGCCGCCGCATCGATCCCGTAGACCATCCCGAGCAGATCGTGCGCGCCGCGGGTCTCGGTGCCGATGGCCGACTCCTCAATCAACGTCCCGTCACCGGCCCAGACCGAGCCGCCCGTGGTCCTGACCGTCAGCGTCGAGCCTTCCCGCGCGGTCGTTCCCTGCCATCCGCCGGCGGCCCGATCCCCGTCTTCCGATGAGGGTCCGCACGCGGCCGCCAGGAGCAGGACCGCGACCAGTTTTAGAGGCCGCCGCTCCGCGTATAGATGACGGAGTGCCCGGTCCGCCACTCGCCGTCCTCCTGGTTGAAGAGCTGGTTCATCAGCGTGCCCTCGTCCGTCTCGCTTCCGGGCGCGGGCGAGCCCGGGGACACGGTTTCCAGGACCTCCAGCAATCGGGCGCGGAACGCGTCGGGCTCCTCCCAGGGTGGGCTGTGTCCCGAGTTCTCGAACCAGATGCAGCCCTTGGCGGGCGCCTCGATCGCCTCCAGGTACCGGGCCGCCAGCTGGCCGGGCGTGTTGTAGTCGTGGCGCCCGGCGAAGAAGAAGACCGGGACCTGGAACTCGGTCTGCTCGGTGAAGTCGATGGCCATCAGCTCGTCGTAGAGCGCCGCCTGGACGTGCAGGGCCGCGGCCATCCACTCGCCCACGTCGTTGCTGTAGCCCTCGGCCGCCGCGATGGCCCGCAGCATCGCCGAGGGGTCGTGGTCCATCATGCCGTAGGTCCACAAGAAGCGCCGGTGGGTCAGGAAGCCCTGAAGGCCGGCGGCGTAACCATCGTCCCGGGAAAAGCGGTTCGCCTCCACCGCCTGGACGGTGGCGGTGTCGCCCCGGCTGCGGGCCCGGGCCAACAGCTCGGCGCGGGAGAGCCGCTCGCCTTCCCGCAGGTCCACCACCTGCCCGACGCCCACGTAGGCCAGGTAGTCCTCCGGGTAGCGCTGGGCCAGCTCGAGGCCCAGGACGCTGCCCCACGAATGCCCCACCAGGAGGATCCGCTCCTTACCCAGCGTCTCCTTTATATAGAGGCTCAGCTCGTGGGCGTCCTCGACGTGCCGCTCCAGCGTCATCTCGGGGGGCCGCGGGTCGGCTGCGGCGGACCGGCCGCACCCCCGCTGGTCCCACGAGACCACGATGAAGCTCTGGGCCAGCTCAACCTGATAGAAGCGCAGGAAGGGCGTGGCCGGCATGCAGGGGCCCCCGTGCAAATACAGGAGGGCGGGGAGCTCCCGGGAGGCGCCGCGGAGCTCGATGTACTGGTCCACACCGCCCAATGTGACGTAGTAGCTGGTGTCCGCGCCGAGGGTCTGAGGGAGAGACTGGGCCTCGAGCGCCTGCGCGGCGAGCGCCGACGCCAGCACGATGAACGCGGGCACGAAACGCTTCCGATGGGAGATCATGACGGTAACCTGGCTCGGTTGCACCCCCCTACGGACGAGCGTCGCGCGCGGTTTCGCGCGCCGTTGAGCCGTGGGTTGCTCGCCGGCCGCGCGCGAAAGGGGCTGAGGTCCGCGGGGAGCCGCCGGACTCTGGTGCATCCAGTAGGTCGCCGACTACTGCATGGAGAAGCGCACCACGAACTGAACGTCCAGGGCCCCGCGCGTCACGACCCAGAAGTCGCTGCCTCGCACCACTGGGAAGACCTTTAGATCAGGCTCCACCGGCAGCTCGGCGGATCCAACCATCTGGCCATCCGCGTCTAACATGTCAACGAACCAGGCTGGCCCCTCCCCCTCCCGCACGAGCAACACGCCTCCGTCCTCGGACGGAACGATCATTCGGAAGACCGGTTTCCGGTCCGGTATCCTCGAGCGATCGAGCTCGGATGCGTACGGCCCCAGGGCCTCGATGGCGGCACGGCGCTCCTCGTCCGACACCGGGGCACCGGCAATCTCATGGGTTATCACCAGGAGGGTGTCGCCGACCAGTGAACGCCGCACCAGCCGGCCCGTCCTCGTATCTCCGACCCAGACGGCACCTCTCCCGTCGAGGATCCACTCGAAGCCTTCCGTAAACGGCACTTTCCTGGCCCGCACCGTGGTGCCCGACCTCACATAGACCATCGGACCCCACTCGTCTAATGGCACACCCGCCAGCGGATACGGGAACGTGTCCTGCGGAGCGCCCAATGGCACCTCTGGAGAGCCGAACGGCGCCTCCGGATCGATGGCCACGAGCCGGGATCTGCCGCCCGCTCTGACCCAGGACTCGGTCAGCATCTTGCCGTCGAATCGAGCGTGCCAGTAATAGAGCTCCGCTCCTAGAGGCAGTCGCCTGCGGTCTTTTATGTGCGCGCCGCTCGTATCGTACGCGGAGTAGCGATGGTTCCCGCTGTTGTCCAGCACCCAGAGGGTGGAGTCGTCCTGCCAGATAAGTCCTGACGGCCAGATGAACTCGCCGGGACCCTGGCCCCTTCGTCCGAGGGTCCTCACGTAGGCGCCGGGGGAGTCGAACACGCGGACGTCGGTCGTGTAGGTGTCGGCCACGTAGAGGCGTCCCAGACGGTCCACGGCGATGGCTCTGATCTGCCCGAACCAGTCCTCCGGCCCATGCTCCATTAGCCCAATCACGGTTCGCTCCACCAGGCGGGTGAACCTCGGGGCCGGAACGGGTCGGGCCGTGTCGGCTTGCTGATCCTGCGGGGAAACGGCGCCGGCGGGCTCGCCGGCAGCGCTGGACGAGCGGTCACTCGCGGGCACGTCCGGCGAGCAGGCGGCGAGCGCGAGAGCCAGACATGCCACGGGGTGCAGAGGTGCCTTCATTCCGAAAGTCCCTACCTTTCCGGACATCGGCGGAGGCTTCTCTCAGCGAAAGATCGCACGGTTGCGATGTTCTCGAAAGATCGCCGGCAGCACGAAGTTGAGCCGCCGTAGCCGCGTCCGACGGCATGCACCGAGCCGCACCACGCCGACCCGCGGGACGACGAACAGCCGCTTCACCAGCCACAGAACCGCGTAGACAGCCCCCACTATAAGGACGAAGACGGTGGTGTGACGATCCGTACGCAGAGCGGCGGCAGCAGCCTCTCTGGTCGACGGCGGCGGTCTTCGTGGCGCTGCAACGGCTGAGGGAGAAGGGTCTGCTGGCGGACCGCGTGGTGGAGCCCGGCGATGGGGGCGGACACGCGCGGCGCTATTTCCGCCTCACGCCCCTGGCGCTGGAGGTGCTGGCCGAATCGAGGCAACAGTACCTCAGTCTGTGGGACGGAGTGGAGGCGCTGCTGGACGAAGCGTAGCGAAAGGAACCGGAGATGTCGGAACGAGACGGTGAGCCCCGGTCGCCGACGGTCGCCCGCTGGCTTCTGCAGCGGCTTCTCGGCCGCAAGCAGCTGGAGGACCAGGTAGCCGAGCTGGAGGAGCTGTTCCGGCGAAGGGTCGAGCGGTATGGGCCCTCGCGGGCCGGGCTCTGGTACTGGCGCCAGCTGTTCGGGTTCGTGATCCGCTGGCGTGCCGTCAAGCGGTACCCGGGCTCGGGCTCTCGCGGCGCCCCGGCCGGCGAACGGCACAGGGTCGGCGCTTCCGTCCTCGAGTCGCTGGGCCAGGACGTGCGGTTCGGGCTCAAGACGACATTCCGCGCGATGAGGCGGCGGCCCAGCTTCTTCGCCTTCGCGGCGCTGATCATCGGTCTGGGTGTGGCGGCGGCCGGCTCGGTGTTCAGCGTGATGAACGCGCTGTTGCTGCGGCCGCTGCCGTTCGAGGAACCCGACCGACTCGTGTGGGTCGCTCGGAGCACCGGGGGCGGCATGAGCAACGTCACGTCGCGGACGTCTACCCGCCTGGCGGGCGTCGAGGACCGATCCGATCGAGGCGCTGCGCACGAGCTAGAGGCGCCGGACGGCCGTCTAGTTCGCTACATCCTCTAAACGTTCCCTCATCGGATTCAGCCATTCCGAATCGGGCAACGGCCTCGCTTGTTCTAGCGCCACCGCCTTCTGAAAGCACGCGCGCGCCGTGTCCAAGTCATTCGAGAACCGATGCAGCCAGCCGTGGAAGTACCAGGCAACGGCCGACTCGGGATAAGTGGCCGTCCACTCCGCGGTGATAGGGAGGATCTCCGCCGGGTCGTGGGAGTTGAACCACCCGCGCACCAGCGCCGCGTAAACGTCGTCGGGCACGTTGACGGTATAGCCATAGCCGGCCGACACGTTTGCGTAGTGCCTCTTGACCGCGGCGAGCCCTTGGTTCAGCTCGTTCTGCGGCACGGCAAAGCCGGGGAAGGCAGCTTGCAGGCCGTCGTAGAGCGCCTTGTAGGGGGTGTAGTTGTGGGACACGCCCGGAATCTCGACGTACTCCCACCCCTTCGCCTCTTTCTCCTCGAGTAAAGGCACGATGCCGCCCTTGACCGAGTTACCGATGCTGCCTCCCTCCAGCGCCCCCTGCGTGATCACCAGTCTTTGCCGGAACTCGGCGCCGTCGGGAATGCGATTCCTGGCCCAGCCCAAGGGCTCCTGGTCGTTCCACCAGAGGCTGGGGCTGACGGCGATGTAGGCCGCAAAGAGCTCGGGCTTCTCGAAGAAGGTGAAAAACGTGAAAAGCCCACCCAGTGACCAGCCCGCGAGAATGCTGCCGCTCGTGCGGAAATTCGCATCGATGAAGGGGCGTAGCTCCTTTTCGACGTGCTCAAGGTACGCGGCCGCTCCACCGCTCGTGGGAAAGCGCAGTGGCCCCTGAACCGGGGCGTGTGTGGCCGTGAAGTCGCGGTTGCGGTCGCCGTCCAGCACCGCAACCAGGATCATCTGCGGCACGGGCCGGTTGTTGTTGTAGCCGGATTCGGAGAGGAACTGCAGCGCCCCGTGGGCTTGGTAGTAGAAATACTCGGCGTCCAGAACATACAGGACCGGGTAACTTAGCTCGGTCGATTCGTAGCCCTCCGGCAGGTTGACGATGAACGAACGGTCATCGCCGAGGATCTCGGAGTGAATCGTGTACTTCGTGCCCAGGACGATCTGTTCCGTCGTGGCGTCCAGCTCGACAGCGGCGCTACGGTACGAGGCAAGAAACGCAAAGGCGACAAATGCGAAGGCGACAAATGCGTTGATTCTGCTGAAGGAAATCCGGCTCATCGCTATGATCCTCATTCTTCTGGGTCCTCGGCGGCGATAACAGACGCCGGTCGGCATTGCACATGGACCGCGAGCGGGGAGTGATGTGCGGCCCTCGTGCTTACTCCGACCGGAGCACGTCCACCGGATTGAGTGAGGCGGCGCGCCGCGCCGGCAGGTAACTTGCCGCCGCCACGGCGACGATCACGAGTAACGCGACGCCTCCGATTGTGAGCGGATCCGTCGGCTGCACGCCGAACAGCAGGCTCCGCACCGTGCGGCCGAAGGCGACGGCGATGACGCCACCGATCGCCAGACCGACGCCGCCCATGACCATTCCCCGACCCAGCACCGCTCTCACCACTTCGCCGTGCCCGGCGCCGAGCGCCATGCGGATCCCGATATCTTTCACACGTTGATTCACGCTGTAGGCCAGCACGCCGTATACACCGATCAGCGTGATCAGCGCTGCCAGCACCGACAGGCTGCCGAGAACCACAATCAAGAACCGTGAGCTGCCGAGCACATACGAGCTGTGGATGAGCTCGTCCATCGTGCTCACGCTGACCGGCGAGCGCGGATTCTGCTCCCAGATCGTCGAACGAATCGCCGGTGCGAGCCCGAGCGGGTCGATGGCCGTGCGGATCACGACGTTCTGATAGCCCGTGGGCCGCTGGTTGTAAGGAACGTAGAACATCGGCATCGGTTGCTGGTCGAGACGATAGCGAACGTCGCCCACTACGCCGACGACCGCACGCCAGAGCGAGTCGCCCTGGGTATTGATACGGATGCGTCGACCGAGGGGATTGCCGCCCATCCGGTCGGCGATCGTTCGGCTGACCAGGACGACGGGTTCGCTACCAGGCCGATCATCATCGCTGATCGACCGGCCGGCGATTAGCGGGATTCGCACGGTGGCGAGGTAGCCGGGGGTGACCTGAGCGAAGTGACAAATCATGTCCTGGATCCCCTCTGCCGTCTCGATCGACACGGGGGGCGTGGACCAGCCGCCTGCGAACGGCATCTGGGCGGCGCGGCCGACGGCTTCCACGCCGGGCAGCGCCAAGAGTCGCCTATCGAGATCGTCGAAGTAGGCGATCACACTTTCCCAGGAGTCGCGGCGGTCGAGTGGAGCCGCCTGGCCCACGATGGCCAGGTTCCCGCCGGCAAAGCCGGGGTCCACGGCCAAAAGCCGCGTCAGGCTTCGCGTGAACAGCCCGGCTCCGGAGAGCAGAACGAACGCCAGCGCGATCTCGGCGACCACGAGGGCGGCCTGGGTGCGGTTGCTCCGCCGGCTGACCAGACCGCGCCCATCCTCCTGGAGTACCTCGTTGATCGGTGTACGTGAAGCGCTCAGCGCCGGCAGGATGCCCGAGAGAATTCCCGTCAGACCCGCGAATCCGGCGGCGAAGACGAGAAGCCGGTAGTCCACGCCGATCTCGGCCATGCGCGGGAGCCCGCGGGGGAGGAGCGCCATGAAAGGCTCCAGTCCTATCACCGCGATCGCGAAGCCGGCCGCTCCACCCAGAAGCGAGAGGAGAACGCTCTCGAGCATGTGCTGCCAGACGAGTCGCCCACGACTCGCGCCCAGCGCTTGACTAACGGCCAACTCTCTGCGGCGCTCACTGGCGCGCACCAGGAAGAGGCTCGCGATGTTCGCACAGGCGATGAGCAGCACCAGCCCGACGGCTCCCATCAACAGCAACAGGCCGCCGCCGGAATCGCCAACGATCAGGGCCTTACTGGGAAACAGCCCGATCCCGTGCTCCGCTTCCGCCGGATGAGTCTCGCCGATGCGCTCGGCCACGCCGTCCATCTCGAGCTGCGCCTGATCGAGGGA
>CAYFSW010000049.1:0-1572 GCA_964345885.1 uncultured Gemmatimonadota bacterium | reverse complement strand
GCTGAGAAGCCAGATAGCCGTCATGTAGCCGACGGCGACCGCCAGAGAGAGGGCGAGAAGCTCAGGAAGCGACATGGTCTTGTCCTCTGCGAGCCTCTTGGGTTGCCGCCCGGGCTATGGCGCGCAGCATCCCGGCGAAAACCAACGAATGGATGGGGTACAGCCCGTACCAGTAGACAAGGCCGAGAAGGCCTACTGGATCGAAGATCGAGGTCTGTCTGACTGTGGACCCGTCCCCATCGCGCTCTACCTCGAACTGCAGCCAGGCGCGGCCGGGTAGCTTCATTTCGGCGAACAGCCGCAGGAGGCGATCCGGCTCACACGCCTCAACTCGCCAGAAGTCGACAGCGTCACCCGGCACAAGTGAGGTTGGGTCCCTGCGGCCACGCCGTAACCCCGCGCCGCCCACGAGTAGGTCTAGGAAGCCACGAATCCGCCACAACCAGTTGGCGTAGTACCAGCCGGTCTTGCCCCCGATGCGGCTGATTGGCCGAAACGCCAGAGCGGGGGGGCTATCTACGCGAACTGAGCGGGAGTCGACCATCCGGGAGCCGAACCTCACTCCGCCCCAGGCAGGCTGGTCGCCCCGCGACGAAAGTGCGTCCGACCAGCGGGTCGCAGCGATCTCCTGGTCCTCGTTCCCAAGAGCCCGCTCGATCGCCTCGCGGATGCCCCGAGGACGCACGTCAAACAGCCGCATGGCGAGGTCGTCCGTGACCACCGTCTCGTGAGTGATGCTGTCGATGAGCGTGCGGCCGATGCGGGCGTACAGTGGCGTCACCAGGCCAAGCCAGAGGCTGGAGAGCCTCGGCGTGAGAACTGGGACCGGGATCATCAAGCGCCTGAGCGCTCGCTGCCGCGCGTACTCCAGCATGATCCCCTGATAGGTAACTTGGTCCGCGCCGCCGATCTCGGCTATGGTGCTCCCCTCGATCTCGATGTCGAGGGCATCTACCAGATAGGCGACAACGTCCTCGATGGCGATGGGCTGGGCGCGGATCCTCACCCACCGAGGTGTGATCATGACGGGTAGCCTGTCCGCCAGGGACCGGATCATCTCGAAGGAGAGGCTGCCGGAGCCGATGATGATCGACGCGCGGAACTCGATAGTGGGAACCCCCGACTCCCGCAGGATCCGGCCTACCTCCTGCCGGCTGGCCAGGTGAGGGGAAAGATCGGGGCCGCTACCCAGGCCGCCGAGGTAGATGATGCGGCGGACTCCTGCGGCCCTCGCCGCGCGGGCGAAGTTCTCGGCGGCGATGCGGTCCTTTCTGGCGAAGTCACGGCCGGAACCCATGGAGTGAACGAGGTAGTAGGCCGTGTCCACCCCTGCCAGCGCCCCTGTCAGCGATTCCGGGTCCAGGACATCGCCCTTGACGACATCCGTCGACCCACCGGCTCGCCTGCGCAGGAACTCGGGTCGGCGGGCCAGGCAGCGCAGCCGGACTCCGCGGTCCTCGAGCGCTCTCAGCAGGCGCCCGCCGATGTAGCCGGTGGCCCCGACGAGAAGGATCAAACGGTCTCCGGTAGACACGGGCCCTTCCATCACTTCCCCAGGAGATGGCGTAGGGC
>CAYFSW010000048.1:0-16320 GCA_964345885.1 uncultured Gemmatimonadota bacterium | reverse complement strand
GCCCGGACCGTCTTCACGAAGGCCGTGAGAAACTCCCGGACTTCCGTGTCGAGCCCACCCTCCTCCGCAACCGGAACCGCTTCGGGTCCCGGGCCCGAATCCGATTCGAGGTCGGAATCGAAATCAGGTAGACCTTCGAGGACGTTCTCGTCCATCACCGCTTCCCTTTCGGCAGCACGCCGACGTCTGTTTCGAGACGCGCTACTTCCTGCACGACCCTACCGCCCGTACCTAGAATTACCGCCCCCTCATACGCGAGGATCCCTCGGTCGTCTTCTCGTTGGTTCTGGAACCTCCGCCGGCATAGAAACTGACGCCGTCTTGCCAACGGCCTGCGATGATCGCCCTATGACGGCCTGGGACTCGCGGACAAGGCAGGGGTGGGGGTCCGGACCGACAACCGCCAATAATATAGTACCTTACCCCCTCGTTCGTCACCTGATCCCCGACTCTCCCGAATCGTGCCCAGGGTACGGGCAGAGCCGCCGCAGCGGACGGATCAATCCCAGGCGCTCCGACGGGCTGTCTGCCTCAGCCTCGTTTCCCACAACCAGATACGGCGTCGGGGGTTGCGCTTCGGTGCATTTTCGGGTATTGTAGTTTCGGCTCTTGTTCGGGAGGCGGCCACTCGCAACGGCACAACGGAGGCGTCATGGCGCTCACCAAGCGGCAGCGAGAGATCCTCGATTTCATCGAGAGCTTCATTCAGACTTCAGGCTACTCGCCCAGTTTCGAGGAGATCGCTGACTTCTTCGGCTACCGTTCTCTGGCGACCGTGCACGAGCACCTCTCGAACCTCGAGCGCAAGGGCTACATCCGCCGCAACTACAACGAAAGCCGCTCGGTAGAGCCGCTGGAGTCGGCGCGCCCAAAGGCGGTGGCGGCCGGGCTTCCGCTGCTGGGTTTGGTGGCGGCCGGCGCACCGATCGAGGCGATCGAGGACACCGAGGTGGTCTCGGTGCCCGAGGATATGCTTACCGGAAAGGGCCCCCATTACGTGCTGCGGGTGCGCGGCGACTCGATGATCGACGACCAGATCCGTGACGGTGACTGTGTAGTTGTAGACGGTCGCCAGGTGGCCGAGAACGGCGAAATGGTGATTGCGCTGGTGGCCGGCGAGTCCGCGACGGTCAAACGCTACTACAGGGAGAACGACGGTCGCATCCGGCTGCAGCCAGCCAATGAGCAACACGCGCCACTCTACTACGCCGAGGACGACGTCCAGGTCCGGGGCGTCGTTGTGGGAGTCATCCGCAAGTATTGAAGTCAATATCCACTATCCAACACCCAGCTTTCAGATATCAAGTGGTCTCCAAGTGACCAGGCCCAAGGTTCATGTGTCGATGATCATTGGATCTTGAGTCGTGGCTCTTGTCAGGCACTTGAATATCTGGTCACTGGCTAGGGGATGTTGGATATTGTTGTACCATGCACGCAGGGGACGACACGACTCACTGGCGAGTTAAGCTCGTCTTGCACTACGACGGCCGGGATTTCTACGGGTGGCAGACGCAAACTAACCGGCGCACAGTGCAGGGCGAGCTTTCGGCATTGTTGGGCCGGCTATGTGGTGTGGACGCGGTCAGCGTTACGGCCGCCGGCCGCACGGATCGAGGTGTCCACGCTACGGGTCAGGTCGCGAGCGCGCTGATACCGAATCGCTTCGACGAGCGGGAGCTGGTTCGAGCGCTCAACGCGTTGGCGCCGAGCGACCTGTGGATCGAATCCGCCGAGCCCGTGCCCGAGTCCTTCCATCCGCGCTACGATGCCCTGTCTCGCACCTACGTCTACCGAGTTGGCCTCAGCCCTGGGTCCCGCTCGCCCTTCGAGCACCGTTGGTGTTGGCCGGTCGGCCACAGCCTGGACCGAGAACGGATTGACGCCGCGGCAAGTTGCATCGCCGGCGAGCATGACTTCGGCGCGTTCGCGAAGTCTGGCCAGCCCGAACGGGGTGTTCGCTGCAACGTGAGTTCGGCGTTCTGGCGCGAGGCAGCGCGCGACGCTGGGATACTCGAGTTCGAGATCACCGCCGACCGATTCCTCCACCATATGGTCCGCTATCTGGTGGGCACGTTGGTCGCGACCGGACGGGGCCTCCGGCCCGTCGACCACGTGGGCCGCCTGCTGGAGGGCGAGCCCGGCCTGAAAGCGGCGCCGCCGGCGCCAGCGCAGGGGTTGTTTTTGGCGCGAGTCGACTATACTTCAGGGCAAACGGAAGCAAAAGCGAGGGGTAAAGGGGAGAGCGAATGAAGATCTTCATCGACACGGCAGACATCGAGGAGATTCGCCGGGCCGCCAGGGCCGGCCTAATCGACGGTGTGACGACGAATCCGTCGCTGCTGGCCAAGGTTGTTGGCGACGCCAACCTGGCCGACTACATGAAGGAGATCACCGACGCGGTGGACGGGCCGGTGAGCCTGGAAGTGCTGGCCACCGACTCGGAGGGGATGCTGGCGCAAGGGCGCGATCTCGCCGCCCTCGCCGACAACGTCGTCATCAAGGTCCCGCTGAGCGAGGAGGGCTTGGTGGCCACGCGGCGACTGCGCGCCGAGGGTATCGGCGTCAACGTGACGCTGTGCTTTTCCGCGTCGCAGGCACTGCTGGCGGCAAAGGCGGGAGCCACGTTCATCTCGCCGTTCGTCGGGCGTCTCGACGACATCTCGCACGAGGGGATGGAGCTTATCGCCCAGATCCGCGAGATATACGACAACTACGGCTTCGACACTGAGATACTGGTTGCCTCGATCCGCCATCCGCTGCACTTCGTGGACGCCGCGCTGCTTGGCGCGGACATCGCCACAATACCGCCGGCGGTGTTGTGGAGGCTCGTCCAGCACCCACTCACCGATCGTGGACTCGAGGCCTTTCTGAGGGACGCGGAGGAGGCCAAGATCGAAATCCCGAGCACGCAGGAGGCAGAAGCATAGCCGCACCGACAGACCGCGATCGATCTGCAGCCGGTTTCCGAGCCGGCTGGCTGGTGGGCCTCGCCGCCGCCCTCATCGCCGCCGCTTTGGTCGTCTTCGGACCGCCCGCTTTCCTGGTTCGGGCCGACGAGCCGGGCGCCTCGGAGGCGTCGAAAACGGCCGATCCCGCGGCGGCTCCAGCGCCGGCCGCCGCTGGCGCGGCGGCGCAGGCGGGTCGCGACTCAGGCCTGATACCCGCCCGCCAGACGCCCATAGTCGAGGCGGCGCGGCGCGTCACACCCTCTGTCGTGAGCGTCAACGTGATCCGCCGCCAGCGGGTGGTCCCACGTTCGATCTTCGACGATTTCTTCGCCCCGTTCGGCACCGAGCGAGAGGTAGCCGGCCTCGGGTCCGGTTTCGCCATCGCGGAGGGCGGCTACGTGTTGACCAATGCCCACGTGGTCCAGGGCGCCATCGAGATCGTCGTTTCCACGGTCGAGGGCGGTGACCATCCGGCGGAGTTGATCGGCAGCGACGAACTATCCGACGTCGCCCTTCTACAGGTGGAGGCCGAGATTCCCGTGCCGGAGTTCGGCGACTCCGACGACCTAGTCATCGGCGAACCGGCCATCGCCATCGGCAACCCCTTCGGCTACCTCCTCTCCAATGCCGAGCCAACAGTTACGGCGGGTGTGATATCGGGTACCGGGCGTCACATCCTGCCGGGCGCCCTGTCGGGCTCGGGCGGCGACGAGCAGACGATATACGCCGACATGATCCAGACCGACGCCTCGATCAACCCGGGCAACTCCGGCGGCCCGTTGGTGAACGCGGAAGGTCGGGTGATAGGTGTCAACTCGGCGATCTTCTCCCGGACGGGCGGCTCACAGGGGCTCGGGTTCGCGATCCCGATCAACCGGGCGCTGCGCATCGCCGACCAGCTCCGCGACGGCGGGCGTGTACGCCGCCCCTGGGTCGGCATCGACGTGGGGCCCACCGAGAGCGACCGAACGGGACGCCGGCGCGGCGCCAGCATCGTGCGGGTAGCCCCAGGCTCGCCGGCCGATCGCGCCGAGCTGACGAAAGGGATGGAGTTGACCGCTGTTCAGGGCCGGCCGGTGAAGTCGCCGCTCGATTGGGAGGCGGAACTGTTCAATGTGGCCCCGGGCGACCAAATCAGCCTTACGGTACTGGACCTCAGGGGCGATGAGCGTGAAGTCGCCGTTGCGGTCGAGGACCTCCCATCGGTGCGGGCCGACCGCGTAGAAGTGCTCGAGGGCCTCGAGTTGATCACCCTGACACCAGCCATCCGGGTCGAGCGGGGGCTGCGCAGCGAACAGGGCGCGCTGATCGTGAGCGTCTCGGACTACGTGACGCAAAGGACCGGGCTCATGCAGGGCGACCTGATCTTTGCCATTAACCGTCGCCGCGTATCGAGCGCCGATGAGGTGGCGGAACTCCTCGACTACTTCGCCGGCCGCGGCGGCATCCAGGTCTATTACGAAAGGGACGGCTATCAGGGAAGAACGTCGTTCCGGATAACCACAGGAGGGTGACCGGGTGACGGCCGACTCGTATCAGAACCCGCTCATCACCCGCTACGCCTCGGGTGAGATGGCGGCCATCTTCGGGCCGCGCTTCCGCGCCCGGATCTGGCGCGAGCTGTGGATCGCCCTGGCCGAGTCCGAGCGCCAACTCGGGCTAGAGGTTAGCGAGGAGGCGATCGCGTCGATGCGGACGTCGATCGAGGCGATCGATCTGGACCGGATCGCCGAGCTCGAGTCGGAGTCGCGCCATGAGGTGATGGCGCAGATCCAAGCCTTCGGCGAAGTGGCGCCGGCGGCGAAGGGCGTGATCCACCTGGGTGCTACCTCGGCCTTCGTGATGGACAACGCCGACCTGATCCAACACCGCGAGGCGCTCAAGTTGATCCGCCGGCGCGTCCTCAACGTCCTGGCCGCGCTGAGGGAGCAGGCGCTCGAACACCGCGATGTCCCCTGCGTCGGCTACACGCACCTGCAGCCTGCACAACCGACCACCGTCGGCAAGCGCATTGCCCTCTGGATGCAGGACCTGCTCCTCGACCTGGAATCGCTCGATTTCCGCCTCGAGAAATTGCGGTTCCGCTCCACGCGGGGCGCCACGGGTACCGAAGCCTCGTTCCTGATCCTGTTCGACGGCGATTCCGGGAAAGTGGACGAGTTGAACAGGCTGGTCGCCGAGAAGATGGGTTTCGACGAGGTGTACGGCGTGTCCTCGCAGACGTACACGCGCAAGGTCGACGCGACGTTGCTCGCCACGCTGTCCGACATCGCGCAGTCCGCCTCGAAGTTCGCCAACGACATCCGCTTGCTGCAGAACTTCGGCGAAGTACAGGAGCCGTTCGGCAAATCACAGGTCGGGTCCAGCGCTATGGCTCACAAGCGCAACCCGATGCGCTGCGAGCGAATCAATGCGCTGGCACGCCACGTCATGGTCCTAGCGCTCGACCCGGCGATCACCGCAGCGGCGCAGTGGCTCGAACGGACGCTCGACGACTCGGCGAACAAGCGGATCGCTGTGCCCGAAGCGTACCTGGGATGCGACGCGGTCCTGCTACTCTGGCATAACGTCGCTGCCGGCCTGGACGTCCACCCCGACGTGGCGGCACGTCGCCTCGCCGAGCAACTGCCGTACCTGGCGGCGGAGCCCGTCCTCTTGCTCGCGGCGCGCCGCGGAGGCGACCGTCAGAAGCTCCACGAAGTCATCCGCCGGCATGCGGTAGCGGCGGCGGAGGAAGTGCGTCAAGGGAAGGCGAACGACCTGGTCGAGCGTTTGGCCGGCGACCCCACGATCGGGATCGAGCGTGAGGAACTCGAAAGCTTGCTGACCCCTGAGGCGATGGTCGGCCGGGCCCCGCAGCAGGTCGAACGATTCATCGCCGAATCGGTCGATCCGGCGCTGGAGCGGCACGCAGAGGAAATAGAAAGGGATAGCCCAACCCTCACGGTCTGAGTGAGAGAACGGTCGAGAAACGACGATGACAGAACCGCTACGAACCGTCGGATTGGATCTGCCCCTGGTGAAGGAGGGCAAGGTCCGGGAGGTGTATGCGCTCGGGGATGATCTGCTGCTCGTCGCCACCGACCGGCTGAGCGCCTTCGACGTCGTGCTGGACGAGCCGATCCCACACAAGGGGACCGTTCTGACGCAGCTCTCGCTCTGGTGGTTCGAGCGGACCAGCGACATCGTCGCCAATCACGTGATCACCGCCGACGCGGAGGCGATCATCGAGCGACACCCACCGCTGGCGGAGAGCCGCTCACGCTGGGAAGGCCGCAGCATTCTCTGTCGCAAGACGGACCCGTTCCCCATCGAGTGCGTGGTGCGAGGCTATATCACCGGCTCGGCCTGGAAGGAGTATCGCGTCAGCGGGACGCTGGCCGGCGAGCCGTTACCACCCGGGCTCGTGGAGGCGCAGCGGCTCGACCCACCGATCTTTTCGCCGGCAACCAAGGCGACCGAGGGACACGACGAGAACATCACGTTCGAGCGGGTCCGGGCGACGGTCGGAGTGGCGGTAGCCAACACGCTCCGCGACATGAGTATCGCCCTGTATGAGCGCGCTCATGACATCGCGGCCGAGGGCGGTGTGATACTGGCCGACACCAAGTACGAGTTCG
The DNA here is from genome assembly GCA_964345885.1 of uncultured Gemmatimonadota bacterium. GTDB lineage: Bacteria > Gemmatimonadota > Gemmatimonadetes > Palauibacterales > KS3-K002. The sequence continues at coordinate 9,752 of CAYFSW010000048.1, read as the reverse complement.
GCGTCGGCCGCGAAGGCGAGATTCTGCTCATCGACGAGGTCCTGACACCAGATTCATCGCGCTTCTGGCTGACAGATCAATACGAGGCCGGGCACAGCCAGCAGTCCTTCGACAAGCAGCCGGTGCGCGACTACCTCGACCTGTTGGTGGCGAAGGGGGAGTGGGACAGGACGCCGCCGCCCCCATCAATGCCGCCCGAGGTCGTCGAAAACACATCCAAGCGCTACCTTAGAGCGTACGAGCTGATCACCGGCGAGCCCCTGCTTCAGTAAGCCGGCGAAAAGAAGTACAGAGATGCGCATTCCACTGGCCCGCGAAGGCCTCCCGTTCATCCTCAGCACCACGGTCCCGGCCATCGTGCTTCTTTCGGCCGCGGCACACACGGGCGGGACCTTGCTCTGGATCGTGGCCCTGTGCCTGGCCACCCTGGCAGTCGGTATCCTCGCCTTCTTTCGTGATCCGGAGCGCCTGGGTCCCAGGGGACCTGATCTGGTCGTGTCGCCTGCCGACGGGAAGGTCATCGACATCAGGCTCCTCGAGGAATCCTCGTACATGAAGAGCGAGTCAATGTGCGTGTCGATCTTTCTATCCCTCTTCGACGTCCACGTGAACCGTTACCCGGTGACCGGCGACGTGGACCATAGGACCTACGATGCCGGGGGATTCGAGCCGGCCTGGCGCCGCTCGGCCAGCCATTCCAACGAGCGAGCGTCTACCGGCATCAAATCCGAGGGCCACTCGGTGCTCGTCCGACAGATCGCCGGCCTGGCAGCGAAACGGATTGTGACTTACGCGAAGCTGGGCGACCGGGTCGAGCAGGGCGAACGGATGGGTCTCATCCGATTCGGCTCGCGCGTCGATGTCTTTCTGCCTAGGGATTCGACCCTGAACGTAAGAGTCGGCCAGCGAGCCGTTGGTGGCATAACAGTCCTCGCACAGCTGACCGCAGACTCGGAGGCACTCGAATGATCAAGCGGAGTCGTTCGGCTCACGGTGAGCGCCGACGGGGAATCGTCATCCTCCCCAACGCCTTCACCTTGGGCAACCTATTCTTCGGCTTCTGGTCTATCATCGCGGCTCTGCGCGGCGACTTCAGTCTGGCGGCCTGGCTCATCGTCGTGGCCGCCGTCGCCGATGGCCTCGACGGGCGTATCGCCCGCTTCGCCCGTACCGGGTCACCTTTCGGCACCGAGCTCGACTCGCTGGTCGACCTGGTCAGCTTCGGCGTCGCGCCCGCAATACTCGTCTACAAGCAACTGCTCGAGACCGGCGACTGGAGCTGGGCTTTGGCTTTCATCTACGTCGCTGCCGTGGCCGTCCGGCTGGCACGCTTCAACATCGAGCAGGGCGGCCGCGCCCATCTCCACTTCCACGGGCTCCCCTCCCCCGTCGCAGGTGTTACACTGGCTTCGTTTTACCCGTTCAGCCAGACCGGCCTGTTCGATGGCTATGTTTCAAGCTGGCCTTGGACTCAGCTGATCGGTGGTGGCATGATCGTGCTGGCCGGATTGATGCTGAGTCATGTAATCTATCCGGCAATTCCCCGCCTGAGCGTCCGAAACCCCAGTGGGCGCGCCGCGATCGCGCTGCTGCTGATCGCCGTGGCGCTGCTCATCTGGAACCCCCAGTTGGTGGTTTTCCCTGTCGCGTTGACTTACATAACCGTCGGCGTCGTGCGGACGGTCGCACTGGGCTTATTGGACATCCTGCCCGATCGCGACCCGTTGAGTGAGGAGCTTGGCGCTGACGAGGAAACAGAGACGCGGGATCTGGAGTACGAAGATATGCGGCCCCACTGGGCGAAGCATGCCGGCAGCGACGAATGTTCCAGTCCTGACGCGGACTAACCAGACCAACCCGCGGAATGAATGACGGTCGGTTGAAAGGCTGACCGAAGCTGGTCTCCCCTGGCGGACGCAGTTCTTGCCAATTTCTGCCGGCCGAGTACGGACGAATATTGACAAGATGACGACCGGCCGGTATCTTACGTACCCCGCCGGTTGTAGACCCCCTAGACGGGCAGATATGGCTAAGGCAGACGAAACCCGGCTGCGGGCGGTTCTGGACGCGATAGACGCGGCAACGCTGAGTCAGACCGACCTTGCGGAAGCAGCGGGCATTTCCCGTGACTCGCTGTACCAGTATCGGATGGCAGCACGTCGCCCGACGCCGGACACGGTCCGACGTATCGTGAAGGCGCTGAAACGCCAGCGCCAAGCGATAGACCGCGCCATTGAAAGATTGGGTAAGTTGGGTGTGTAAGTTGGCGGCGGTCTGGCGCTGTAGTCGGTATGATTCAGGTGCGGGCGAGGTCCTTGGGAACTGGGAATTGCGTAGAGGGTACGGGGAATCGTACCCCCGTCGGCGGCAGTACGAAGATATGCGGCGCCACTGGGCGAGAGGCCCGAAGGAGCCGCCGCGGAGCCTGCCGAAGCAGGACCTGACCCCAGGGGGACACCGAGCCGCGATCGTGAAAAGAGGGGGAGTGACATGAGCAACAGCAGAGTAGCGGGTTGGGCGATCGGACTGGCGGCCATCTTCTTCACGGCCGGCGCGGCGACGGCCCAGGAAGTCAGAACCATCGCCCCTGGCATGACGGCCGATGAGGTGAAAGGGGAGTTCGGCCAGCCGGACGGCGTTAGCGCGCGTGGCCCGTTCATCTATTACTTCTATAACAACGGCTGCGAGTACGAGTGCGGCTTCCCCGACCTCGTGATTCTCGAGAACGGCCAGGTGGTCGACGCGGTGCTGCGCGCCCCCTGGAACGAGTACGCCGGTGAGAGCTCGTCCCCCAAGGGCACGGTAGCCAGGCCGACACCCGGCGGCATGCGCCTCGATATCCCGACGACCACGATCGAGGCCGTGGAGGTGCGGCAGGTAGAGACGCCGCCCGCAGAGACGCCGCCCGCAGAGACGCCGCCACCTGCGCTACCCGTGGCGCCCGCCGACGAGGTCGTGGAAGAGATCAGCCAGGAGTTCTTCGCCTTCGTTCCCGTATGCGCCGAGGCGATGGTCGCGAGCGGCGTGACCGAGGGCGATGCTCGGACGCTCTGCCAGTGCACTGCAATGGAGGCCAATGCCCTGGGAGTCGAGCCGTCGACGATAGCCGAGTTTACCGAGATGGTCCGGCAGGACCCCACCTATCAGACCGAAGATGAAAGGATCCGCCAGGCGAGCTCTGTCTGCTTCGAGCGGCTGACAGGCGGAGGCGGCCCGGATAACGATTAGAGGATAGGCGGTGACATAAGAGACGTGAAAACCGATTCGTTCGCCCGTCGCGCACAGAATAAGGCGATCCCCGACCTTCCCAGAACTGTGTGGAGGCTGGTGCGGGGTCGCCGGCCCTCGACCTCACAACATCCATCCACCGACTGCTACCCCGTCCGCGATGACCGACATGGCTGCTACCCGGTGGGCGGGGTGCCTGACGGTTGCTACCCGAGTCGCAAGCCCCGGGGTGGAAGTCGCACACGTCGCAGATTATCATTCCGCTTCCGCAAGCGTAAAGCGTCCAAGCAGCGCTGAGGGCGCGAAGCAGGGTTAAGAGAGCACGGCGCGGGGTCGCGTGAAAAAGCATCTCACCGTAGTGGACAAGTCGCTCCGTGAAGAGTGCGGCGTTTTCGCCGTCTCCGGACACGAGGCCGCGGCCGAACTGACCTTCCTCGGGCTGCACGCGCTGCAGCACCGGGGCCAGGAGTCCGCCGGGATCGTTGTCGTGGACGGCGCCGGTGAGACGCGCATCCACAAGGGAATGGGGCTCGTCGCCGAGGCGATCAAGGTCGAGGACATCTCGGGCCTGCCCGGCCAAGTCGCTATCGGCCATGCTCGCTACTCGACGACCGGCGAGTCCGAGCTCCATAACGCTCAACCGGCTCTCGTCAATTATCGCGACGGCACGTTGGCCCTAGCCCACAATGGCAACCTGACCAACGCTGCCGAGCTGCGAGCCCGGCTCGTCGCCGAGGGCGCGATCTTCCAGTCCACGATGGACTCCGAGGTGATCGTCCACCTGATCGCGCGCTCCCAGCAGCCCGGCCCCGACCAGCAGGTGCTCGAGGCGCTGACCCAGGTCGAGGGGGCGTTTTCTTTAGCTATCATCGTCAACGACACGATCTACGCAGCCCGAGACCCACGCGGCTTCCGGCCCCTCGTTCTCGGCCGCAAGGGCCCGGCGGTCATCGTTGCCTCGGAGACCTGCGCCCTCGATCTGATCGAGGCCGAGTACCTGCGGGATATCGAGCCGGGTGAGGTCCTGAAGATCCGGCACGGCCAGATCGAGGAACTGCCACGGCTCGCCCCCGAGGGGCCCGCCGCCTGCATCTTCGAGCTCGTCTACTTCGCGCGCCCGGACTCGAGAATCTGGGGCGGCTCGGTCGATGCAGCGCGCCGCGCCTTCGGCCGCCGCCTGGCCCGCGAACATCCCGCCGAGGCGGATTGCGTCTTCTCGGTACCAGACTCGTCTAACTCCGCAGCGCTCGGCTTCTCCGAGGAATCGGGCATACCGTTGGAGCTGGCGCTGATCCGCAACCACTATATCGGACGCACGTTCATCCAGCCGCTGCAGAGTGACCGCGACTTCAAGGTGCGGATCAAATACAATCCGGTGCGCGAGGTCATCGCTGGAAAGCGCGTCGTCATCGTCGACGATTCCTTGGTCCGTGGCACGACCAGCCGCGGACTGGTCTCGATGATCCGCCAAAACGGAGCGAAGGAGATTCACTTCCGACTCTCTTCTCCGCCCATCCGTTTCCCTTGCTTCTACGGCATTGACATGCCGACCAAGGAAGAACTCCTCGCATCGAACAGATCCGTCGAGGAGATCCGCGACTACCTAGGCGTAGATTCCCTGGGCTACCTGTCGTTGGAAGGGATGATCGGCGCTGTGGAAGAGTGCGGGCCCTATTGCCACGCCTGCTTCACCGGCAACTACCCGGCACCGCTCACCGATCTCGAGAAGGGCCTACTAACGGCGGTCGGCTGCCGCTGACGTCTCTAGTAACCCGATTTCCGAGCTTGATAGGCGAGCCAGCGGTCGGCCGCCTGTAAGGTGGCTAGTATCGCGCTCTGTTCCACCGAGGTGTGGACGAAACATGCCCCGACCAGCGGCGTGCCTTCACCGGTGTTCAGCCCGTAAACGCCGACCACTACAATCGGCGTACCGAATACACGAAGCACCCTCGCCCCTTTAAGAGCCAACGCTACCTTACCACCCTCGGCCCTGTTCAGCGCGTCCAGTGCTGCCCGCGCCGCTATCTCGGAACGCATGCCCCGGATATCCGGACCCTCGGCCTCGCCCGTGATCTCGCCGCCCGCCGACACCACCGTCACGCGGCAACGACACAGTCGCGGAGACACTCGCTCCGACTCTGCCGATCGGAAAATATACCGCCGCCGCGGGATTCCAGGTGCGAGCGCAGCGGTTGCACGCATCAGCTCCTGCTCCGGCGCCTCTGCCAGCCAGTCCGGGAGGCCGATGTCGTCATCTCGCTCTGGAGTCCTGCCTTCGTCGTTCATCTTATCGCGATGCTTCACCCAGGCTTCGGAATCATCGGGAGGCACAAGGCGCCCCTCGGCGCCCGTCCGATCGCCGGGGGCGTTCGAACCGAACTCCTCTTCTGGCAAGTCTGTGGCCATTAGAACTCTCCGCCTGCCAGAAGCGCAAGTCCTTGTATTGCAATATGATAGCCCCACGGACCCGCGGCGGGATCTGCGATGAAGCTCCGGCCCGAGAGGGACAAGATGACCGACTGTTCGGTAAGAATAGACCAGAGTAAGGGCTCGCAGGCAAGCCCACCATTATCCATGACCGCTAACCGTTCTTTACCCAGCCTCGCGAGTGATGAAGATGTCTCTGCCAAGCGAAGCGACTCTTTTCCAGCACAGAATCGATATCGTCGATTTCCAGGAACGCACCGTAGGACGGGAAGTCTCGGCCACGCGGAACAACCAGGCTACCGTCCGGGAAGATCATCATGTACAAGCGGTCGAGTGTCGCGTGCGCGAGGAAGTTGACCCGTACGCTCGACGTGCCTCGAAGGCGTTCCTCCAGGTCGGCGAACTCTTCGTCGCTCACCAGCAGATCATCCCACTCCACTTCGAACATGGCGCGTGGGAACGCCTGGAAGATGTTGTAGAAGACGCGTGCCTCAGTCGTCCCTGCGTAATCGTCTACCAGGCGAACGATGTTGGGCAGGTCGGCCAGGTTATGCCGGGTGACGGGAGTACAGACTTTCACATCGATTCTCGGGTGCTCGCGCAGCCACTCGAGCGCCTGCAGCACGGCTGCTAGATGGCCTTCTTCTTTCGTCCGCTTGTTCACCTCCTCCGTCGAGCCGTCGAGCGGCAACGAAATGAGGTCGATCTCCTGTGCCACGGCCTGAAGAAATTCCCGCGTCAGTTGGTCGCCGGTCGTCGAGAGGGCGACCTCGAGGCCGATAGACTTCGCGTGCTGAACTAGCTCGGCCATGTCGGTGCGCTTGAGCGGATCTCCTCCCGTGAAGACGATACGGCTGGCCCCCACGTCCTTCACACGCGAGATGATACGGAGCGCCGTGGCCGTGTCGACCGGATTCTCGAAGTCCTGCGGCCCCCAACAGTACGGGCACTCCTGGCTACACTCCGAGGTGACGTGGAAGTCGATGGTCGCGACCTTGGCTTTCACGACTCCTCCGCCGTCATCAGCTCGTCGAGGGTCTCGCGCCGCCGTACGACCCGGTAACGATCGTCACTCACCAGTACCTCGGCCGCGCGAGGGCGAGAGTTGTAGTTCGAGCTCATGACGAAACCGTAGGCACCCGCGTAGAGCACGGCCAACAGATCGCCCTCCTGCAACGCCGGGACCTCGCAGCCGAGAGCCAGGAAGTCGCCCGCCTCGCACACGGGACCAACAACGTCCGCTACTTCTGTCGCCGGAGCGCGCCGCACCACCTCGACTGGGTGGTAGGCGCTGTAGTAGCTCGGCCGCACCAGATCGTTGGAGCCCGTGTCTGTGACGTAGTACCTCTGGTCGCCCAGGCTCTTGGCGTAGAGCACTCGCGCCAGCAGGACGCCGGCCGGCGCCACGAGCCAGCGCCCCGGCTCTACGAGAACGGTCAGCTCGAACTCTGCGGCGACCGCGCGCGCCGCCTCGCCTACAGCCCGCAAGTCGATCCCTGCGCTGCCCTCGTGGGGCACGCCGAAGCCGCCGCCGATGTCGAGGCAGCGGAGCTCGATCCCCCGAGCACGGATCGCCCCCACCAGCTCGCCCAGGCGCTGCAGAACCAGGCGATAGGGCTCGGCGCTGAAGATCTGCGAGCCGACATGGGCGTCGACCCCGATGGGCTCTACCCCGTCGAGTCGTGCAGCCACCTCGTAGAGCGCCTCGGCGTCCTCCCAAGCAACGCCGAACTTCGTCTTATAGTGCCCGGTTCGTGTGTAGGCGTGCCCGCCCGCCTCGATACCCGGGTTGACCCTGACCGCGACCCGCGCCTTCGCACCTCGGGCGACCGCCAGCTCGCTCAGCGCCCGCAGCTCGCTCTCCGACTCCACGTTGACCATGAAGACGTCTTCGGCGAGGGCTGCCTCCAGTTCGTCAACGCGTTTACCTACACCGCCGAAGACGATATCGGCGCCGGCGAAGCCAGCACGCCGCGCGCGGATTAGCTCACCCAGCGACACAACATCCGCGCCAGCGCCAAGATCGCGAAACACCCTGAGCACTGCCCGGTTGTGGTTCGCCTTGACGGAATAAAAGACCCGGCACGGGACCCCTTCGAACGCCTCGGCGAGAGCGGCGTAGCGCCGCCGGACCGCCGTCTCGCTGTAAACGTAGCAAGGAGTACCTACCGCCGCCCCGATCTCCGACAGGCGGACACCTTCGCAGCAGAGCTCGCCGTCACGCTCGTGCAGGCAATCTGGGAGGCCGTCCATACGCTCATATAGAGCGGTAACGGGGAGGGGCGAAAGGGGGGCGGCCAGCGTACTAATTCATGCCGAGGACACCGCTCACGCGGCGGCTCCAGTGGTTCTCGGGCAGCAACTCGAAGTCGTCTCCAGGAGCCACAAGCTCGAACGTCTCGCTGAAGGCATTCTCCTTGAGCCTCCTGCCCCACGGCGCTGCCTGGCCACGCCATCAGCAGGACAACTGCGCAAGTCAGGTGGCCAACCAGGAGTCGGAAAGAGGTCGCTTGACGACTCACACCGCCCGCGGCAGCTTGCCAAAGACCAGACGTCTGCCAACCTGCACCAACACGGTCGATGAGCAGGGTACCGGCCACAACCAGCGCTCCCGGGCGAAGCGTCCTCGCCGTTGCGGTTCTCTCTGCCGCCTTCGCCCAGCCGGCCTTCACGCAACCTCAGGCCACCTACCGCGGTCGCCCTGCCGTCACCGTACGGGCGGTCTCCTCGAAGGCGACGGTTCGGCCTGGAGATCAGCTGGCGGTCGCCGTCGTCCTCTGGCACGCACCCGGCTTTCACAGCTGGCCCAACCAGCCGGTCGTTCCTAGAGAATTCGAAGGTCTGGTTCGACCGATCGCGACGACGATCGACGTGCGCTCGCTGCCAAGCAGCTTCGAGGCGCTGCCGATCCAGTGGCCCCAGGCGGTCGAGGTCACGGTGAACTACACCGGCTCTCCCGTCGAGCTCGTGTCTTACGCCAGCACTGCAGTGGCATACCTGCCGCTGCAGGTCGCCGGAGACGCCGAGCCTGGTGAGGCCGCCGTCGAGCTCGCCGTCCGCTACCAAGCGTGTGACGACCGATACTGCTATCCGCCACGGACAGTGCCGCTAACCGTGCCGCTGGTCGTGGCGCTGGCCGACGCCGAGGTAATAGCCGCGCCGAACGAGCCCGAACTCTTCACCGACTTCAGCTTCGGCAGCGTGGCAGAGGGGAGTTCGGGGGCGGTGCTGCCTGCGTTGAGGATGAGCGTCTTCGCCTGGTCGTTCGAGTTCGATCCGAACGGACCCGTCGGCCTGACGCTTCTCCTAGTGCTCGCGGCGCTAGGTGGCCTGATACTCAACGTCACGCCCTGTGTGCTGCCGGTGATCCCGCTCAAGATCATGGGGCTCAGCCGGGCGGCCGGGCAGCCGACGCGCCTTTTCTTGCTCGGCCTGGTCATGTCGGCGGGCGTGGTCGCGTTCTGGATCTCCCTGGGTGGCGCCATAGCGTTCATCGCCGGATTCGATGCGATCAGCAGCCTGTTCCAGACGGGCTGGTTCGCCCTCGCCGTCGGCGTCATAGTCGCGATCATGGCTCTGGGGATGATGGGGCTGTTCAGCGTTCGCTTACCGCAGGCCGTCTACCGCATTGACCCGGACCAGGAGACCGTGCCCGGGTCGTTTGGATTCGGGGTAATGACAGCCGTATTGTCGACGCCCTGCACCGCGCCTTTCATGGGCGGCGCCTCCGCCTGGGCGGCGACCCAGACGCCGGCGATCACACTGGCGACCTTCGGCGCCATCGGTGGCGGTATGGCCCTGCCCTACCTGTTGCTCGCCGCGCGACCCGGCCTCGTCCGGAAGGTTCCACGCAGCGGCCCCTGGAGCGTGTTGGTGAAGCAGGTCATCGGCCTACTCATGCTGGCGGTTGCCGTCTTCTTCATCGGTACGTGGCTATCGGTGGCGCTGGCCAAGCCCCCGGAGCCGCCGAGCCGCGCGTTCTGGTGGGGGGTGGCGGGATGTGTCGCCGCCGCCTGCGCCTGGCTGACTTTTCGCACGTTCTCACTCACGAAGTCGACAGCGCGGCGGGCTATGGTCGCGGCCATCGCGCTCGTCTT
>CAYFSW010000047.1:0-3913 GCA_964345885.1 uncultured Gemmatimonadota bacterium | reverse complement strand
GTACGCAGCTCGTGGGAGGCGTCGGATGTGAACCGGCGCAACTGCTCGAAGGACCGTTCCAGGCGAGCGAAGGTCTTGTTGAAGACGTCCGCCAGGTGCCCGAACTCGTCGTCGGGGTTGTGGATCGGCAGTCGCTCATCCAGGCAGTCGGCCGTTATGGCCCTGGCTCGGTCCGTCATGCGGGCGACAGGCTCTAACAGTCGCCGGGCGAGTGCGAAGCCACCGAGACCCGCCAGAGCCGCGGCGAACGGTAGAGCCAGTAGTTCGATCAGCGCGAGCCTCGCGAGCGTTTGGCGCAGCGGATCCTCCGATTGGATCACCCGGATAGTCGCCGGGTGCCCACCGATTGGATGCGGGCCTTGGTAGTATCGGATCTTCTGACTGTTGGACAGAGATAGCCGGCCGATCGTCTCCAGACCCCATTCCGGAGGAGTCAAGGCCAGCGCGAGCGAATCGGGAAGCTCGCTACGAAAGAGCAGATCACCCTCGGGGCTCCATGCTTCCGCCCAGATCTGATGGCCTAGCTCTTCATCTACGTGGTCGTGAAGCGGTCCGAGCCAGCGAACCCGTCCCGCGGGCGTCCGCTCCAGCATGGTCTCGGCGATCTCGAAGTCCCGTTGCAGCCGGCGGTCCAGGTCGTGCGAAAGGCCGCGCCACACAAACGCGAACAGACTGCCGCCGTACAAGAGGAGCAGGACCAGGAGCGTACCCGCGTACCAGACGGTCAGCCGAAGGCGGACACTCTGCCGCGACCACCAGTGTCTCATGGGCCATCCTCGGTGAGGCGGAAGCCGACGCCGCGGAAGGTGCGGATCAGCTTCAGCGGGAAGTCCTGATCCACTTTCTTGCGCAGGCGCGAGATCTGGACATCGATGACGTTGTCAAGCGGGATCATCCCCGGCTCTATCCTCCAGACATCGCGCGCCAGCATATCGCGGGTCACGGTTTGTCCTTTGTGGCGAACGAGATACTCGAGCAACTCGAACTCGCGGCCTGTGAGATCCAGCATCCGGTCACTCCGGGTCACCTTCCGGGTGACCAGGTCCATCTGCAGGTCGGCCGCCTGCAGCTTGAGCGCCTGGTCGGGACGTCCCCGTCTCAAGAGCGCGCGGATCCGAGCCAGCAGCTCGGGGAAGGCGAACGGTTTCACGAGGTAGTCGTCGGCCCCGGTCTCGAGGCCGAGCACCCTATCTTCGACGGCATCCAGGGCAGTCAAGACGAGCACCGGCGTCTGCAAACCGCGCCTGCGCATGGTGGCGAGGATCTCGATGCCGTCGTGACCGGGAAGCATCAGGTCGAGGACGACCAGATCGAAGGTCTCAGCATTCAGCTTGAAGAACCCGTCTTCGCCGGTGGTGGCCACATCGACTTCGTAGTGCTCCTCGCGCAGTCCCTTTTCCAGGGCGCGGGCTACCTTCGTCTCATCTTCTATGATAAGGATGCGCATCTTCCAGCTCTCAACTAATAGTCGGGATGACCGGCAGCCCCGGCAAGATCGTCAGCGGATGGCTGCGGACGCACCTGCCGCGTCACCTTCGATCGGAGGCAGAGACGCAGCGGGCTGGAGATTTCCATCCTCATCCCACACCTGAAATTCTACCAGCTCTCCCTCCCAGTAGAACCCTTCGGCCTGCTTTTGACCGTTCTCGTGCCAGCGGGTGAAGGCACCGTCCGGCTTACCGTCTCGCCAGCTCACCTGAAGCCGCAGGCTCCCGCTCTCGTACCACTCGGTGTTGGCGCCGCTCGCACGGCCGTTCCGGAAGGCCTTCTCGGCCCGTTTCTGGCCGCTCTCGTACCAGACGGTTAGAACACCGTGCAGGTTTCCGGCCTCGTAGGTCGCCTCGCTCTTCTTCGCGCCGTTCGGGTGCCAGGTCACGGTCAGCCCGTGCGGTACCGCCTGCCTCATCTGGCGCTCCGTGACGAGCCGGCCCTCCTCGTTCCACTCCTGCACTACGCCCTCGCTCATCCCGCCGACGAAGGTCTGCCGGCTCAGCATCTGCCCGTTCTCGTACCACTCGAGGCGTTCGCCTTCGCTGACGCCTTCTTTGAAGCTTTCGCTGACGGACACCTGACCGCTGGGGTAGTAACCCACGGAGCGCCCGTGCTTGAGGCCGTTGCGGTAGTGAGTTTCGGCCAGCATCTGGTCGGAGTCCTCAAAGGTCGCGAAGACGACTCCGGAGAACGGCTGGTCGGAGCCCCGGAGATACAGTAGCCCCTCTCGTTCCTCGGTCCCGGCGCGGTCCGCCCGCTCGGGCGAGCAGGCGACGGCGGCTAGAATGGAAAGGATGCAGAGAGTCGTCAGTGCCCGTGTCGCGGCATTGCATCCACACATCTTGACAGATAGCTCCTGTTGAAAAAAAGTGAGGCCGGCCCCCGGGTCGAGGGCCGGCCTATTAATACCTCGGCGAAACAGCTTTATCGACGGGAGGCGATCTGTGAACACACCCCATTTCTTAGGCTGAATCGCCGAGGTGACCCTAGTTGTGAATGCCGGTCGCCTTCGCCGACAGCTCGGCCAGCGTCTTCAGGCTCGCGCTACCGCCCTCCAGCGTGATCGGGTCTGTGTGGCACTGGTAGCACACGAAGTCGAGCGTCACGAAGTCATTGGTGACCGTTTTTCCGTCCGTTGGGTCAACAAAGAACATGTCGGCCTTTCCGACGGCCGCCGGGTTGATCGTGAAAAGATGAGTGCGGAGGTCGCCCTCGAACTCGTGCACCTTTCTGGCCGACTTGGTGGCACGGGACATGTGACAGTTCACACAGTCCACGGGCACCAAGTGAGCGTTGTTGGCAGCCTGAGTCGCGTGGCAACTCTCGCAGGTCACCAGGATGCCGCCTGCGTCGGCGTTCCCATAGCGCGTCAGGATGTGGGGTTCGTGGCAATCGGCGCAATCGAATGCGGCGGCCTTCCCACCGCCCATCAGCTCATCGTACTGCTCGTGATGCCTGATGAAGCCGCCTGACGCTTCGATTCTGTGGTCGGCGAGCCGGAAGTGGCAGCCGCCGCAGAGCTCGGAGCTGTTATCGACGGTAATGTCGGACGCCGCCTGGCTGACAACATGGTCCTCGCCGGGGCCATGGCACTCCTCGCACCTGATCCCGGTCTCTTCCCAGGTGCCCTCGATGCCGACGAGGCCGTCCTGATTGACTCCGCCGTTTTCGGCAAACGTCTGCCAGCCCGTGGTGTGGCAGGCACCACAGGTATAGGGCTTCGGCTCGGTGTCGGTGGGGTGGTAGTCCACCCACTCCTCGAGCAGGCCGCCGCCGAGATCGGCGCGCGGCAGGTTGTACTGGACCGTGGTCCCCGTGACTCCGGTGACCAGGATGTACCCGTCACTGTCCATAAAGCGGGCCTTCCAGCCGTAGCCGCCGATTACGTAGGTGATGTCATTCCACGTGTAGCCCGTCGGCGGGCTGGGTACCGTGCTGTTCGGGTAGGTCGGCGCTACCCCGCCCTCCACCTTGTTCAGCTTGTAGGGGTGCCCGGAAGCGAACACGTCGTCGTACTCGGCGGTGTGGCAGTCCCCGCACACATCCGCCGTCACGTAGCCCCGCGCCGACACCGCGACGATAGCGAAGCTGTTGCTCACGTCTTCGTCTGTCTGGTTGGCATCATCGGTGGCCGTTGCCGTTACCGTGACACCGTACAGATTGCTGCTCGGCACCGTCCAGTTGTAGCTGGTCCCCGTCAGGTCGGTGGCGATGGAAGTCTCCGCCACACCATCAGCCGTGTAGCTTAGATCCACGGTGACCGTGCCGTCGTCGTCGACCGTCCAGCTGATCGTGAGCGACGAGCCCGGAGCGACCGCGTCACCGCCAGGCGGAGCGGTCAGCGTGATCGTTGGCGGGTTGTCTTCTGGAACTGTCTCCTCATCGTCGCAGGCCGCCAGCGGCAGGACCAGCGCAAGCGCCA
>CAYFSW010000046.1:0-2825 GCA_964345885.1 uncultured Gemmatimonadota bacterium | reverse complement strand
GGCGCAACGACGATCCTGGGCGGGGGCGAGACGGTGGCGGTGGTGAAGCAGCTCGGGATCGGAGAGCGGTTCTCGCACGTGAGCACGGGCGGGGGGGCGTCGCTGGAGTTCCTGGAGGGGCAAGATCTGCCGGGGGTGGCGGCCCTGGCGGACAAGTAACTTCGCCGCGGACGGAGAAGAATGGACCTTGTAAAGCTTCTAACGGTTGCCGGAATCGCGCTGGCGGTCGCGCTGGCGGCGTGTGGCGGTGACGGGGGCTCGTACGTCCGCGAGAACGAGCGCATATTGAAGTCGCTACCGGTTTTCCCGGGCGCAGAGCTAGTGGAGATGAGCTCATCTCCCTACTATGAGGAAGGCGATCCGGTGCCGAGAGGGTATTCGACGTCGGCGACCTATCGAGTATCGGCGGACGTGGAGCGGGAAGATATAGTCGAATACTACGTCGAGGAACTGCAGACCTGGGAAGACTGTGTTGAGGAAGTACAGGTTCCCATCACTCAGGCGCCGCTTCCGGCGGGTGTGACACCAGCGCCCATGCGTCCTGGGCAGACTTCGACCAAACAGGTGACCGTACTGATGGCCGGATTCATGCAAGACAGAGCCTCGATCTCAGTCGATACTCGGAACATCTACGTAGCCGGCCGCAATACCTTTGGTGTCACAGTGGACCACGACGCAGTCATAAACCGGTGCACGGGCGAGCGGCTCCGCTAACACCTGCCCGGCTCTACGGCCGAGGGGTAGCGCCATGAAACGCTCTCCACAGCGACACGTCTCGGAAGCGGACAGCGTATGACACAGCTACGCCGGCTTATCGCGAGTGTGCTGATTGCGGTGGTCGCGGTCACGGCAGCGTGCGGGGAGGGTGGCGACAGCGCGAGTCCGGAGCCGCAGCCGACCGTCACAGCGGGGGAGGCGTCGCCTGAGGCCACGGCCACGATGCCTGCGGCGACGCCCGCGCCCACGCCGGTCGCGGGGGCATACGAGCTGGTGGAGGCGATGCCCTCGGCCACGTTCGAGCGGATGGTGGGTTTCGCGACGATACCGGGTGCGGCGGACGAGGCGGTGATCGTCACGCAGGGGGGCGAGATCTGGCGTCTCTCCCTCAGCGACAGCTTCTCGCCGACGGAGTTCGGCGACCTGTCGGACCGGGTCATAGACTATCGCGCGGAGAACGAGGGCGGCCTCCTGGGGCTGGCGTTCTCGCCCGACTTCAGGCCGGACGGCAGCGTGTACGTCTACTACACGGCGGGCGAACCCAGGCGGAGCGTCCTGTCGCGGTTCCAGGTCGTCGGCGATGCGATCGACGCGGGAAGCGAGACCGTTCTCCTGGAGGTGCCTCAACCCTACGGGAACCACAATGGAGGACAGATCGCGTTCGGGCGTGACGGCCACCTGTACGTCGCGCTGGGGGACGGCGGCTCGGCCGGTGACCCCGAGGGGAACGGGCAGGACCTGTCGACGCTGCTGGGGTCGATCCTGCGCCTGGACGTCTCGGGCGAAGGCTACGCCGTGCCGCCGGACAACCCGTTCGTCGACACGCCTGGGGCGCGGCCGGAGATCTACGCGTACGGGCTGCGCAACCCATGGCGGTTCAGCTTCGACCGGGCGACGGGCGACCTGTGGGCGGGGGACGTGGGCCAGAACAGGTGGGAAGAGGTCGACCGGATCGTGGCGGGGGCGAACTACGGCTGGAACGTGGTGGAGGGCTTCGAGTGCTTCGAGTCGGCAGGCTGCGACGCGAGCGGGCTGGAGCGGCCGCGGGCCGCCTACGGGCGCGAGGACGGCTGCTCGGTGACGGGAGGCTACGTGTATCGCGGCGCTTCCATGCCGGAGCTGAACGGCTGGTACGTGTACGGGGACTACTGTAGCGGCAAGGTCTGGGCCGTGGATACCGCCGACGACAGCTGGCCAATACTCCTGGTGGACACGGGACTGCCCATCGCCTCTTTCGGGAAGCTGCCGGACGGCGAGCTGCTGGCGCTGACGTTCGAGAACGCGGCGTATCGGCTGCAGCGGAGCGAGTAGGTAGCGGCGAATGCAGAAGGCGTCAACTGGCATCGCGGGCGGGAATGCCGGATAATCATCTGGCGATGGAGGTCGACCCCGCGCGCCAGACCTCTGCCCTCGGCGTCGCGAAGGCGGCGGCATTCTGGACTGGCGTAACTCTGCTGTTGACCGCGGTGGCGTGCGGCGCCGACGGGGAATCGTACGTCCAGCAGAACGAGAGGCTCCTGGAGACATTGCCGGAGATACCGGGCTCCGAGCGGCTGCTAACTGAGTCGAGCCCGTACCACTTGTACGAGAGCCCAGAGATAGACGGATACACCACGGTCGTCGTGTACAGAGCGCCGCCGGAGATGACGGCAGAGGATGTGGTGAACTTCTACGTCGACAGCTTGGGCGGAGACTGGGAGCACTGTGTCGAGGAAATCCCAATGAGTGAGGGAGAGACGGGCGAGCAGGTGGGCGCCATCCCGACGGCGGGTTTCGTTCGGGAGATGGCGACCGTGTCGATACACACGACAGCGATGGTTTCGGTGAACAAGGACGGCGTCATAGGGGGCGAGCCGCACACGTTCGAGGTAGCGGTGGATCATCAAGCCCGCACAAACCTTTGCACGGGTGAGGACTTGCGCTAGCTTGTGCAGCCCAAATCGCGCATAATCGAACCGCATGGACCTTGACCTCGTCCGCCAGCTCTCGGTGACCGGCCAGTCGAAGATCCTGCTGCTGGTGATGGACGGGCTAGGGGGGCTGCCGCACCCGGAGACGGGGAAGACGGAGCTGGAGACGGCGGAGACGCCGAACCTGGACGCGCTGGC
>CAYFSW010000045.1:0-75233 GCA_964345885.1 uncultured Gemmatimonadota bacterium | reverse complement strand
CCGCAGTTCGTGGACGAGGAACGGATCCTGGGGCTGGCCGGCGAAGGGCGCCACCGGCGGGCTTACCTGTACGATACGAGCACCGGGGACCGAACGCGCGTCTTTCACAACAACACCGTTCGCACGATCGCACCGCAATATGAATGGGCGGTGAGTCCGGATGGCTCCAAGATACTGATCGTGGCCGAGCGAGATGGGAACACGGTGTCGCCGGAGCGGGGTGTCTATCTAGTCGACCTGGAGCGCAGGGTCTCGCTGCCAGATGTGCTGGAGCGGGTCCGCGCCAACCTGATGGCCGAGCGCGAACTGCGCCGGCGTGGGCGCGAGATGTTTGCACCGGTTGCCGACGTGGTAGGGATTGCGGTGGCGGATGTCAGTACCGCACGGATCTACGACTACGAGAGAGAGCTGTTCCGCTTCGGATCCAAACACATAACGCAGCCGGGTAACGCACTGGCCGTCGAATATCTGACCGAGCGTCTCCGCTCATTCGGGTACGAGCCGGAGCTTCAGTGGTTCGAGCCGCGTCCCGGTACGCGGTCGGCGAACGTGGTGGCGGTACTGCCGGGGACGGTGCACCCGGATGTCACGTACGTCGTCAGCAGCCACTTCGACTCGTCGACCCGGGGGCCCGGCGCCGACGACAACACGTCGGGTACGGTGGCGCTGCTGGAGGCGGCGCGGGTGCTGGCGGAGCGCCCGCAGCCGGCGACCATCGAGTTCGCGTTTCTCACGGGCGAGGAGGCGGGGCTCCTGGGGAGCCGGGAGTACGTGCGCCGCGCGGCGGAGGCGGGCGAGCGAATCGTTGGGGTACTGAACAACGACATGGTCGGCTTCGCCGACGACCACCGGCTCGATAACACTATCCGTTACTCGAACGCCGGTCTGCGTGACTTGCAGCACGCGGCGGCCTTCCTGTTCACCGACCTGATTACCTACGACGCGGAGTACTTCAGGGGAACGGACGCGCACTCGTTCTACGACGCGTTCGGTGATGTTACAGGCGGCATCGGCTCGTACCCGGTCCTGTCGAGCCCGCACTATCACCAGGTGCACGACGTGCTGGAGACGATCAACCATCAGTTGGTGGCGGAGGTAAGCAAAGCCACGGTGGCTTCCATCATGCTGATGGCCTCGAGCCCGTCACGGCTCAGGGATCTCGAGTTGGTGTCGCGGGCCGGGTCGGGCGTGGAGTTGCGGTGGGCGCCTGCCTCGGAGCGAGACGTCGACTCGTATGTCGTCTACAGCGGTCCGTCGCCGGAGGAGCTGGAGCTGGCGAGCAGCGTTAGCGTGCCGAGTGTGACGCTGAGCGATGTGGAGCCGGGGACCGTAATCGCCGTTAAAGCGGTGAACGCGGGGGGTCTGGAAGGGTGGGATTGGGCCTGGCTGGCCGTGGAGTAAAGGGGAAACACACTGGCGCAAGCTACCCGACACTGTTAATTGGGAAGCATGAGCCTGCTCCATCTCTATCGAGCGCCCGGGCTGTCGGCAGCAGCGCGGGCGGCGCTTCTGCAAGTGGCGCGGCAGCGCGTCTCCCCCGCCGTCCAGGCGATCGAGACCGAATACTGCTTCAACATTGCAGCGGCGGATGAGCTGACGGCGGCGGAGTTCAGGACGCTCAGCTGGCTGCTGAGCGAGACCTTCGAGCCTGACCGCTTCGGCGGGCTGAGCTTCCTGGACCCGGGTAAAGGGGTTCTGCTGGAGGTGGGCCCACGGATGAACTTCAGCACCGCGTGGTCTACCAACGCCGTCTCCGTCTGCCATGCCTGCGGTCTGACTAAGATCCAACGGATCGAGCGCTCGCGGCGCTACCTGCTGAAGGGAATCTCAAAGCTAAGCGATGAGAAGGCCTGGACCTTCCTGTCGGAGGTCCACGATCGGATGACAGAGACACCGTATGCGGAGCCGTTGGTTAGCTTCGAGAGCGGGGTGAGGCCGGAGGAGGTGCAAGAAATCCCCGTGATGGAGGAGGGGCGGGCAGCCCTCGAGCGAGTCAACCGTGAGATGGGGCTCGCCTTCGACGATTGGGACCTGGAGTATTACACCGACCTGTTCGTCAACCGGGTCGGTCGCAATCCCACTAACGTGGAGTGCTTCGACATCGCCCAGTCGAACAGCGAGCACTCGCGGCATTGGTTCTTCAAGGGCCGTCTGGTCATCGACGGCCAACCGATTGCGGCCAAGCATCTCATCGCGCTGATCAAGCACCCGCTGGAAGCGAACCCGAACAACAGCGTCATCGCCTTCAAGGACAACTCGAGCGCGATCCGCGGCTACCCGATCCGTAGCATCATCCCGTCGCGGCCGGGCGAGCCGTCGGCGTTCGTCGCCGCCGATCTCGACTACCACATCATCTTCACCGCCGAGACCCACAACTTCCCGTCCGGCGTGGCGCCGTTCCCCGGCGCCGAGACGGGGACCGGTGGGCGCATCAGAGACGTGCATGCCACCGGTCGCGGCTCGCTCTACGTTGCCGGCACTGCAGCCTACTGCGTCGGCAACCTCCGGATCCCGGGCCACGAGCTGCCCTGGGAGAGCCCGGACTTCGCCTATCCGGGCAACCTGGCATCGCCGCTCGAGATCGAGATCGAGGCTTCGAACGGCGCCTCCGACTACGGCAACAAGTTCGGCGAGCCCGTTATCCAGGGGTACACGCGCTCGTTCGGCCTGCGGCTACCAAACGGCGAACGTCGCGAGTGGCTCAAGCCGATCATGTTTACCGGTGGCATAGGCCAGATGGACGCGCGGCACGTCGATAAGGGTGGCCCCGAGAAAGGGATGTGGGTCGTCAAGATCGGCGGCCCCGCCTACCGGATCGGGATGGGCGGTGGCGCAGCGTCCAGCATGGTGCAGGGCGAGAACGTCGAGGAACTCGACTTCAACGCGGTTCAGCGCGGCGACGCCGAGATGGAGCAGAAGGTCAACCGCGTGATCCGGGCCTGCGTCGAGCTGGGCGATCGCAACCCCATCGTCAGCATCCACGATCAGGGCGCCGGCGGTAACTGCAACGTATTGAAGGAGATAGTCGAGCCGGCGGGCGCGCGGATCGAGATCCGCGAGATTCCACTCGGCGATGACACGCTGTCCGTGCTGGAGATCTGGGGCGCCGAATACCAGGAGAACGACGCCCTGCTACTGAGGCCCGAGCACGCCGACGTCTTCCGTGCCTTCTGCGGGCGCGAGAAGGTCACCTATGCGTTCGTCGGGCGTATCACCGGCGACGGGAAGATCGTCGTTCACGACGAGAGCGACGGCTCGACGCCGGTAGACCTCGAGTTGGATGCCGTGCTGGGCGACATGCCGCAGAAGACGTTCGAGTTCGAGCGGATTCCGCCGAAGCTCGAGCCACTGCAGCTTCCCGATGGGCTAGGCGTGAGAGCGGCGCTCGATCGGGTTCTGCGACTGCTGTCGGTGGGGTCGAAGCGTTTCCTAACCACCAAGGTCGATAGGAGCGTCACGGGCCTCATCGCGCGACAGCAGTGTGCCGGTCCGTTGCAGGTGACGGTCGCCGACGTCGCTGTCATCGCGCAGAGCCACCTCGGCACGACCGGCGCCGCTACCGCCATCGGTGAACAGCCGATCAAGGGCTTCCTGGACATGGGCGCGATGGCGCGGCTCAGCGTCGGCGAGGCGCTGACCAATCTCGTTTGGGCACAGGTGAGCGCGCTGGAGGACGTTCGCTGTTCGGGGAACTGGATGTGGGCGGCGAAGCTGCCGGGCGAAGGTGCCGCGCTACACGATGCCGCGGCCGCGATGAGCGAGATGATGCGAAAGCTCGGGATCGCCGTGGACGGGGGCAAGGACAGCATCTCGATGGCGGCGCACGCGCCCGACGCGTCCGGCGCGGACGAGACGGTGAAAGCGCCCGGCGAGCTGGTCATCTCCGCCTACGTGACCTGTCCTGACGTCACGAAGACGGTGACCCCGGATCTCAAGCTGCCTGGTGAAGGGCGCCTGTTGTACGTCGATCTGGGCGGCGGCGCTCACCAGCTGGGTGGCTCGTCGCTGGCCCACGCCTATGGGCAGATCGGTGATGCGTCGCCGGATGCGGAAGATGTGGGTCTGCTGAAGCGCGCCTTCAACGCGGTGCAAGAACTGGTAGCGGCCGAAAAGATCTCGGCCGGTCACGACCGCAGCGACGGCGGACTGATCACGACGATCCTCGAGATGGCGTTCGCGGGCAACCACGGCGTCGAGATCGAGCTTGACGACCCGAGCGACGCCGGTCCGATCCCCTTCCTGTTCTCCGAGGAGTTGGGGCTGGTTCTCGAGGTGAGCGCCGCCGATGAAGCCGAGGTTCTCGAGACGTTCCGGTTTGCTGATGTCCCGTGTGTCGCGATCGGCACGACGCGGGCCGATACGTCAGTAGTAGTCCGCTACAACGAGCGGGAAGTTCTGAATGATGATGTTCGCGACCTGCGTGACATCTGGGAAGAGACCAGCTTCCAGCTCGATCGGTTGCAGGCCAACCCGGAGTGCGTCGAGCAGGAGCAACAGGGTCTCCGTGAGCGGACGGGTCCCAGATTCTCCGTGCCGTTCGCGCCGCAGCCGACGCCGGCGGCGATCCTGGAGAGTAAGAACAAGATCCCCGTCGCAATACTGCGGGAGGAGGGAAGCAACGGCGATCGAGAGATGACGTCGGCCTTCTGCGCGGCGGGCTTCGAGCCTTGGGACGTGGTGATGTCGGATCTCTTGGCCGGTCGCGTCGACCTGCGGCGCTTTCGCGGCGTTGTCGGCGTCGGCGGTTTCAGTTACGCCGATGTCCTCGACTCGGCAAAAGGTTGGGCCGGTGTCATCCGCTTCAACGAGGGCCTCTGGCAGCAGTTCCAGGAATTCTACGAGCGCCCCGACACGTTCAGCCTCGGCATCTGTAACGGCTGCCAGCTGCTGGCGCTGCTGGGCTGGGTGCCGTGGCAGGGCATCCCGGACGATCAGCAGCCGCGCTTCATCCAGAACGCGTCCGGTCGCTTCGAGTCGCGCTTCGTGGCGCTCAAGGTCCAGAAGAGCCCGGCGATCATGCTCAGGGGAATGGAGGGCGCGACGCTGGGCATCTGGGTCGCCCACGGCGAAGGTCGGGCGTTCTTCCCCGAAGATTCGATTCTCGAGCGCGTCCTCGAGGAAGGACTGGCCCCGGTCCGCTTCGTCGACGATGACGATCGTGTCACGGAAGCCTACCCGTTCAACCCCAACGGCTCGCCCCACGGGATCGCCGGCCTCACGTCGCCGGACGGCCGGCACCTGGTGATGATGCCGCACCCCGAGCGCGCCTTCCTCAAGTGGCAGTGGGGGTGGATGCCGGAGGCGCTGAGGCGCGATTTGAAGGCCTCGCCGTGGTTGAGGATGTTTCAGAACGCCAGGGAGTGGTGTGAGGGCCGGTAATCGGTGTGCGGTTTGCGGTGCGCGGTGTGCGGTACCTTCCTATTCGTAGCGCAGGGCTTCCATGGGATCGACGCTGGCGGCGCGTCTGGCGGGGAGGTAGCAGGCGGGGAGCGCGACCGCGAGGATGAACGCCACGACGGCGGCGAAGGTCGTCGGGTCGTTGGCACTCACCTCGTATAGTAACCCGGACAGCACGCGACTCAGGGCCAACGCCCCGGCCGTGCCGAGTGCGAGGCCCAAGAGAACCAGAGTCATTCCCTGACGGGTCACGAGTCCTAGGACATTTGGTTTCCCCGCACCCATTGCCAGCCTGATTCCCAGTTCGTGAGTGCGTTGACTGACGGTATATGAGAGGACGCCGTAGATCCCCACGGCGGCGAGCAGGAGAGCGACCGCGGCAAAGATGCTGAGGAGCAGCAACCAGGAGCGCTGGGAGGCCAGCGAGTCGCTCATGATCTGCTCCATCGTCGCTACCTCATAGAGTGGCAGATCCGGATCGAGTCTCCACACGGCCTGGCGCACGTCGGGAACGAGGCTGAGCGGCGAAGTGGCGGCCGTGCGGATGACGAGGCACATGGACTCCGGCGTTTGGATCTGCGGGTTCGGCAGGTACATCGTCAGCTCCGCGTCCGCGTCGAGGCCGAACGCCCGGACGTCACCGACGACTCCGACGATCTCCAGATCTTCCAACTGAGTAGGTCCGCCCCAGGCGATGTGCATCCCGACTGCGTTGGCGCCGGGAAAGACGCGACTCGCGAATGTCTCGTTCACGACGATCACTCGCGGCGCGTCCGCCGCGTCGGTCTCGCGGACATCGCGCCCGGCTAGCAGCGGTATTCCCAGCGCTCTGAAGTACCCGGGAGTGAGATGCCGACGCTGGACCCGGTAGTCCTCATCGGGGCGACCGGGAACGGTGACCGTGGTACCGTGGAACCAGGTGAGGGGGATCCCCTCGATCGCTGCAGCCGCATCAACCCCCGGCATCCGCTGGATTTCGTCTACCAAACCTGCGAAGAAGGCCGCGCGTTCGTCCTGAGTCTCGTACTTCGCGGTGGGCAGCGATACGCGAGCCGTTAGCACCCGCTCATGGCTGAACCCGGCGCCGACGTGCGCCAAGCGCCAGAAGCTGTTGAGGAGCAGGCCCGCACCGATCACCAGCATCAACGAAAGTGCTACCTCGGCGACGACGAGAGCTCCACGTAATCTGCGGCGGCCCAGGCCGGCCAACCCTTTGAGACCGCCCTCCTTGAGCGCTGAGAGTAGATCGACGCGGACCCCCTGCGTGGCGGGAATCAGTCCGACCAGGATGCCGGCGAGCAGAGTGACTATCATCGTGAAGAGGAGGACCGGCCAACTGATGCTGACCTCGGCTGCCCGTGGTAGCTGACTGCCGATGCTCGCCAGGAGTACTTCGGTCCCGGCGACGGCCAACACCAACCCCACGACGCCGCCGATGAACGCGAGGACGATGCTCTCGGTGAGCAACTGCTTGAGCAGTCGGGTCCGGCCGGCACCGATGGCGGCTCGGACGGCCATCTCTCGGCCGCGGGACTCGGCGCGGGCCAGCGAGAGGTTCGCCACGTTCGCACAGGCCACGAGGAGAACGAGCCCGACCGCCCCGAGCAACATCAGGAGCGGCGTTCGTGCTCCGCCCACGATTTCGCTGCGCATCGGCGCCGCCACCCAGCGCCACTCCGTGTTGGTCTCCGGGTAGGCTTCGGCGAGTCCTCGGGATATCGCCTCCAACTCTTCGCCGGCCACATCGAGTTCGACCCCCGGCCCCAGGCGACCCAGGACTCGCAGGAAGTGCCGTCCCCGCAGGCTCACGTCACGAACGCTGAACTCTTGGGGGAGCCAGAGCTCGGGCGTGTCGGTACCAAAGCGCAAAGTCGGCGGCACGATGCCGACGACGGTTCGCGGCACGTCGCTCAGGATGATCGTCCTACCGAGAACCTCCCTGTCCCCGCCGAAGCGGCGCTGCCACACACCGTGACTCAGGACTACCACCGGCGCGGCGCCGGCCAGTTCCTCCTCAGGGAGAAACGAGCGGCCGAGTTGCAGCGGCGTTCCAAGTAGCTCGAAGAATCCGGTCGATACTCTGAGTGCCGTGAGCCGCTCAGGATCTCCTTCGCCGATGAGCGTCACCGAGGTTTCCCTAAAGGCTGCAACATCCTCGAGTAGCGTCGCCTCATCTCGGAGGCTCATGAAGTTGGGTGGAGAGAAGGTGAACCACCAACCGCCCCGCGGCTCGACCTCGAAGATCCGGATAAGGCGATCGGGATCTTGATATGGTAGCGGCCGTAACAAGACACCGTTCACCACGCTGAAGATCGCCGTGTTGGCTCCGATGCCCAGCGCCAACGTCAGCACCGCCACGGTCGTGAAACCGGGATTGTTGCGGAGGGAGCGGAGCGTGTAGCGAACGTCCTGTGCGGTCGCTGCTGCTCGCTGGGAAAAAGCCGTGACCACGACGCTCCAGAACTCGCGCACGACGAACGTGATGGCCCGCCCCTTCGCTCCGGCCCGCGCTTCGTCATATCGCTCGTTGAACATCTGGACCATACCCGGGCCGTACACATCGCGAAACGAGGTCGGGTACCAGCGAAGCCAGCGCTGGTAGAACTTCGACAAGGACCGGTTGGGTCCGCTGTGTGTGCCTGTCTCAGCCATCTACGAATGCCTCCGCTGCCGGCCGGGCCATCAGGCCGGTACGAGTCTCATCTCGCGTGCCGCTGACAAGAGAGTCTCGAGGCGTCGCGCCTCCATGGCGAAGACGCGCCGGCCGAACGGTGTCAGCTGGAAGTACTGGCGACGGGCATCGACCACGGCGATTCGCCGCGGTCGTTCGCTTTCCTCGATCAGCCCGTCGCGGTGCAGCCGCCGCAATGCCTGATAGAGGCTCCCGGTCGCCGGGCTGAGCCGGCCACCGGAGCGGCGCTCGATCTCCTTGCCGACGGCGTAGCCGTGGGACGGCCCCGCGCCCAGCGCCAGCAGGACGTGGAATGACAGGTCGCTGAGAGGCAGGAATTCTTCAGGATTGCGGCTTTCGCTCATGTGGCGACGTCCCTTCTGAGAAGCCGAGCCGGCGGAGCTATCGCCGGCGGTTCTATAGTGGGTGCGACTATAGTGGTAGTGCTAATAATGGGGCGGCTCGGTTTCGAACGCAAGCTTCGGCGAGGACCGTCGCCCGAGGGCCCGAGAAACCAAAGGGCATTAGGGGCCGTAGTGTGTCCTGGAGCAAAGGACTGGCCGATATTCCTATTCCCGACATCCGGTCTCGCGGCAGGTGGGACACGCTGGGGCGCTGAGACGTGGTCGTGTGTCCGGACCCTGTCACGTCATGAGGCGCCACGAATAAAGGCGTCGCCGCCCGTGTACACATAACAGGATGCCGCGACAGGCCTGTGCGATCGCCACTAGCCGATGTGCGTTTCAGCCCTATAGACGCATCGAGCTTCGCGCTACTGGCTGTCTCGGTGGGCGGTCGTATCTTCCGCGTGGCCATTCTGATGCAGGGTACACCGCCCCGGGTCGGGAACATGTTGCGTTGGGCGGTCAAGGGTTGAGTAGATGGACCGTAACGAATGAACGGAGGCTACTGAGTATGAGAGCAAACCGAGTAGTCGGTCTCGTGGTCGTGGCCCTGACGGCCGCCGCCTGCGCGAGCGACGGTGGCGGCCAGTGGGCCGGCAGCGTGACCGATAGCGCTGGGGTGGAGATCGTATCCAACGCCGGCCAGGGCATGTGGACGGAAGCGGATGCCTGGACGGTGGAGGAAGAGCTGAAGATCGGCACGCTCGAGGGTGACACGGACTACATGTTCGGTCAGGTCGGCTTCCTTGCGGTCGACTCGAACGGTCGGATCTTCGTCCTCGACGCGCAGGCTCAGCAGGTCAAGGTCTACTCTCCCGACGGTGCTTACGAGCAGACGATCGGCGACCGCGGCAGCGGGCCGGGCGAACTGTTGGGGGCGACTTTCGTGCTCATGGCGCCGGGTGACACGCTCGTTGTACCCGACCTCCAGAACCTGCGGATAAGCCGCTTCGCGCCGGACGGCTCCAGCTTGGGAAGCTCCCCGATTAACCTGCAGGCGCACGGGGTGCCCCTGGTCTTCGCCGGCACTGCCTCGGGGGTGCTCATCAGACAGGAACGCCAGTTCTCGTTCCCCGGCCAGCCCGAGATCGAGAACCCGCTGGACGCAATCGTCACCTTTGCGGCCGACGGCACGGTACTGGACACGCTGAAGACGTTCCCGGCCGGTGAGACGATCCGGCTGTCGGGCGGTGCGCCGGAGTTCAACTTCTTTTCGCCGGAACCGGTCTGGGCCGTCAGCGATGATATGAAGCTGTTCTACGCCGTGAACGACGACTACCGGGTCGGCGTCTACTCCGCCGCCGGCGAGCTGGAACGGGTGATCAAGATGCCGTTCGAGCGTGAGCTAGTGGCTGAGCGGGACAAGGAAGCTCTGATGACGTTCCTTGAGCGGGCGTGGACGGACGCCGGCGTTCCGCCGGAGGCGATCGCTCAGCTAAGCTCGCGGGTCAGCTTCGGAGAGTTCTTCCCGGCGTTTGCCAGCATGCGAGCGGGGCCGGAGGGCACCCTCTGGGTCCAGCACGGCCAGGCGCCGTCCGAGCTCAGCGATGAGGAATTCGAGAGCTACAACCCGCTGGAGGACGCTGGCGGTCCCGATTGGGACGTCTTCGACGGGGCGGGACGCTACCTCGGTATCGTGACCCTGCCGGCGCGTTTCGCGCCGCGTTTGATCCTCGGCGACAAGATCTACGGCGTCTGGCGTGATGAGCTCGACGTCCAGTACGTGATGAGGATGCGGGTCGTCGGGATCCGTGAGTACCGGGAAGGCTAGTCACTGGTAGTCGGTGGTAGGTGGTCGGTGGGTTCCGGTAGGCGACCGGCCGCCGGCCCCCCGACCGTCACCCTGCTTTTCTTTCGTGAGCCGGGATCGCGCCTTAGCTTTTTAGTGAGCCCGGTTCCCCAAGCCCCTGCAGCCGGTACACTATGGTGCGTGCAGTGGCCCGATCCAACTTCTCCCATGTCGTAGGCTTCGACGACGGTCCTTTCGACAAGTACCGCCAGGCCAACGTGCCCGTTGTGGGTGCCGTGTTCTCCGATCTGCGGCTCGAGGGCGTGTTGACCGGCCGAGTGCGGACCGACGGTGCGAACTCGACGCGCGTTCTGGCCGAAATGGTCACGGCGTCGAAGTTCGCTCCGCAGCTGCAGCTCGTCTTGTTGCAGGGGATCGCGTTGGGTGGGTTCAACGTCATCGATCTGCACGGCCTGCACGAGCGGTTGGGGATCCCGGTGATGGTGGTGGCGCGACGGCAGCCACGGCTGGACCGGATCCGCAAGGCGCTGCTGACTCGAGTGCCGGGCGGCGCGCGCAAGTGGTCGCTGATCGAACGGCTCGGTGCGATGGA
Source organism: uncultured Gemmatimonadota bacterium (assembly GCA_964345885.1). GTDB lineage: Bacteria > Gemmatimonadota > Gemmatimonadetes > Palauibacterales > KS3-K002. The sequence continues at coordinate 64,419 of CAYFSW010000045.1, read as the reverse complement.
GTCGGTTGCGGGTGTCTACGTGCAGCGCCTCGGGCTTTCGCAAGGAGAGGCGGAGGAAGTGATCGGCCGCTTGGCGGTGCACAGCAATATCCCGGAGCCGTTGCGGACTGCGCACCTGATCGCCGGTGGGATCGCCACGGGCCAGAGCCGGGGCCGTCCTTGATAGGTATGGAGGCGGCGAGTCTGAGTTGAAGGAGAGGTTTCTTCATGAGCTCCGAGGTTCCGTCTTTTTGGGTCATCGCTCGTCGCGACTTCTACGCGTCGTACCTTACCGTCTTTCTGGTCAGCACGTTGGTGGTCTACGCAATCGTGCGACTCGTCCGGCCGCCGGCCGAATTCCCGATCGACTACCTGTTAGTCCTCGTAGCCCTCGAGGCGGTGCTTGTCTTAGCGCGGGCATACCAGGTCAGAGGGCGGTTCGCGAAAGGTGTACCCGTGGAGGGGACGGTGGAGGAGGTGTACCGGGTGGGATCGGGAGCCGGTTCGCACACAAAGGTTGAGTACAGCTATACGTACGAGGGCGAGGGTCACCGTGGCAGCTACCCGAAGGGGAGCCGCTTCGAGCCGGGCCAGAAGATCACCGTAGTCGTCGATCCGAGCGCGCCCCAGAGGTCGCTGATAAGAGAGATATTCGGGTCATAGATGGGCGGTGGCTGGTGCGACGGCACGGTGGCGCCTAGGATGGTCGTGAGGCGATAACGATACAGCGTCGGTGATAGCTATGGACACAGAGGATCTGCGACCGACTGCGGTGGCCGGCTACTTCTATCCGGCGGAGCCGAAGAAGCTCACAAGCATGATCGAGTCTTTCCTTCGGGACATCGAAGAGGAGCCGCGTCCGGTTCGAGCGGTGATCGCGCCGCACGCCGGACTTATCTATAGCGGTCAGTGCGCGGCGCATGTGTTCGGGCGCGTGTCGATCCCCCCGGTCGTCGTCATCCTGGCGCCGAACCATTCGGGGCTGTGGCGTGCGCCGGGGGGTGCCAGCGTCTGGGCGCGGGGGGCGTTCGAGACTCCACTCGGCCGGGTGGCTGTGGCGGAGAAGTTCGCGGGCGAGCTCGAAGCACGCTGTCCGCTGGTGGCGCACGACCCACTGGCGCATGGAGACGAGCACGCGGTCGAGATCGAGTTGCCGTTCCTGGCGAATCTGGCACCCGAGTCGGCCATTGTGCCGATCGTCATCGCCTTCGACGACTGGGAGCGCACCCGTGAGCTTGCCGACGCGCTGGCGGGGCTGATCGCGGAATGGCCGGAGGAGGTGCTGGTGGTCGCTTCCTCGGACATGACGCACTTCGAGCCGGCGGATCGCGCGGCGGAGAAGGATAGGATCGCGCTTGCCGCGGTGGAGCGGCTCGACGCCGAGGAGTTGTTGAACGCCTGCGATCGTGAGCACATAACGATGTGCGGGCGCGCGCCGGCGGCCGTGGCGGTGGAGGCGGCGCGGCAACTGGGGGCGACGCGGGCCGAGGTCGTCGACTATCGTCACAGCGGTTGGGTGACGGGCGACAACTCGAGCGTCGTCGCGTACGCCGGGGTCACCATCGGCTGATGTGGTCGGGGGCGGGAGGACCACTCGCTTCGTGCTCGCGCCACCGGCCTAAAGCGACCTGTTGCTCCGTGGTGAGCTCGCAAACTACGCGAGCTGGTCCTCCCACCTCCTCCCTTGGAATTCCTTTGTGAGCGCGGAGCAAGCACCACCCCCACGCCGAGCCGACCCCGGGCTCGCGCCGGGCCTTGGCGATCGCTAATCTTCCGCATGCCCGAGGACACGACGGCGTCCAGCCAAAGCGAGGCACTTCTCCTCCGAGATCCTAACCTGCACGTCATATTCGGGGTCACGCTGATGGCGGTGCTCGGCGTATCGAGCATCACGCCGGCGTTCCCGCAGATTGCCGTGGAGCTGCAACTCAGTCCCGGCGCCGTGGGCTTGCTGGTCGCCATCTTCACACTGCCGGGGGCAACGCTCACGCCGGTACTCGGCGTACTGGGTGATCGGATCGGGCGGAAGCGCGTCCTCATTCCCTCGTTGTTCTTGTTTGCCGTGGCGGGGACCGCGTGCGGGTTCGCCCGGGAATTCGAGACGCTTCTCTGGCTCCGCTTGCTACAGGGGATGGGCGCGGCGGCGCTGGGCGCGCTCAACATAACGATCGTCGGTGACCTCTATTCGGGCTGGAAGCGTGCTACGGTCATGGGCTACAACGCCAGTGTGCTCAGCGTCGGCACGGCGTTGTACCCGGCGATCGGCGGGGCACTAGCCCTGATCGGCTGGTTCTACCCGTTCTTCCTGCCGATCCTCGCGGTTCCGGTCGCGCTGCTCGTGCTGTGGCGGCTGAAGAATCCGGAGCCGTCGAGAGACGAAAAGCTGAGCACGTACCTTCGGAACACGCTAATCAGCGTGCGGAACCCGCGGGCCTTGGGTCTGTTCCTGGCGAGCCTGGTGATCTTCGTCGTCCTCTACGGCGCCTATCTCACGTATCTGCCGTTTCTATTGCGGCTGTCGTTTGACGCATCGCCGTTGCTCATCGGACTGATGTTCTCGGCCACATCGCTCGCCACTGCGGTGACCTCATGGCGGCTCGGTCGCTTGGCGCGAAGATTCTCCGAGCGTAACCTGGTGAGGCTCGGGTTCGCGTTCTATGCCGTCGCGATGATAGCGATACCGCTGGCGCCGAGCGTGGGACTGCTACTTCTGCCCGCGTTGTTGTTCGGTGCCACGAACGGGATCAGCATCCCCAGCATCCTGTCGATGCTGACGGGGCTGGCGCCCGCAGAGTATCGTGCGGCCTTCATGTCGGTGAACGCGATGACGCTGCGCTTGGGTCAGACGCTGGGGCCGGTGGTCGCTGGACTGATGCTACAGGTCGGGGGTCTCGCAGGTATTTACTACGGGAACGCGATACTGTCGGTGGCGACGCTGGGGGTCGTGAGCGCTGTGGTCAAAAAAGGCTAACAACAAGGCGAGTCTTCCGTGCAAGAAACATTCGTTGTGACCCCAGACGGGGTCAAGCTCTACTGCCGGACCGTCGGTGCGGGGGAAGAGACGCTCATCGTCCCGCTGGCGACCTACCATGCGGATCGTTTCGATCCCCTGGCGCGCGGCCGGCGCCTCGTTTTGTACGATCCTCGTGGCCGCGGCCGGTCGGATGCAGTCGGCACGTCGGCGGTATCGCTCGAGTGCCAATTGCGCGACCTGGAGGCGGTGCGAGAAGCCGTCGGGGCGGAGAAGGTCGCGCTCGTCGGCTGGTCGAGCTTGGGGATGGAGCTGTTTGTCTACGCCTTCAAGTATCCCGACCGGGTTACGCGGCTAGTGCAGCTGGCCCCTCTCCCGCCGCGCCGCTCGCCGTACATGGACCAGATCATCGAGGACCGTGGGCGGCGGACGGATTCCCAGGCGATGGAGGCGCTGCAGGGCCGGCAGCAGGCGGGCGAGTTCGATGACGACCCGGCCCGCCTGTGCCGCGAGATCAACTATCTCAGCTGGGGCGCCACGTTTGCCGACCCGGTGGCGGCGCTGGAGGTGCCCGACGTCTGTGTACACGAGAACGAATGGCCGACCAATCTGGGCCCCTACCTCGAGGCTCTGCAGGGGTCGTACGGCGACTACGATTGGCGGCCCGAGTTGAGGGTGGTGACCGCTCCGCGGCTGGTGATCCACGGTAGCGAGGACAACATCCCACTGGAAGGCAGTAAGGAGTGGGCGGCGGGCCAGCCGCACGCACGCCTGCTGGTCCTTCAGGATACGGGCCACTGGCCGCACTACGAGAACAGGGGGGTCGTCATCGATTCGATCGAGAGCTTTCTGTCCGGTGGGTGGCCGCCGGGCGCACTGGTCGTGGGATAGGTACTGTCTGAACGCATCGCTCTGTGGTTGAGAGCTGAAGACTCCATGACTAATTGACTAATAGAGCAATTGACTCACGACTCGCGAGTCTATTTCGGCTGGTTGGGACAACAAGTCCAAACTCGAGTATTCTGTTGGTCTATTAGTCAAGTACTCATGGAGTCCCATTCCCGAGCAGACTAGGAGACTGAGAGAATGACTGCACGCACCTCTACCGCGTCCGGGCCGTTCCTTGTGGTAGCCGCCGCGCTGGTCGGGTTCGCGGCCCTCGTGGGCGGTGAGCCCGAGTTCGACCGCTACTTCACGGACAAGACGATGCGTGTCGACTACTACCACACGGGCGACGCGACGCACGAGGTTCTGAGCCTCGAGCGTGTGGTCTCGGACGGTCCGTGGGCGGGACCGCGCACGAACCTGATCGACGACACCAACTTCGGGAAGTACTTCTACGAGGTCTACGATCTGGATAGCGGTGTTCTGCTGTTCACGCGCGGCTTCGCGACGATCTATGGAGAGTGGGAGACGACCGGCGAGGCGCGAACGACCCACCGGACGTTCCACGAGTCGGTGCGCTTCCCCTGGCCGAAAGGTCCGGTAAAGGTAGTCATCAAGAAGCGCGATGACCTGACCACGTTCCATCCGATCGGCGAGTTCGAGATCGATCCAGGTTCACGCTCGGTCAACCCGGCCGACCCGCCGTTGCTCGGGCAGGTATGGACGCTGTTCGAGCATGGGCCGCCGGCGGGGAAGGTCGACATCGTGTTGCTGGGCGAAGGGTACACGGCGGAGGAGATGGAGAAGTTTCGCGCCGACGCGCGAAGGTTGACCGAAGAGCTGTTCTCGTGGGAGCCGTTCAAGAGTCGCAAATCCGACTTCAACATTCGGGCGATCGACCTGCCGGCGGCGCAGTCGGGCGTGACGCGAGCGCACTCCGAGCGGTACCGCAGGAACCTAGTGGGGACGCAATACGGGATATTCGACTCGGAGCGGTACATGTTGACGTACGACAACCGTACGCTGCGGGATGTACTCTCGGCGGCGCCCTACGATTTCATGGGGATCCTAGTGAACGAGAGGCAGTACGGCGGCGGCGGCATCTACAGGACCCAGATGGCGGCGGCGGTCGACTCGGACTTCTCCGACTACATCTTCGTGCACGAGTTCGGGCACCACTTCGCCGGGCTGGCCGACGAATACTACACCTCGGACGTGGCCTACGAGACGGGCGCGGTGGAACAGCCGGAGCCGTGGGAGGCGAACGTCACGGCGCTGCACGACGTGGCGGCGCTCAAGTGGGCCGACCTGGTGGAGCCGGGCACCCCGATTCCGACGCCCTGGGCGAAGCGTGCCTTCGAGGAGCACTCACAGCAGATCCGCGCCCGGCGTGCCCAATTGATCGAGCAGCAGGCTCCGGAGTCGGAATTCGACGCGCTATTCCACGAGCAACGTGAGATCGAGGCCCGGATGCTCTCCACTCAAGAGTATTCGACCGCCGTCGGTGCCTTCGAGGGGGCGATGTACGAGGCGACTGGACTCTACCGGTCCTCGATCGACTGCATCATGTTCACCCGGGACGAGGTCGGGTTCTGTCGCGTCTGCCGGCGAGCGATCGAGCGAATAATCGATCTGTACGCTGGGCGGTAGGTTGCGCCGATTAGAGGGTTGAGCGGGCTGCGAGTGCGCAAAGGTCGTTCGGAGGTCTATACGCGCATTTACGAGGTCGTAAAGCGCATTCCGCGGGGCCGAGTCGCGACGTACGGCCAGGTGGCGGAGCTGGCCGGCCTGGGCGATCATGCCCGACAGGTGGGATACGCGCTGCACGCTCTTAAGGACGACTCGGTGCCGTGGCATCGAGTCGTCAACGCTCAGGGCCGGATCAGCGTGCGGCACGAGCCGGGTCTCGACCGCTGGCAGCGCCAACTGCTGGAGGACGAGGGTGTTGCCTTCGGCGGGAAGGGGCGGATCGCGCTCGAGCGCTACCGCTGGACTCCGGAATCACCTGCCTCTGAGTGAGGTTACGATGATGAGGAAACCGGGAACGGCCAAGTCTCTCACGCGCCGAGCGCTGACCTACAGGATCCTCGACGCGTACCTCGGTGGGGAAGAGCACGACTGGACGGCGCAGTTGGCCGCGCTCGCCGAAAGGAACAGGGAACGTGCTGCGGAACGGCGGGCGGAGTTCGAGGGCGGACGGATCGAGGGCACGAGCCCATCGCATCCGCTCGAGGAGTACACGGGCACGTACGGCGGCGCGCTCTACGGTGACGCCACGGTGACGGTGGAGGGTGACCATCTCGTCGTCGCCTTCATTCCCAACCCCGACTTGGTGGGTGACCTGACGCACCGGCACTTCGATACGTTCGTGCTCGAATGGCGGCAGGACTTCGCCTGGTTCTACGAGCTGGAGTTCAAGAAGCAGGAGTAGGCGAAGCTCGGGACAGGGAGTTGCATTTGGCCTCGCGGGAATCGGAGACATCGGGACGGCCGCTGGGACTGTGGCGCAGCACGGCCCTCGTAGTCGGCAACATGGTCGGCTCGGGGGTCTTCCTGCTTCCGGCGTCGCTGGCCATGTATGGCGGCATCAGCCTCTTGGGCTGGGCGTTGTCGACCGCCGGTGCCGTGATCCTGGCCCTGGTATTCGCGCGCTGGGGTCGGATCATGCCGGAGGTAGGCGGCCCCTACGCCTACACTCGGCGTGGCTTCGGGGACTTCGGGGGCTTCCTGGTCGGCTGGGGCTACTGGATCTCGATCTGGAGCGGGAACGCGGCGATCGCCACCGCCTTCGTCGGCTATCTCGGCGTTTTCGTGCCCGCTCTCTCTGGCAGCCCGGCGCTGGCTGCGGTCACGGCGGCTGGCGCTATCTGGCTGCTCAGCTGGGTGAACGCCAAAGGCGTCAGGGAGGCCGGGATCGTCCAGGTCGCGACAACGGCGCTCAAGCTGCTGCCGCTCATCGCGGTGGGAACGCTGGGGCTGCTTTACTTCGATGCGGGCAACTTTAGGCCGTTCAACGTGAGTGACCAAACGACCTTTTCTGCGCTTACGGCGACGGCGGCCCTCACCATATGGGCGTTTCTCGGGTTGGAGTCGGCGACCATCCCGGCGAACGACGTGCGCGATCCGAGCCGCACGATCCCGCGGGCCACGACGGCCGGGACGCTGACTGCGGGGGTCGTCTACGTTCTGGGCACGATAGGTGTGATGGGTGTCCTGGCGCCGGCCGTCCTCTCCGGTTCGACGGCGCCGTTCGCCGACGCGGCGGGAGCGATGTGGGGCGGCTGGGCATCGTACGCCGTGGCGGCGGGCGCGGCGATCGCCTGCTTCGGCGCGCTGAACGGGTGGATACTGCTGTCGGGACAGGTCCCGTTCGCCACAGCTAAGGACGGATTGTTTCCCGCTGCCTTCGGCCGACTCTCGAAGAACGGCACACCTGTCTTCGGGATCGTGGTCTCCGGCGTTCTCGCCACCGCTTTGCTGCTGATGAACTACACCCGTGGCCTGGTCGGGGCCTTTACGTTCATCATCCTGCTGTCCACGTTGCACACCCTATTCCCGTACGTCATGTGTACGGCCGGCGCGTTCCTCGTACGTGATCACGCCGGTGAGCGGCGCATCCCCTGGCAGCTCGTCCCGGCGCTGGCGTTTGTCTTTTCGCTGTGGGCGATCGCCGGCCTGGGTCGTGACACGGTGTACTGGGGCTTCTTGCTTCTGCTGGCCGGGGTGCCCGTGTACGTCTGGATGAAGCGAAGTCATCGGGGGGTCGGCGAATGAACACGAGGGTCGTACTTAGAGTCGCAGTGCTCGGCCTGCTGTTCGCGCTGTGGTCTTGCGAATCCGCCACCGACCCGGACGTGTTCGTGGCCGGCGAAGCGCAGTTCCCGCTGGACAGTTGGCTCGTTACCCAGGACTTCGGCGTCTGGAACTCCAACTGGGGCGGCTACCACCTCGCGGAGGACGTGGACGCTAGGGGCGGCGACCCCGTCTATGCCATGGCTGATGGTACCGTGGCTGGCATATTCACAGGCGTCCAGGGTTACGAGGCGGTGATGCTGATCGAGCATCGCTTCGATGAGTCGTATGTCGTGTCGCTTTACGGCCACGTCAGTACGCGCCGCGGATTCGAGGTGTCGGAAGGCGAGGCTGTGTCGAAGGGCGATCTGATCGCTTACATCGCCGATGACGACGAGGATGGCGGCTCGTGGGGACCGCACCTTCATTTTGGGATGCGAACCGGCCGCTATTCTCTTGCGGAGAGGATCTGTGACTACTGGCTGTACGTGGGCTATACGCGAGTTTGCCCGGGCATCACGCACGAAGAGCACCGGGCGCTTTGGCTAGACCCCACAGATTTCATAGTGTCCCACGGGGGGCGGATACCGATGATTTTTGGCGTGGGGGCACCTTCGGTCGAGACTTACTGACGGTGGCGGCATAGACCATTTGAATCGGGAATCTGGACATGGCTGAGGTAGAGCGGTTGGTCGATATGATCGACTACCAGGAGGGCTCGGTGGTCAGCCGAACATTGGTGAAGAAGAAGACGGGCACCGTTACCCTATTCGCCTTCGAGAAAGACGAGGGTCTGAGCGAGCATACGGCGCCGTTCGACGCGCTCGTCGTCGTCCTCGACGGCGCGGCGGAGGTCACCGTGTCCGGTGTGGCCAGCCGCGTCCGACAAGGAGAAATGGTCCTGTTACCGGCCGGCGAGCCCCACGCCGTGGCCGCCGTCGAACGGTTCAAGATGATGCTGACGATGATCCGGTCGTGAGCTGGAGCGCCGCCGACGGTGGAACCCGGTCGACCGTTTGATGTATTTTTTGGTTGACACATCGACCGAGAAGCTCTGTCCTGAGGACGTACGCTGGGCTACATCCTGACATGGAGCACAGAGACACAAAGGTGAAGGTGGGCCTTGCCAAGCGGCTGGGCCGGGCGTTCCTGCGCCTGCTATTCTCGCTGCTCCTGGTTGAGCAGGCGGCCTGCGGTAACCCGTCGGTGGAACACCCGGAGGCGGATAAGGTCGTGCTGCTGCACGGGCTCGGCCGTACGGACCTGTCGATGCTGCGGATGGAGAACGCGCTGAAGGGACGCGGCTACGAGGTCGTGAACGTGAGCTACCCGTCGACACAATACTCGATCGAGCAACTTGCGAGGGAAGAGCTGGGCCCGGCGATAGAGGCGTGCTGCTCGGAACCGGGGGGCAAGGTCCACTTCGTGACGCACTCGATGGGCGGGATCGTGCTGCGGTATTACCTGGAGAACCACGCTACCGACAGCCTGGGCCGTGTGGTGATGCTGAGTCCGCCGAACCAGGGGAGCGAGGTGGCCGATTGGGTGGCGGAGAACCCGATTCTGGAGACGATCCTGGGGCCGTGGCCGCAGGAGCTGGGAACGGGCCCGGAGAGCGTGCCTGGCCAGCTGGGTCCGGTCGACTTCGAGCTCGGTATCATCGCCGGTAACAAGACGCTGAACCCTCTCTTCTCACGACTGATCCCGGGTGCCGACGATGGGAAGGTCGCGGTGGAAGCGACGAAGGTCGAGGGGATGACCGACTTCCTCGTCGTGCCCAGGAGCCACACGTACATTATGATGAGCGACGATGTCATCGCTCAGGTCCTGCACTTCCTCGAGCACGGAGAATTCCGCCACGCCGACACGGAAGCGGACAGTGCGGATAGTGGGGAAAGCGCGCCCACCTCGGACTAGCCCCAACCGTTACAGACTGCAGGTGAAACGATCCCGGACCGTGTCCAGTGGGGGGTCTTCTGATGTCATCTGATCGACAGGCTAGGATCATCGATGCTAGGCCGGGAACATCGCGGAACACGGGATCTGCGGGTACAAGGATCCGAATAATCCCGGGTTTCAGGGGAAGCTCGAGTGGCTCGGCGAGCGGTTCAGAGAAGGGATGCGAATCAAGATTCTCCATTCCGAGGACGAGGTCCCCTAATCCCTACGGGGTCTTCAGCATCCGCCGGAATGGCGAACTGGTCGCTGACCATCCGATCAGCAAGGCTCGGTTCAGAAACATCATGAACAAGGTGTTGAAGTGAGCAGTCAACTCATCGAGCTCCCGACGCCGCGATACGACGGCGCGTCGTCGGTCGAGGCAGCTTTGCGCGAGCGCCGCTCTATCCGGGAATACACCGATGAGCCGCTCACACTTGCCGAAGTCTCGCAGCTCCTCTGGGCGGCGCAGGGGGTCACTCACGGTTTCGGGCGGACGGCGCCCTCAGCCGGCGCACTCTTCCCGCTGGAAGTCTATGTGGTCGCGGTGCGCGTGGGCGGTCTGGCACCCGGGCTCTACAAGTACCGGGTCGGCGACCACGAACTGCTGGAGCTAGCGCGGGAGAACGTGCATCCAGATCTGACCGCAGCTGCCCTGAGTCAGGAGTGTGTCAGGGACGCGGCTGCGGTCATCGCGATCGGCGCCGTTGTCGAGCGAACGGCCACGAAGTACGGCGGTCGGGCCGAGCGGTACGTGGACATGGAGGTCGGTGCCGCGGCGCAGAATGTGTCGCTGCAGGCTGCCGCGCTGGGGCTGGGCGCGGTGTTTGTCGGCGCCTTCAACGACGCGCGACTGAAGGAAGTGCTTTGCATGGGGAAGAGAGAGGCGGCGCTTGCGATACTTCCGGTTGGGCGGCCGCGGGTTGCCTAGATCGGGATGGTCGGAGCCGGGGGACCGCTCGCTCCGGCCGACCCGGCAGTCGGAGTCGGTGCACACCGCGAGGACATCAGGCAACTCACCCACAGTTTTGGTCTGAGGATCTGAGCCGGGTCGCTAACACCAGCTCCGCGAGTCGGTCCCCCGACTCCTCCCGGCCCGAATGAGGCAAGGTTGGAGAATACCCCCGAGGACCGAGGCAAGTTGTAATGACGAGCAGCGGTCCGTGCGCACCCACCGGTTGCAGGCGTTGGGGCGGGTCGTCGAGTCGAGCTGGTTTTAGAACATATGGAAGGGCTGGTCTCCGGCCGATACGTGGATTAGCGTCTCCGCGTTGACGCAGGAAGCACCAGAGCCACATGCGACTCTCGGGTCGCAGCTGACAGGAGGACCAGCCCTATGTCCAAAGCCAATCTGCGATACGTCGGCATGGATGTCCTTAAGGACGTCACTTGATGGCCTACGTGGGGCTCGTCCCTCGCGAGGACTCGTCGGGCGAACGGGAGCGTCGGGGCCCGATCACGAGAGCCGGCAACAGCCACTGCCGGCATGTGCTGGTCCAGGCGGCCTGGAACTATCGGCACCGACCGGCGGCGGGCCGGTCGCTCCAGAAACGACAGCGGGGGCAGCCGCCGGAAGTGGTCGCCCACGCTTGGAAGGCGCAGCACCGACTCTACAAGCTGTTCCGCCGGGTGGCTGCGCGACGCGGTCCGCAGGTGGCCGCGGTGGCCGTCGCTCGGGAGCTGGTGGGATTCATCTGGTGGGTCATGCAGGATCTTGAAGCCGGGGCCGCAGCGGCCGAGCGACCTGCAGCCTGAGAAGCAACGTGTGAAGCTGGGGAGACCGAGGCACGACAGGAGGACGCTCGAGGTCGCTATGTGGTAGGCCGGCAGAGGCCGAACCCACGCGTGTTAGAAGGAGCGAGCTCCCGACGGATCCGAATTCTTGACGCTCTGGCTGCTGAGACAGCCAACCGCCGAATATCAGGAGGATTCATCGTCGAAGTCGCCTCGGCCTCCCCGCCCAGCACCGGAGGATTGATCTCGGCGCTTGACACGAGCCCTTCCATATCAGCGACCACGCGATCCCGGCGCAGCCGGGAGCGCGGGGGAGGCCGGAGCGAGGCGACCCGCTCCGACGCCCAAACCCCGATGCCGGCTTACGAGTCGTTCCCCGATGTCTGCTCCGGAACCGGCGGCTTTTGCTCCGCCGGCACCGGCGACACATAGGCTTCCCCGCCCGTCTGCTCGAGGAAGAACTCCTTCGCCGCCTGAAGGAACGGCGGATCGGTGAGCAGGTCGATGCCGGTCAGCGCCATCACCTTCGCCGCGACGGTCGCACCCGCGATCGACCCTTCTCTGCCGTGTGATGCCGCGGTTGCCCAGCTGTGCCACGGTATGTCGGCGGCGGCGGTTGTGACTCGGAGGCCGACGGTGGGCGTGATGTAGGAGACCTCGGCCACGTCGGTCGAGCCGCCGCTCACAGGCTCCGGTTCGTCGGCCAGCGGCTGGATCTCGGTGTCCAGCCCTGTCTCTTCGAGTTCCAGCGAGCGTTGCAGCTCGCGCGCGAACTGCTGGTACTCGTCGGAGAAGACCGGTGCGCCGACGATCTCCAGGTTTCGCTGCGTTGCCTCCTGTAACGGCCGGTTGAGCAGCGTTTCGTGGACGCCGGTGATGAGCGTGACCTCATGCGTAGTGCGCGTGGCCATGGCGGCACCCTCGGCGATCTTTAGGATCCAGTCGTAGTACTCCTGCACCTTCTCGCGGTCGGCCTCGCGCACGTAGTACCATACCTTCGCGTACTCGGGCACGACGTTGGGTGCGTCACCGGCGGCTGGGATGACGTAATGGATCCGGGCCTCGGGCCGGATGTGCTCGCGCATCAGGTTCACGCCGTAGTTCATCAGTTCGACAGCGTCCAGAGCGCTGCGGCCGTTCCACGGGTCGGCTGCTCCGTGTGCAGCCTGGCCGAAGAACTCGACGGTGAAGTTGTTGAGGGCGCGGCCCGGCTGATTCCGAACCCCGGTCTCGAGGCTCGGGTGCCACTCGAACGCGGCATCCAGGTCGTCGAACACACCCGCTTTCGCCATGTAGACCTTGCCGACCACGGTCTCCTCGGCTGGTGTACCGTACAGACGTACCGTCCCCTCCAAGCCGTGCCGCTCCATCGTCCGCTTAATGGCGATGGCGGCGCCAACTGACCCGGCGCCGAACAGGTTGTGGCCGCATCCCTGCCCGGCGGTAATCTCATCCTCGCGCGGCGCCCGATGCGGGACCGGCGCGTTCCCGATGCCGGGAAGCGCATCGTACTCGGCCAGCACTCCGATGATCGGGTGGCCGCTGCCCCAGGAGGCGACGAACGCCGTCGGCATGTCAGCCACGCCACGCTCGACCGTGAAGCCTTCCTCCTCGAGCAGAGCGGCGAGAAACTCGGCCGACTGCGCCTCCAAGAGAGCGATCTCCGAGTAGTCCCAAAGCCTCATCGACATCAGATGGATCTCCGCCGACAGCCCGTCCACAATATCGAGGGCCGTCTGCTTCTCCGGCGACAGGTCCTGCGCGACGAGCGGACCGCCGCAGAACAGCAGGAAGCCGGCTATGATTGCGATGCGAACTCCAGGCCGCTGGGTCATGACTCAGCCTCTCCTTGTCCGGGTGCGTCCCTCTGAACTCCGGCTACGGCTCAGCAAACTGGCGTAACGGCGCCGGGCGGGCAAGCTAGAAGTTCCGCAGCTCGTCCTTACCACCGATGGCGCGGGCGGCAACGTCGTAGGCGAGCGGAAAACCTCGCTCGCTGTTCGTGAGTACGACGACGCCGACCCCGTGCTCGGGGTAGATCACCATCAGGCTGCGAGACCCGAAGGTCATGCCGTTCTGCCAGAGCGCGTCGCCGGCCTCGCTGTGCTGGATGCCGGGCCCCAGACCCCAGGAATAGTCGCTGTTGATGCGGATCTGGGGTGTGCGGACCTGCTGCGACAGCTCCTCGCTGATGTGTCTTGGCCTGGCCAGTTCGATGAGGAACGTTGCCAGGTCGGGCGCAGTGGTCCGCAGCGTCCCGACCGCGCTGGGTTGCGGGGAAGGGCCGCGCGGCACGGGGCCGTGGACCGATCCGGCGAGCAGGAGCAGGCCGACGATGCAGGTCGCGGCCCAGATCCCGACCAGGACGGGACGCGAACCCGACTGCTGCCGGGCCGCCGCAGAGCCGGCGATGAAGTGTCTGCCGATGAGGGTCAGTCCGATGAGTGCCGCGGCGAAGGCGATCCCGACCGCGGCATTGAGGACGGCGATGCTAGGGAGCGCCCGACCAACGGTCAGGGAGAGCACGACTAGAGTCGCTAGGCCAGCGACCAGCGCGGCGGCCGCCACCCACAGGCCCATGACGCGCCAGCTTCCCGTCAGGACGCGATGGACGGGTACACTCAACAGAACCAGCACGACGAAGATGGGAACGAAGGCCGTCAGCATGGTGAGCAGCGGAAGGGTGTAGTCCATATGCCCGTTGGCCATGCTCGGCAGAATGGCTGGACTGTTCACGAAGGCGCTCGACGACATAGCGAGCGGCTCGAACACGAGGTCGCTTGCAGCACTGCTGAGAGGTTGTCCCGTGGTCTGCTCGATGACCTCTTGCACGTACATCGCACCGACCCCCGAATAGAGGAACTCGCTGCCTGGACTGAACGCCACTGTTTTGTTCGTCGGCAGCAATTGATCGGTGAGGCCCGAGCTATGCGAAGCGAGGTGTCGTAGCGTGATCCGGTCGGCCCGTTGCGACGGAGGTAGCCACGGTTCACTCAGGTAGGCGGTGACGGGCTGGTCGAGTGAGAGCCTGCCCCGATCGACGAGGCGGAGCGCGGTGTAGGCGGTCACCACTTTGCTGATGGAGGCGACCTCGAAAACGGTCCCTGGCCTGACCTCGCCGCCGGTTACCGTGTTCCTAACGCCGAAACCGCGACTCCACGCCAGCTCGAAATCGCGGATCAAAGCGATCGAGAGTCCGGGCACGCCCGCCGCGCGCATCCGCTCCGGGATGTACGATTCGAGATCGGCGATGACGGACGACACGGGCTCGGTGTTTCGGAGCGGTGGTTCTTGTGGGCTCTGTCGCGCGGTCGCGAACGCGGTCGGTGCTGCCACCATCAGAGTGATCAACGCCTGTGGCACCGCAGTTGTCGCGGGCCAGACTCTCGTCCTGAAACACCGGGCTCTCGTCATTTGTCCTCACCTTTTCGTCTGATCCCCGGACCGGGGCTTGCACAACCTGGGTGCGTGCGCAATGCTGTGCAACTCGAACGCGAATCGAGAATCTCCACCCTTGTGATGAAGGGTAGAACATGCTACGCAGAACTGAAGTGCTGGTACTGGGCGTGATTCCGGCCGTCTGCCTGGCCGTAACGGCGATGAGCTCGGCGTTCGCGCAGGCCGCCCACCGCCCGGTCACCCTGCTCGCTCGGCCGGAGCGGACCGACTACCGTGAGACGAGCTCGTACGCCGACGTGATGGAGTTTGTCGAGCACGTAGTCGACTCGCGTCCCTGGATGCAGCTGACGACCATGGGCTACTCGATGGAGGGGCGGGCGCTGCCCGTGGTCGTCGTAGGCGATCTGCCAGACGCCGGTCCTGAGACGGTGCGCGCCACGGGCAGGGTGCGCGTCTACCTGCAGGGGAACATCCACGCCGGCGAGGTCTGCGGGAAGGAGGCTTTGCTGCTGTTGCTCCGCGCCCTGGCGGCCGGGGAAAATCGCGAGTGGCTGGATTCGCTGGTGCTGCTCATCGCGCCGATCTACAACGCCGACGGCAACGAGCGACTGAGCCTGACCAACCGTCGCGGTCAGCACGGCCCGATAGGCGGGATGGGCCAGCGGTACAATGCGCAGGGCCTCGACCTCAACCGCGACAATATGAAGCTTGAATCGCCGGAGGCGCGGTCGCTGGTCGCGTTCTGGAACCGATACGATCCACACATCGTCATGGATCTCCATACGACCAACGGGACCCGTCATGCGTATCGCGTGACTTACGCGCCGCCGCTCCACCCGAACACGGATCCGCGGATCGTCGAGTTCGCGCGGGCGAGCATGCTGCCGGAGGTGACCCGGAGGCTGAAGGAAAAGTACGACTGGGATTACTACTACTACGGCAACCTCCCGTGGCGCGGCAGCGATGCGGAGCGCGGCTGGTACACCTTCGGCCACCAGCCGCGATACCTCACCAACTACGTGGGGCTGCGGAATCGGATCGGGATACTGAGCGAGGCGTACTCGTACTCCACCTTCGAGGAAAGGATCCTTGCGACCCTTCGCTTCGTCGAGGAAGTCGTCGAGGTCGCATACCGGTACGCCTCGGCGATCGCCGACGCCGCGGAACGGGCCGACGCAGCGGAGATCATCGGAACCGAATTGGCGCTGGCGGCGACGCTGGAGCGCTCCGCAGAACCGGTCGAGATCCTGATGGGCGATGTGGTTCAAGAGCGGAACCCGTACTCGGGTGAGCTCATGTTGCGGCGGCTCGATGTACGGCGGCCCGAGCGGTTGGCCGAGTTCGGCAGCTTCCGGCCGACGGAGACCGAGCGCGTCCCGGCGGCGTACCTGGTTCCCGGCGATCAGTTCAGGGTGTTCAACGTGCTGAGCGATCACGGGGTCTCTTGGGAGACGCTGGAACGGGAAGAGCTGCGCGCGGTGCAACGGTTCGTGATCGACTCGACGCAGGTGGCGGGGCGCGAGTACCAGGGCCATAGGCAGCGCACGCTGTTCGGTCACTACGAGGACGTCGAGCTGACGGTAGCTGCGGGCACCGTCCTCGTGCCGGTCGACCAGCCGTTGGGCCGGCTGGTCTTTTCGCTACTGGAACCTCGATCCGATGACGGGCTGGCCAACTGGAACTTCTTCGACGACGCGCTGGAGGGGGCGGAGTACTATCCGGTGCTGCGTACGTTCGAGGGCCACTAGGCGGGGCGTGAGCCCGGGCTGGTCCGGCGGCCCGATTTGCCTGGCGGTGTGAGTACTGATAGCTTTGCGGTTGGCACGTAGGGCTGAAATGCGCAGGGGACGCACGCTCGCGGGCGTTCCCGTTTTTTTGTGTCGCGGCGCTGAAAGGAGAACCAGGTGGCAGAGGCGAAATTAGGTGATCGGGTGAGGGTGCACTATAGGGGATCGCTGAAGGACGGGACCGAGTTCGATTCCTCGTTCAACGGCGATCCACTCGAGTTCACGCTCGGCGAGGGCATGGTGATCCCGGGTTTCGAGAACGCGATCGTCGGGATGACTGACGGTGAGACGAAGACGGTCTCACTCTCGCCGGACGAAGGCTACGGTCCCTATTCGGACGAGCTGATAGCTGTGATCCAGCGATCGATACTTCCCGCCGATCTCGAACCGCAGGTGGGAATGCAGCTGGAGGCGAAGGGTGAGGATGGAACGGTTACCGTGGTCACGATCACGGAGGTCGCCGACGACACCGTCACGCTCGATGCCAATCACGAGCTCGCCGGCCGGGAGCTCGTCTTCGAGATCCAGCTGGTAGAAGCGATCGTCGACTAGCCCGACCGGCTACCGAGCCACCGTCCGTCGGCAGAACCTCCGCGGGCCGCGCCTAGTATCGCGCACGGCCCGTGTCTTTTTTTGCTCGCGCCGGGCCAACGCCAAGTACTCGTCTTTGCTGGCGTAAAGGCTCGCGATACTGGGCCGCGGATCGCCGAGCGCTAGGCGCTCCGCCTCGGTCTTGGGCAGCGGGATGTACGTGCCGGTGAAGTTGGACAGCTCGTCTGCCCCGCCGGGGGTAGGCGACGTGATTACGGTGGGCGATATGTAGAGTCTTCGTCGCTTGATCGACGACCCAGTCGGCCCGCACCAGACCCTCCAGCGGGCTCCCGTCTTCGCTGACAGCGACGGGGACGTGCAGGCGCATCAGCCCCGCCGCGGTTCGAGACCTCGAGCAGTGCGACGCCGCCGCCCGGAATCGGGTTCTTGGGCCGCAGCACCACGAAGTTGGCCCGGGCCTCGACACGTCCGTCGGCGCGCCGGGGTGCCAGCGCCAGGTCGACGATCCTGGCGTTCATCGGGTCACCGGGGTCGAAGGCGAAATAGACCACGCCGACGATCCTCTCGTAGGGGCCCGCCGGCCCGAAAGTGTGGCCGTCGAGGACGTCCTCGCGGGATACGATCTCGATGCGGACCACCTCTGCGAGCGCGGGGGAGAGGTGAAGATGAAGATGGAGATGGAGATGAGGGGCCGTCTGATCATTGGTGGCCTCCCGGGCGTGAGATGTGGGCGTAAGATCGAGTAGTGGGGCGCGCGGAGCAAGCGGGGGGCGTAGGGTGATGGCGCGGAGGTAGCTCGCCGTGTAGGTTACTTGCGCGGAGCAGAGCAGAACCGGTCAGTGGGAGCTGGGCATGCTCTATCGCACGCTCGCCGATCTGGTTGTCATATTGCATCTGGGATTCGTCGTGTTCGCCGTGGGCGGTGCGCTCCTCGTACTGCGCTGGCGGCGCGCGGCATGGGTGCACCTGCCGGCGGCGATCTGGGCGGCGCTAATCGAGTTTGCCGGTTGGATCTGCCCGCTGACACCGCTCGAGAAGTGGTTGCGCACACAGGGCGGTGGTAGCGGGTACCCCGGCGGTTTCGTTGCGCACTACATACTTCCGATCCTCTACCCGCGCGGGCTGACGCGTGAGGTACAGATCGTACTCGGTATTCTGGTGGTTCTCATCAACCTGGGGATCTACGGGTGGCTGATCGGTCGGAGGGCCAAAAGCGGATCGAGGCGCGGGGATCGCGCTTGAACGCTCAACAGGATGCGACTGAGCTCGACCGCCTGATTCGGCTGTACATCTATGGTCGGTTCCTGGAAGACGCACGACCACCGACGGTCGAGCAGACGGCGGAGGCGCTGCAGGCGACGAGTGCGGCGGTAACGCTCGCCTACGAGCGACTCGCCCGGAAGCGTGTCCTGGTCCTCGAGAGAGGCGGCAGGGAGATACGGATGGCGATGCCGTTCTCGGCGGTGGAGACGCCGTTCGAGGTACGGGCGATCGAGCGGCAGTGGTACGCGAACTGTGCCTGGGACGCGTTGGGGATTCCGGCGATGCTGAACTGCGACGCCCGAATCGTCACGCGCTGCGGTGACTGCGGCGAACCGGTCACGGTGGCGGTAATGGACGGCGAGGTGGTAGGGGGCAAAGAGGTGATTCACTTCGCCGTACCGGCGCTGCGCTGGTGGGAAGACATCGTCTTCACTTGAACGACGATCCTACTCTTCCGGTCGGAAGAGCACGTCGACAGGTGGTGTGAGGATCGTGGCATGGGGCGTGGTGCGGTATTGTCGCTGGAGCGGGCCTGGGAGCTTGCGGTCGCGTGGTATCACGATCGCATGCGCAGCGACTGGCGGCTTAAGAAGAGAACTGAGGTGCAGGAGCTGTTCGCGCGCCTCGGCCTCACGTCACGGTTCTGGAGCCTGGAGGAGTCGAAATAGGCCACCCGTGAGGATGTTGTTGCCCCACGTCGATCTTGTCTTTAGCTTGTTAGTACTGCTCGCAGCTGGGAACCGGGATTCGCCGTTCCCGGCTTCGCCAGGACCGCCTTTCTTTGGGGGTCGATAGAGAGTCTGCGTCGGTCGTCAAGCGACTATCCCATCCGGATAAGGATTCCCCGTTTCGTATGGTGCGTCTGCTCCCTGATCTCTTAGGGCCCGTCGGCTCGTCAGCGTGCAGCGCGTAATTCCGTGCTTCAACAGGGAGTGTCCAGCAGTGGCGAAGAGGATCTACGTTGGTAACCTGCCGTTTACGGCGACGGAGGAAGAGCTGAGCGAGCTGTTCGCCCAGCACGGTGCGGTCCACTCGGTGGATCTAATCAGCGACCGACAGACAGGCCGGCCGCGTGGCTTCGGTTTCGTCGAAATGGACGAGGACGCAGCAGACGCAGCGATAACGGCACTCGATGGCATGGAGTTCGGCGGTCGGACGCTGCGTGTCAACGAGGCTATGGAGCGCCGCCAGGGTGGAGGTGGCGGTGGTGGTGGTCGCGGAGGAGGCAAGCGCGGCGGGCGCGGCGGGCGCCGCTAGTAGACGTGGCTCGGTCGGCGCGCGTTAAGGGGAATCGCGCAGCGCTAGAGTCCGAGCCAGTAGTTGACCTTCACAATAAAGACGTTCTGGGAGTCGAGGCTCCCGAGGGCGTCGATGTCGCGGCCGAGATCGAACGAGCCGTCGTTGACCCGGTCCGAGCGGTTCTGCTGCCAAACCAGGAATAGGGTCGAGCCGGGCCGGTATTCCCACCTCAGCACCGCGTTCAGGCGCAGTGAGCGGATGTTGAAGTCGCGGTCCGAGAAGGACGTGTCGGCGATCCCGTCGCCGTCCCAATCGACGTAACGATCGCCGTCGCTCTCGCAGGTCCTTCCCCCAGCGCACGAGACGTTCTCTCCATCGATCACCGCCGTCCCTTCCTCGTATACGTCGAAGTCGAAGCTCTCCGAACGCGCGAGCTGTTTGTAGGTCAGGTAATCACCCGAGGAGATGAGCGGTTGGGCGTAAAACTGGAGCGTCAGCTTCGGATTGAACGCCACATTCAGCCGGGTGTCCAGCGAGAACTGGTGCCGTTTGAGGTCGGAGAACATGTAGCGACTTCCGTAAGTCGGCTCGAAGGCCTCGTCGGTCACCGCCCTGACGTACTGGGCCGGGTCGAGCTGCCTGGCGTAGTTGGGCGACAGGTGGATCTCGAGACTCGGAGAGGGCCGGATCGTCATCCCCAGCGACGTCGACATCCGGTAGCCACCGCGGTGCCCGTCCTGGTATTCGACGCGGGGCCTCATGCTGAGAACCTTACGAGGGTCGGTGCGGATACTGACCTCGAAGTGGGTCGAGCCCGGGTTCGTCATCAGCGGGCCGCCACGCGTCTTCGAGTCGCTGAGCAGTTCGGGCGAGTAGCGGCCGTTTATGTCGAGACGCCAGTAGTTGAGGAACTCGTAGTTGGTGCGAAGCGAGAAGCTGCCCGCCTTGCGCGCCCGCTGCCAGGAGTTCCAGGAGAAGACGTCTTCGAGTGCTTCGTGTCGCCAGTTCTGGTAGCCCCAGAACGTAAACCGGTAGCTGCGGAACAGCTTGCCGGGGCTGATCTCGTGGTAGCTGAGCCGTAAGCCGGCGTCGAGCTTTTCGCTGCTGCGGCTGAAGCCCAGGTCGTTGACCTCGAAGCCCGGGGTTATCTCGCCGATCCAGACGGAGCCGGTCCAGTGCACTCCGCTCTGCCGCTCGAACTCGAGCCGCCAGTTCACGCCGCTCATCGAAGTGGCTGTCGTGTCAAGTGAGAAACGTGTCGCGTCGGGCCGCTGGAAGTAGTGGCCGGTCGACCTCTGTATACGGGCCAGCGCGGTCGTCGAGCCGGAGATGTAAGAGCCGGCGAAGTGGCCGGATAGCGCCCAGTCCCGGGAACTGGGACCGCCCCAGGCATGCTCGAAGTCGAGGCCCAGACTGTAGGCGCTGGAAGTCAGGTAGTCGAAGCTCCCGTCGCCGGGTAGGTTGCGGTGAGCGATGGTGAGGATGCCGCCCAGCTGTGAAGCGCCGCCGCGGAGGTCCTGCAGCCCTCGGAACACACCGTACTGGCTGGCCGGTTCGACCATGAACTCCCCGGTTTCGCCGGTCCCGACGTTGTGGCCCAGCCCCTTCTCCTCGGCCGTGATGGCGACGAGCGCGCCGAGCGATAGGCCACCCGCCGATTTGCCGGTGACTTTGGCAGCGCTGAGGATCGTCGTCTCGCCGGGGATCTGCGCGTAGTCGGCCTCCGAAGGTTCCGAGCCGTGGGGCTCGCGGCCGACACGGCGACTGTAGAAGAGCTGATCCGAGCGGCCACCGAGCCTGTAATCGAAGATCCGCGCGTCCTCCACGAAGAACGGTCGCTTCTCTGGGAAAAACGTCTCGAACTGGGTGAGGTTGATGACGGCGGGATCGACCTCTACCTGGCCGAAGTCCGGGTTCACAGTTGCGTCTAGCGTGTAGCTGGCGCCCAGCCCGTAGCGTAGATCGAAGCCGGCGCGCTGCGACCAGTCGTCGCCGTCGAAGAACGGATCGCCGACCTCCGCCGGCGCGGTGTAGGCGCTGGCCAAAGCGTAGGGCCGCATCTCGAGCCGACGGGCGCTGCGCGGGAAGTGTAGGTTGTTCAACCGCCCGAACACGCTCACCTTGCCGTGCCGCACCCGCGACTCGAGGGCGAAGTAGGTGCGCTCGTTGCTCGACAGCCGGCGCCGCGAAAAGTTGACGCCCCAGGACTGCACGCTGTCAGCGGCGTTGTACCTCAACTGACTGAGCGGGATCCGGAGTTCCGCGCTCCAGCCGGCCGAGTCGTGGTGCACGGCCGACAGCCACACCGCATCCCACGCATCATCTTCGCGAACATCGTTGTACAGGTACACGTCGCGCTGCACGCCCGCGGCGCTCACCCGGAAGCGGTAGCCGGTTCGCCGGTCCGAGTTGGGGTCGAGTGAGAGCTCGAAGTAGTCGTACTGGCCGTTCTCGTCGCGGCGCACCAGCTGCGTGCCGATCCTATCCGGCTGCTCATCATACATCCGCGCGCTGACGTACAGAGCGCCCTCGTCGTAGAGGACACGAACCTCTGTAGGCTGCTCGGCGGGAGCGTTTTCCACCGGCTCACCCTGGACGAACCCGGTCACTGGCGGTGCGTCCTGCCAAGCGTCTTCGTCGAGCCGGCCGTCAATCTTGATGTCACCTGTGCGAGGCGCCGCCTCGGCCGCCGGGATCGTCGCCGTCTCTCCGTCCCCGTTGCTCGAATGCTGGGCGACGGCGGGCGGAGACCAGAACAAAACCGCCCCGGCGAGCACTGCCCACACCCCTCCCCTCCAGCCGGGGGCGCCGGTCGACGGTCGCTGACCTGAGCAGCCGTGGCCGAATCGGGACGCGATGGTCACCATCGCACTTCTTAACACCTTCTGTCCTAGGGGCGTTGGCGGGCCGCGGGGGGGTCCTGCACGAGTGAGGACTCGCGGCGACACCTAGAAAGCACTCAATGAAACAAATATGCGGGGTTCGCGCCAGTGTAGCCGCCGTACCGTTGACGATCGGTTGACGGCGACCCGCTAGACTAACTGCCTGTCCGGCATAGGAGGTGGAGGTGAGGCGCTACAGAGTCTGGCTGGACCGGGCGTTGAGCCTGGTGACCGTGATCTTGGGTCTGCTGGCAGCGTACCTGGTTGCGACGGAGCGAGTGATCCCGGCGTTACGGGGGGAGCCGGTAGCGGTGGATGTCGGCGAACGGCTTGTCGGGCGACTCGAGTTCGACCGGTTGGTGGCGGTACCCGGCTCCCGCGCAGGTGATCGGATTGGGGTACCGGGCCGGGGTGCCGTGCTGTTGCTGGTTTATAGCTCGAGGTGCCCGGCCTGCTACGCGAACCTCGCGGCCTGGGATCGTGCGGTGAGAGCGGCGGAGGGTGTGGCATCGGTGTTGTCGGTAGCGCTGGAGGAGGATCTCCCGGCGGCGCGGGCCTATGCGCGGAGGCACCTGCCATCAACGGTGGCTGTGATTCCGAGAGATGCGCGGCGTCTGACGGGTGCGTTGGGCATCGGCATCGTGCCGTCGACGATACTGGTTGGCGGGGACGGTACCGTGTCGTTCTTGCGGCAGGGCAGTCTCGATCGAGTTGCCCTGGACTCGTTGGTGAGTGCGCTGGAGGCCCTGCAGGGCCCTTCAACTTAGAGGAAAGGATGGGACGATGCGGAGAAGGTTGGTATTGGTGACGGCGCTGGCGGCGCTGGCGCTGGGGCAACCGGCACCGGCGCTCGCACGGGACTGCGAGGACGTCTGCGCCGACAAAGCGGTTGAGCGGTGCGACGACCTCGACTCGGTAAGATGCGGGGCGTACATCGGAGGGTGTCTGTTGGGCTGCTCGGTGGGCCAGCTCATCAGAATGATGCACTAGGGAGGAGGTGGATTGATGCGACGTGCCTTGCTGATTTCCTCGCTACTGCTACTCGGCCTCGCGGGCGGGCCGCCGCCGGCTGAGGCATTGCCGGGCCGCGCTGTGTGCGACGGCTACTGCGCGTTCGTGGGCGCCGGCTGCTTTGTCTTTCTGGGCATCTTCATCGGCAAAGACAAGTGCGAGTCGATGTACGAGGGTTGCGTCGATGGATGCGTTGCGGGCTTGATGGAATCCAGGCCGGAGCACGATTAGCCGGTGGCCAGCGGCTACCGGCTGACTGGGGCTGGCGTTGCGGTCGTTCTAATGGCCGCAACGCTTTCCCCGGTCGCCTGCAGGGACGGGACCTCGGAGCGCGGCGGACGGGCGAGGCGGTCCGAGGCAGGCCGTGGCGAGTACGCAGATGCCATAGCGCCGCGGCATCTGGAGGCTCGCTGGCTCGTTGCCCCGGACGTTTCCGGCGAACCGCCACTGGCTGCGCCGCTCGCCCTGGCTGTCGACGAGTATATCGGTCGACTCTATCTCCTAGAGACGCAGCCGCCGGAACTGCGCGTCTATGATCTGGAGAGCGGGGTATTCCTGGACGCCCTCGGTCGGGCGGGTGACGGGCCGGGCGAGTATAGGCGCCCCATCGCTCTCGCGGTGGAGACGGGTGGTGGGTTGGCTGCCGTCCTGTCGATGAGCGGCCGCGTCACCTTCTGGCGTACTGATGGTGGGCTCGCAGGGACGGTGCGGATCGGGCCCGGACTGGCGACCGACATCGTCGCTGCGCGGGCGGACAGCTTCTACGTGAAGTCCGATGTCTTCCCGCCCGCTGACGTAGCCGAATTCCGCGTCGTGGCGGTGGACACTGCCTTGGAGCGGCCGCGCTTTCGCGATCTGAACGTGCCGGGCACTGAGGAGCCGGGTCGACCATATAGGAATCACAGCTATGCAGTGGCGGCGACGCCAGCGGGCGACCTGCTGCTGGCACCTCCCGGTCCCGAGTACACGATCCTGCGGGTCGGCGCCGGCGGTGATGTGCTCCAGCAGATCGGCCGGCCCGAGGTCACGCCGCTCGCGCGGAGCGAGGAGGAGATCGAGGCAATACGCGAAAGGGTTAGGCGCGCGTTTGCCGCCTTGGGCCGTGCGGCGCCCCAAGGCACCCGGGTCCCCAGGTACCGCTCGCACGTAGCGCGCTTGGCGGCGGCGCCGGATGCGAGCATCTGGGCGCTGACCCAGCGGGGTGATAGCAGCGCGGCAATCATCGATTGGTTCGATGCGGATGGAGTGTACTCGGGTAGCGTGGTTGTCGACCTGCGGGTGAGCGAGCTGGCGGTCTCTTCCACTGACATCTATCTGCTCGCCCGCTCGAGGTTCGACCTCCCAGGCGTTGCCGTCGCGCGGCGGCCGGGGAGATGAGAGCGGCTGATGATGGTCCGCTGATCGAGGTGG
This sequence comes from uncultured Gemmatimonadota bacterium, assembly GCA_964345885.1. Lineage (GTDB taxonomy): Bacteria > Gemmatimonadota > Gemmatimonadetes > Palauibacterales > KS3-K002. The sequence continues at coordinate 39,577 of CAYFSW010000045.1, read as the reverse complement.
AGGATCTGTACTTCGGGTACAGTTCGAGGGGAGAGCTGGCGCTCGAGCGGCTCAGCTTCGACATCGAACGCGGTCGCGTCGTCGGACTCGTGGGGCCTAACGGCTCCGGGAAGACCACCCTCTACCGGCTAGTCCTCGGCTTCTTGCGGCCGCTAAGAGGTCGGGTGGTCGTGTCCGGGTTGGATCCGGCGGTCTACAGACGGAGCCGCGGCATCGGCTACCTCCCCGAGCAGGTGAGGTTGCCGGGGAATGTCCGGGTCCGTGAGCTCGCCGTGCTGATGGCCCGGCTTGCCGGCTTAGGCGGGCCTGAGGTAAGCGAGGCCATCGAGAGGTACGCGAACACGCTCGCCCTCGGTGAGTTGACCGACGCGGTCGTGGGCTCGCTGTCCCACGGCTACCGGCAACGGGTGGGACTGCTGGCTGCGTTGCTGGGCGATCCGGAGCTCCTGCTGTTCGACGAGCCGACGAACGGTCTGGATCCCGCCTCCGTCGGCGTGCTGAGGAGCGTGATACGCGAGCTGAAGCGTAACCGGCGGACCGTCGTCATCTCGTCGCACAATCTGTCGGAGCTCGGGCGCATCTGCGATGAGGTGCTGGTTCTCGGATACGGGCGGCTGCTAGGGCGGTGCTCGCGGGAGGAGTTGGTCGAGCGGCCGGAGACCTGGGTTGTAACCCTGGGCACTGAGAGCGGTGAAGTACCTGCGCGGGCCGACGTGCTTTGCCTCGAGTTGGGCGGCGTCCGACTCGCCGCCGATCAGGCGGCGTTCGCCGACGCCAGATCCGCTCGTGCGTTTGCGGGGCAGGTAGAGACGGCGGGCGCCACGGTCGAGTCCATCGAACGGCGACCCTTCGACCTCGAGTACCTGTTTCACTCGCTCGTGCAGAAGAGTCTCTTGGACGGCAGGGCGCGACGATGAGCCTGTCAAAAGCATTGCGGCTGGTCCCGGCCCTCTTCCGGTTCGTGGCGGGCGACGTCGTTCGAAGCCGATCCGTTTACTTCGCGGGGGTGCTGGCTGGCTACTTCACCTTCGAGCTCGTCGCAGCCGTGGTTCTTACGGGTGGGTCGGGCTCAGGATTCGGAAGTAGGTTTATCCTGGTTTCGTTGATCGTCTCCGCACCGCTCTGCCGCCCCTGGCTGAACCAAGATATCCGCCTCGGTTACGCTGCGCTCTGGCTACAGAAGCCGGTGGCTGTCTTCGATTACTACTTCGCGCGGATACTCGCGGTCTTCGGCTGGTGCGTCGTGGGGACGATCGCCATCGGGCTCGCGTCGCTTCCGGCGTCGATCGGTACCGCGTCCTTGATAGATGTGGGGCGCGCGGTCGTGACGCTGGGTTGGATCCCGACGACCCTCGCCGTGCTCAGCTTCCTGGGCGCGGGGCTCGGCGCGCGCAACAGCGGACTCTTCGCATACGGCGCGCTCTTCGCCGGCTTCGCGCTGCCGGGCTTCCGGGACGCCGTATGGCTCGGCCCCCTCTATTGGGTATTGAAGGTCCTTCTACCTCCGGCCCATTCAGCCTTGCAGGCCAACACGAGCTTCGGGGACGGCAACTTCCTCGCTGCCGCCGCGGACCTCCAACCGCTCCTCGTCTACATACTAGCCTGCAGCTGCCTGGCGCTGGCACTCGGCGGCTCGACGGCGAAGCGGCTGGCCCGGGCCTAGTGGCGGGCGAATCGGCGATTGCGCGTGGGGCAGTTGGAGGCTATTATCACCGTTGAAAACGAGACTCAATCAACGTTTTTGCCACCCGCCGACTGCATTGTGAGCTGACGTACGTATGGCCGACGAGAGCGCTTCCACTTCTCCTTCACAGGTCGTTACCCCCGGGCCGCCCACCGGCTGCGCGATGCTGATGATGGATCTGTTTCGGAGCTACCTTCATCAGAATCGGCTGCCGCTGACGCATCAGCGTGAGGCGATCGCCATGGCGCTGTTCGAGGCGGAGCACCATCAATCGGTGGACGACCTGGCGGACCTGCTGCGGGGCCGTGGCGAGCACGTTGGGAAGGCGACGATTTATCGGACGCTGAACCTGCTGGTGGAAGCGGGGCTGGCCCGGGAGCTCGACTTCGGGGAGGGGTTCAAGCGCTACGAGCACCAGGCGGGCGAGACGCAGCACGACTACCTGGTCTGCACGAGCTGTGGGAAGGTCGCCCGGTTCCGGCGTGAGGCGATGGACCGGCTCCAGGCCGACGTTGCGTCGGAGCTGGGTTTCGCCGTGCAGAGCAGGATGTTGAAGATCTACGGGTTCTGTGACGCCTGTGCGGGGGCGGAAAGCTCGGGGCAGGTGGTGGGGTCACCGGCCTCGGTGGGTGCGGGTCCCGAAACGGGGTAAGCTGTCCATCCGCCACGGCGAGTTCGCCCCGTGGCAGGTCAGATTTAGCCGCCCGGCGATGGCTTGCGGGCGGCTCTTTTTTTGCGTCTTATCCGCCGGGTCAGCCAACGACAGAGGGAGAGATGAAAGAGCACGAGCGACTGATCGATCTGCTGGTGGAGCGTTCCTTCCGGATCGGCGATTTCACGCTGCGCAGTGGGAGGAAGAGCCGCTTCTACGTGGATGCTCGCACGACGACGCTGTCGGCGGAGGGCCAGGCGCTCATTGGTGTGCTCGGTCTGCAAGCTCTAGCCGAGGCTGGGCTCGAGCCCGAGGCGGTAGGTGGACTGACGATGGGTGCCGACCCGATCGCCTACGCCATAGCCCACCGGAGCTACCTGGACGGGCGGCCTATAGAGGCGTTCACGGTGCGGAAGGAGGCGAAGGGTCACGGAGCCGGCAAGCAGATCGAGGGTAACCTGGAGGCCGGTCAAAGCGTCGTGGTCATCGAAGACACGATCACGACGGGTGGGTCGGCCCTCAAGGCCTGTGATGCGGTGAGGGCCGCCGATGCGAAGATCCTGGCGGTCCTCGCCCTGGTCGATCGTGAGGAGGGCGGCCGCGAAGCGATCGAAGAGGCCGGCTACCGGGTCGTGAGCCTGGTGAAAGTGTCGGAACTCCGGGAGCGCGCCGGCGACACCGGCTGATCCGCGTCATCAATAACGGATCCATCGCATGCTGCGTAGCATCCTACTCTATCTGAGCGAACAGGAGCGACTACAGAATTTCGTCCTCCGCTCGAGGTTCGCGCGCAAGCGGTCACGCCGCTTCGTGGCCGGCGAAACGTTGGACGAAGCGATCGCTGCGGCCCGCGACCTGAACAGGCGGGGCATGGACGTGACGCTCGATCACCTGGGCGAGAGTGTGGAGAGCGAGGACCAGGCGAACAAGGCGACCGACGATTACATCAGGATCCTCGATCGGCTGGCGGCGGAAAGCGGGGCGGAGGCCACGATCTCGATCAAACCGACACAGATCGGCCTGGCGATCGACCGTGAGCTGTGCCTGAAGAACATGCGGCGACTCGCTGAAACGGCAGACGCACTAGGCAACTTCGTCCGCATGGATATGGAAGCCTCGTGCTACGTCGACACGACTCTCAGCGTCTTCTACGAGTTGTTCGGCGAGTTCGAGAACATCGGCGCGGTCATCCAGTCGTACCTGAGGCGAAGTGAAGAAGACGTCCGTGAGCTCGCCAGGCGCGGTGCTCCGGTGCGTCTCTGCAAGGGCGCATACAAGGAGCCCGCCCGACTGGCGTTCCAGAAGAAGCAGGAAATCAACGATAGCTACGTCAAACTTCTTGAGATCCTGATGGACTCGCAGGCGCCAATAGGGATCGCGACGCACGATGATCTGATGATCGATGCGGGGAAGCGACTGATACGGGAGTGCCGCGACCGCAAGGCGCCCGTCGAGTTCCAGATGCTGTATGGCATTCGCCGCGATATGCAGGCGCGGCTGATCGAACAGGGATACGGGATGCGGGTATACGTTCCTTACGGGAATGAGTGGTATCCCTATTTCATGAGGCGGCTGGCGGAGCGCCCCGCCAACCTTTTCTTCGCCCTCCGGGCCATGAGGGGTAAGTAGGTTGGCAGGCTGCTGAAGACGGTAGCCGCGTCGTACAGCAGCCTGCTAGGGCAGTTCCTGCAGTGTCACGGGCTGCATGACCAACCCGAAGGTCTCAGCAAAAGAACGCGCGACATGATTCGCGACTTCGTCGACGCTGTAGGCCCGTCCGCTTTCGCGTTCGACGGTAGTCATCTCCACGGCATCGATGCCGCAAGGTACGATCAGCTCGAAGTCTGAGAGATCCGTACACACGTTCAGCGCGAAGCCGTGGAAGGTAACCCATCGCGTAACGTGCACGCCGATCGAGGCGATCTTGCGGTCTTCCACCCATACTCCTGTGTAGCCGGGCACCCGGATGCCGGAGATCTCCAGGGAGATCAGCGCCTGTAACAGGACCTCCTCGAGTTGTCGGAGGTACCAGTGAAGGTCCTGTTTGTGGTGTGTCAGATCGATAATGGGGTAGCCGACCAGCTGGCCGGGCCCGTGGTAGGTGACGTCGCCGCCGCGCTCCACTTCGTGGAGCTCGACGCCGCCGGCGGCTAATGCTTCGGCCGATTCGATCACGTTGGAATCCCTGGCGCCCCGGCCGAGGGTGATCACACGGGGATGCTCGAGCAGGATCAGGAGGTCGTCGGCGAGCTCTCGCTCGATCCGCGCACCCGCCAGTCGGCGCTGTAGCGCGAGGGCCTCGCCGTAGTCGGTGAGGCCCTCGAGCCGGAGCAGTCTGCAGATCTTGTCTGAACTCAAGGCGCTATTGTGTCGTCGCCCGGCGGCGCAGTTCGCGTGTGCCCATTGCGGCGCCTAGATGTGGATGGGCCGTCCCAGGGCCGCGAGTGCTGCTTCCATGACAGTCTCGGATAGCGTGGGGTGCGCATGTACGGTTGTGGCGATCTCGTGCACCGTCGTCTCGAGAGTGCGCCCTAGACCGGTCTCGGCAATCAGCTCGGTGACGTTGTGCCCGACCATGTGCACACCTAGGACCTCACCGTACTTCGCATCGGCGACGATCTTCACCATGCCGTCCGGCGCCCCGGCCGCCAGCGCACGACCGTTAGCGCTGAAGGGGAACTTTCCGACCTTCACCTGGTGGCCATCCTCTTTGGCCCGCTGCTCGGTGCGGCCGATGCTGGCCACCTCCGGGTGGCAGTAGGTGCAAGACGGTACATCTTCTCGTGCCAGTGGGTGGGTCGGGAGTCCGGCAATCTGCTCGACCGCAACGATCCCTTCGTGGGAAGCCTTGTGGGCGAGCATCGGATTCCCTGCGACGTCGCCGATGGCGTAGATCCCGTCGCCCGCTGTACGGCCGAATTCATCGACCGCGATCCAGCCGTCGTCGTCGAGGTTTACTCCAGCCGCCTCGAGACCCAGGTCTTCAACGTTCGGCGTCCTGCCGACGGCCATCAGCAGTGTGTCGCACTCGATGACCTCCTCACCGCTGGCGCCCTCCACGGTCACCTGCAGCTTGGTATCCTGCTTCTCCAGCGACTTGATGTCGGTTTTCTTCTTGACCTTGATACCGCGTTTCTTGAAGGAGCGCTCCACGACACCGGCTATCTCGGCGTCTTCGAGCGGGAGTAGCTGCGGCAAGATCTCGACGATCGTGACGTTCGTGCCGAAAGCGTTGAAGATGTCGGCGAATTCCATGCCGATCGATCCGGCGCCGACGATCACGATATGACCCGGCGGTTTCCTGATCTCCAATGCCTCGCGGCTGGAGACCACACGTTCGCCGTCGAACTCGAAGCCGGGGAAGGTCTTGGGCCTGGAACCCGTGGCGATGATGACGTTAGACGCCTGGACGGTAGCGCTAGATCCTCCCTTCAGCTCGACTTCCAGCTTCTTGCCGCCGGCAAGCTTGGCCCGGCCGAAGATCGGCATCACGCCGTTCTTGTCGAACAGGAACTTGACACCCTTGGTGAGACGTTCGCTGATCTGGCGGCTGCGGGTCACGGCAGCTCCGATGTCCAGCTCGTAGCCCTTGACCCTGATTCCGAAGTCGGCTGCCCCGTCTTTGATATGGCGCGCCAGATTCGCGCTTTCCAGCATGGCCTTCGTCGGAATGCAGCCCCAATTGAGACAAACGCCGCCCAGGCCGCCCTCGCGCGACTCGGACTCGACACAGGCGACATCCATTCCCAGCTGGGCTGCGCGGATGGCGGCGACGTAACCGCCGGGGCCGGCGCCGATGACCGCCAGGTCGTACGAGTCCTTTATGCCTTCCCTCTTAGCCACGGGTAGATCCTCGTTGGAGTTGTGGTGTGATCTGGGGCAGAAACTATGTGATTGGGAATCGAAAATCCATGACCGTTAGACCACGAGGGCGCCACTAATCTGAATATCCAATATCCCACATTCAGTGACCAGGTGCTCAAGGTATATTCAGTTGGCAAATCTCAAATGCCAAGATCCAGCGGTTATAGGACGCAGCCAACCGCCATCCTTGGAGCGCTGGATATCGGATTTTCCTACCTGAGACTCGAATGATCCTTGGAATTCGATACCTGGATGTCGGCTGATGGATATTGAAAAGGAGCGCAGCTCCACTTACAGCACCAGTCGCAGCGGGTTTTCCAGCATCTCGGCGAACGTCGCCAAGAACTCCGCGCCCATCGCCCCGTCGACGGCCCGGTGATCGCAAGAGAGCGTAACCCGCATGCGCGGCCGGATCTCTACGGCGCCATCGACGGCGACTGGCTTCTCCTGGGTCGCGCCGACCGCGAGGATGGTGGCGGCCGGCGGGTTGATGATGGCGGTGAACTCATCGATCCCGTACATGCCGAGGTTCGAGATCGTGAATGTGGCGCCCTGATAGTCCTCGGGTGCGAGCTTCCTCTCCCGCGCTCTGGCGATGAGCTCGCGGCTCTCGGCTGAGATCTGCCGCAACCCCTTGGCCGCCGCATCGCGCAGCACGGGGGTGATCAGGCCGTCGGGTAGGGCGACGGCGATGCCGACGTCGACGCGGGTGAACCTGCGGATGTGGTCACCGGCGAAGGATACGTTGACGTCGGGATGCTCGCTGAGCGCCTGCGCCGCGGTCTTCACGATGATGTCGTTGACACCGATTTTGGTCCCCGACTCTGCGAGGGCCTCGTTGAGCTGCCCACGCAGCTTCAACACCTCACCCATGTCGATCTCGCGGGTTAGGAAGAAATGAGGAATCGGTCCCAGGCTCTGGATCAGGTTGCGAGCGATGGCTTTGCGCAGCTGACTGAGCTCGACGCGCTCGTAAGGGATGTCATAGTCGATCGCCGGCGCCATGGCCTCAGGAGCCGGGATGCCGGCGCTCGCCGCCGCCTCGATGTCGCGCTTGATGATACGGCCGCCGGGGCCCGTACCGCGTAGACCCTCCAGCCGGATCCCGCGATCGTCTGCCATCCGCCGGGCCAGGGGAGACGCTTTCAGCCTGCCGCCATCACCGGCGGGCGCCGGCGCTTCGCCGGGCACAACCGCTGCCGACGGTTCGCTGGTGGCGGGCTCCTGAGATGCGGCTGCGGCTGCCGGGGCGGCGAGTGCCGCGGCCCCCAACTCCTCGAGCAGGGCTGAGATGTCTTCGTCTTCGGCGGCGACGACACCGAGGGTCGTACCGGTGGGGACGGTAGTGTCTTCTTCCACTAGAATCTTGCGCAGGACGCCCGAGCCCAACGCTTCCACCTCCATGGTGGCTTTGTCGGTCTCGACCTCGACGACCACGTCGCCCGACTCGACGGGGTCGCCTTCCTGCTTCACCCACTTGAGTACCCGCCCTTCCTCCATAGTCGGCGAGAGCTTCGACATCACTATTCGGCTGGCCATAGGCTAGTCCCGGTAACACACCTGACGGATCGCCTTGACGATCAGATCCGCCTGGGGGAAGTGAAACTGCTCGAGGTTCGCGGCGTACGGGTGTGGCGTGTCGGCGCCGGTGACGCGAGCGATTGGAGCGTCCAGGTAGTCGAACGCCTCGCGCTGGATGTCATCGACGATCTGGGCACCTATGCCGCAGACCGGCCAACCCTCCTCGACTATGACGCAGCGGTTCGTTTTGCGCACCGAGCCGAGAACCGTGTCGATATCCATGGGGCGCAGGGTGCGTGGATCGATCAGCTCGACGGATATTCCGTCCTCACGTTCGAGGGTGTCGGCCGCGGCCAGTGCCGCGTGTAGCGGCCGCGAGTGTACGACCACGGTCACGTCGCGCCCGGGCCGCTTGATCTCGGAGACGCCGAGCGGCAGCGTGAAATCCTCCTCCTCGGGGACGTCGTCTTTGGACCCGTAGAGCAGCTCGCCTTCAAGGAAGACGACGGGGTCGTCGTCCCGGATCGCCGACTTGAGTAGGCCCTTGGCGTCGCGTGCCGTCGCCGGCGCCACGACCTTGAGGCCCGGGACGTGCGCGTACCATGAGTCGAGCGCCTGCGAGTGGGTGGCCGCCAACTGGTTGGCGGCCCCGCTGGGCCCGCGGAAGGTGATGGGCAGCTTGAACTGGCCGCCCGACATGTAGCGCATCTTGGCGGCCGAGTTCACGATCCCGTCGATGGCGAGCAGCGCGAAGCTCCAAGTCATGTACTCGACGATCGGGCGCAGGCCGACCATCGCCGCGCCCACTCCGAGACCGGTGAAACCGAGCTCGGCGATGGGCATGTCGCGTACGCGCCACTCACCGAACTCCTCCAACAAGTCGCGGCTCACCTTGTAAGCGCCCTGATACGCACCGACTTCCTCGCCCATGAGGAAGATGTCGGGATCACGGCGCATCTCCTCGCGGAGCGCCTGGTTCAGCGCGTCCCGGTATGTGATCACCGCCATGGGTCCCTCCGCTTGGCGTCGGGATACTCTTCGGAGTATATGTCGTCGTAGAGATCGTCCGGCTGCGGGACCGGGCTCTGTTTGGCGAACTCGACCGAGTCGTCGACGATCTTCTTCACTTGCCCCTCGATATCGCTCAGGTCGGTGTCCTCGATCACGCCATTCGCTTTGAGAACCTCGATGTACTGCTTGATCGGATCGTCATGCGCCTTGAACTGGTGGACCTCTTCTTTCGTCCGGTAGTGTCCGTAGTTGGGGTCCGACATCGAGTGGCCTACGAAGCGGTAGGTCTTGGCCTCGATCAGGCTGGGCAGCCTATGGGCGCGTGCCCGCTCGACGGCCGCTTCCACCGTCCGGCGCACTTCCAGTACTTCCATCCCGTCGATGGTCCAACCCTGCATGCCCGAGTAGGCGCAGGCGCGGTCGGCCAGGTTCTCGATGGCGGCGGCGCGGTGAACGGCGGTGCCCATGCCGTACTGGTTGTTCTCGATGATGAAGACGACCGGGAGCTGGAAGAGCGCCGCTATGTTCAGTGCCTCGTTGAAGGCGCCGATATTCGCCACCGAGTCGCCGAGGAAACAGACGCAAACCTGGTCGCTGTCGCGGTAGCGAATGGCATAGCCGATACCCACGGCTATCGGCAGGTGGCCGCCGACGATGGCATGGCCGCCGAGGAAGTTGACCGAAGAGTCGAAGAGGTGCATGGAGCCGCCTTTGCCCTTCGAGCTGCCGTCGACGCGGCCGAACAGTTCGGCCATGATCGCGCCGGGATCCATGCCGCGGACCAGGCCGTGGACGTGGTCGCGGTAGGCGGTTATCACGTAGTCGTCGCTGCGCAACGGCGTGAGAGCTCCGACGGCGACCGCCTCCTGTCCTATATAGAGGTGACAGAAACCGCCGATCTCGCCGATCTGGTACATCTCGCCGGCGCGCTCCTCGAACCGACGGCCGAGGATCATCCACTTCAGCATCTCGACCAACGCAGTACGGTCGAGACCTAGGAGCTGGTCCGATTGAGTGATCTTTGTTGCCACTAGTTCAAGACCTCCGTATACAACTACTACCAAGAGACGCGGGCGCCGCGTCATCGCCTCGGCGTCACTACCCTCCGCTTGTTCGGGTCAGCTGCTGGCTGGGCCTGCCGAACGGGCATACGAGCCGCATCCGATCGACTCGACCTGCTCCCGCGCGTGGTAGGAGCTGCGTACCAGCGGTCCCGCCTCGACGTGTTTGAAGCCGATCTCCTGCTCGCCGAGCTGTTTCAGTTCGGCGAACTCGCTGGGCGTGTAGTATCGGTCTATCGGCAGATGACGGGGCGAGGGGCGCAGGTACTGACCGAGCGTCAGGATCTCGATTCCGACGTCGGCGAGATCGGTCATCGCCTCGGCCAGCTCGTATCGCGTTTCGCCCATCCCACAGATTATGCCAGACTTGGTGAGTACCGTTGGGTCGATCGCCTTCGAATGCTCCAACACCTCCAAGGCCCGCTCGTAGCGGCCACCCGGACGGATGAAACGGTAAAGTCGGCGAACCGTCTCCAGGTTATGGCTGAAGATCTCCGGTCGTGCCTGGACCACGGAGGCGACGGCGGTCGCGTCGCCCTTGAAGTCGGGAGTGAGGACCTCGACGGAGCAGCCGGGTGCGAGCTCGCGGATCGCGCTGATCGTCGCGGCGAAGATAGCGGCGCCGCCGTCGGGCAGATCGTCGCGGTTGACCGACGTGATGACCGCGTGTCTGAGACCCATCGCCTTGACGGCCTCGGCGACGCGCAGCGGTTCTTGCTGATCGAGGGCCTCGGGCATGCCGGTCGTGACAGCGCAGTACGAGCATGAGCGCGTGCAGATGTCGCCGAGGATCATGAAGGTGGCGGTCCCCTGGCCCCAGCACTCGCCCATGTTCGGGCAATGGGCCTCCTCGCACACCGTGTGCAGGGTCTTGGCCCTCATCAGGCGCTTGAGGTTGGTGTACTCGCCGGTGCCCGGAGCCCGTGCCTTGAGCCAGGACGGTTTGCGGCCTTCGGGTCCGGCGTTGACGGGCGTACGCTCCTGGAGCAGCGGCTGCATGTCCTCGCGCTGCTGCCGCAGTGCTGCGTACTCCAACGGGAGCGCGCCGTGCTGAATGACCTTTAGTTCGCGCATACCACCTTTACCGGGACGAAATGGCCGCCGCGGGCCGATCCGCCAACCGGGTCGCAGATCCACGTGCTGTCGGGACCCTGAAAGCTAGCAGACTTCGTGCCCCCGACCAGAGGCCGGGCGACTTGCGTTCTCCGGGCTCAGCCACGAGTGTACCAAGGGTTGTACCAGGAAAGCCCGCGGAGGTTCACATGTCGGTCCAGGTAGGCCAGGCGGCGCCCGGCTTCGAGCTAGAGGCGACGAGCGGTGAGACGATGTCGCTGCAAGATCGGAGGGGGGTGGGGACGACGGTTCTGCTGTTCGTCCCACTCGCCTTCACGCCCGTCTGCACGAACGAGCTATCGATCATGCGGGACGAGTACGAGACCTACACCGGGCTGGGTGCGGAGGTGTTCGCCGCCAGCGTCGACAGTGTTCACACGCTGAAAGTCTGGGGCAAGCAGCTCGATCTTCCTTTCCCGCTGTTGAGCGATTTCAATAAGGAAACGGCGAGGGCCTACGGGGCGCTGTACGAGGAGTTGGGCGGGCTGAGAGGCGTGGCCAAGCGGTCGGCGTTCGTGATCGATCGGGAAGGTGTGGTCCGCTTCCGCTGGGTCTCGGAGGATGCGGCCCTGCTGCCGCCGTTCGACGAGATCAAGGCGGCGGTGGAGGAGGCGGCGTCTGCCTGACGATTCCGTACGCCGAGTCGACCTGGGCGCGGAGCTCAACTAGCGCGGCCACAGCATCACCGGGGACGAAGTCGATCCGCAGGTCGACCAGGCGGTCGCGCGTGGCGAAGCGGGCGCCTGGACCAACGACAACCAGGGCCGCCGAGTGTGACCCATCCTCTTCACCGCCGGCGTCGCGGGCCGCCCCGAGCGCGGTAAGCAGGCGGTCGGCGAGTGGGCCGTCGGTCGTTTGGAAAGCCTCCTCGAGCGCGAGGAGCACGTCGGCATTTGCCAGCTGGTGCCCTGCGACTACGAAGTGCTCGCCGGTCTTGTGGGCGGCGTGACCTTCCAGCTCGTTACCGGTGAAGGCGGCGGCACCTTCTGGGGTGATCGCCAGCACCTGACGGCTCTCTCTGTCCAGATCGGCCGCGAGGCCGACCGCGATGGCCGTGCCCGGGTCCATCCCGTCCTGGAGTGCGATGAGCACAGTCTCGTTGAGCTGGAGGAACGGTCTGCCGAGAACGACGACGCCGCCGACCTCGGGGTCGAAGAACTCGAGGTTCATACCGATGAGGGGCGCGGTGCTGGCGGCGGCGACACCGTACTCGCCGGTCAGGTGATCATGAGCGAGGATAGCGAAGGACGCCGGGGGTGGGAGGGTAGTACCCGGCTCGGGCCCACATGCGGGCGCGACGGCGGCCAGCCCCAAGGCGAGGACGGCAGTCGTGTGGAGCGTCGCCTTCGACCTCTGCATCATCTCCTGGATGTCCTTTCCGTGCTTGCTGGGTTGGGGGTTGCCGGGGAAATTGACTGCTGGGCGAAGCTAGGGCAGCGACAACAGTTACGTCAATCGCCGGAACCTTGCTCTCACCCCAGCCCGTTCCTATAATCGGGTCGACCATGAGCCTCGGGAACGGGGCCTGTGGCTGAGTCATTGCAGTATAATGACAGAGGAGGCAACGAGGAACGTGACCTACATCATCGCACAACCCTGTATCGATGTTAAGGACGCTGCGTGTGTTGATGTGTGCCCGGTCGACTGCATCTACGAGGGTCCTGACCAGTACTACATCCACCCCGAGGAGTGCATCGATTGCGGTGCCTGCGTGCCGGAGTGCCCGGTGGATGCCATCTTCCCAGATGACGAGGTTCCTGAGGAGTGGAGCGAATTCATCGCTAAGAACTACACGCACTTCGATATGGAGCCGCCGACTTGATCATCGCGACCGGGTCGTCTTCGACGAGATCCCAAGCGCCCGGTTCTGGCCGGGCGCTTTTTGTTGCCGGGTTAGCGCAGAACGTGGCTGAGAAAAGTCATGGAGCCGGCGCGCAGCGTCGCTGAGGCTAGGCAGATCCAGGAGCGGCTCCGGGAGCGGCTCGTCTTCCGGCCCCCGCGCGGGTTCAAACCGCGGGTTGTCGCCGGTGCGGATGTGGCGTTCGACAAGGCGCGGAATCTAGCTTTCGCTGCCGTGGTGCTCATCGAACTCGATTCGCTGGAGACGGTCGAGACCGCCACGGCCGCGCTGCCCATTAGCTTCCCTTATGTCCCCGGGTACCTGAGCTTCCGAGAGCTGCCGGCGCTGGCAGCCGCCTGGGAGAGCTTGCGCGAGCGGCCGGACGTTGCCGTGCTCGATGCCCATGGGTACGCACACCCGCGGCGCATGGGGCTGGCGTGCCATGCCGGCCTCGCGTTCGGCCTGCCGGCCGTCGGCTGCGCCAAGTCGATCCTCTGCGGTGAGGTGGGTGGGCTGGCTGAGGAACGGGGAGCCCGCGCGCCGCTGGTCGATCCCAAGAGCGGGGAGCAGCTAGGCTGGGCGCTTCGCACCCGGGATCGGGTTCGCCCGGTCTACCTGTCCGTGGGGCATCTTATCGACCTGCCCACAGCGGGCGAGCTCATCCTGAGGCTGACGCCGGGTGGTCGCTACCGCTTCCCGGAGACGACACGGCGGGCCGACCGGCTGGCAGCCGAGTTCAAGAGCGGGGGCTGACGCTGGCGTGTCCGAGCGACACGACCGGGCGCGTCGTAAGTACACGCTCTACCGATCCAATCTGATACGCTCCCGGGAAAAGCCCGCATGAAATAGGGGATTTCGGTGAGGGCGCCTGGGCACGGAGCGTGCCCATAGGCTCTGCGACTACGTGCGGGCGCCGCGGGCGTCGGCCCACATCCATCGTGCATTTCGGAGACCCCGACGGGTGTCGATCATGATACTGAGAGCGTCTAGAGAGGGAGCCGCTGCCCGGGAACACCCGGCAGGCATCGTCGTCCTGGACCACCTTCCGCAGCCGCCGGCGGGGCGGCTTCGGGCCTTCGTCTGGTGCAGGTGCCACCCTGCCCGTCCAGCCCTGCCACCGGAGCGGGCCGCGGCCCCACCGGCCCCTATGCTGATGGTCGGTTGGGGAGGGAACGGGGGGGACGGTCACCTCTCTGGTAACGGCCACGGCTAGCCTGCAGCCAACGCGCTTCCAAGGTCCTGGTGCCGCCGGGGCGGAATAACCGGTCGGCTTCGGAGTACTGCCTGTCCGCTGACAACCCATCGCGTGTCCGCCGGTACCGCCGAGTACCGGCGGCGCCGGGACCATCCACACCGCTTGACGCCACGCTGCCCGCGCCCTAGCGTGGCGGACGACCTGTAGCCGCCGATCCCACCGCATGCTAAGCGAAACGGAGGAGCGATGGAGGCGCGCAGCCGCGAGGGTTGGGGTACGAAGGCCGGCTTCATCCTGGCAGCCGTCGGGTCCGCAGTCGGCTTGGGAAATATGTGGCGGTTCCCCTACGCAGTGTCCGACAAGGGCGGTGCCGCTTTCGTTATCCTTTATATCCTGATGGTCTTCGCGGTGGGCGTTCCCATCATGCTGTCCGAGTTCGCCGTGGGTCGACGGACGCGTCTGAGCCCGATCGACGCGTTGCGCGAGACCGGTGGCCGGCGCTGGATGTCGCTGGGCATGCTCTACGTGCTCACCGGCTTCCTGATACTCGCCTACTACTCGGTGATCGCCGGGTGGACGATGCGCTATACGCTCGAGGCGGTTCTGAGCGGATTCGCGGCGGATCCCGGGGCCTACTTCGAGCAGTCGACCACCGGCGTCGGCGCCGTCCTCTATCACGTAGCCTTCATGGCGATCACGATTTCCATCGTTGTCGGCGGCGTCAAAGCGGGAATCGAGCGGGTCTCGCTGGTGCTGATGCCCCTTCTCTTTCTGCTGATCGTCGGGCTCGCGGTCTACGCCTTGACGCTGGCCGGAGGCGGCGCGGGCTACAGCTTCTATCTGCGCCCCCAGCTCGCCGACGTCTTCTCGACCTCGACTCTCGCGGCGGCGGCCAGCCAGGCGTTCTTCAGTCTGAGCCTGGGAATGGGCGCCATGCTTACGTACGCCAGCTATCTCAAACGCCAGGAGAACCTCCCCGGCTCGGCGGCGACGATCTCGCTGGCCGACTTCGGCGTCGCGTTCGTCGGCGGACTCGTTGTGTTTCCGGTGATTTTTGCATTCGGACTGCAGGGCGATATCGGTGAGAGTGCGATCGGCGCGTTGTTCATAAGCGTGCCGCGGGCGTTCGTCGAAATGGGCGCGGCAGGCAGGGTCGTCGGGTTGATGTTCTTCACCGCGTTGTTCGTCGGAGCACTGACGTCCGGGATCTCGCTGCTCGAGGTGGTGACCTCGAGTCTGATCGACCACTGGAAGCTCGATCGCGCACGTGCCGCGCTGGGTGCCGGCATCGTCATCATGCTCATCGGCATTCCCAGCGCCTACAATCAGGACATTCTGGGGTTGTTCGACGCCGTCGCCGGCGAGTTCCTCCTCGGAGTGGGCGCGTTCTTCCTCGCCTTGCTGGTGGGCTGGCGGGCAATGAACCTTGCGGATGAGGTGAGACTGGGCTTCTCGCACGAGGGTTTGATCCGCGGCTGGCTCTGGCTGATCCGTGTGGTGGCGCCGATCATCCTGGCGGTCGTGATCTACGACCGCGGTAAGAACGTCGTGGGGATGATACGATCATTGTTCGCGGGTCCCTAGAGCGGACCCCGACTTGGAGGCGGTAGATGGCGATTCTCGACGATAAAGAGATCGAGCGGCGACTGGATGCGCTTTCGGGCTGGTCGCGAGAAAAGAACGCGATCGTCAAGCGGTACGAGTTTCCCAGTTTCGCGGAGGCGATCGCCTTCGTGAGTCGGATCGCGGCGCGCGCCGAATCGCTCAACCATCACCCGGATTTCGCGGTCCACTACAGGGTCGTCACGCTGTCGCTCTCGACTCATAGTGCAGGTGGGATAACCGAGAAGGACATGGCAGCCGCGGCGGAGTTCGACGAAGCGGTGGAGTAAGGCTTGGCGATCAAGTTCCACTACCACAAGGCACCCAAAGATGTCCCGCGCCTCGGCATTCGCCGGGGCGATCAACTTTGTCATGTCTACAGCGACACCTCGGTCGAGGAGCTGATCGCCTGGGGCCGCGCCCGCGGCTGGCTGTCCGCTTACCTCGACCGGCGCAACGACCTTCCTCACTTCGACGCCTTCCGAACGCGGCTGCGCTTTTGCGGCGCTGGGGTCGACCGTAAGGAGTTTGTGCGGGATGTGCGGGCCTGGCGCGGCCGGGCTAAGAAGCGCGCCGCAAGATGACTGTTGGGTTCAATATCCAATATCCCACACTCAATGATCAGATGTCCAAGTTGTTCTCAGGTAGCAAGGTCCAAGGAACAATCACCGAGGTCCAAATGAGACTGGTTGGACGTCGATCATCGGACCTTGGGACTTGTTAGCTGAGTAGAACTTGAGATTCGATCATCGAATGTCGGCTATTGGATATTGAAATAGACCGACCAGCTAGTACTTGGCGAGATCCAGAATCGCCGCCTGTATGTCCTCGACCTGCGGAAGAATGGCATCCTCCAACTGCGGCGCATACGCGACGAACGTGTCCAGCGCCGCCACCCGGCGCACCGGACCGTCGAGCCATTCGAAGAGTCCGTCGGCGACGCGCGCGGCGATCTCCGCGCCATAGCCCCACGATAGCGGGTCCTCATAGACTACCAACGCCTTGTTGGTTCGCTTCAGCGACTCGGTGATCGTAGCCATGTCGACGGGGTTGAGTGTCCGCAGGTCGATGACCTCCGCTTCAATGCCGGCTTCCTCGGATGCGGCCTTGGCGGCGCGGGCCGAGCGCTCCACCGTGGCGCCGTAGGTGATCACCGTGAGATGAGAGCCCTCGCGGACCTTCCTGGCGCGGCCGAACGGGATCATGTAGTCGGGGCCCGGGTAGCGCCCCTTGTTGTAGGTCTGGCGGTAGAGGTGCTTGTGCTCGAGGAACAGTACCGGATCGTCGCAACGGATCGCGGTCCGCAGCAGCCCGTTCGCGTCCTCGGCGGTCGCCGGGCAGACGACGTGCATCCCCGGTGTGTGCGCGAAGATGCTGGCCCCGGTCTGTGAGTGATAGACGGCGCCGCCCTTCAGATAGCCACCGTAGGTGACGCGCACGACCATCGGACATTTAAACGCGTTGTTGGAGCGCCAGCGGATAAGCGGCACCTCGTCGCGCAGCTGCATCATCGCGGTCCAGATGTAGTCGAGGAACTGGATCTCGACGACCGGCTTGAGCCCGCGCTGCGCCAGGCCGACGGCGCGGCCCACGATGTTCGCTTCGGCTAACGGCGAGTTGTAGACGCGCTCGGAACCGAAACGCTTCTGAAGTCCCCAGGTCACCTTGAACACGCCGCCTTTGCCCTTCACCTCGTCGAGCGCTGCCTCGCGGCTGGCGTCGGCGACGTCCTCGCCGAAGACCAGGATGGTGGGGTCGCGCTCCATCTCGTCTTTCAGGCAAGCGTTCAGCAGATCGACCATTGTCGTCGGATCGCCCTCACCGAACTGCGGCTCGGTCGCGAACTCGTCCGCTGTGGGGTCGACGTCCGGCGAATAGACGTAGAGGGTCGCCGTGTCGGGCTCCGGCTGCGGTACCTCGGCCGCTCTGTCCACCGCCGCCTGAATCTCGGCGTCGATCTCCGAGCCCAGCTTCTCCAAACCCTCCTCGCTGATGACGCCGCGGTCGAGTAGGACGCGGGCGAAGCTGACGACCGGGTCGCGCTCGGCCTCCTCCTGGCGCTCCTCCTCCGAACGGTAGAGACGCTCGTCATCCGACATCGAGTGCGAGTAAGGACGAATGACGTGAGCGTGAACGAGGGCCGGGCCCTGTCGCGCGCGGCAATGGGCTACGGCGCGCCTCATCGTTTCGTAGCTGGCCAGCGGGTCACAGCCGTCGACCTCGTCGATCATCAGAGCGGGCACGCCGCTCATGCACTGCGAGATGCTGCCGCCGGCGGTCTGTACCTCGATCGGAACCGAGATGGCGTATTTGTTGTCCTCGACCAGAAAGATGACCGGCAGTTTCAGGTTCGCCGCTGTGTTGATCGCCTCCCAGAACTCACCCTGGCTGGTCGTCCCGTCGCCGCATGTGACCAGCACGACCTCGTCTTCGTTGAAGCGATCGCTGCGATCCCTCAGTTCGTCGATCGACGCATAGCGGTGACCCGCCTCGGCGCAGCCCACGCCGTTGAGGAACTGGGTGCCGGTGGGGCTGGACGAGGTGACGATGTTCAGCTCGGCCTGTCCCCAGTGGCTGGGCATCTGGCGGCCGCCCGATGCCGGGTCGGAGACGGAGCCGAATCCCTGCAGAAACATCTCGTACGGCGTGACGCCGAGCTGCAGGCACAGCGCACGGTCCCGGTAGTAGGTGTAGAACCAATCGTATCCGGGCTTTAGCGCGAGGGCGGCGGCCACGCCGATGGCTTCGTGCCCCGCGCCGCTGATCTGGAAGAAGATGCGATTGCCCCGCTTGAGCTGCATCTCCTTGTCGTCAATGCGCCGGGAGAGCAGGATCGTCCGATAGATATCCACCAGCTGATCCTGACCTAGATCGCGGTCGTTACTGGCGAGTGTAGCCATTCGCTGCTGCCGTGATCTCCTTTTCCCACAAGGGTTTTCGCCGCCCGCTCAGACCTGGAGCGACCCACAAGATAGAGGGCATCCGCATCTCGCCGCCACCCGTCTGGTTGTTGCAACCGTCAGGGCACTGCCCGTGCCGAAGACATCATGCGTTTTCAAGAACATCTGGTGAAAACCGGGCCGAGTTTGTATACTACCTGTCCCTCTCATCACGCCGTGAAGAAGGAAGCGTTTCCCTAGTCCGGGTGGGCACGGGCGGTACGCGTGCTGTTGCTTAAGTGTATGTTCCAGCGTACTTTCTGAGGCCCAACTGATAGACAACCAGTAACCTTCTTGGAACGCGGCCGGCAATGGACGGTATCGTCTGCGACAACTGTTCTACGCCGCTTCCGGTCGGCAGTAAGTACTGCAACGAATGCGGTACGCCGGTGCCGGGCGAGGGCGAGCCGCGATCCTTCAATGGGTTCCCCACAGACCTGCGCCAGGCGTTGCAGATGGCGACGGCCGGCGAGTACGAGATCCACCACGAGCTGGGCCGCGGCGGCATGGGCTCGGTCTTCCTGGCCCGCGAGATCGGTCTCGACCGCTTGGTGGCCGTCAAAGTTCTGCCGCCCAGCCTGATGTTCGACGAGGGCTTGATCGAGCGCTTCAAGCGCGAGGCGCGGATGGTCGCCAAGCTCCACCATCCCAACATCATCCCCGTCTATCGCGTCCATCACAGCCACAACCTCGCCTTCTATACCATGCATTTTGTGCCCGGGCGCTCGCTGAACGAGCTGCTGGGGCGGAACCGGGTGCTGTCGCTCCCCGAGGTAGAGCGGATCATGCTGGAAGCGGCGGCGGGCCTGGGTTATGCGCACAAGCGCGGGGTCGTCCATCGAGACGTGAAGCCGGCGAACATCCTGATCGACGCCGAGGGCCACGTCCATCTCACCGACTTCGGTATCGCGAAGGCACTCGTCGGCAGCACGCAGCTGACCGAGACCGGGGCCGTCATCGGGACGCCGCAGTACATGGCACCGGAACAGTGCGAGGGGAAGTTGGTGGACGGTCGCGCCGACCAGTACTCGCTGGCCGCCGTCGGCTACCACCTGCTCGTCGGACATCCGCCGTTTCAGTCGGACTCGATGAAAGAGCTGCTCTACCATCACCTCTTCACGCCGCCGCGACCGCTCAACGCGCTGCGGCCCGAGACGCCGCTGCCGTTGCGGGACACGATCCACAAGGCGCTGTCCAAGGATCCCGCCGATCGCTTCGACTCGCTGGAAGACTTCCGCATGGCGATCGAGGGGAAGGGACCGCCGATCTTCGTACCCTGGATCGACGCGCCCGACGAGCGGCGGCGCACTCCGCCGGCGTCGTCGGTGCCGGTGCCGCACCCCTATCGGCGTGCCACCGATCCGCCGACGACGCAGCGTCTGCCTGATGCGCCCTGGCTCACAGAGGGGCTGCGCAACGAGATTGCCTCCGGGCGATCCTCCGTCTATCGACGGACGATGGCCGGCCTCGCCGTCGCCTCGACCACGATCGCGGTGGTCGCCATACTCGCCATGACACAGGGCGCCGGCACCGGCGGCGCCTGGCTGAAGAGTGTTACCGGTGGCGAAGACGAGAGCGCGATGTCGCTGGCGGTGAACGAGCCAGGTGCGCCGGAAGGACCCGCGGCCGCGGGCGGGGAGACCGCTCAGCCTGCCACGACAGAGCCCGAGGACGGCCCCGATCTCGGCTACTTGGTCGTCGCCGGGAACCTGCCGCCCGATGCCAGACTGCAGGTGCCGGGGCAGGAGATCGACGTCGCGTTGACCGAAGGCCAACAGGTAGAGCTACCTACCGGAACGCATGAAGTCGTCGTGCGCGCCGCCGGATTCGATCCGTATCGGCGTGAGGTCGTCGTCGAGACGGGCGAGGAAGTGCCGTTGAATCTTTCACTGGTCCGGACGGCGCCGGCCCAGCCGCGGAGTCAGGCGCGCGTGGCTACCGATAACCGGCCGCTGATTCCCGTCGCTCTGCGGGACTCGCTCGATGCTCTGATGGCGGAAGCGCGCGCGCTTCACAATGTTGGCGCCTGGTGGGATGCGGCAGAGTGGTTCAAGGAGGTCCAGCGTTCAGCACTGGAAGGCGTGCAGTCGTATCGAAACGGTCAAGAGTTGCAGGCTTTGGCCGACAGTGCCAAGGGTGACCTGGAGAGAACGCGGCAGGCCTGTAGGTTGGAGAATCATCCAAACTGTCCATAGATTAGCGCCGGGAACTCATCGAGCAGTTGAATCGGTAACCCCGTCCACTGAGATGACGCAGCGGTACGCCTATCTTCTGCTGTTGGTTTGCCTCGCCGTGTCGGCGATCTTGCCGAACAGGCTAGAGGCTCAGGAGCGTGAGCCCTACTCCATCGATCAGCTCGTCGAATTGCTCGAGTCGGGCGTATTCTCCGACGAGCGCATCGAGATGTTGGTGAGAAGGAGTTGCATCGACTTCCGGGTCGATGACGAGGCTGCTCGGCGGCTGTCGGCTGCCGGTGCTTCATCGAGCTTGATCGCGAGCCTCAGAAGCCAGTGCGTGCGACTGCCTTCCGGGTTTGTGGACGCGGTCGTCGTGACGCCGGCCGAGCTCGATGTGGAGGTTGGGGCAACCCGCATCCTGCGTGCGCAGGCCATCGCCCCTGACAGCACGCAGGTCATGGGGGTCGTCTTCGAGTGGACCTCGGCGGATACCGCGGTGGCGGAGGTATCCAGCGGCGGCACGGTGCTGGCCAAAGCGCCGGGAGAGGTCCGCATCGCGGCGACGACCCAAGAGGGCCCGTCGGGTACGGCGCTGGTGCGCGTTGGAGCTGCGACGAGGGTTGAACCGGAGGAGATGCTCGAAGCCGAAGTCGCCGGCGCCAAGAGCGTCGGGACGGCGGCGGCGCTGGGCGTGGTGGTTCCCGGTGGCGGCGAGTTCTACACCGGGAACACGGGTAAAGGAGCCGCCGTGCTCGCCGGCTCGGCTGCTGCCCTGGCGGCGGGCTACTTCATCACCAGTGAGGAAATCCTCTCGGTCTCCTATAGCGCCATCGACCCGGGCACCTGCGATGCGGGGACCTGCACCTTCGACGTGACGCGGTCGGAGGAAGCCAAGGAGACCAACAACCTCGTTTACGGCGCCGCGGCGGCGGGCGCGATATGGCTGTACGGGTTGATCGACGGGATCCGCTCGGCTAGACAGTCGCGGGTCGCGCCGCCGGCAGGAGAGGGAGACGGGGAGCCGGACATCTCGCTGGAAATCATGCCTGCCGATGGAGTTCGCTACACCAGCTACGGCGAGCTCCAGCTCACCTTCATACGGATCCGATCGTGAGACAGAGGATCTGGATTCTCTGGCTTATCGTCCCGGCCCTCATAGCGTCGAGCTGTGAGGAGATTACGACCCGGGAAGGGGCGGGCACGCTCCGCGTGGAGATTAGTGCTACCGACTCGCCGTTCCTCGCCGCCGGCGACACGCTGGTCGGCGACACGGTGCGGTTCGAGGTGAAGGTGTTCGACGGCCAGCAGGAGATCTCCTCCGGTGATTATGAGTTCACCGCGTCGCCGGCGGCAGGGGCCGTGGAGGTGCTGGACGCGAACACGGGGCTGGCAACGTTCGCCGACGTCGGGCAGTCGACGGTCAGGGTGTCGGTCGGGCAACCGGACCTGGGTGGCGCGGTGACGTTGCGGGCCGAGATGACGGTGATCGTCAAGGAATACGACGTCGAGCTCACGCTCGTCTCTACGGTCACGGGCAGCGCCGTCGATGCCGGTAGCGGGCTGCTGGGAGATACGGTGCGGGTGGAGGCGACGGTCAGGAAAGGGACGGAGGTGATCCCCGACGCCGGCCTGACGGTCACCGAATCCTCTGACGGCCAGGTGGCGAACACGGCCGCGGGTGGACCCGATGAGGTCTCGTACGATGGGGCGGGCGACGCCACGCTCACGGTCACCTTTACCGACCCGGCGATCCCCGGTGACCTGCCGCTGACGGCGACGATCGACGTGTCGGTCAACGACTTCACGGTCGACGTGTTGGCGGAATCGCTGGTGCCGGGGTCGGATCACCTGATGAATGGTGATACGCTGATTACCGATTCCGTTGTCTTCAGGGCGCTGGTGGTCAGAGCCGTGACCGACACGCTCAAGAACAAAACCAGTGACGGTACGGTCTGGACGTCGTGGAGCGGCGGCAGCGTGATCGAGATGAAGGACGACTCGGTGGGTGCCTTCCGAGCGACCGGCCAGGATACGGTCTTCGTCGAGTTCACCGATCTCGACTTGCCGGGCGAGCCGTTCAAGCACGCGATCGAGGTGACCACCTACAACACGACGATCGACGTGACGACGCTGGTGGGCGGCTCGGACCACCTGGCCACCGGCGATACGCTGCTCAGCGACTCGGTGCAGGTCACCTCTACGGTGACCCGGGCCAGTGACGGGGATTCGCGACCTAGCTCGATCGACTATCTCGAGTCCACCGACTCCAGCGTCGTGAGCCCGTTGGACAATTCGATCGTAAAGAACCGGGCGCTGTTCGCCGATACCGGCACGGCGACGCTCACCGCGGTCCTGGCGCAGCCGCTGCTTCCGCGGGACAGCCTGCAAGACGCTCTCGACCTCGAGATCAGCACGTACGTCGTGACGGCGGATCCGACGACGCCTACGACGCCGGTCATGGGTGATACGGTTCAGTACGATGCCACGGTCATCGATACGCGCGACGGTTCCGAGATAGTCAGTCCCGGCCTCGCCTTCGCATCGTCCAACCCGACCGCAGTACGAATTCTTGACGCGTTGACCGGCCGTGGCCTCGCTCGCGATACGGGGAGCGCCGAGGTAGAGGTCACGCTGACCGATCCCGACCTGCCCAGGGGAACGGTCGCCGACACGTTTGCCGTGACCGACATCACCGACGATCGGTTTTATGGGACCTTCGATGTGACGACCGGAGATTTCGGTGACCCGGTGGTCATCGAGGCCAGCGAGGTGCACGACTTCACCGACAGCACGAAGATCGTCTTCCCGAACGGCACGGTCTTGTTCGTCGACCAGCTCAATGCGGCACGTGATACGATATGGGCGATCGTCGGCGCGGGGGCGAACACCGGCCAGCTGACGCTGTCGAACCTTTGGGCAAACGGGGCCGAGGACCGGGACGACGTCCCGACGCGGATTACGTTCACCGCGCCTCTGGGTACGGTTGCCGACGTGTTCGAGGTCAACGACACGTTCCCGCTGGCGCACGCCGACTCGTTCACGGTGCCCGGCGTATCAGGAGTGTTCTTCCAGGAGCACATGAGCATCGATCCGGCGAAGTCCGGACCGATCGACAACGACTTCTTCTGGTTCACGCTCAGCGAGAACGTCACGCTGGATATCACGGCCGAGTGGCAGCAGGGGGCGAACGTCGACTTCTACGTCTGCTCGGGAGTGAACGTGCCTCCCGACGACCTGCTCGGAACGCCGTGCCAGCTGGAAGCGTTCGACACCAGCACGACGGGACCGGAGACCGGCTCGGTCATGCTGATTACAGGTGGACCGTATGTGATCCGCTTTTGGTGCAAGGACAACTGTCCTGCGGTACCGCTGACTTACAAGGTGACTATCTCTAGGCAATAGAACGAGCAAGACACGAGAGGTGTGAGTGGCCAGAAAAGACCAGCTGATCATCTGCCCCGCCTGCGGCGAGGTTAACGCTGCCGAGAACGTCTCCTGCAGGGTCTGCCTGGCAGATCTCACCGGGGACAAGAAGTCCGCGTCCGCCTCGATCAGCCAGCTCGCGCATCTGTCGCAGCTGGTGAAACGCGTCGAGGTCACCAATCGGCGGCTCAATTTCCTGATCTTCAGCATCTGGCTGATCTTCGCGCTGTTCGTCGGCTGGACGGTGGTAGGGAGGATCATGGGCGTAGGCGGACCCGGCGCACTGCTGGACTGGCCGTTCTGAGATTCTCCGCGTCCAAACTGGGGGTGGTCCGAGGTACCAGGTCCACCCCATTCTTTGTTTCTGCAAGGCTTTTCCATCACACGGATCATTTCCGGGCCTCTGGTTGTCGCGCCTGACGTTGGTGGGCTAGATTTCAATCCTCGCCATCGGGCACGTGGCACGGAGGAGGCGATGGCCCCGCAGGGACTCGCGCTGGAAGAAACCAAGCTCGCCAGAGATCAGCTGGCCCAGGACGTCGAACGGGCGACGGGCGGCGACGTGGTAGTGGAACGCGTGCTCGGTGAGGGTCGGATGGCGCGGGTCTACCTGGCGGAGCAGCAGAGCCTGGAGCGCAAGGTCGCCGTCAAGGTGCTGCTGCCGCGCCGAGCCCGGGACCGGAGCACTCTGATCCGTTTCGGACGCGAAGCTCGGGCGATGGCGGGCTGTACCCACCCCGGTATCGTCAGCGTGTTCAGCGTCGGCGAGACCTCCCGCGGCCTTCCCTTCTTCGTGATGGAGCACATCGAAGGCGAGACGCTCGAGGAGCGGCTGCGTCGCAAAGGCAAACTGCCGCTTCGGGAGGTGACCCGCATCGTGACGGCGGTCGCCGATGCGCTGACTTACGCTCACGGCTGCGGGCTGGTGCATCGTGATGTGAAGCCGGCCAACGTGCTGCTCGAGCGGGGGACCGGCAGGGTCCTGCTGACGGACTTCGGGCTCGCGAAGGCGGTGAGGGGTGTCACTCGCATCACAACGCTCACCGGTACCGGCGAGATCATGGGAACGCCGGAGTACCTGAGTCCGGAGCAGGCGGAGCGCGGCGAGGTCGACGCGCGGAGCGACCAGTACTCGCTGGCGGTGATGGCTTACGAGATGTTGGCTGGCCTCCTGCCGTTCCCGGGGCCCACGCCCCAGGACTTCGTGCGACAGCATGTAGAAGACACGCCGCCCTGGCTGCCGAGGGTCGAGCCGACGATCCCCGTCGCGGTCTCCAAGGCGGTGGACCGCGGCCTGATGAAGGAACCGGGCGCCCGCTTCGGGAGTGCCGAGGCGTTCGGGCAGGCGCTCAAGGGGGCAAGTGAAGCAGCGCTGGCGGCCGAGCCGCGGCGCAGGCCGTGGTGGGGCTACGAGCGACAGCTCGTGCAGGCGACGGCAATATACGCCGGCGCGGCCTGGGGCGTGCTCGAAGCTCTGACATGGGTGCTCGAGACTTTCGGGCTGCCGATGGCGTTTCGGCAGCCGGCCCTACTCCTCGTCATCGGTGGCTTACCGCTCACCCTCGCTTTGCTCTGCTACGCGCGGAATCGGCCCCGGCCGATCGAGATCTGAAGCAGCGGCCAACTAATCGGGCTCCGCCGATTCGGTCTGAGCGTCAAAACCGGGCCGGGCCTCCGGGTGAGCGATTTGACCTCCGATGTAGGACGTCCAACCGACCCACCCCGTCAGAGCGATCACCAGGACGAGCAGGCTCGGAGCGAGCCAGCGCGGCAGGGACCGCGGCCGGCGGTTCATCAACAGGCCGAGAAGCGCGAAGGCGCCGATCACCTCCAGCGTGATGAGTGCCATCCGTCCCGCATCCTCGTGGCTGTGCAGCGCCTCCTCGGAGATCCCCGGCATCCCCTCGACGATCTCATGCGCCGGCTCACCCGTCAGGTATACCGGGATCGAGATGACGGCGACGGCGATGAGAATCACCATACCGGTGCGCGTCAGCTCCTCGCTCTTGCGCAGTATTCCCGCCATCAGCATGGCCAGGCAGAATATCAATCCGATCACCGGAAAGTGATTCAGTACGAGGTGCAGGTGTGCGCCGTTCATCTCAGCTCCTTTCGTCCGGTCGTACCGATCCAGAGATGACGGACAAAGGGGGCGCGTAACGGCGTCTTGTCAAGGAGCCGGCAGGCGCGACCAGGAGTTGTGCCCGGCGGATCTGGGTGCGGGTGATTGAGCTTGCCCCGCGGCTGGAATAGATTTGGGCTTCCGGAAGTCGAGGGGCGGTAGCTCAGCTGGGAGAGCGCCTGCCTTGCACGCAGGAGGTCGTGGGTTCGAGTCCCATCCGCTCCATCAAGTTAAGTGGCGTAGCCCGTTGGGTTACGCCACTTCGTCTGCGTGGGGCAAATGTCCCCTCTCACCAATTGTGTTCACCAATTTGACCCAATTCGGCGGGGGTCTATTTGGACACGGCCTCCTGCTTGACGATGCGTGTCGGCTGGTTCACCACGGCGTAAGTGGTAGCGCGGTCGGCGCGCTGGTAGATCTCCTGTACGGTACTTACCGTCTTCCACCCACCGGCAGCGGCAACGTCCTGAGCCGGCAGGTGCTTGCGCTCGGTCGCCCACATCCGCCGATAGGCATGCCAGAGTGAGCCATCCAAGGGTTCAACCCTGGCTTTCTTCTCAGCCTGCCGCAGCCACTTTGACGCGAGTTCGTAGCGTAGCGGTTCGGTCGGATCTCTCGGTGAGGGGAAGATTGGTGCTTCGGGGTTGAACGGAGGACGCTGCTCAAGCACTCGTTCCAACGCCTCACGCGCCAGCTCGTTGATCGGCGTACACCACTCGCGGCCTTCCTTGTCGGTGTCGGCAGGCCACGCAATCTCGCCATACCAAGGGACGCCTTTCGGCAGGTCCGAGGGCCGGGGGCTGTTGAGCCTAAGGTCGCGATAGCGCAGCGAGCAGATAGCCCAAATGCGACGGCCCGTAGCCACGGCGAGGTCCAGTAGCTCGGGCAGGTAGGTCGGTGTCACGCGGCGCTTGCGGCGGCCGCAAGGCAGGGAAACCGCCGGGTGCCACTCTACGTAGTGGTCGTGTAGACTCCGTGTTCGAGGTCCATTGCAGACGTTGCCCCAGGATAAGCGGTGTCGAGCACTGCAACTCTGGAGATGAAGACGAGAAACGGGATCCGACGCGATGTGCTGACGTTTCTGCTCGTCTTCGTCGTGCTCAGCACCGGCCTCTTCGTTCTCTTCTTCAAGTACGGCGAATCGATCCCCCTGGTCTTCGCGATGATGTGGTCGCCCGGTATCGCGGCCATCGTTACGCGGGCAATCCACCGTTCAGGCGTGCGCGATTTCGGATGGGGCTGGGGCGGCACGCGCTTCCAGGTCGCGGCGTTAGTACTTCCCCTGGTGCTTTGCCTGGTCGTGTACGGTCTCACCTGGCTGACGGGACTCGGCGCTGCCTCCATAGCGGATTACTCGACTTATGGGACAGACATCGTCTACCGGATCGGTCTGACGGGTGCGCTGGGATTCGCCGTGGCTCTCGTTCTCCAGGTGCTTTACAGTCTTCCGGTGTACAGCCTATTCATCCTGGGGGAGGAGATCGGTTGGAGCGGCCTACTCACGCCGCAGCTCGCCAGGCTCACGTCGTTCTTCAAGACTTCCCTCATCGTCGGCTTCGTGTGGGCCGCTTGGCACTACCCCGCGATGATCGGCGGGTTCTATGGGATTGGGGACAGGAGCCTGTGGTTCACGATGCCGTGCTTCACGGCAATACTGGTCGGGTGTTCGTTCGTCCGGACTTGGCTGCGTCTCAAGTCCGGCAGCCTCTGGGTTGGGGTCTTCTTGCACTTCAGCCACAATCTGTTCATCCAAGACGTGTTTGGTCAGATCACCGTAGATCGAGGTCCAACCCCTTACATCGTTTCGGAGTTCGGAGTCGGTTTGGCCGTCGCCTACTCGGTGGCCGCGTTTCTGCTGTGGAAGAGGCGTTCTGAGTTGCCAAAAGCGAGCGGTCCAGCACCAGGGTTATCGACGACTTAGGCGCGCCGTTTTCGACAGCGTTAGGTTGGTAGTGGAGTCTCACACCGCGCCTCTCCCCAATTCTCTCACCAATTCGGTTCGATAGTATGCCGATTGCGGGGTAGGGGGAAGTAGGCACGATGCCGGATATGCCGCGCCAACACTAGGCAAGAGGTCGGAAAAGGGTGGGTTTAGTAGACGCCTTGCACGCAGGAGGTCGTGGGTTCGAATCCCATCCGCTCCACTCCTCCTCGTTCTGCGCGCAGGAGGTCGTCTGAAGGTGGCCGTCCGGCGAGCAGCAGAAGCAGACCTCAGGTCGCAGGTCGTCGGCTCGAGCCCTCTTCTGGCTCTTCCGGCGGCCTCATGTGGGGGAGCGGGCCGATGAACGATTCCAGGACTTCGGTCAGTCGATTCGAGGCCCTCGGAGATATGGAGAACAGGTCGAAGAGCGAATAGAGAAGCTCCACATCTGCGTCCAGCCATTCGTCCTGCTGATCACGTCGCGAGGTTTGGAGCTGGGTGACGGCCCGCTGCAACACACTTGCGACCTTGTACTGGACGCTGGGCCATTGGTCTCCGAAGAGGCCTGGCATCTCCGCGGACAGCGCATCAATCGCGTTGACGATTATCTCGCTTAGCGAAACGGGATTGGAGACTCCTTCCATCCTAGCATCCTCCGCTGAGGGTCGATTGCCACTTTACCCGTTGAGACGTCTGCGAAGGCGCCTGCGGATGCTTGCGACAGTGAGTTACGGTGTACGAGGAGGTCGGGCGCTTGCGGGACCGGAAGCAACGGCCGACGTGAAAAGGGCGGTAGGAAGAACAACGTGCGCACGTGCGCCTCAACTTCAGACTAGTGCGTGGATGGTCTATTGCAAGATGCCGGGTTCGGACTTGGATATCAAGGAGCCCGTGAGTGCAATCCCCGGAGCGACCGTTCTACACGGGGTGATCTCGCCGAGGAGTTGGCTTCAAGAGGCGTCTGTTGCCTGTCTGTAACCGTTGCCACATAATGAAAACGGGAAAGTAGTGGCGGCTGCAGCTTTTTTCCGCTCGTACGGGGATTGTCAGCCGTGGGAGTACCTCAGATACCCGGACACTTACGGGCCGGGCCTGCTGTCGTATTCAGGCAGCCCGGGAGAGCCGAATCTAGCCGCGATCCTTCTTCCTTCCTGACCGACATAACGAATGGTATCCCGGGAGGCGATGCCCTGCGCCGTTGCTTCCGATGCGGAGTCTGCGGTGGCTCGTGCCCTTCTGGGCAGGACATGGATCACACCCCCAGTCGTCTCTTCGCAATGATCCAGGCCGGTCTGTGGGATGAGGTTCTCCGCAGTAACACGCCGTGGTACTGCGTCGCCTGTTACTACTGCACCGTCCGCTGTCCCCAGGAAGTTCCCATCACCGATCTCATGTATGGGCTGAAACGCCTGAGCATCAAGGAGGGCCTGTGCGGAAAGGTCGATGGGCCGGACTTCTCACGGATCTTTATGCGCAACGTGGAGCGCTACGGTCGAAGCTTCGAGCTAGGTCTGGCCAGCCGATACAACCTCGCTCATAAGCTGCGCGAGCTGCCCGGCCTGGTCCCGACGAGTCTGGGGATGCTGCTCAAAGGCCGCATAGTCCTCAAGCCCCAGAGGGTTGAGGACATCAAGGGACTGCGGGCGATCCTGAGGCGCGCCAGAGCCCTTGGAGGGGCGCGATGAGGTACGCCTTCTTTCCGGGGTGCTCGCTGGCGCAAGCCGCTTCCGCCTATGCCGACTCCATCGGGGCGGTGGCAGGGAGTCTGGGCCTGAACCTGGCACAGATCGAGGATTGGAACTGCTGCGGCGCGACGGCTTACTTCGCCGAGGAACTGCTGCCGGCCTACGCGCTGGTGGCGCGAAACCTGGCGCTGGTGGACGGTGACCTCGATCAGGTGGTGACGCCCTGCAGCCTGTGCTATTTGAACCTGCGCAAGACGCAGCGCGCACTGGATGAGCACGAGGCTGTGCGAGCCGCGGTGGACGACGCCCTGGCCGCGGGCGGCCTCTGCTACCGGCCGGGTCGTACCACCGTGCGTCACCTGCTGGATGTGGTGGTCAACGATGTCGGCCTGGAGGCCATCGCCTCGAAGATTGCCCGGCCCCTGTATGGTCTCCGGGTAGCGCCCTACTACGGCTGCCTCACCGTGCGACCAGGCGGCGGATTCGATCATCCGGAACAGCCTGCGAGTCTCGATCTGCTGCTGAGCATCCTGGGCGCCGAGGTGGTCGACTTCCCCCTGAAGGCTGACTGCTGCGGCGGTCACATGACCCTGACTAGCGCTGAGGTGGCGTACGCCCTCCTGCGCCGTCTGCTTCAGAGCGCCACTGACCACGGAGCCGACCTTGTCGTCACCCTCTGTCCTATGTGCCAGCTCAACCTGGACGTGTATCAGCATTCGGTTAACCGGCAGTTCGGAACGAACTTCCGCCTGCCGGTCCTGTTCTTCACGCAGGTCATCGGGCTCGCCTTTGGCGTAGCGCGGAAAGCCTTGGGCATAGGGAAGGAGACAGTGCCGGCGGGACCGGTTCTGGACAGCAGGTGGAGCGCGGAGCGGGTGGCGCCCGAGAAGAAACAACGGCCTCGCCGTAGCCGGCGGGAGACGAGCCTTCCGATGCCTGCAGCGAGGGACGGGTGACATGACCGAGAGGATCGGTGTTTATGTGTGCCACTGCGGGTCGAACATCGCCGGCACGGTCGATGTAGAGAGCGTGGCGCGCTACTCTGCGACGCTGCCCGGAGTCGTGGTGAGCCAGGACGACAGGTTCATGTGCTCCGAGCCGGGTCAGGAACTCATCGTCCAACATATCCGTGAGCACGGCTTGAGCCGGGTCGTGGTCGCCGGCTGTTCGCCGCTACTGCACGAGCGGACTTTTCGAGCGGCGTGTGCTCGCGCAGGCCTCAATCCGTACCTCTTAGAGGTCGCCAACATCCGAGAGCAGTGCTCATGGGTCACACCGGACCGGGCCGCCGCCACGGCAAAGGCCAAGGCGGTGGTGGCCGGCGCGGTATGTCGGGTCGGCAAGCACGAGCCGCTGGAACCTCAGAGAGTACCTGTTAAGCGAGAGACGCTGGTGGTCGGCGGTGGCATCGCTGGAATCCAGGCCGCCTTGGAGCTGGCGGATGCGGGGTACCCCGTCATCCTGGTGGAGCGTGAGCCATCAATCGGTGGACACATGGCCCAACTGGACAAGACGTTCCCTACGCTCGACTGCTCTGCGTGCATTCTCACCCCGAAGATGGTCGCGGTCGGGCAACACCCGAACATCACGCTGCTGACCTATAGCGAGGTCGAGGAGGTCGGCGGCTACGTCGGCAGTTTTGTGGTCAGGATTCGGAAGAAGGCTCGCTACGTGTCCGCGGAGACGTGCACGGGCTGTGGTGTCTGCGAGGAGAAATGCCCGATCCGGGTGGTAGACGGTGCATTCGAGGCCGGCCTGGGCTATCGCAAGGTCATCTACACGCCCTTCCCACAAGCGGTGCCCAAGATACCGGTCATCGATAAGGAGAACTGCGTCTACTTCCAGCGCGGGAAATGTAAGGCGTGCGAGGTCTTCTGCCCGACCGGCGCCATCGACTGGGAACAAGATGATGAGGTTCTGAACGTCGAGGTAGGGAATATCATTCTGGCTACGGGCTATCGGCTGTTCGATGCGCGGCGCATTCCGCAGTACGGCTACGGCCGGCTGGCCAACGTCTTCACCAGCCTGGAGTTCGAGCGCATGTGCAACGCCGCCGGGCCGACCGGTGGCAAGGTCGTCTTGCGGGATGGCGAAACGGAGCCGCGGCGCGTGGCCATCGTCCATTGCGTGGGGAGCCGCGATCGGAACTACAACGCGTACTGCTCCAGCGTGTGCTGCATGTACTCGCTCAAGTTCGCGCACTTGGTCCACGAGCGGTTCCCCAAGGCCGAAGTCTACAACTTCTACATCGATATCCGCGCGCCGCGGAAAGGCTACGAGGAGTTCTATCACCGGTTACTGGACGAGGGCACGCACTTCGTCCGCGGCAAGGTCGCACAAGTCACAGACGTTGCCGAGACGCCGGACGAGGATGGGCATCTCATCGTCCTAGCAGAGGACACGCTCGTCGGCCGGCAACGCCGGGTACCGGTAGACATGGTCATACTCAGTTGCGGGCTCGAGCCTCAAGAGGACGCCAGCGAGGTAGCGCGCCGCTTCGGGACTAGCTGCAGCCACGATGGCTTTTTCATCGAGCGGCATCCCAAGCTGGATCCCGTGGCCACGACCACCGACGGAGTGTTCATCGCCGGCGCCTGCCAGGGACCGCAGGACATCCCATCGGCGGTGGCTCAGGGAGCGGCCGCCGCCGCCCGTGTGGCGGGACTGATCAGCCGGGGCGAGGTAGTGTTGGAGCCGGTGCTTGCCACGGTAGATGAAGCGGCATGCAGCGGTTGTGGGGAGTGCATTTCGGTCTGTCCCTACTCAGCCGTGGAGCTGCTGGAGGAACCAGGGACGGCGCACGTAATAGACGCGTTGTGCAAGGGCTGCGGCGTCTGCGTCGCCGCCTGCCTGTCCAAGGCGATCAGCCTCAGCCATTACAGGGACGAGCAGTTGGTGGCACAGGCAAGAGGGTTACTCAGTCTAGACTCTCGTACGTCTGAGCAGGACTTGGCGACGGCTAGATGAGATCGTAGGGTGGCGTCCGAAACGTGGCGAGGTCGCGATATGCCGGGTAGTGATGGCTACGAGCCGGTCATCATCGGTTTCCTGTGTAACTGGTGCTCGTACCGGGGTGCGGACCTGGCGGGCACGTCGCGACTGACGTACCCGCCGAACCTACGGGTGGTGCGCGTGCCGTGTTCCGGGCGAGTAGCGCCCGAGTTGGTGCTCCGCGTGCTGCACGAGGGCGCTGACGGTGTGCTCGTCCTCGGCTGCCATATCGGAGAGTGCCATTTCCACGAGGGCAATCACCGCATGGTCCGGCGCATGCAGGTGTTGCAGCGGCTCATCGGCTACGCCGGGGTCGAACCGCGACGGCTGCATTGGGACTTCGTCTCCGCCGGCGAGGGCGGACGCTTTACGCGTATCGTCACCGAGTTCACCGAGACCCTCCGGGCGCTTCCACCGTTCAGGTCAAGGCTGCGCGTCGCGAAACCTGGAACAGTAACCGATGGCGACTGGAGTGCCGTGGCCGTAGTGGGCGAGCGCGACCACGAGATCAAAGGGCCAAAGGATCCCCGCTGGCCGGAGTTGCGTGAGGCGGTCGCAGGCGCGCTGGCCGACAGTGCTGGCGTACTGGCGTTGCGGACGGCCCACGGCGACGTGGCGCCGCACCTGTTCCAGTCGGCGGACGAGCTGGACGATCTCGCTCTGTGGCCCAAGTACCCGCTGCCGGCTGTCGTCCGGCGGCTCCAGG
This sequence comes from uncultured Gemmatimonadota bacterium, assembly GCA_964345885.1. GTDB lineage: Bacteria > Gemmatimonadota > Gemmatimonadetes > Palauibacterales > KS3-K002. The sequence goes on along the minus strand of CAYFSW010000045.1, from coordinate 6,070 downwards.
AAAGCCATCCCGAGATACGACTGGCGGTCGTCTGCCGGGCCTGCGAAGAGCGGGGCCTGGTGGAGATGGCCAAGCATCGCCAAGTGGACTGGCAGAGGCTGAGCCTCATTGGCGTGGCATGTAGTCCTGAGGAGGTGGAAGCCTGCCGCTGCGCCGAGCCGAATCCGGGGCATACCCACCGGGTCGTGGGGGAGGGCGCGGCCGGCGGAGCAACCGATCGCGTGTTGGCAGCGCTGCCTGAGTCGATCGAAGAACGGCTGGCCTTCTGGCGTGCCTGGACCGACAGGTGCATCAAGTGCTACGCCTGTCGCGACGCCTGCCCTCAGTGCTTCTGCCGCGCCTGCGCCCTCGAGGACGACCTCTGGGTCGAGCGGGGCTGGTTGCCGCCGCCGTATCCCATGTTCCACCTGATCAAGGCTATGCACATGGCTGGCAAGTGTGTGGCTTGCCGGGAGTGCGAGATGGCGTGTCCGGCTGAGATCCCGCTGACCATCCTCTACCGGATGGTAGGCCAGGACGTGGCAGAGTTGTTCGGTTATCGGACCGGGACCGATCTGGAGGCGGTGCCGCCTCTACTCCCGAAACTCGAGCAGGAAGTCGGGGCATGAACTACCACAATGTGCGCACCACGTGTGTCTACTGCGGTGTGGGGTGCGGGATGCACTTGCAGGTACTGGATGGGGAAGTGGTGGGGGTGTTGCCGGCCAAGACCCACCCGGTCAGCGAAGGTCACCTGTGCATCAAGGGGTGGAACGCCCATGCGTTCATCCGCCATCCCGATCGACTTACACAGCCGTTGATCCGGCGGAACGGTGGTCTCAAAGCTGCCACGTGGGATGAGGCGGTAGGTCTGGTGACGGAACGGCTCGAGAGGATCAAGTCCGGATACGGTCCCGATTCGATCGGTGTTCTCTCCTCGGCCAAGTGCACGAACGAGGAGAACTACCTGCTTCAGAAGTTCACCCGCGCTGTTCTACGCACCAACAATATCGACCACTGCGCGCGACTTTGACACAGCCCTACGGTGGCCGGTCTGGTCACCGCGTTCGGCAGTGGGGCGATGACCAACTCGATTCCCGATCTGGAGCAGGCCGATTGCATCCTCGTCACGGGCTCCAACACCACCGAGACGCACCCCATCATTGGTACGCGCCTGCTGCGCGCCCAGCGCCGCGGGGCGAGGCTGATCGTAGCCGACCCACGGCGGACCCAGATAGCCCGGTGCGCAGACCTGCATCTGCGTCAGCGCCCGGGCACCGACATCGCCTGGCTCAACGGGATGGTGCACGTCCTCATCAAGGATGGCTTGGCAGACGAACGGTTCATAGCAGACCGCAGCGAGGGCTTCGAGGAACTCGAGGAGACAATCTCCGAATACACGCCCGAACGAGTCGAAGAGATCGCAGGCGTCTCCCGGGAAGATCTCATCCAAGCGGCGCACTGGTTCGGCAAAGCCGAGCGGGCGGCGATCGTTTACGCCATGGGCATTACCCAGCACACAAGCGGTGTGCAGCACGTCTGGGCGTGCGCGAACCTGGCCATGCTCACCGGGAACGTGGGCCGCCGGGGTACCGGCGTGAACCCGTTGCGGGGGCAGAATAACGTCCAGGGTGCGTGCGATATGGGAACGCTCCCTAACGTGTTTCCTGGGTATCAGTCCGTCGAAGACCCCGAGATTCGCGACAAATTCGCGCGGGCTTGGAATGTTCAGGCTACGGGCGGGCGCGACGATCCCTTCCCCTCAAGCGCCGGCCTGACGGAGACCGAGATGGTGGGCGGAAAGGGCGATCGCGTCCGAGCTATGTACATCGTGGGCGAGAACCCTGTGGTCTCCGAGCCGGATGCGAATCGCGTGCGGCAGGCTCTGGGAGCGCTCGAGTTTCTCGTGGTCCAGGACGTCTTTCCATCCGAGACGGCGGAGCTGGCGGATGTGGTGCTGCCTGCTGCTGTATGGGCAGAGAAAGACGGGACGTTCACTGCCACCGACCGCCGGGTGCAGCGAGTCCGCAAAGCCGTGGAACCGCCGGGCGAGGCAAAGGCGGACTGGCAGATCATCTGCGAGCTGGCCGAGCGCACGGAACCGGACGGCAAATGGAACTATTCGGGTCCCTCCGAGATCATGAACGAGATTGCGTCACTCACGCCTATCTATGGCGGGGTGAGCTACACGCGCCTGGAACAGCTCGGCTTCCTGCAGTGGCCCTGCCTGGGGGTCGACGATCCGGGCACGCCGTATCTTCACGAGGGGCAATTCACCCGAGGGCGCGGCCGCTTCCACGCCGTTCATCACGAGGCGGCGGATGAGCTACCTGACGAGGACTACCCGCTCTTGCTTACTACTGGCCGCCTGATGTTCCAGTATCACAGCGGAACACTCAGTCGGCGCTCGCCCAAGCTGGAGCAGGAGGCTGGTGCATGCTTGGTCGAGGTCAACCCCGATGACGCCGGGGCGATTGGGCTCGGAAGCGAGCGGCGGGTTCGGGTCTGCAGCCGTCGCGGCACGATCGACGCAGCGGTCCAGATAACGGATCGAGTAGAGCGCGGAATCGTGTTTATCCCCTTCCACTTCGTGGAGGCGGCCGCGAACGTGCTGACCAACCCCACCCTGGATCCCAGGGCCAAGATCCCGGAATTCAAAGTGTGCGCTGTCCGCCTCGAGCCCGCGGCGGAGTAAGCGGCGAGCATTAGAGAGCTCAAACCCTTGGTCGCGGTGACACAGACGGTGACAGTGCCCACCGGCGCTGGCCAGCGCAACATCCTCGAAAACCAGCATAATCTGGCGCTCACTGGCGCTGGCTGGCGCCAGTTGGCGGACTTGCACGCAGGAGGCCGTGGGTTCGAATCCCATCCGCTCCACTCTCCATAACAAAGGCTCACTGGCAGTCTAGAAGCTGATCCAGTAGTTGAGCTTGACGAGGAAGGTGTTCTCGGCTTGTGCGTCGAATACGCGCCGCATGTCGCCGAACCCGCTGAAGGAGCCATCCTGCCGATGCTCACTGCGCCCGTGCTGCCACACGAGAAAGAGGGTCGAGCCCAGCAGGTACTCCCAGCGCAGCACGACGTTGGAGCGGAATGACAGCACCGTGAAGTCGGGGTTCCCGATGTTGATATCGGCGGTGCCATCGCCGTTGAGATCCACCGAGGTGTTCCCGTCCGCATCGACCAGTAGTTGGTCGTCGGCGTACACGCGGAACCGGTCGTCAAAGCTCGCCCCACGGGGGTCGTCCACCTGCTTGTAGCGATCGTACGCCCCGGCCGAGACGAACGGCTCCGCATAGACCTGCAGCGAGAGCGTCGGCGTGAAGGTGAGATTCGCCCGGAAGACCATGCTCACCGTGGTCTGCTCGATCTCGCCAAACACGTACTGGGTCGAGCCCAGGGCCTCGTCCGTCTGCAGGTACTGCCAGGTGTTGAAGCGGCGCGAGAGCTGGGGGGCCAGCATGACGTCCATGTTGCTGGCGAGGCGCCAGGAGACCCCCGTCTCGAGCCCCCACCACCAGGAGCCGCTCTGGTCCTGGCGGCCGAACCTACCGCCGATCTCAGCGCTCAGCGTCTTGCGCTGGTCGGTCCACAGCCCCCACCAGCCGTTGGTCGCGGCGGGGGTGAGGAAGCTGGGCCCGCCACGGAGCGCCCTGCTGGAGAGTCCGCCGATCTTGCGGCCGATCCCGCCGTAGCCGCCCCAGTAGTTCGCGAACGTCCCGTCGAACTTGACCTCGCCGCCGGCGTTCACCCGGTCCCAGCCGTAGTTCCACACGGCCGACTGCTCGAAGGTCAGTTCGAAGTAGCGGAACACCTTGCCCGGCTCGTGCCAGCGCCGCTGCACCCAGGCCCACTGGAAGTAATAGTCGGCGCCCTTCTGGAAGCCCACGTCGTTCACCTCGAAGCCGGGAGATTTAGTCTGGATATCGAGCAGTGCGCGCCAGTCACCGGACCGCTTGTGGATTTCGACCTCCCAGGCGAAACCGCTGAGCGAGGTGCGCGTGGGATCGTAGGTGACGTAGTCGTTGTCCGGACGCTGGAGGTAGCGGGCCGAGGACCGCTGCGTGCGGTCGATCGCGTCGGCGCTGCCGCGCACGTGGCTCCCCACCAGGTAGCCAGTGATGCTCCAGCGGTCGCGCGCGAAGCGGTGGTTCACGTTCAAGCCGAGCGTGTAGGCGTCGCTCCGCAGCCAATCGAGGTTGTCCGTCAGCGCCCGGTGCATCCCGGTACTGAACAGGCCGACTTGCGTCTGGCCGTCGCGGAAGTCGCGCGCCACGCGGGCCACGCCGTACCAGGTACGGGGCTCCACCACGTCGCGGAACTCGTTACCCAGGCTGTCCACCACGCGCGCCTCCTCCTCGGCGGTGAGCGCCCCCGTGAACCCGAGGGTCCAGCCATCGACCGTCTTCCCGCTGAGCTTCGCGGCGCCCAGGATCGTCGTCTGCCGCACGGTCTCCGCGTAGCCGCCGCGGGGGTCGGCCCGTCCCTGCGGGCTGCGCCCGATGCGCCGCGTATAGAACAGCTGCTCTGGGCCGCCGAGGGATAAGCGGAACATGTCCATTCCCTCGATGAAAAACGGCCGCTTCTCCGGGAATAAGGTCTCGATGGCGGAGAGGTTCACCACGGCAGGGTCGGCCTCCACCTGCCCGAAGTCGGGGTTGATCGTGCCCTGCACGGTGAAGTTGGAGGTCAGGCCGATGGTGAAGTCGGCGCCGGCAGCGGCGCTCTGCTCTCGCCCGGTCAGGAACGGATCGCCCTCCTCGCCGGGCGCGCGGGTGCCCGAGGCCAAGATGTAGGGCAGCACCTCGATACGGCGCGGCGCCTTCACGCCCTGGAGCCCAACGAGGTCGCCGAACTGCGACACCCAGCCCTCCTGGTCTTTCGAGGGCACGCGCCAGTATTGCTCCTCGTTCAGGCGATTGATGCGGCGGTAGACGTTAAGCCCGAACTGCTCCTGGTTGGCGGAGAAGCGAAGCTGACTGAACGGGATACGGAACTCCGCGGTCCAGCCTTCGGGATCGCGCGACGTGGCGACGTCCCACACAGCATTCCAGGAGTCGTCCTCGGCGCCGTCGTCGTACAGGTAGATGTCGCGCTTCACGCCGGCGGCGTTCACCGAGAAATAGAATGCCGTGCGCCGGTCGTAGTACGAGTCGATCGCCACACCGATCCAGTCGGAGGGCGACGACTCGTCGCGCCGCGTGAGGCGCCCGCTGATCTCGTTGGCCTTGGAGTCGTATGCCCGGACGCCCACATACACGGCGTCGTCGGTGTAGAGGACTCGTGCTTCGGTGCGCTCCGTGCCGGGCTCCCCCTCGTCCGGATCGCGCTGGGTGAAGTCGCAGATAACCGGCGCGGCCTGCCACGCCTCGTCGTGCAGCTTGCCATCCAGGTGTGGCGCTTCCGGAGCGGCGCGTATCGCCACGGCCGCGGGAGGAGGCTCGACGCCGGCGGGTGTCGAGGCAGCCGAATTCTGGGCAGCGGCGGGCGCCGCGAACCCCACGACTAGCAGCAGGGCGGTACAGGCCACCGGCAGGCGTTTCGGGGTGAAACCTGGTGCCATTCGCCTCGTCTCACAGTGGTACAGGAACCCCGAGCCGGCCTGTCGCATTCTGACAAAGCTAGCGCAGTCCCCTCCCGGAGAGGTGCGATGGCAACACGCTGATCTGTGACGACCAACGGCTGCCAAACAGCTGCCAGCGTGCGAGTGCAACGTTACTTCAATCACGGTTTGACCACTCGCGTGCGCCGGCGGCCGCCGCGGCCTCCCAGGTCAGCCTCACGGATTCCAGATCACGGCGCGACCCTCGCCCGCGGCGGTCGTGGCAATACCCACCACCTGGCCTCGGTCGTTCACGGCCCTGGCCTGGCTGATGGTGCCTCCCAGCGTGCCGAGATCGGTCATCACCCCGCCCTCCCAGATAAAGCCGTGGAACTCAAACGAGCGGGTCCTGCTCGTACCCACCACCTGGCCTCGGACGTTCACGGCGAAAGCCGCTACGGTGAACCCCAGCGTGCCGAGATCGGTCATCACCCCGCCCTCCCAGATGAAGCCGTGGCCCTGGCCCGAGGCGGTCGTGCTAACACCCAC
>CAYFSW010000044.1:0-11652 GCA_964345885.1 uncultured Gemmatimonadota bacterium | reverse complement strand
ATAGTCACGGCGGCCAAGATGTGCGAGCCCGGTCTCGAAGAGCAGGTGGCCTACACGCGGGCGCTCGATGAGGCGAACGTGCCGTACTTCGTCAGCGAGTTCGAAGAGAACATGACGAGCTTCGACCACCTGGAGATTCAGCTCGAGACGTTCGTCGAGAATCTGCTGTTCGACTAAGCGAAGGGGTATCGATGGCTAGTAGAGTGAGCGAAGACGGGATCGTGGGGCGCGGGAACCGGGACGGCGCGCAGCTGTTCAAACTCTGGTTCGAGGAACTGACCGAGGCTGCGGAGTCTGACCGCGGCGGCGCCTACGTTTTCGTGATGGGCAGTCTGTCGGAGCTGCTCAGGGCATTCGACTTTCCCATCGTGTTTCCCGAGATCAACTCGTTGCAGACGGCGGTGCGGCGCGTGGCGCACGAATATCTGGACGAGGCTGAGGACTATGGGTATTCGCCGGACATTTGCGGCTACGTGAAGGCCGATGTCGCGACCCAGCTGCGCGGCGGTGCGCTACCCATGGGCCGCATCCCCAAGCCCGCGCTCGCCGTCTACACCAACGCCTGCAACACCTACATAAAGTGGGCCGAGATCTGGGAGCGCATGTACGACGTGCCCACCTTCGCGCTGGACGTGCCGGGCACACGGGCGGCGGGGGCGCAGACCTGGCCGGGCGATCCGGATTTCGAGAACGACCGCCGTTACGTGACCGCTCAGATCAAGGAGCTGATCGGCGTGTGCGAGCAGGTAAGCGGCGTCAAGTTCGACATCGATCGCCTGCGCGAGAACATGGGGCACGCCAACACGATGAACCGCTGTTGGAAGCGGGTGTTGGAGCTGAACCAGACGCGTCCTTCGCTGTTCAACGCCCTGACCGACGGCACCATCTACCTGGGCGTTTCCAACGGGTTGAGAGGCTCGGAGGCGGGCGCGCGCTACTTCTCCGATCTCGTGGAGGAGATGGAGTACAAAGCCGCCCGCGGCATCGGCACGCTGACCGACGAGCGGTACCGACTACTGTTCGTTGGAGTGCCTTGCTATCCCATCTTCCGCCGCTTTAGCGAATTGTTCACCGAGTGGGGCGGCACCTTCGTAAACTCGACTTACCTGTGGTTCGCTTCGGGCGGCTCGAACCTCGGCTTTCAGTATGACCTCGACGACCCGCTGGAAAGCCTGGCCGAAGGCGTCCTGATCAGTGTGCGCGATGCGATGGACGCCATGTTCTTCCAAACCGGCATCCTGGTCGAGATGATCGATACGTTCCAAGGCGACGGCGTGGTTTACCATCCAATCAAGAGCTGCCGTACCGTCTCCACCGGCCTGGCGGACAACCGGCGCGCGCTGATGGAGGGCCGTGACGTGCCGAGTCTGTTCATCGAGTCTGACATGATGGACCGGCGCGTGGTCTCGGAGGCGCAACTGAAGAACCGGGTCGATGCGTTCTTCGAGGGGCTAGCGGCGCGGCGGCAGCAGGCCGCGGCACCGACGCCGTAACTCATTTAGGGAAGGGCACTTATGGCCTATGCAGCCGGTGTGGACGTCGGGTCCACCCAGACCAAGGCGGTGATCATCGGGGAGAAGCGGCAGATCGTGAGCCGGGCGCTGGTCGAGACCGGTGCGAACGTGATTCGTGCGGCAGAGAAGGCGTTCGAAGAAGCGTTGCGCGCCGGCGACCTGCGTGAAGAGGAGGTCGAGTACATAGTGGGAACCGGCTACGGCCGCTACAAGGTGACGTTCGGCAACACGCAGATAACGGAGATCAGTTGCCACGGCCGCGGCGCGGTCCACATGTTCCCGGGCACGAGAACAGTCGTCGACATGGGTGGCCAAGACACCAAGGCCATACGCGTTTCTCCCACGGGTGAGATCGTCGACTTCTGCATGAACGATAAATGCGCGGCCGGCACCGGCCGTTTCCTGGGTGCGGCATCGAGCGCGTTGGACATCCCGATCGACGGGCTCGGGCCGACGGCGCTGCGTGGCGAGCGCCCGGTGAAGATCAGCACCACCTGCACGGTATTCGCCGAATCGGAGGTGCTGTCCTGGTTGGGCAAAGGCAAGAAGATCGAGGATATCCTGCTGGGTGTCCACCAATCGATCGCCGCGCGCTCGGCCGGGCTGTTGCGGCGCGTGGGTGTCGAGGAAGAAGTGACGTTTACCGGAGGCGTGGCGCGCAACGTGGCGATGGTGGATGCGCTCAAAGATAGACTGGGGCTCGAGGTCAACGTGAGCGATGAGTCGCACTACATGGGCGCACTCGGCGCCGCGCTGTTCGCGTTAGATCATATTCTGGCCAGCCGGGCACCGGCCAAGTCCGGGGAGCGTTCCTCGTGATCTTCACAGCTGGAATCGACATCGGGTCGACCTACACCAAGGCCGTGGTGTTGAGCTCCGAGCACGATATCGTCGGGCGCGCGATGGAGCCCACAGGGTTCAGGTTGGCTGAAGTCGCGGAGCGCGCCGTCGAAAAGGCCGTGGCCGAGTCCGGTCTCTCGGCCAGAGATGTGGCTTACACCGTGGCTACGGGGTTCGGTCGTCACCAGTCGACTGTCGCCGACGTGCAGGTAACCGATCTGACAGCCGCCGCCCGGGGCGCGACGCATCTGTTCCCGGGGACGCGCACGATCCTAGACGTCGGCGGCCAGACGATGAAGGCGAGCCGCTTGGACGAGGGCGCCAAGGTGAAATCTTTCAGGCTGAACGACAAATGCGCCGCCGGGACGGGCGCCTTCCTCGAGAAGACGGCCCGCTACATGGGGTACACGACCGAGGAGATCGGGCCGCTGGTGGCGATCTCCAAGGAGGCGATCCCGATCTCCGGCGTCTGCGCGGTGTTCGCCGAGTCTGAAGTGATCAACCACCTCTCACAGGGGGTCGCGCCAGCCGACATCATGCACGGCGCCATCGTCTCTCTGGTCGGTCGTTCGGTACAGCTGATGAAGCGCGTACGCATGGAGCCCGAATTCACCCTGATCGGCGGGATCCTCCGCTTCAGGAGGATGGTCGATGTCGTTCGCGACGAGTTAGCGGCCGAGGTGAACGTTCCTGACGGTGAACTCGTCCAGTTCGTCTCGGCGCTGGGTGCTGCGATTCTCGGCCATCGCCGGCTGCGCAAGTTGGCCGAGGAAAGTGCCGAGGCGTCGGCGTAGATAGCAGAGGACAGGACGTGCACGGAGACGATCGCGAAGCTCGCGACGAGAAAGAGCAGAGGAGCGTCGCTTCATCGCTCGGTCCCATCGTCGAGCGCGAGGCGCGTCGTGTTCTCTCCCAGGCGCAACTCGAGGGCGATCCGGCACGGCTCGCCGACGGTTGGCAGCGCCGCTTCATCGTCGACGGGCGGCGGGCAGAGGAGGCGATAGAGTTGTACTCTCAGCTGGGCTACGAGGTCTGCGCCGACCCGGTGCGGGCGGAGGAGCTCGGCGAAGAGTGCAACGGCTGCCAACTGCTGGCCGCTCAGCAGTTCAAGATGATCTACACACGAAAGAAGTCAGCCGCATCATAAGAGTCGGGGCGCATCGACCACCTGTCTTGCCGCGCGCGGCGTCAAACCGTAGTCTCTGTTTCGAGTTCAACCGCTGAGACGGGAGAAGCATGGTGAGCGATCTGTCGGAAGACCGTCTGGTGTACGATTGGGCCGAGTCCGGCGCCGAGCAGCCGGAGCGCCCGAAAATCGCGATGTTGGACGATGAGACACTGCGCGACGGCCTGCAGAGTCCCTCGGTGATCGACCCGCCCACGGATGTCAAAGTCAAAATCCTCCACTTGATGGACAGCTTCGGGATCGAGACGGCCGACGTCGGGCTGCCCGGCGCCGGTCCGCGACAACAGGAGGCCGTCGAGACGCTGTGCCGCGAGATCGCCGCCAGCAAACTCAACATCCAGGCCAACTGCGCCGCCCGCACGATGAAAGTAGACATCCAACCGATCGCCGACGTGGTGCAGAAGACGGGTGTGCCGATCGAGGCGTGCGTGTTCATCGGTTCCAGCCCCATCCGTCAGTACGCCGAGGAGTGGGACCTGGAGCACATCGTGAAGCTTTCCCGCGAGGCGGTGGAATTCGCCGTGGGCGAGGGCTTGGAGGTCATGTACGTGACTGAGGACACGATCCGGGCCAAACCGGGCGACTTGCGGCAGCTGTTGAGCGCCGGCGTCGAGGCGGGGGCCAAGCGCCTTTGCCTCTGCGACACCGTGGGCGCTGCCGTGCCCAGGGGGGTGATCAACCTGGTCAACTGGGTGAAGAACCTGCTCGAGGAGTTGGGCATAGCCGACTCTGTCGGCATCGATTGGCACGGCCATCGCGATCGGGCGCTCGACGTGGCGAACACGCTGGCCGCGGTCGAGGCCGGCGCCACCCGCGTGCACGGCACCGCGCTGGGAATTGGGGAGCGGATCGGGAACACGCCGATGGAACAGCTGCTGGTAAACATGAAGCTGCTCGGTTGGCGCGACGACGACCTGACCGCGTTGCCCGAATACGTCGAGACGGTCTCGCAGGCGGTGGGCGTCCCCATCCCGGTCAACACGCCCATCGTGGGACGCGATGCCTTCCGCACGGCCACCGGCGTGCACGCAGCCGCCGTCATCAAGGCCCAGCGCAAGGGACAGGCGTGGCTGGCCGATCGAGTCTACTCGGGTGTGCCGGCGAGCTGGGTGGGGCGCGGGCAGGAGATCGAGGTCGGACACATGTCGGGCGCGTCGAACGTTCAGTACTTCCTGAGCTCTCGCAACCTACCCTCGACGCCGGAGGCGATCGAGGCGGTGCTGGCCCTGGCGAAGAAGTCCGAGCGCCTGCTCACCGAGGCAGAGATCCTCGAAGCCGTGGAAACCGTGAAGGACCTCAATTGATCGGGCGCCCGGTGCTGCGGGAGGGTGCATGGTGAGTCGTCTGATGTCCGGCAACGAGGCCGTCGCCCGAGGGGCCTGGGAGGCGGGTGTCGTGTTCGCCGCCGGCTACCCCGGGACGCCCAGTACCGAGGTGCTGGAGCGCCTGGCCACGTATGAAGAAGTAGACGCTCAGTGGTCGACTAACGAGAAGGTCGCTTTCGACGAGGGGATGGGGGCGGCGCTGGGCGGTGTGCGTACCATGGTGACCATGAAGCACGTCGGCCTCAACGTGGCCGCCGATCCGTTCATGGTCTTTCCCTACGCCGGCACCAACGCCGGCTTCGTCGTTTTGGTGGCCGACGACCCCGGCATGTACTCGTCACAGGACGAGCAGGACAGCCGCTACCTGGCCAAGGTAGCGAAGGTCCCGGTGCTCGAGCCGGCCGACGCCGCCGAAGCGAAGCAGATGATCAAGACCGCCTTCGAGGTCAGCGAGCGCTTCCAGACGCCGCTCATGTTCCGGACCACGACGCGTCTGGCGCACACGCGCGGTGTAGCCGAGGAAGGCGAGCGCGTGGAAGCCCCGCGCAAAGAATTCTCACGCAAGGCTAGCCAATACGCGATCCCCGTTTACGCCCGCTTCCGGCGCCCGGAGCTGGAGGAGAAGCTGGGCCGGCTGCGTGAGTTCGCCGAAGAGTTCGACGGCAACGTCATCGAGGAAGGCGATCCGAAAATCGGTGTGTTGAGCCACGGTATCCCTTATCAGTACGTGAAGGAGGTCGCACCCGAGGCCACCGTCTTCAAGCTGGGCATGGTCTACCCCCTGCCCGAGAGGAAGCTAAAGGAGTTCTGCGCTCGCTTCGATACGGTGTACGTGGTCGAGGAGAGCGAGGGCTTCATACAGCAGGAGATGGCAAGCGTCGGGATCACCAACGTCGTCGGCAAGGAAAAGTTCACCAACATCGGCGAGCTGAGCGCCGACCTGGTCGCGGCGGGGTTGAAGGGTACGCCGCTGGCGAGCGATTTCTCCGACGAGGTGGCCATCCTCCCGCGACCGCCGGTCCTCTGCGCCGGTTGCCCGCACCGCGGAGTCTTCAGCACGCTGAAGAAGCTGGGCGTGCTGGTGACCGGCGATATCGGCTGCTATACGCTCGGCTGCCTACCCCCCTTCGACGCCATGCACACCACCTTCTGCATGGGCGCCAGCATCGGCAACGCCACGGGGTTCAACCGGGCCGGTGAAGAAAAGGTCGTGGCGGTGATCGGCGATTCGACCTTCCTGCACGCCGGCCTACCCAGCGTACTCAGCGCCGCCTACAATCGGGTGCCGACCACGACGATCCTGCTGGACAACGGCACTACGGGCATGACCGGCCATCAGGAGCACCCCGGCACCGGGCACACGCTGAAGGGCGGTCCGGCGCCGGCCGTCGATTACGAGGCGCTGATCAAGTCGCTCGGCGTGGAGCACGTCGAGGTCGTCGATCCGTGGGACCTCGCCGCCACCGAGAGGGCTATCGTCTCCGGACTCTCCCATCCCGGGCCCGCGGTGATCATCGCCCGGCGGCACTGCAACCTGCTTCCCGAGGAGAAGGCGAGGGAGCGCACCGCGTACGTGGTCGATGCCGAAGAGTGCATCGTCTGCGAGGACTGCTTCGAGACCGGCTGCCCGGCGCTGGTGTGGGAGGACGATCTCCCGTTCATTCGTGACTGGGAGTGCGTCGGCTGCTCGATGTGCTCTCAACTTTGTCCGGTCGACGCGATCGGCGTCGCGGGGGAGGCCTGAGCGATGCCGGTAACCAACGTCTTGATCGCGGGCGTCGGCGGACAAGGTGCGGTCCTGGCCAGCGAGCTCCTGGCGCTCGCCGCCCTAGCCGCCGGCCACGATGTGAAGCAGGGCGAGTTCCACGGCGTCGCGCAGCGGGGCGGTGCGGTGTTCAGCCACGTGCGCTTCGGCGACCGCGTCTATTCGCCCATGGCGCCGCGCGGCGCTGTCGATTATCTCCTGGCCCTGGAGAAGCTGGAGGCGCTGCGCTACGCCCATTTCGTGAAACCGGGCGGCACGATCATCATCAACGACCACAAGGTCGAGCCGATCCGCGTCGCCGACCAGCGAACCTACCCGGACGAGGCGGTCGACTTCCTCGAGGGCAAGGGCTTCAACGTGGTGGTCATAAGAGCGACCGAAAAGGCCGTCGAGCTGGGCAATCACCGCGCGGCCAACGTCGTTCTGTTGGGCGCGCTCTCAGGGTCGCTCGACATCCCTCAGGAAACGTGGGAGCGTACGCTTCAGGAACGTATCCCGGAAAACCTCCTCGCTCTCAACCAGCAGGCATTCGCCGCCGGTCGGCAGACGGCCGCGACGTGACGTGACGCCGCCGCACTGGAGAGGCGGTGCCCCCGTCGCCGGGGCTCGTGAGTCTCCTGTCTGATCGACGCGATCCCCAGCATAGCTGATGAAGCTGAAAGCGGCGCAGTGTTCTTTCGGCCTAGTGAGGCTGGTCGGAACGCTCTTAGGTGCGGTATCTTAGGAAAAGCCCAATCAAAACAGGAAGGGATAATCACTGTTAGGCTGTGGCGCCTGCATCTCTGCTCGGAGGGTCTCGCAGCTGAAGAAGTAATTGGACCAAAGAGAAAGGACATCCCCATGCGCCAGGTTCAACAAGCCTGCTACATGATGCTCCTGCTGGCGTTCTTTCCCGCGGTCGGTGCCGCACAGAATACGCCGCAGGACTCATCTGCGGACCCCCGTATTGCGTGGCTACGGGAAAACGCTCTCCCGATTCGCTCCATCGATCCGGACGACGAGGATTTCACGGACCTCGAGCCTCTGCGTGCGGCACTGGACGGTGTGCGCCTCGTGCTGCTGGGCGAGGCCGACCACAGCGGGGGGTCAGACTTCCTCGCGAAGACGCGACTCGTGAAGTTCCTGCATAGAGAGCTCGGCTTCGACGTGCTCGCCTTCGAGGCCCCGATGTACGACATGACGGTGGCATGGGACAGCCTGAGAGCAGGAATGGCACCCGACGAAGCGTTCTGGCTCGGCTCGGGGACCTGGGCGGGCGCGGCGCAGATGCAGCCGCTCGTCGTGTATCTCGGCGAGCATGCGCGCGGCAGCCGGCCGCTCGAGCTCGCCGGGTTCGACCATCAGCACCAGGTGGCGAGCGCCTTCTACTTTGCAGACGACCTAGCAGGTTTCTTGTCGGCGCGAGGTGTCGGCGGGCCACTCGTTGACCGCGAGAGTCCGGAACACGGTGTGCTCCGGGGCCTCGCGCAGGTGCGGTACCGGTACGGGGTCGCGCCACGGCCGGATGTCTCGACGCGCCGGGCGTTTCGGGCCGCGGTTGAGGAGGCGTTGGCCGCAGTGAGTGCCATGCCCGACGAGCGAGCGCAGCAGTGGGCGCAAATCCTGCGTAACCTGGCCTGTCACACTCAGTTTGTACTGGGGGACGCCGACATCGGGAGCTGCGTTCGCGACGAGCAGATGGCGGAGAACCTGGTGTGGTTCGCCAACGAGCGATACCCCGGCCGGAAGATTATCGTCTGGTTGGCCACGGCGCACGCGGCACGTGCGCCAGAGCCCCCTCCATTTCTCCGCGACCAGCCCTGGGCCGCACCCTATTTCCCATCGATGGGCCAGCACATAGGTGAAGCATTCGGCGCGAAGAGCTACGTCATCGGAGTCACGTCGAATCGCGACGCCGACGCCGGCATGATCCCCGACCAGGACCTTCCATTGCCTGAGTTCGAGGAACTGATGGCGGCAGCCGGCTACGACTACGGCCTCCTTGACTTACGCCGCGCGGCAGCCGAAGGGAGCTGGGCTGGCGGCGAGTTCCTGACACGTGCCTACGGTCACATCTCTGGAGCGGCGGTTTGGAGCGATCTGCTGGACGCGCTGCTCTTCGTGCGCGAATTCGAGCCGAGAGGGAACACAGAACGGCCGGCCGCGGAAATCGAGGTTGAAGCGGTCAACGAACTGCGCGAGCGCGAGAGCGCTGCCTTTCTCGGAGGGGATGCGGATAGCTATGTAGCTCTCTTCACCGACGACTGCGCCGTCACGCCGCCGAGCGGTTCACGCATGCGAGGTCGTGCCGCATTGCGATCCTGGCTTGAGGGCGTTCACGACCAGTCCACCTTCACTGGCGGCGCGATCGAGCCCCGGATGACAATCGCGGTAGGCGGTTGGGCTTTGGACCTTTACGAGGCCAGCAGGAGTGTTGCACCTAGGGCGGGCGGAGATGCCGTTGAGGAGCACTACAGGGGTATGCACATCTATCGGCGACAGCCGGACGGCAGTTGGCGAATCGCCCAGGCGATTTGGAACACGGCCACACCACGCGGGGGCAGCTGATGTGGTGAGCGTTACCACTCGCAGCTAGTACCTGCGAAGCGTTGACCGATCGGTCGGCCAGCTGGACCAGCCGAAGTGGTTTCGCGCCACCTGGTCGCTGCCGCGCCCCGAAGCGGCGTTCCGGAGTCACATCATGAACCACGCATCGAGAATCCATTTCGTCGCGGTCACAGCCGTGATTGGCGCGACCATCTTCTCCTCGGACGCGAGTGCTCAGACGGATGTTAGTCCAATCCGCGTCATGGTGGCATACCGAGACAGCACTGCGGACATCCACGTCGTCAATGCTGACGGAACGCTCGGCAAGAACCTAACGCACACGCCTGAAGGACGCGGTAGTTGGGTTCCCAGCTTCTCTCGGGACTGCAGCAGGATTGTCTTCGCGTCGAACCGGGATGAGGGCGGCGGGGCAGCCATCTACGTGATGGATGCGGACGGCTCCAACATCCGGCAGCTAACTGGGAGTGGGGAAGGGGAGTCGCACTACTTGCCAATCTTCTCGCCTGACGGCAACCGCATCCTCTTCATCTCGACGGTCAACGAAGAGCAAACGATGTGGGTGATGGATGCCGACGGGTCCAATCAACGGCGACTAACTGATACGCCCGGCGAAAATTGGTACTCGGTCTGGGACCCGTGGTCACCTGACGGGGCGACGTTCCTCTTTCATTCGACGTGGGAGACGGGGGCGACCGTGCGCTTCCAACCTGATGTAAGACTCGGAGCGACGGATCTCTTCCTCGCCGATCCGGATGGGTCCAACGTGAGGTGCCTGACGCAGGCGAGGGACACGACTGAAGCGAACGGCGGCGTGGCCATCTGGTCTCCAGATGGAACCGAGATCCTATTCTCGTCGAACAGAGACGGTAATTGGGAAGTATGGGTCATGGACGCTGACGGCTCGAACGAACGGCAACTCACGCACACGTCGGGAGCAGAATCCGTGAACCAGCCTGTCGGATGGTCGCCAGACGGCACAGAGATTGTGTTCAACTCGTCTCGCGGCGTGGAAGACAGAAGCCCGTGGATCTTCCAGGATGTCTACGTAATGGACGCGGACGGGGGAAACGGCCGGAGGTTGACGGCGAGCATTGACACAGGCGGAATGAGCCGAGCCATCCGTTGGACGCCGAGCGGTATCGAGTTCTTTTCCACGTCCGATGTTTCGTCGCAAGAGCCAAAGATGTTCGTCATGAACCCAGACGGCACGAACATCCGGTCGCTCGGACCCGTCGGTCATCATGCAGTGTGCGCGGACGGGTTCTCGGGGAGGTTCTGACTCTGAGCGCTCGATTGGCTGGAGCAGGTGCTAATCATCTGCGCCGGCGCCTCGACCCCAGCCGACGCAACGTCACTCGCGAAGTCCTTGATAGGGTGAGGGTGCCAGCATGATTACACGACTCATTCCGAACTCGCCCTTGTCATCCGTGGCCATCGCCGCCCTCCTATTGCTCCCGTGCAGCGCACCAGTCACCGCACAGGACACCGACTGGCGCACCATAGAGTTCGAGACCATGGAAGTAACCGCTCCCGATGTGGCTATCTCACCCGATGGCCAATGGCTGATCTTCACCCTGCTCGGCCATCTGTTCCGCCTGCCGGTCGAAGGAGGCGAGGCGGAACAGCTCACGTTCGGCCCGTATCACGACCTGGACCCGGCGGTCTCGCCCGACGGCACCCGAGTGGCGTTCACCTCGAATCGCGACGGGACCGACGGCAACATCTACGTACTGAACTTGGCTGACGGGAATATCGATCAAGTAACTCAAGACAGCTTGGCTGGGCGGCCTGCCTGGGCGCCCGACGGAAGTGCGATCGCGTATCTGCGGATGCGCACTCGTTCTTACCATTGCCCGACCGGGCGGGCGGGCGTGGCCCGCGTTGAGGTGGAGGGAGGGGAACCGGAGTACATCGTTGCCGGTGACAGCGCGATCAGTTCGGTCTTCTACCTGCCGGACGGCCGGCTCGCATGGGCGGTCGTCCGGTTCACGCTGCGGCCATCGACCCGTATCGACGCCCGGATCGCACCGGATTCTATCGAGACGCTCGATACGCTGAGTGGAGCGATGGGGCGAGTGCTGGTGGACGCTGCGGGCAGTGGATTCTATGGCCGCGGCAACCCGATAGACCCCGTTGGGATCCTGGTGCCCGACCACCTCCAGTTCCGGTCGTTTGATGGGAGTGTAGAGCGGCGCATCGCTACACTGACGATGCCCCCGTGCCAATACGTGGTGACTCCCAACTTCGCTGTCGCCCCAACCGGCGACGCCGTGTACCTCGGGGAAGCGGGGCGGCTATGGAAGTATTCGGTGTACGATACTGTCCGTGAGCCGATCCCGTTTCGCGCGCACGTAACGGTCGAGGTTCGAGAGCCGACCGCTCCCCGCAGGATCGCATTCCCCGCGGCGGGGGACCTCCAGACTCCGCGCGGCGTCATGAGTCCAGTGCTCGCGCCGGACGGCGAAAGCCTGGTCT
>CAYFSW010000043.1:0-3409 GCA_964345885.1 uncultured Gemmatimonadota bacterium | reverse complement strand
CCGGCGCGGAAGACGCTCCCCTCGACCAGCGCGTCCACGTCCAGCTCGGCGGCGATCTCGCCCAGCGAGCGATCGGTATCGCGGTAGCGCATCACGGAGGTGCGCGAGATGACGGTGAGTTCCGAGATCCCGGCCAGCTCGCCGATCAGCACGTCGTGCAGGCCGTCCACGAAGTAAGCCTGCCCCGGGTCACCCATCAGATTGGCCAGCGGCAGCACGGCCAGCGCGCGGATCTCGCGCGGCGCCGGCCGCGTGAACCACCAGACCGAGCCCGCCACGACGAGCACCGCCGCCAGAAGCACGGCGGTGGTGGCGGGCGCCGCGCGCCTCGGCAGACGCACGCGATGCTCAGGCACGCCCTCCTCATCGGCCGCCGTCCTCTTCACCCCCTCCGGCGTCAGGTCGTACGCCCAGGCCAGCACCAGCGAGATGGGGAAGCCGAGGAGTGTCACGACGACCAGCAGCGTCAGCGTCCATTCGGGAAGTTGCAGGGCCGGTATGATGATGTCGGCGGCCTGCAGGACCGCGAAGGTCACCACCGCGTAGACAACGGCGACCCGCGTCACGCGGCGGCGCTTCAGCTCGGCGAGGAATCCCCTGAGTCTCATGAGCTAGAACCCTGCCCGGCGGAGCACCTCAGCCCAGCGTGGGTCGGAGCGCAGAGGCTCGAAGGTCGGCATGACCTTCATCATGATCACGTTAGGGCTCCGCACTTCGATCGCCGTGAAGATCGCGTCGAACGCCTCGTCCACGCGTCCGAGCTCTACGTAACGGAACGCTGCACGCAGGTAGGCTGAGGCTTCGAGATAGAATTCCAACTCGGCCTCGAGCAGGCCGGTCCAACCCCGCGAATCGTAGGCTGCGCGAACGTCCTCGGCGGCATCCTCCTCCCCGACTTCATCCAAGAATCTGGCCGCTGCCTCGGCCGCTTCATCCAGGCGCCCCATGGATCGGTAGCAAGCCCGGAGTATCCAGTACGCATCGGCGTGACCTGGATCGAGCTCCAGGGCGGTCCGGGCGGGCTCGATCGCCTCCTCGCAACGGCCCGCGTAATGCAGACCCTTAGCGTAGTCCCGGTTCATGAGCGGGGAGAAGGGGTCGAGGTCTCTGGCGCGCCGGAACGACTCGACCGCTTCATTCGCGTCCCCGCGCGCGTTGATCGCATCGCCCAGCCAGTTGTGGGCTTGGGCGAGGTTCGGGTTGAGCTCCAGAGCCCGTCGTAGCCCGCGCTCACCCGCCTCGACGTCCCAGGCGCCGACCAGCCGTGCGATAGCCAGCGCGGCGTGCGCCTCGGCCAGATCCGGATCCAGCTCCAGCGCCCGCAAGGCGTTCAGCTCGGCACGGCGGTACGCCTCATCGTTGCTGACGTCCAACCCACCGTAGTACGTCCCCAGTGTGTACACGTCGGCCAGGCCGGCCCACGCTAGCGCGAACGTCGAGTCCAGCGCCACCGCGTGCTCCAGGTAAGTGAGCGCCAGACGCATGCCGTCCGCTGTCCGCGTCCGCCACTGCGCCCGCCCCCGCAGGTATGCCTCCTGGGCCGCCGGGTCGACCTCGGTGCGTCGGGCCAGGCGCTCGGCCTCGCCTGGCGACAGGGCGAGCCGGATCTCCCCGGCGATCGCCTCGGCGACCCGCGTCTGCAGCCCGAACGCCTCGCTCAGTCGACCCTCGTACCGGCCCTGCCAGATGTGCTCCTCCGGTGCGCCACGGACCAGCTGGGCGGTGACCCTCACGCTGTCGCCGGCGTGGAAGACGCTGCCTTCGACCAGCGCGTCCACGCCTAGCTCGGCGGCGATCTCGCCCAGCGGGTGGTCGGTGTCCCGGTAACGCATCACCGACGTGCGCGAGATGACCGTGAGCTCGGAGATCCCGGCCAGCTCGCCGATCAGCACGTCGTGCAGGCCGTCGACGAAGTACGCCTGGTCCGGGTCGCCCATCAGGTTTGTCAATGGCAGCACGGCGAGCGAGCGGACCGCGCCGTCGGCCGGCTGCACGACCCTCTCGGCCCGTCGCGTCTCGGGGGCGCCGGCTTCCTCCGGCCTGTACATCCTTATGAGCAGGGCGCCGACACCTAGCAGCAGCGCGACGATCAACAGCTCCGTACCGCTCACCCGCTGCCGCGCCTGCTCGCCGTGGTACCAGGCCAGCACCAGCGCCACGAGGAAGCCCACGGCGACGATCAGGTGAACGGTTCTCTGGAAGGCTGGGGACAGGTCCCAGGGCTCTGCCATCACCTCGATGCCCTGAAAGAGAACCCAAGCACCGGCCAGGTAGGCCAGCGCCCACTGGAAGAGCTTGCGCTCGCGAAGCCGTTGGAGGAGGGAGGTCATCGGTGCCCGTTCCGCTTCGTGCTAGAAGTCGTCGGGCCAGATCGCGCGCAGCGCGTTCATGAAGCGCGGGTCGGAGCGAAGTCCGCTGTAGCGCTGTACGACACGGAGGTAGCCGACGAAGACCGACCGCGTCTCGATGGTCTGCTCGAGATACGGCAGCGCCGCATCAAAGCCGTCGAGCAGGACGCGGATCGCGAACAAGAAGTAAGGATCCACGTACTCATCCGTGGCTCGGGCGCGTAGCTCATCGAGAATCTGCTGCGCGCCCTCGGTGTCGCCGGTGACTGCATGGACGATTCCTGCGATGCCTACGGTAGTGATGACTCGGCCGAAGGTCGCGATCGCCCTGTCGCAATCGTTCACTGCCGCGGCGGCGTTCCCAGTGTACATATGACAGAGAGCTCGCCAGAAAAGGGCTGCGAGCTGATGCGGATCGTAGCGCAGAATGCGGTCAAGGGTGGCAACTCCTTCTTCCGGTCGTCCCGTGCAGGAGTGCAGTTGGGCCAGAAAGACGGCTTTTAGCGGCGAGAGAGGGTCGAGGCGCACGGCCTTAGTTAGATACGCCTCGGCTTCGACGAAACGTTCGGTGAACATTAAGGACCATCCCCGGTACCCGTGCGCCCAGGGATCGTCCGGGTTGAGCTCCAGGGCCGTCTCGAGCTCGCTCTCCACCTTTGCCCAGTCCCAATCGTGCCAGAAGGCCACAAATGCCAGGGCGGTATGCGCCTCCCCAAGGCTGGGGTCGAGCCTGAGCGCTTCCTGCGCCGCCGCCTTCACCCGCGGGAACAGCTCCGCCGGATCGACGTTCCCGAGGAATCCGTGGATCCCTAGCGTCAACGCGAGCCCGGAGTAAGCCCGGGCGTACGTTGGATCGAGGGCGATGGCCCCATGGAAGTACTGCTCGGCCTGCCGCAGCCCATCGGGGTTGAGCGATTCCCCGACGCGCATGCCCTTCAACCAGAGGTCGTAGGCCTCCAGGTTCTCCGTCGGCTTGCGATGCAGCCGCTCCCGCTCGCCCGGCGTCAGTTCCGCACGCAGCGCCCGGGCGATGTTCTCGGCCACATCGCTCTGCACGGCGA
>CAYFSW010000042.1:0-32468 GCA_964345885.1 uncultured Gemmatimonadota bacterium | reverse complement strand
GTTCTACGACCCGCGACGCCGGGGTTGGTTCTGGCACGGCTGGTGGGATTGAGATCCACTCACGACACGGGCTCCGCCGCAACTGTTGGGAGAGGAGTTGTTGGCTGCGCTCGTTGATGCCCAGTCATTGATGCCGCATCTTTGAGCTCAAGCGGGTGCCCGTAATCCCACGTACCTCAGGCCGCAGGTGGCAGCTATGTCCCGTCTCAAGCGGCTGATCGTCGAGATCCACCGCCGTTCGCTGTGGCAGGTGCTGCTCATCTACTGCGGCGCTGCCCTCGTGGCCTATCAAGCGGTGCAAGCCCTGACGGAGGGACTGGGGCTACCGCAGTGGTTTCCTGCCTTCGCCATAGTGCTGTTCATCATCGGCCTGCCCATCGTACTGGCGACGGCTTTTGTGCATGAGGTAGCCCCGCCGACGGTGACACCAGCAGAACCGACACCCCTGACCGAAGCCGAAGCAGCCAGAATCGAGGCTGAGGCCGCCGCTGTTCACCACGAAGCCAGACGCAAACATCGTTTCCTCACGTGGCGCAATGCGGCCGCGACCTTCGTGATCGTTCTGGCGGCATGGGGCGTAGTGGCAACGGGGTGGATGCTGTTCGGACGCACTGCTGACGAAAGCGCGACTGCCGACGAGCGGCCGACCGTGGCCGTGCTGCCGCTCGAGAACAGGAGCGGGCTTTCGGACGACGAGTACTTCACGGACGGCATACACGACGAGATTCTGACTCAGCTGTCGAAGATCAGTGCCTTGAGCGTCAGAGGACGTACTTCAGTGATGCGCTACCGCGAGACTCTCAAGAGCCTGAGCGAGATCGGCGAAGAGCTGAACGCCCGCTACCTTCTGGAAGGGAGTGTGCTGCGCGCCGGCCCGACCGTGCGCGTGACCGTGCAGCTGATCGATGCTCAGAGGGACGAGCACCTCTGGGCGGAGACGTACGACCGGCGGCTGTCTATCGAGAACCTGTTGGCGATTCAGACGGAGGTGGCGCGGCGCATCGCGGAGGAGCTTGAGGCAACGCTGACGCCGGACGAGGAGGAACGGCTCGCTGCCATGCCGACCGCGAATCCGGAGGCGTACGACCATTACCTGCGCGGCCGACATTTCTGGCACCAGCGCGGACTCGCTGCCTTGGATTCAGCGATCAGCTATTTCAACCAGGCGATCTTTCTGGATCCGGACTACGCCCGCGCCTACGCGGGGCTCGCCGAAACCTACGTGCTGCTTCCGGAGTCCGGCGGACCGTCCATTCCCGAGGTCCTACCGTTTGCGAAGGCGGCGGCCGAGCGGGCGCGAGCCCTCGATCCCGATCTTGCCGAAGCGTACACGGCTTCCGGGTACATCAAGACCGTGTTCGAATGGGATCGTGATGCCGCTGAGCGTGACTACCTGAGGGCGATCGAGCTGAACCCGGGCTATGCGACCGCGCATCAGTGGTACGCGGAGCTCTTGGGGGTGACCCGTCGCTGGGACGAGGCGCTGCAGCAGGCACGAACCGCCGTCGAGTTGGACCCACTGTCGCCAGCGCCCAACCTCATATTGGGGGTAATCTTGGCGTTCAGTGGCCGGCCTGATGATGCGATCCCGGCTTTCGAGCGCGCGTTGGAGAGCGGCCCGGACTGGTACCAAGGCACCCTAATGCTCGCTGCCGCCTATGTTCTGAAAGGCGACTACGCCGCTGCTGCCCCTGTGTACGACCGCGTGGCCGAGTTAACCGGGACCGATCCCGAGGCCTATCGCGCCTACCTCGCCGCGCTATCGGATCCGGCTAAGATGCCGGAGGCAGTCAAGGCGCTCCAAGTTCCCAACGTCGTCGGCACGGCAGGCAGAGCACTGTATCTCGCACACTTGGGCCAGATCGACGAGACGCTGGCGGCGCTTGAGGAGGCCTACGAGACGAGGGAGCCGTATCTGCCGTGGGTCAACTCGGAACCTCGCTTCGAGGGATTGAGGTCGGACCCGCGCTTCCAGGACCTGCTGCGCCGCATGAACTTCGCTGAATAGCAGGGTCGGTCCTTGTCGTACCGGGAGCAGTGCACGGCTGGTGGGATTGATAGCGGTTCTTACAGGGGCTGCGCCTTCAGGAGCAGGCAATGTGTGTGACTTCCGCCTGCTCGCCGTTTGTCAGGCTCGCACCGAAGACCAACAGCATACCACACTGCTCCTCGGTCCATGTAATCGGCTGGGTTACGCGCTCAGCAACGGCAGAACTCTCCAAGAAGGGGCCACCCATACAGATGAAGATGTCGCCGGCCAGCGAGCACGCCGATGCGCTGTACTCGATCGGCGTCTCCCCGTCCCAGTTGACAACGCGCGCCGTGAACGAGACCCGCAACGGCTGGGTATCAAGCTTCTTCACCTCGAGGCTCATGGGCTGCGGATCCATCACGAAGTCGCGAGAACACGCGATGATCCCGGTAACGACCAGCGAGACCAGTGCCGTACAAATCGCCACTTTCCGCATAGAGCGCAGGGTCCTGTATGTGTTCTCTGTGGGCGGGAGCGACAGTCCACGACCGGTACGGCAAGCGAGATGCCAGGCTCAGTCAGCGAGACGCGATCCGAAGAACGCTGGACGAGACGGAGCCTCGCGGAGCTCCAACTACCCGAGCGAGAACAGGTTCGCGAACGTCAATGCCGGTGGAACGGGGGTGCCAACACCAGGCCGCGCGGCTACGCTGGCTATTAGACAAGTCGGCGGTGTTGAGCAGGCGCTACAGTCCCTCCCAGGCGGAGGAGGTGCTTCGCATAGTGGACTCTGAGCAGCGGCCTCACGCGCTTGGATAGAGCTTGGTCAGCACGAACTCGCGATGACCCAGCGCCTCGGCGCAGGTCAGCCTGCCGTTGACGGTGCGGGCGAACAGTTCCAGCAGGCGGTCGCCGGCTTCGTCGAGCGTTATCTGACGCCGTAACAGCCCGCTCACGTCGAGGTCGATGTGCTCGCTCATCGTCTGCGCGGTGAGCGGGTTGCCGGTTACCTTTACCACCGGTTCGATGGGGTTGCCGACGATGTTGCCCTGGCCGGTCGGGAAGAGGTGGATGACTGCGCCGCCCGCGGCCATCAGCGTGACGCACTCCGCCGCGGCCGACGAGCTGTCCATGAAGTTGAGTCCCGGTACCGTCGGGGCTTCCGCTGGGCCGAGCACGTCGACGACCGGCCCGACCCCGGTCTTCTCGATGTTGCCGAGCGCCTTCTCTTCGATCGTGCTCAGGCCGCCGCGGATGTTGCCCTGAGTCGGCTGCGAGCCCATCAGATCGACACCCTTCGACTGGATCGCCGAGACATAGGCGTCGAACGTCTGTTGGAATTTCGTGCGCACTTCGGGGCTCGCGCAGCGCTCGGCGATGATGTCCTCGCCGCCCGTCAGCTCGGAGGTCTCGCCGAAGAAGACCGTTCCGCCGGCGTCGACCACCTTGTCGACGACACGACCGACGGTTGGGCAGGACGCCAGGCCGGTGGTGGTGTCCGACTCGCCGCATTTGATGCTGACCCAAATATCGCTCAGCTCGACAGGCTCGCGCCGCAGCTCCGTCGCGTTCTGCACGAATCCCTGCGTCACACGCGCCGCCTTGCGAATAGTCTCCAGGTCGCCGAACCGCTCGATCGAGAAACCTTCGACCGGCTTGCCCGAGGCGCGGATACCTTCGACCACGCGCTCGGTCCAGTTCGGCTCGATACCGATGACGATGACCGAGGCGACGTTGGGATTGGCGCCGGTGCCGATCAGCGTGCGGAAGTGCAGCTCGAGGTCCTCGCCGTACTGCAGCCGGCCGTAAGGATGGGGAAGCGCCAGCGCATCGGGGATGAGCCGTGCCACCCCTTCGGCGGCGGCGTTGGAGATGTCGTCGACCGGCAGGACGACGACGTGATTTCGGATCCCTACGCGTCCGTTCTCGCGTCTATAGCCAGTCAGTTGCATCTTTGCCTCGCCCTCTGTGTTAGCCCTCGAACGACCAGCGGGCCGATCTGATGTTGTGTACGTGTACGTAGTCGCCAACGGCTATCGGCTCCCTGGCCAGTCCGATCTTCACCCGGTACTCGGTGACCTCGCCGTCCTTGGCGATCTCGTTCACCGCGATCTTGTGGCCGAGTGGGATGTCGGCGCGGGCGCTCAGCGTGATCGTCTCTTCGGTGTCCATGTAGACACCCGTCACCTCTTCACCGCGGCCGATGTCCTCTGTCGCGACACCGACGTCATCACCCGTGTAGTGGATCAGGAACTTGTGCATGACCATCTCCGCTTCTGCGCGATCTCTGGATGTGAGCCCACAATCTGGGTGAATGGCCGGTTCTATGAAAGTGCTCGAACACTCTGCGTGGCCACTAGCCGTTATCGTTTTCTGTTGCTCGCCCGGGTCGCTCGGCACATGATGGGCCACATGCGCACTGTCTTGATGCTCGGGCTATCGCTTTCTGCGTCGGCGAGCGCCATCCGCGCGCAGACGGATACGATACCTACGCCTCCGACGGAAGCGCTGATCGAACAGGGTCCCGCTGAGCCGATCCGCGAGACCAGCGCTTGCACGGTTCAGCGGATCATCGATGGCGATACGATCGAGTGTGCTGTGGTCGGACGCGTCCGGCTCATCGGGATGGACACCCCCGAGCTGAGCCAGGAGCCTTACGGGGCGCTGGCAGCCGAAGCGCTCGCCGTTTTGGCGCCGGTCGGGTCGCGTGTGGAATTGGAGCGCGACGTCGAGTTACGAGATCAATACGACCGGATGCTCGCCTACGTTTGGATCGACGGGTTGCAGGTGAACTGGGTGTTGGTCCGCCAGGGTTGGGCGCTTTTGGCTACGTATCCGCCCAACGTGCAATACGTCGATTGGTACACCGAGGCGCAACGCCGAGCGCGAGAAGACGGAGTCGGTCTCTGGGCGGTCGGAGGGTTCGACTGTCCGCCGGCTGACCGGCGTCGGGGCAGATGCGACTGAGCTCGGAAGGAGAAGAGCCGTGGTCGGAGTAATACGCAGGTGGGATATCCTCGCTCATCCGGTGGTCACCATCCGGTGCTTTGGCTGGCCGGTATTCTTCAAGGCGCTGACAGCCGGCCGGGGGCAGACCTTCCTGTCGCTACTGTGTGAGGCCGGCGCGCTTCGACCGCCCGCGGTGGAGGTTCCCGAGCTGCTCGGTCGGTGCGTCGAGCTGGAACTGCGGGCGCAACGGATCTACGAGAACTTGGCGCAGCGCTATGCCGATCGGGATCCGGTCCGGCGGTTCTTCGAGACGCTCGCCGAGCAGGAGCGGAGCCACGGCGAGCTTCTGGAGCTGTGCCGCGAGTCGGCGGGGCGCGCGGGGTGGAGGGAAGAGCAATTCGAACCCTGGCGTGATGCGGTGCCGCGTCTCGAGCGTCAGATGGGTGATGCAGAAGCGTCGCTCGAGGGTCTGGATGAGCTTGTCGGCGCTCTCCGTTTGGTTATCCGAATCGAGGGCTCGGAGATTAACGATGTCTTCGGGGGTGTCGTAGCGGCGGCCGACTCGGACTTCGTCAGGGCTCTGCGGGCGTTT
The DNA here is from genome assembly GCA_964345885.1 of uncultured Gemmatimonadota bacterium. GTDB lineage: Bacteria > Gemmatimonadota > Gemmatimonadetes > Palauibacterales > KS3-K002. The sequence goes on along the minus strand of CAYFSW010000042.1, from coordinate 26,955 downwards.
CACACCGCGGGAGCGACACACATATCGTACATCAGCGATCAGATTCCGAAGTTCGATCCGAGTCTGGCGGATGAATGCCGAGAGCTGAGCGCCGAGTTCAACTAGCTAGAAGGCTTCGCCCAGGGTGATGTAGAAGCCGGAATCCCCGTTGCCGAATCCGAAATCGAATCTCAGCGCTATCCGTTCGGCGCGGATCAAGAGAAAGCGAAGTCCGCCACCGATCGAATACTTGAAGTCGCCGAGTTCGAAGCCGCTCGGTTCGGTGGCGACATCGCCGATCCCGCCGAAGACTACAGCACCCACCCGCCACCAGATGGGGGCGATCCGGTATTCGGCCTGTAGCGCGATCATGTTCTTGTCGCGGAAGCGGCCCACGTAGTACCCCCGCATCAGGTCCTGGCCGCCGAACAAGAACAAGTGCTGGAACGGCGGGTCACCGCTCTCGAACCCGAAATAGCCCTGCAACGCCAGGACGTGATTAGGCAAGGTGCTGATGTAACCGCGTAGGTCGAGGATGTAACGGCCGAAATCGTACTCGCTACCGATGGCGCCCCCGTTGAGCTCGACGGATAGCTGGTGGTGTTGACCGCTGGACGCGGAGAAGATGTTGTCGCGGGTGTCCCAGCTGGCGAGTAACGTGGGGCCCGAGACGATGCCGCCTGCGCTGCCGAGGATGTCTCCCTGGTCCAACATGCCGCCTGCCTCGGTCTCGACCAGTTCGCCGTGCTCGAATTGGTAGCCGACGCCGAAACGGAGGGCGGAGAAAAACCGTCGCTCGATACTGACACGCAGACGCGTGTAACGTGGCGTGTAGTCCTCCTCGTCGTCCTGCGAAGTGCCGTTGCCGATGCCGTAGAACTTGTCCGGGAATCTGCTGTAGTTGACGTCGCCGGTGAAGTGATAGTCTTCTTGGCGCCACCAAAGATCCGAATTGAGTAGAACGACGATCTGACTGTTCGTCGTGTAGATGAAGACCGGCGTCAGGGTCGAGGGTCGGGCGGTAGCATCAGCATCCGCCGGGCGGAAGTAGTACTGGGAGGCAAGGCCGAAGGCGAGCTTGGTCTCCGGCGTATAGTAGAGGACGGGAATCGGGATCAAACCGCTGCGCTTCGGTTCCGAAGCCTCTCCTTCGGTCTCCTGTCCCAGCGTTTGCCCCGGCGGCACGGAGCACAGCACGGCGAGCGCCAGGACGAAGCGCTTCTGGCGTACGGCCTCTGGCATGGTGGCTGTCTCCCGTCGTTCCGCTGAAGCTAGTCCGTTGGAGCCGTGCTGTCATCCACTAGGCCCGGGCGATCGGCGTCACCCCCACTCGCGCGCCACACCATTCGCGCATATCATTTCTGCCGTTCGTGCGATAACCGGTGAGCGCCGGGCCCCGATCGGTCCTGCCCAATGCTCGCCATCATCACCACAACCGGGAGTTGTTTCTCACAGCCCAAGGAGAAGCTTAATGAGACGCACGGTCCCGAGCACTCTCTGGACGATCCCCGCCGTCGTCTTGCTCATCGCCGCCCTCACAGCGGGGCGGGGAGGAGACGAGCTGTGGCGGGGAACGGGTGACACCCAGGTCACCGTCCACACGGTGATCATCACCGTCGATCCCGCGACAGGTGCGTTCAGTTACTCGCAGGATCCGGTAAACGCCAGGCGAGGCGACCACATCGAGTGGAACTGCGCTCAGGGCGCCTGGTCGGTCCACTTCATCGATCGGACGCCGTCCAATCGGGTCAACCAGCGCGGCCCGAGAAATGGGCCCCGCCGGTTGCCGATCAGGCAGGACGCGCCGTTCGCCACTTACAAGTACTTCGTCGCCGTCGCCATTGGGGACGACGTCTTCACCGATGACCCAGAGGTAGTGGTAGGACCTGATTGATCGGTAGGACTCTGCGGCAGGGGTCGCGGGCCGGGCTCGGTCGGCGACCCTGTCCCGGCTACTCCGTGGGTCCTACGAGCGCTTTGAAGCGGGCATCCTCCCAGAGGGCCTCGAACATCCAGTCGGACGCCACGTATTCCTTCCGCTGCGGGATAGCCTCTAGGAATTCGCTTAACATGTCCAGCGCTCGGTCACGCTCGCCGAGTAGCAGGCGGACGTTGGCGGCGTAGTAGTCGATCCAGGGAGCGACGGCTTCGGGCGGCGCGGCGCGGGCCCGCTCGATGACCGCGTCGGCGCTGTCTCGTAATCCTGCACGAGCGAGGGCGCCCGCCACCCAGGTCTCACCGAGGGCCTGGCGCTGCTCGCGTGATTGCGGCGGGTTCATCTGCCACATGCTGTCCAGCAGTACCCAGGCGCGGTCCACATCGGGTTCCGGCCCCCCTGAGAGCCCCAGGAGGAAGAGCGAGCACGACACGAACCACTCGTCGGCGGGAAAACGCCGCCGCCCCTCGTCGCACCAGCGTATCGACTCGCTCACGTCCTTCAGGTCGAGCGAGATCTGGAACTGCCGGAAGATGATGAGTCTGGCTTGTTCCAAGAACGGGTCCGCCTCCAGCGCCCGCTCGGCGCTCTGCCGCGCTTCCGCGAACTGGGTGTTCCGCCTTTGCAGCTCGCTCAGGTCACTCCAGGCGCGGGCCCTCCAGGGATCGGCCGCCACCGCGGCCTTCAGGTCCCGTTCGGCTCGCTCCCGCAGCTCGCTGGGGTCACTGGCCTCCCGCGCCACCGACATCTGGAACAGCAATACCCCGTGTAGCTCGAGGGCCCGAGCATCGTCGGGGGCCCGCTCCAGCGCCCGCTCGGCGTGCGCCAGCCCGCGTATTACCACGTCCTTGTCGAAGTCGTCCGCGGCTGCACCCGAGAGTGCAGCTTGGTCCCTGGCCACCCAACCGCGCAGCACGATCGGCTCCACCCACGACGGATCCAGTTGCTCGGCCACGGCGAGCACCGAATCGGCGGCGACCAAGGCCCGCACCGCCGCCGCCGAGTCGCCGGCCGCCTCGAGCACGTCCGATTCGTCACGCAGGGCTTCGGCCTGCTCGACCGCAGCCAGCGCCTCGGGGCTCGACGTGCCGGCGCGGCGTCCACGTAGTTGAACTTCGACGCCCAAGCGCTGTCGAAGTCGGCGCGCCACCTGCGCCGCCAGGTCGTTGCGCAGATCCTGCCACTCTTCCACGGGGCCGCGCAGCGCGAAGCTCTCGATCGTCGATTGGCTGGCTGGATCGATGAGTGCCACGTTTAGCGCCAAGGATTCTCTGGAGCCTGTGACACTGCCCTCCACCAGCGTCCCCATCCCAAGAGCTCTAACCAGGCTGTCGAGAGACACGGAGGCGTCTCGGTAGGGCTTCACGCCCCCGCGCGGAACTACGTCCAGCCCGCTGACCTGGCTCAGCTCGTCGATCAGGGCGCCGGTGAAGGTGTTGGCGAGGTGGCCGAGGCTCTGGTCTTCACTCTCGTCGTCGAAATAGAGAACGGCGATGCGGGTCGGGTCGAGCGCGGCGGCGTCGATCGCCGAGCCTCCCGACCTCAAGCCGCCACGGGTTAGGACAGTCGCAACAAGCGCTGCGGCGACGACGATGTTGATCGGCACACCGATCCGCTCGACTCGTCTCCAGCGCTGCGGGCCCCGGGCGCCGTGGTGGTAGGCGAGCAGCAGAACCGTCGGGATCATCGCCACCCAGGCCACGAGGCTCACGTCGGCCAGCCGCGGCGTCACATCGTAACGGCCGATCAGCCAGTCGACGAACTCCAGGATGCCCCAGCCAACGGCCAGGTAGATGCCGAGGATCTGGGGAACGCGCCGCTTCAGCAGGTCCTGACCGAGGCCCGGCGCCATCGCCACCTCACAGTCCTATTATTGATGAGAGCCCCGCGCGGGGGCCCGACACGACCCAAAGATGCCACGGGACAAGGCGACGATCAACTTGCGCCCCTTTTGAATTACCGGCATGGCCCAGGAGGTGACGAGATGCCGTACATCGTGCAGGAGAGCAGATCGCTCTACGATGCAGCTCTGGCCGGGCTGGCGGAATCGATCAGCGACGCGACGCCGGACGGGGACCTCAATTACATCGTCACGCGCATTCTGAGCGATTGGCTGCAGAAGCGCGGTCTGAGCTATACCGCGCTCGCCGACGTGGTGACGGTGCTGGAGACCGCGAAGTTGGAGTTCTATCGCCGGATCGCCGCGCCCTACGAAGACGGTAAGGCTGCCCTGAACGGCGATGTCTACGGCGAGCTGGGTGAAGACTAGAGGTGCCCTGCCAGCTCCTCGAGCTCGCCGCCGCCGGTTACGCGATGGAAGACGCCGCCCTCCCAGAGCAGGCCCTGGAACGAGCCGAGGGTGTTCAGCGGGATGTCGATCCCGAAGACGCGTCCATCGTACAGACTCTTCACCTGTTCGACCCCGGTGTGACCCACGACAACCGCGTGCGCTCCGTAGTAGTCGAGGATCGCCTCAACTTCTTCCGGAGTCGCGTGCATATACCACCCCTCCTTCGGCTCGTAGTAGCCACGGTACCAGAACGGGCCACCGCTGCTGTACCAGAAGATCGGAACCTCGTCGAACGCGATCTGGTACGATCGCAAATCGATGTGCTCGCGGGCCTGGGCGTTGATTTCCTCCAGGCCCAGCCCGCGCTCCACGATGTGGGGGCCGATGCCGCCGTGGACGAAGAGGATGCCGTTCAGTCTGATTGCCGAGTGTTTCGTGCGCAGCCACCTGCCCATCTCCATGTGCGGGCCATACAAGTCTTGGTACATGATCTTCGTTCTGCGCACGATACCGTCCATGTACTTCTTATTGACGTAACGGAGATCCCCCTGCATCGCCATTATCTCGTGATTGCCGAGGACGAAGTGAACGCGACCGCCGGCCCGAATCGCCTCCCGCTCCAAGCGATAGATCAGCCACAGACTCTCGGTGACCAGGTCACCGCGATCGAACACGTCGCCGTCCACCACCAGGTGCCCGGTCCCCCAGCGCCAGTGCAGGTCCTGGTCGACGATCCCGGCGCTGACCAGCAGATCCACGAATGCCGCGTATTCGCCGTGGATGTCGCTGACGACGAAGATCTTCGGGACATCCTCATAGATGGAAGGCTGGATCTCTGGCGTCCGAGCGGCCACGACGTACTCGGTGAGGGAATCACCGCAGAAACCGTGGAAGCGCAGCGTATCGCTTACGAGGAACGTCTGCTTCGCCACAGAACCGTCGCATAGGTAGAAAGCGATGGCGGCTGAATCGCTCTGCCAGTAGATGTGGGGGCCGTCGTCCAGGGAGTCAGCTACGACTTCCAGGCCGGCCGTGTCGAAGCTCGGCCGGGCAACCGCTGGCTCTGACGCCATGAGGGCTGCGAACATAAGTATTGCGAGAGTCGCTGATCTGGCTGGTCTTTTTCGCATCTCGCGGCTCCGTGTCGAGAGTCCGATTCCGGTTCCTTCGATACCTCTTCCCTGGTAAACCGGCTCAACCTAACCTGTGAGTCATGTACACGCCAAGAACACACATGCGCTTGATGGCGCTGATTGCCGTTGCGGCGACCGGGTGTGCCGAACCCGGCGGCGGCCCGCGCTTCGCCGTGCGTGACAGCGCCGGCATCGAGATCGTCGAGAGTCGTGCATCCTCGGACGCGTCCACGACCTGGCGGGTGGACGAAGTACCGCTTCTGGAGATCGGCCTCGAGGACGGCCCGCCCGAGTACCAGTTCTCCGGGGTCGAAGGCGCGCTGCGTCTGCCCGATGGCCACGTGGTCGTCGCCGACGCCGGCTCGCGAGAGATCCGCTTCTTCGACGCGGACGGCCGCTTCCTCTCCGCCTCGGGCCGTCGCGGCGATGCGCCCGGCGAGTACCGGGAGATCATTGGGCTGGGCTATGGTCCCGGCGACTCGATCTGGATCTTCGACTACGGGAAGCGACGATTCACCGTGCTGACCGCTGATGGGGAGGTGGCCAGGACGCTGACCCTCGATCCGACTCTCGCGAACGTGGCCGCGGTGGGTCGGCTCGAGGACGGCTCGTTCGTCGTGCGGGAGTTCTGGTCGGCGGGAGGGCGCGGCGCCGCTGCCATCCGGTTGGGGCTGGGCCGCGATCCGGCGGCGGTCGCGCGTTACGCGCGGGACGGTGCGCGGATGGACACGATCGGGCTGTTTCTCGGCCGCGAGGTCTACATCTACACCGAGGACGGACGTGGCGTGATGAGCACGCCGCTCTTTGCACACATCACGAGCGCCGCGGTCCATGCGGACGACGTCTTCATCGGCGACCAGAAGAAATTCGAGGTCGGCGTCTACACTGCGGACGGCACATTGCGCCGTATCATCCGCCTAGCCGATGTAGACCTGCGGGTGACGCGTGACGACATCGAGCGGGCGATCGAGCAGCGACTGGCAAGCGTCCCCGAGGAACAGCGAGTGGGGATGAGGGCGCAACTCGACGCGATGGACGTCCCGGCGACGCGACCCGCATACGGCTGCCTACTGGTCGACTCGCAGGGTGCCCTCTGGGTCGGCGACTACGCGCCATACCCGGAAGATCCCGTTATCTGGCGTGTCTTTGACACGCGCGGTCGCTTCGTCACAACAGTGCAGATGCCGGAGCGCTCTCGTGTCTTCGATGTCGGCGCCGACTGGATCCTCGGTGTGGTGCGCGATGATTTCGATGTCGAACGCATTCACTTATACCAGCTGAGGAAAGATGGCTGAATTCAAACCTGCTCCGCTGAAGCCCGCCGTACCCTTCGATGTCTTCCAGCAGATTGACGTTCGGGTAGGCTCGATCGCGGCGGTCGACGACATCCCCAGCTCGGGTAAGCTGCTGAAGCTTACCGTCGATTTCGGCGATCACCAGCGCACGATCGTCGCGGGACTGAAGAAGGAGCGACCCGACCGGCAAGCGCTCGTCGGCGTACAGGCGCTCTTCGTGATCAACCTCGAGCCAAGAAAGATGGCGGGCGAATTGTCCGAGGGGATGCTCTTTGATCTCGGTTATCCCGACGGTATCCGGCCGGTATTCGCGGTCCCCGAGGCCGCCGTGCCGAACGGAGCGCGGGCCGGTTAGCGGGCGGGCCGCCCGAGCCACAACCAGAGCAGCGCGATAATGGTCTTGGCGTCCTGCTGGCGGCCGGCAAGAAAAGCGTCCCACAGCTCGGCGGGGCTCATCTCGAACACCTTGATGTCCTCGTCGCCGACCCCGAGCGCTTCCGCGGTCTCCGGTTGTCCGCTCACTTCGCCATAGTAGAGGAGAACGCGCTCCGACGTACCGCCGGGCGACATATAGAACGTGGCGATCGGTTCCAGAACCTCGACCTCGTACCCCGTCTCCTCGCGGATTTCGCGGGCTATGCAGGCCTCGGGCGACTCGCCCTCGGGCAGACTGCCGGCGACGATCTCGTCCACCCAACCGGGGCCCTTCTCCAGCGTCGGGTAGCGGAACTGGTTCACCATCACGAGGCGGTCGGTATCGCGGTTCAGTAGCAAGGCGGCGACCGAGTCGCCGCGCTCAAAGCAGAGTTGCCGGAGCGGCGGACTCCAGCTCCCGTCGTGTTTGCGGTGCTCGATGATCGCCTCTTCGACCTTGAAGACGTCGTCGAGGATCCACCGTTTCTCCAGTACCCTGACTTTATCCATTCCGCCCGACCTCGAGGTTCCGGGTGATCTGTGCCCGCTCGCGCCCGCGCTCCGTATCGGAAGAGAAGAGCGGGGCCCTCTTGTCGCAAGCGATCGGCCCGAGCGGCCCGGGCGGCACCAGCATGTCGGCTCGGGGCTCATCTCGACGGCCATGCGCCAGAGTTTGGCCCGTAACCACTGTTCCTGTTCGAGCGCAAGTGGTGTAACTTTCACGCCCCTGCTGGGGCGACCCCACTGGAGGGGGTCGCTCGCCGGCGGGCCTGATCGATATGAACGAAGACGCGAACACGACTGATTATGGGGTGCGCCCGCCTGCGGACCTGAACCCGCGGCTCGACCCGGCGTTGGATTTCCCCGACGCCGAGTTCGGGGAGCTTTCCGCCGCCGACTACGGGACGCTGGGCTTCATGTCCGGTCTCGAGGTGCACCAGCAGCTGCTGACCCGCTCGAAGCTCTTCTGCCGCTGCCCGGCTGGCCGTCTTGTGAAGGTGAGCGATTCTGAGGTGCTCCGCCACATGCGCCCGACCCTCAGCGAAATGGGCGAGTACGACGGGACGGCGCTGATGGAGTTCAAGACCAGGAAGGAAATAGTCTACCAGCTGGAACAGAAATCGGTCTGCACTTACGAGATCGACGACACGCCGCCGTTCGAGATTGATGAGGAGGCGGTGCGGGTAGCTATCGAGATCGCCCAACTCCTCAACCTCAACCTGGTGTCCGAGCTGCACGTCATGCGCAAGCAATACCTGGACGGATCGATCCCGACCGGGTTCCAGCGTACGGCGATGGTGGGCCTCGATGGAGCGATCCCGTTCCGAGTGCCGGAGCTGGGTGTGAATCGCGAGTTGCGGATCCGCCAGCTATCTCTAGAGGAGGACTCGTGCCGCGAGGTCTCCGATATCGGTCACCGTATCACGTTTCGCACCGATCGATTGGGTATGCCGCTGACCGAAACGGTGACCGAGCCCGAATTGCTGACGCCGCTGGAGCTGCAAGCCGCCGGGCGTTTGCTGGCGCGCGTGGCGCAGGCGACGGGGAAAGTGCGGCGCGGGCCGGGGGCAGCGCGGCAAGACGTAAATGTCTCGGTGGCGGGCGGCCGGCGTATAGAGCTCAAGGGTGTGGACAACCATCGCCGCTTGCCCCAACTCGTGCATATCGAGGCGTTCCGGCAGCTCAACCTTTTGCGTATCAGGGCAGAGCTGGAGCGTCGCGGTGTCGAGCCCGAGTTGCTGGCCATCGCCGCGGAGGGGTTACCGTGGGAGACGAGTCCTCATGTGGTCGAGGCGACATCGTCGTTGCTGACCTACGACTACGCGCCTATCCAACAGGCCCTGGAGCGTGGCGAGAAGGTGGTCGCGGTTCGGATGCCGGGCTTCGCAGGGTTGCTGAACCACCGCACTCAGCCCGGTGTCACCTTCGCCCGCGAGATCGCCGACCGCGTGCGCGTCATCGCCTGCCCGGTTCACCGGCCCTTCATGATCCACTCCGACTCGGGAGACTGCGGGCTCGACGGACGCCAATGGCACAGCCTCCGCAAGCAGATCAGGGCGGAGAGCGGCGATGCTTTGGCCGTGGTGTGGGCGCCCGAGCGTGAGGCGGCGACGGCAGCGCGCGAGATCCTTATCCGTGCACAGGACGCCTTGATCGGCGTTCCGGCTGAGACACGCCAGGCCTTCCGCGACGGAACCAACGGCTTCGAGCGCATCTTGCCGGGCCCGGACCGCATGTACCCTGATACCGACACGCCGCCACTGCCCATCGCCGATCGTCTGGTCGTCGAGGTGCGCGAGCAACTTCCCGAGCCACCCTGGGAGCGGGAGGTGCGTTACGAAATGATGGGGCTCCAGCCTGCCTCGGCGCGGCGGCTCTCCTCCGCGCCCTGGGCGGACCTGTTCGATGCTCTGGTACCCACCGACGCTGCGACCGCGCGCCGTCTCGCCGCCGCGCTGGAGAAGCGGATACCCTATCACCGACGTGACGGTGTTGCGGTGGAAGCGATCGAGGCCGAACGGCTGCGCCCCTTGATCCGCGCTATCGAATCCGGCGCGATCCGCCCGGAGGCCCTGGAGCCGGCTCTCGACCGCCTGATCCAGCTCGGTGGGTGGCCTGTGGATGAACTGTTGGCTGACTATCTTTCCGGGCCGGATGATCTGCTGGAGCTGGAGCGCGAACTGACGCGGGTAACGGCACGGGCCACGGCGCTTGCCGGGAAGCCGGCGGAGCGGGTTATGAGGTGGGCGATGGGCGAGGTGATGCCGCGGTTCCTGGGTCGGCTCGATCCAGCGGTCGTGCGTCATCGCTTGCAGGTCGCGCTGGAGGGGGTCGTCGCGGAGGTCGAGACGTGAACGGCCCGAGCGATGATCGCTATCGGGGATATCGCGACCCCTGTCTCGGGCTGATGAAGCGCTCCGAGGTTACGGTGTGGTGTCAGGTGAGAGCACACACCACACACGGTCTGTTCGAAGGTCTCCTGCTGCCGCGGTCCGAGACGAGCGACGAGAACCACCTAGTGCTGAAGCTGACCAACGGCTACAACATTGGATTACGCTACGATACGATCCAGCGGCTCGAGAGGATCGGCTATCGAGAGGCGCATTACCGGATTCCCGAGAAGGAGTTCCCCACCGATCCGGCGAAGCCGCGGGTCAAGCTGTTCGGCACCGGTGGTACCATCGCTTCGCGCCTCGATTATCGGACCGGCGCTGTCATCCCGGCCTTCAGTCCGGGCGAACTTTACGGCTCGGTTCCGGAGCTCGCCGACATCTGTAATCTGGAGACCGAGAAGCTGTTCGGCGTGTTCTCTGAGAACATGGGGCCCGAGCAGTATCTGGTACTCGCCGATAAGGTCGGTGAAGCCGTAAGGGATGGGTACGACGGTATCGTCATCGGGCATGGCACCGACACAATGCACCATACCGCGGCTGCACTGAGCTTCATGGTGCAGCGGCCGCCCATCCCCATCGTAATGGTCGGTAGCCAGCGCTCGTCGGATCGGCCCTCATCTGATGCCGCCCGAAACCTGATCAACGCATGCTGGACCGCGGCGCGCGGGCCGATCGCCGAGGTGATGGTCTGCATGTTCGGCCCCACCTCCGATCGGTATAACCTTTTGCATCGCGGGACACGCGTGCGAAAGATGCACTCATCGTACAGAAGTACCTTCCGCACCTTGGGTGACGTCCCACTGGCGATGGTCGAGGAGGGGAGGATCACGGCCCTTAAGGACGACTACTGTGTGCGTCGCCAGGATCGCGATGTCGTCATCCGGGCCGCGTACGAGGAGCGTGTGACGCTGGTCTACTACTATCCTGGTATGCACCCCGATGTTATCGACGCCGTTGTAGAGAAAGGCTACAAGGGGATCGTGATCGCGGGCACCGGTCTAGGCCATGTGAACCGCAAGATCTACCCGGCGCTGGCACGAGCGCGTGACGCTGGGGTGCAAGTGTACATGACACTGCAGACCCTCTGGGGATTCGTGCAGATGCACGTATACGAGACGGGACGCGAGATATTGCAGCTCGGCGTGATTCCCCTGGCCAATATGCTACCCGAGGTTGCCTTCATTAAACTTTGTTGGGCGCTCGGCTGTCAGGCTGCCGACCCCGAGGCAGCGCGCCGTCTCATGACTACGACCGTGGCCGGTGAAATGACCGAGCGCGAACCGCACGATGGCTTTCTGATCTTTCAAGGTGGCGTGCCCGAGGTTCGCGAGTTTCTGGAGAGAGTGTGGAAATGAACACGCTGCATCGAGAGGATTCGCCACTGCTGGGCGGCGACGGTCTGGGTCGCGAGCTTGGCAAGCCGCGCTCCGAGTGGACCGTCGACGACCTGATAGACCTAGTGAGCAGCCGGGAGATCCGCATCGTGAGTCTCATGCATGTGGGCGGTGACGGGTGCTTGAAGACGCTCGACTTCGTTCCTAAGAGTGTCGCCCATCTCCGGGACATCATCGAGGCGGGCGAGCGGGCCGACGGCTCGAGCCTGTTCGCCGGGATGGGGATACCAACCGGCGCTTCGGACATCGTGTTGCGGCCGCGGGTGGAACGTGCCTTCCTCGACCCTTTTGCCCCTATTCCGACACTCGTTCTGATGTGCGGCCACGCCAGCCGCGACGGCTCGCCGCTGCCCCAGTCGCCGGACACGATTCTGCGGCGCGCCTGCGACCACCTGTTGGAGGAGATCGGCGTCGAACTATGGGCACTCGGCGAGGTCGAGTACTTCCTGGGCAAACGCTGGGACGAGACCGACATATACGGGGCGGACGACCGCGGCTACCACGCGGCCTCGCCGTTCGTCTTCGGCGAGGGGCTGCGGCGAAGAGCACTGGCGACCCTGGCCGAGATCGGCGTCCCGATCAAGTACGGTCACAGCGAGGTCGGCTATATCGAGGCGAAAGAAACCGAAGGTGTGATCTGGGAGCAGCACGAGATCGAGTTGGCGTTGAGCCCGCTCCCCGATGCGGCGGATGGGATCCTGCTCAGTCAGTGGGTGCTGCGTAATCTGGCCTACCAGATAGGAATGCGCTGCAGCACCGACCCGATGATGCTGGAGGGACACGCGGGGAACGGCCTGCACATCCATTTCGCGCCGATGAAGAACGGGTTGCCGATGGCGATCAAGGACGGCGACGGGAACTTGAGCGAATCGGCGGCCTGGCTGATCGGCGGCCTCGTTCAATTGGGTGAGGCGCTGATGGCGTTCGGTAATCAAGTGGAGGAATCGTTCGCGCGGCTGGTGCAGGGTAAGGAAGCGCCCGACGCGATCGTCTGGGGCGAGTTCGATCGCAACGCGCTGCTCCGTCTGCCGATTGTCGCCACCGATGCGGACGGTCGGGTTGTCACGCCACCGACCATCGAGTTCCGATTGGCCGATGGCTCTGCGCTTCCGCATCTGCTGCTCGCTGGCGCCGCCCTCGCAATGATCCGCGGCCGCGACACGGCGGATCTTGACGGCCTGCTACAGCGAACCGTTTCGGGCGGCGCGGCTGGCGTATCGGCTGCGGCGGCGAAAGTGCCGAGGAACTTCGCCGAGGTCGCCGACGCGCTGGCAAGAGAGAGGGCGACGTTCGAGTCAGGTGGCGCGTTCCCGGTGGGGATGATCGACCGGGTGATCGAGCACCTCAAGGCGCGGTGACCCGACCCTGCAGGAACCGGGGCCGCGCGGCTGGGTAGACAGACTCGTCGAGCCCTGCCGGTATTCCCCAGCACCAGCAAACACACGCTAATCTCGATTGCGAGAAGCTCTCTCCTTTCTCCTGAGCATCGCGCCGGCTGCCTACCTGTGGTGGGTAGGGCGGCGTCTGGTACGACGGATCGATGATCCCGCTTTCCCCGAGCTGAGGTTCGCCCGTGGCCAGCGCCTTGGCATCGTCATAGCGGTCTGCCTCGTATCGAGCCTGGCGTTGAGCATCGACTTCGCGGCGCTGAAGCTAGGGCTCGCCGTGCTGGGCCTGCTGGTCGCCAACTTCCCGGCGCGTCGCGAGATCTTCGGGGAGACCTGGGGGTTGTTGAGCTACCTCTCCTTCGTGCTGCGCTTCTGGCTGGGGATGCTGGGCGTATGGCTGCTGATCGCCTGGATGCCGATGGTAATACGTTCGGTAGGCGACTACGCGGTGGTGGTCGCCGTCCTGCTGGTCGCCGTCGCCGTCCTCTGGGGCCACTTCAACGCAGCGGCGTTCGCTTGGATCGCGGGTGCCGGGCCGCTTGGCGAGCCCGACTTGGAAAGGCGCTTCGAGGAGATCCTCGCTCGAGCAAAGTGTCGGGAGCCGCGATTGCAGAGGCTCGACACTGGGGGAGGGTTCATGGTGAATGCCTTCGCACTTCCGGCGTTCAGGAGGCCGGCGGTAGTGTTCAGCTCCGATTTGCTCGCGGCGCTGACGGCCGACGAGACAGCGGCGATATTCGCCCACGAGGTCGGTCACTTGGAGTACTTCGATCGCCGGCGCCTGTTGAGGCGCAATCTGGTGATCTGGGGGCTGTTCGCCGGTCTGCTTGCTGCAACGGTGTGGCTCGGCGTGGAGTCGAGCGCGTTTGTCACGCTGTCTTGGGTGTGGCCGCTCGCCATCCTCGTCCTTCTGGCGGCGCTGGTGGCCGGGAGTCAGGGGCGCGAGCACGACAGCGATGTCAGAGCTGTCGAGCTGACCGGCAATCCGGAGGCGCTGGTCACCGCGCTGACCATGATCCACAGGCTGATGAGGATGCCGCGTCGCTGGCGTGAGAGTAGCGAGGGCCGTCTTTCACATCCCAGCCTGGCACGACGAGTCCGGGCGATCCGCGAGGCGGTCGGGGTTGGCGATAGCGATGACGAGGCGAAGGTGCCGTCGGAGGTCGTCGTGCTTCGCGGCGCGGAAGAACCTTCGGAAGTCTTGGTGCTTGCCACCGATCGTCTCCATTGGCTGCAGGGTCTGGATGATGATGTCGATCTCGAGCCTCGCGCCGTTCTCCAGGCAGCGCACGACTGCCGGTCCATCCGCTACAGCGAGCTGGCCGACCTGCGGTTGGAGGTGCGGGGGATGGGCGGCCGCTATCTGAAGGCTGTCGACAGCCGCGGCTCGACTCTGCGCCTTGCTATACGGCCGGAGGATGTGCGCCGAGTGAAGGACGTCCTGGCACGGATCGACCTGCAGGTGCGGGACACCGCGCCGGGGGCTGCGTCGAAGGCCGTCGCGGAGAGCAAGAACCGCCGCACCAGCCAGATTCTGGCGTCTCTGGCGGGGCTGTCTGCTCTCCTCCCGCCGATCTCGCTACCGCTGGCCGTGGCCGCTGTGCTTGCCTTGATCCGGCCGAGCCGCTCAACGCTGGCCGCGCTTGGGACGATCGGCGTTGCTGCAGGTCTCCTGGGGTTGCGGTCGCTGGGCGACACATCCGTCATGCTGGCGGTGCTCGAAACCGTACTCGGCTGCATGCTGCTGTACGCGGCGGCCGACCGGTATCGGAAAGCGTTGTCCGAGCCGAAAGCGAGTTGGAGGCTACCGGCCGTGGTGCTGGGCGGCCTGGCACTTCTCTATCTCGCCGGCGGCGCTGCACTGCTGGGCTCCCCGCTTCCCGCAACGCAGCTCCATCTCTGGGCACGCTATCAGCCGGGTACCACGGTGGTTCTCCTAGGCCTCGCCGGGGCCCTCCTGAGCTCGCGCCGACGGGCCGCGTACTGGCCAGCGGGAGCTGCCATCGCGCTGGCAGGGCTGCTCATCGTGGTGGGGACGCTCTGGTTCCGCGATTCCTTCGCCGACGACCCGCTGGCGGTGGGTCGCCCGGCCCCGCAGATCGTTTCGACGGAGCTGCAGCTCGTCCGTGCGATATCCATCGACGGTCAGGTGTACGACCTGAGACTCGCGCCGTCCGGCGCGAGAACCGCGGCCTTCTTCGTCGAGAAGCAGCGGAGCGGTTTTCGGGTCGAACTGGCTGACGGCGGCTTCGTCACCATACAGGCGACCGATCTCGCTTTTCTTGATGATGAGCGGGTGGCCGTTCTTCGATACAAGAAGAGCGGAGGGCTCAGCCTGCAGGTGTTGGAACTCGGGACCGAGCCACTAACGGAGTACGAGATCGAGATTGAGCCTGTAACCGATCCGGTCCTGCGGGTCGATCCGCTGGTTGGGCGCTGGGAGGTGGCGGGTGCTCTCCTCTATGAGGGTCAGGCCACGCTACTGTCGGGCGAGTTCGGTAGCGATGCCTACCAGCGCGGGGACTGGAGCCTTGCCGTGCCGGACGACGCGTACCTTACGACTTTCGAGACGAATGCCGGCGGAGCCGCCCTCGCGGTCACCACCTGGTTGGAGTATGGCAGCTTCACAGGAATTCTGATGGGTCTGAACCCGCTGGCCCAATACTCCCTTCCCGGCGCGATCTGGGCGGTCGGCCCGTCGGATCAAACGCGTCTTGTCACAACAGCCTCGAACGTCTGGTGTGCGGAGCCGTTGGCCAGGCAGCAGGTCTTCACCTGCGTCTCCACTCATCCCGAGTCGGTGACCGCGGTCTGGTCGGTCGATGCCGTCTCTGAACGCGTCCGCTTCGTCACCAGCATCCCGGGCGAATACTACGAGGGTGGGCCGGGCTTGGGTGGAGTGCTTCTGCTCAACGGTTACTATGGGCCGCCGGCACTGGTCGAGCTATCCAGCGGGGCTGGCTGGATCCTGGACCTCCCGGTTCAGAGATCGGTGACCGAGTCGGAATCATCCGAGAGATCGGAGAGCGATTGGCTTCTTGAACTACTGTTCGGCGGTTCGCAGCCGGGCGTTTACTTTCAGGCGATGGCGACTCAGGGCGACATGGTTGCCCTGGCAGTTGCCGGTGTCGGCGCCACCGAGATCCGCGTCTACCGCATCAACAAATAGCGCCGGGTAACGCTTCCCGCGCCCCAGCGCCGTCTTTACCTGCGTCTGTCTCCCGTTACGACGTCGCTACCTGTCTGACCCGCGCATGCCGGTCCTTCGCAAAGCTTGACAGAATGTTGGAGGCCTGTCGGTCAGGCATCTGCTTGAGGGCGAGTGCGGCAGTGGCTCGTGTCTGCTCGTCCCAGCGCCGTCGGCGGATGAGCAGTCCCTTCCTCTGCTTGAGGACCCGTGCGAGCGGGGCAATACAGGCGGGCTGCCCGATGTCTCCCAGCGCCTGGCAGCAGGCGATGGCGATCCTCGCGTCTTCGGTTTCCTCGAGGATAATCGCCAGCTCTTCCGTGGCCGCGGCGGACTTGAGATGGGCGAGGCTGCGGATCGCACCCTTTGCCACCGACACTTCCTCGGCTCTGGCCAGCGGTAGAATAACGTCGATCAGGGAGTCGGTGTGCAGGCGCTCGAACAGACGGAATGCGGCGCGCCTGATCTTTGGGCTCGCGTCGCCGAGGCTGTAGGCCAATTCCTTCCGCAGGTCGCGGGTAACCGTGTCGATGACTTCGAGGATCCTGAAGCGCTGCTCGACTGTGACCTCCGTGACAACCGCCCGCTTCATTTGCTCGCCGGCGTCGGGACCCATCTCCGCCATTAGGCGGGCCGCCATCTGGCGAACGCGGTAGTCTTTCTCCTCCTTGATTACCTCGATCAGCAACTGGATGCTTGGCCTGCCGAGGCTGCCGATGACTTGTGCGGCGCGCTCCTGCCGCTCGGGCTGGCCCGATCGCAGATCTTCCTTCAACAGTTGTTGGGCAGTGGCATCGAGCCGGCGGTCCAGGATTCTCCCCATGCTCTCGTAGCCGGTACCCATACGCTCGAGCTCCTCGTGCCGGGTCCGGAGTTCCATTAGGATCCTGCTGGCAGCCTGGTAATCGGCAAAGTAGAGCGCGCAGGTCGCCATGCCGTAGAGAGCAGTCGCCATCTCCTGGAGAACCCGCGGTTCCGTCTCGCTCTCCAGCGCGCCGAGCAAGTGGTCGGTCGATAGCTCGGTGAATTTGTGCTGCAGCCCCAGGATGAGGCCGTCGAGCAACGCTCGGCATGCCATCACGGTTATCTCGCGGTCACGGGCGTCCTGGTCCGGGAAGTCCTCGAACAAGCGCTTCAGCAGTCGCTGCATCAGCCGGTGCTCGCCTTTGACGAGCAGTTCCTTGCCGAACCGCGGCAGCGCATCGCGCAGCGCGTCTGCCGGCTCCTCCAACATCTCGCGGGCCTGTTCCGCCGTCGCCGACTCTTCGACCTCCTCCTCTTCCACCTCGAACTCGACCGAGCCGAGCAGGTCCTCGACGACACCCGCCGCATAGTGGCGCTGGTTAAAGGCTAGACAGGTCAGTCCTCGCTCCTTCGCGAAGTCTTCCCAGTAGTATCCATCGGCGCCTTCGGTCGGGGGACTACGCATAGCATCGATGAAGCTGTGAAGCTCGCTCTGCGGGATATTGGCGGAGAACGTGATGCTGTTGATCCCGGCCGACTCCAAGAGCTCGACCAGGCTCGCAGCCAGTGGTGCGTATCCGGTCGTGTCGACACGTGCGCCGTTGACCAGTAGCGATCGATCGGCTCGTGCAAATGTCAGCACCGGGTGCCGATCCAGGATGCTGCCTAGTGCTTCGTGCAGCTGCTCTAGCGACCGGATCACCGGCTTGCTGTCCATCGGGTAGAGGCGGGCGTTTTGCGCCGCCCCCTGCAGGAGCCGCACGACCTTCGGAATGTAAGCGAGCTCCTCCGGCCCGAGCTCCTCCTCGCGGGCCACCGGTTGCTGCAGTGTTATTCGCCCCTTCTTCCTACGCAGGCGCGAGTAACGCACTTGGCGCAGCTCGATCGCTTCCAGCCCTTCCTCGAGCGCGAAGCTTCGCCAGAAGCCCTGGTCGATCGACTCCGGCTTCAGCGTTCCCAGTGCCATTAGCAATCTGCGGATCTCTTCGCGGGCCACTCCGCGCCGGAAGACGATACCCTGCAGCTCGAGACGTGTGAGCAGCTTGAGGAACGTGTTGGCCAGCATGTGGAAACGGGTGACGTCTAGTCGCTGCCCGTTCGCCAGCAATACACGCTGGGCTTGCGATAGGTGCAGTCGTTCGTTGTGGTCGAGGACTACTTCGAGCGCTTCGTGCACGTCGCGCAGCGCATCGGCGATAGTCTTGCTCTCCGGCGGGTAGAGCTGAATGTTGCGCACCGCCGACATGAAGGTGCGGAGAACGTAGGGGACGCGCGGGACGCTGCGCGGGTCGAGTCGGCGTTCCTCTTCCTCCTCGCCTTCCAGCACCTCGGTCGTGTAATTCGCCGCCTCGTCGGCATCGAAGACCGACTTGTTGAAGTCGAGCTGTACCTGCTCGTAACGCCGCGCCTTCTCATCGTTGGCTGAGCGCTTGAAGTGGTAGGCGAGCAGTGATGCTGAGGGGAGCAGCCGCCGCTGGTACAGCCCCTCCTGGTATGTGCCCACCTTCTCGTGCAGTTCCTCGCGACGGTCGCCGTCTATCGCGCCGTAGCTGATCTCGAGTACCCGCTTACCCAGGAAACGCATCATCTCGTCGTTGACCTGGAAGTCGACACTGACGAGGCCCAGCGCTTCGGCGCGATCGAGGAACTCGAGGACCCTGCTCTCATCCATCTCCGTGCTGCCGGTCAGCACGCTGAGCGAAACGTCCTCGCCCAGGGTCGTAGCTCGCTCCAGCAAGTCGCGGCCTTCCTCGTCGAGATCGGCGATCTTCTGCATGACGATCTCTTCCAACGAGCGCGGCAGGTAGCCTTCCTCGAGCCTGTCGATCACCCATTCCTGACCGACCAGGCTGACGCGTCCGTCGTTGACCAGCTTGCGGATTATTTCGCCGAGGAACAGCGGGTTACCCCCTGTGATGTCGGCGAGCTCGGCGGTGAAGCCTTCGGGCGTTCTCAGCCGCGGGAATACCGTCTTCAGGTGTTCCGAGATGGCCTCTTCGTGGAGCGGCTGGAGGGCGACCCGTTGGAGCTCGAGCGCCGGCTGACGACTGGTGCAGAACCGTTCCAGGGGAGAGGCATCCTCTTCGCCGCTGAGCTTGAGCAGCTCCATCGACGAGCCGCAGACGAGGAGCGGGATCTTCTTTCGCTGGGCGAGCACCCTGAGCAGCAGCAAAGTGGCCTCGTCGGCGAAATGAAGATCGTCGATGACCAAAACGGTTGGCCGGAAGTCAGCGGCGCGGGGGAGGCACTGGGCGAGTGTGGCGAAGATACCCTGCCGAGCCGATCCGTCACCTTCGCCGAGGCTACCGATCTCGTCGCCGAATTGCGGCAGGACGCGTGCCAGGTAGGCGACCTCATCTTTGGCCAACTCTTTTACCAGCTCGAGCCCCTTGTCGTGACGCTGGTTGAGCATCGCCACGAGGATACGGCTCGCCAGGTAATAGGGGCGGTAGGCCTCCTGTTGGTCGCCAACGACCTTGACGGTGCAAAAAGTGTCGTCGCCGGCCAGGTTGCGGCGAACCGCATCGACGAACGTCGTCTTCCCCATACCGGGGCCCGCTTCGATGACCAAGAAGTGGTTCTCACCGCGCGCCACGGCCTGCAGCGCCTCGGAGACGACGCCCATCTCCTCGTCCCGTCCGGCGAGGCCGGTTGCCTTCAGACGGTAGAGCGCCGTCTTCTGGAAGACCTTATGAGGGTCGATCTCGGCGGCGCTGGCCGCTTGACTACGTCCCGATTGCTTGGCGTGGAAGAGGGCCGTGTCGGCGGCCTGGAATAGCTCCTTAGCGCTCGCAGCGTCTTCCGGCGCTGTCGCGAACCCGATGCTCATGCTGATCGGCACCGTCAGGTCGGCGTCGCGCAGTCGGAAGGGTCGGTCGCGGCATCTCTGTAGCAGGCGGTCCGCCATCTCCCTAGCCGCGCGGCGCGTGGACTTGGGGAGCAGCAGCATGAACTCGTCACCGCCGTAGCGGACCGGTAGCCCCTGTTCGCCGCCGATCTCTTTGACCAGCGTAGCCATCCAGGTCAGCGCCTGGTCGCCGGTGTCGTGCCCGTGAGTGTCGTTGATCTGCTTGAACTGATCGAGATCGATCATCAGCAAGGAGAGCGGGAAGTCGTCGTCCCGCTCCCAGCGGACCTTGTGCTCCAGGTAGCTGAGCAGGAAGCGGCGGTTGTGGATGCCTGTCAGCTCGTCCTCGAAGATCAGGCGCGAAGGGTCTTTACCTATGTGTTCAAGGAGGTCTACGAGGTCCGCGTGTTGCATCGAAGCTAGGTTCTCCTCCGCCGCTGGGTCATGCTCGCTGTGGACGGCCAGGCCGTCCGTCTCTCCCCCCTAGGGACGATACGTCTGCGGGACAGTCCAGGGACTGATCTGGGATTCTGCGTACTGCCGTCCGTGCCGTAGGGGGGGAGGGAACGGGGGTCCGGGAGGCAGCTTCCCGGATGCCTCGACCGGTTTAAAAAACTAGAATATAGTGACTTATAGCGCAATCTTCCTCGCATATCGGCTTGACAACATAGCGGTGGAGGGTTCCCTTGGCTGCGTGCACCTACGAACAAGTCGAAGCGAGCAAGAAAGCGATGACGATCGACCTGCGGAATCGGAGCTTCCTCACCCTCGAGGACTATACTAGCGAAGAGATCCTCCATCTCCTCGACCTTTCGAAGCAGCTCAAGGCAGCGAAAAAAGCGGGCAAGGAAAAGCAGCGCCTCAAGGGCAAGAACATCGCCCTCATATTCGAGAAGACCTCGACCCGCACGCGCTGCGCCTTCGAGGTGGCCGCCTACGACCAGGGCGCTCATGTCACCTACCTGGGGCCCGGCGGGTCGCAGATCGGCCACAAGGAATCGATGAAGGACACGGCCCGGGTCCTCGGTCGCATGTACGACGGCATCGAGTACCGCGGCTTCGGCCAGCCCATAGTCGAGGAGTTGGCCGAACACGCCGGTGTCCCCGTTTGGAACGGCCTCACCGATGAGTACCACCCGACCCAGGCCGTCGCCGACGTCATGACGATGATCGAGCACACCGACAAGGCGATCGACGATATCGCCTTCTGCTATCTGGGCGACACGCGCAACAACGTCGCGAACTCGCTCCTGGTCTGCGGCTCGAAGCTCGGCATGGACGTGAGGCTGGCGGGCCCCAAGTCGCTCTGGCCCGCTGAGGAGCTGGTGGCGCGTTGCCGCGCCTACGCAGAGGAGAGCGGCGCGAAGATCGCAGTGACCGAGAGCGTCAAGGACGGCGTGAAGGATGCCGACTTCCTCTACACCGATGTCTGGCTCTCGATGGGCGAGCCGGAGGAGAAGTGGACGGAGCGGATCAAGCTGCTCAAGCCCTACCGGATCGAGATGGATGTCTTGACGCTGACCCGCGTCCCTGGGGTGAAGTGCCTACACTGTCTACCAGCATTCCACAATCGCGAGACGACGGTGGGCCAGCGGATCTATGAGAAGTTCGGACTGGACGGGATGGAAATGACTGAGGAAGTATTCGAGTCGGAGCACTCCATCGTCTTCGACCAGGCCGAGAACCGTTTGCACACCATCAAAGCCATCATGGTGGCCACGCTAGGAGATTAGGTATTGGTAGATTGGTAAATTGGTAGGTTGGTAGACTGGGCCAGCTTTCTAATCGAGCGGTTTACCTATCGACCAGTTTACCTATTGACCAGTCTCCCAATTCACCAATCTACCAATCTGCTAATCTACCAATCTCCCAGGATACCAATATGAACACACATACTGAGAAGATTCCGGCATTCCATTATTACGACAAAGGCTCAATGGCGACCATAAGTCGGGGCAGAGCCGTAGCTTCGATCAGCGGTCGTACCCTGGGTGGCTTTTTGGGCTGGTTGGCCTGGGGCCTGATCCATATCATGTTTCTGGTTGGATTTCGCACCAAGGGTGTGGTTATGTTTGAGTGGATCTGGAATTTCTTGGCCCACGAAAGAGGGGCTCGTATTATCACGGGTGATCCAGAGACCAAGATCAAGGAAATACGTGGCGCCAAGATGTACGACCGTCGATAATAACCAACTTCTGTAAGGAAGTTCCAGAATTTAGATCATCCCAAAAATCACGAGTATGACGATGAAATCAATGAAACTTGGGACAACTATTTTTCTGGAATGGCCTAACTCCTGCCGTGACCACCCAGCCCACCGCTCGCGAGGGACACTTGCGCCGCACGCAGTGCAGGTGTGACTATCCCGAGCTTGATCGTACGGAGAAGCCCGGTAAAAGCCGCCCGGACATCTGTCCCACCGGAGGTGCGGGCTGTCGTCCGTCGGGAGCGGCTGGTATTTACCTCCAGCCGAGAACTGTACATTCGTACAGGGTGGAGACTATACAGATAGTCGATGCGCACGGTGCACATTTTCAGTATAATGGGGGTGTGGGGATGGGGCCACGCCCCCTCTCCACAGTTTCGTATCACTTTGTACTTGTTCAATCATAACTTGGCATTTCTGTGGCAGTTTATTAAACAAGTGCTCTGGTACTTGATGAGGAGGCACAATCATGGACAAAACACACCGAATCGGTTTCGTCTCAACCCGTTTGGCCGGCACGGACGGAGTCTCCCTCGAGGTGGCTAAATGGGTACAGGTGCTCAATGGCCTTGGCCACGAATGTTTCTTTTTCGCAGGTGAGCTAGAATGGCCGGAGGAGCGCTCTTATCTCGTGCCCGAGGCCCACTTCGACCATCCCACAATCCTCAAGATAAATGCGGATCTGTTTGATGACTCCATCCGTTCCCCCGAGACCTCCCAGGCCGTTGAGAGTATCAAGAACCATCTGAAAAAACACCTGCACCAGTTTGTACGTCGTTTTGATGTAGGTTTGCTCATTGTGGAAAACGCTATGGCCATTCCTATGAACGTCCCCCTTGGCTTGGCCCTGACGGAACTGGTCGCCGAAACCTGCATACCCACCATTGCCCATCATCATGACTTCGCCTGGGAACGGCCTCGTTTTTCTGTCCGGGCTGCGGATGACTATTTGCGTGCCGCGTTTCCGGCCACTCTCAACTCAGTCACACATGCCACCATCAATTCGTACGCCCAGCGCCAATTGGCTCTGCGCACCGGCGCCAGCTCGTTGGCGGTGCCTAACGTGATGGATTTTGGGAACCCGCCGCCGGAACCCGATGGCTACGCTGATGATCTGGCAAAAGCGCTCGGACTGAGCCATGATGAGTTTCTCTTGCTCCAGCCCACGCGCATAGTGCCTCGCAAACGCATCGAGCGGGCCATAGAGTTGGCCAAGCGGCTAGATCTGCCTTCTACCCTGGTCATCTCTCATGCCTCGGGTGATGAAGGCTCCGAGTATGCCACCTTCCTCAGAGAATACATTCAGCTCCTGGGGGTCAAGGTCCGTTTTGCTGAAGACATCTTCTCTCACGAGCGGGGACAGACCCCCGATGGACGAAAGATCTACTCCCTGGCGGATGCCTACTACCCCGCGGATCTGGTGACCTATCCGTCCACCACTGAGGGCTTTGGCAATGCCTTCCTGGAGGCGATTTATTACCGGAAGCCCATTGTGATGAGCACCTATGAGATCTACAGAATTGACATTCAGCCTAAAGGCTTCAAGGTCATTGAATTTGGGGACTACATCACCGAAGACACGGTGCGCTGGACTCGAGAACTGCTGGAAAATCCAGACCTGGTGGCTGAAATGGTCGAGCACAACTATGAGACTGCCTTACGCCATTATTCGTACGCCAACCTGGAGAAAGTACTGGCCGCTCTGGTCAGCCTGAGTCTCGGAGATTAGGCCGTTCCAGAAAAATAGTTGTCCCAAGTTTCATTGATTTCACCGTCATACTCGTGATTTTTGGGATGATTTAAATTCTGGAACTTCCTTAGATCTGAAGCTATGATGAAAAACAGTTTACCTGCAAAGAAAACCAAGATTGTGTGTACCATTGGACCCGCCTCCCAATCCCGGGAGACTCTCGAACGTATGATTGCCAATGGCATGAACGTGGCGCGTTTGAACTTCTCCCACGGGGATTTTGAGAGTCACCAATGGCTCATCAACAACATCCGCGCTGCGGCGTCCGGGGTCGGGGCGCGCGTGGCCATCATGGGCGATTTGCCTGGTCCCAAAATGCGTATCGGCAGTCTGGTCCAAGATTCAGTTGAGTTGAAGCGCGGTCAGACCTTCATCCTCCAGACCGATGAGATTGAAGGGGACGACCATAGGGTTTCGATGAGCTTTGCGGGCTTGCCCAAGACCGTGAAACCAGGCGACAAAATCTTCCTCAGTGATGGTTTCATCCAGCTTGAAGTCAAGCGAGTCGAAGGCCAGGAGGTCCATTGCGAAGTCCAGGTGGGCGGAGAGCTGCGCCCTCGTAAAGGCGTAAACCTTCCTGGGATTGACTTGGGCATCAGCGCCTTCACCGACCGAGACCGGGAATGCATGCGCTTTGCCTCTGAACAAGATTTGGATGCCATTAGCCAATCCTTTGTTGAGAGACCGGATGATATCGCAGCCGTGCGCGAAGCGGCGTCGGCCTTGGGATACAAACCCTTTATCATCGCTAAGATCGAACGCGCCGGGGCTGTTCAAAACTTGGATGCCATCCTGGAGAGCACCGACGGCATTATGGTGGCCCGGGGCGACTTGGGCGTGGAGATTCCCATTGAGGAAATTGCCATGACCCAGAAACATATCATCCGGCAGGCGAACTTGTTCGGGAAACCGGTCATCACCGCCACCCATATGCTCGAATCGATGGTAGATCACCGGCGCCCCACCCGCGCCGAGGCTACCGACGTGGCCAACGCCATCCTGGACGGCACAGACTGTGTTATGCTCTCCGAAGAGACGGCAATGGGAAACTACCCGGTGGAAGCCGTGGGTACCATGACCCGCATCGCCCAGTTCACCGAGCCCCATGCTACCACTCGTGACGTTGCCGGGATTCTTGAGGCTGCTAAGGCCAGCCAAGAGATCAGCACCGAGGACCTTGTCTCGCTGTCCATATTCCTCAGCACAGAGGCACTCGGACCTTGTACTGTATTCACGCCAACCCTGAGCGGTGCTACGGCGAGGCGCGTAACCCGTTTCCGGATTCCGGTATGGATTGTGGCCGTCAGCCCGAATCAACCAACTTGTCAGACTTTACAATTCTCCTATGGAGTTCACCCTGTGCACGAGACTGTGCGTCCGGAGAATTGGGAGCGGTACGTCCGGAGTTGGCTGGAACGGCACGGTGTGGTTGGAGACCTAGCGCTCCTCACTCGTGGAACTTCGGCTGCCCGCACCGGCGGCACGAACCAACTCGAAGTTATTGACCTGAACCGTCCTCCGAGTGAGACATCCGTCTGGTGAAGTCAGAATTCACTGACGAACGAAAGAAGTGCCCTCAATCCAATACTGAACTCTGGTGAATCGAGGAGTGAGCACACCTATGTGCGAACGGTCCTTTACCAAATTCGCCAGAGTCCGGTCCAGTGATTAACCCTAGGAGGTAAAACTATGGATCTTCCCCTGGACGCTGAAGTACACTGTGTTGACGGACCTTGTGGTCGGTCTTCCACCGTCATTGTGGACCCCGCCACAGAGAAGGTCGTCTATATCGCGGTAAGGGATACCAGCCGGGCGCACGCAGAATATCTGGTTCCCGTCGATTTGGTGACCAGCACTACCACTGATTCGATCCAACTGAGCTGTACCTGTGACGAATTAGTGAAGATGGAACCCTTTATTGAGACTGAATACGTTGAAGTCTGGACGCCTTATTACGCCGATGAACTGGGGTATAGCTACACCGGTCCCGAGATGATGGAGGTGGAGCACCAACTTGTTCCGTCGGGTACCTTAGCCGTGAGCCAAGGTATGGTGGTAGAAGCCACCGATGGATATGTGGGCACCGTGGATGATTTGATCGTGGATCCGACCAGCCGGCGGGTTACCCACTTTGTGCTGAGTCAAGGACATCTATGGGGTGATGTGGATGTGACCCTCTCCCTTTCACAGGTAGACCGGGTAGAGAAAAGTACCGTCTTTCTCAAACTTGACAAAGAGAGCATTGAGCTGATGCCTGCCGTACAGGCCAGGCGTCACTACAGCAAAAAAGAAATAAACGTGTTGGACATAGAGTTGGTCATCGTGACCTTTGATGAAGTGGACAAGGCTGTTGAGGCGCGCCGCCTTTTAAAGGACAAGGGCGACATCGAGTTACGTAACATGGCCGTACTTGTCAAGGAGCAAGATGGCAAGCCCACTCTCAAAGAGACCGCCGACGCTGACGCAAAACAAGGGGCGCTCTTTGGAGCGGTTGTGGGCGGTCTAATTGGCCTGCTGGGTGGACCTGCGGGGGTGGTTCTGGGAGCGGCGGCCGGGGCAGCTACGGGCCGTGTGACCGCTGACAGAATTGACCGTGGCTTTTCCGATGAATACCTCAAGAAGGTACAGGGCGCGCTGCAGCCCGGCAGTTCGGCTTTGGTAACCCTGTTGGAGAGTAAGTCAGTTGACAAAGTGACCGAAACTCTGGCTGATTTGAATGGTCAAGTGGTGAGGCAACAGCTCACCGATGAGATCGTGGAACAACTGATGGACCAAGGCCAAGCAGAGGCTGGTGGCGACCAGCAAAGCTAGCAACCGCCTCATTTCCCGAACCACCGCCGTCGCCTGGGGACCTCGGCCAGCACGTGGATGCCCATGCCTTCCAGATCTTGGCGCCCGCGAATACTGTCATCCAGGTAGTCCAGGAGGAAGGCGAGCGCGATCCCGGCTAGTATGGCCAGCAACAGACGCACCGGCAGGTCGAGGCGCTCGCTAAGGCTGGGAGGCACCCGGCTCACGCCTGGACCGTCAAAGAGGGTGACTTGCGGTTGTTCCAGTCCCAGACGGCCGAAGTACGCCGGTGCTTCTTGCTTTAGTACTTCGACCGCAGCGTTGAGGATGGTCGACGCTTCATCGGGATCAGCCCACGTGACGCGGATCGTGACCACCCGGTGAATCTGCTCTGAAGCTGTGGAGCTTTGGAGCACGCCCGGGTGCCTCCCAGCCTTAGCGAGCGCCTCGACCTGCCGGTGCGTCTGTTGCTGGCCATACTAGCCGGG
>CAYFSW010000041.1:0-1914 GCA_964345885.1 uncultured Gemmatimonadota bacterium | reverse complement strand
CTTTGTCGTCCTGCGTTCTGAAGCGGTAGCCGAAGGACAGGCTGGCGCTCCAGTAGTTGAGAAACTGGCCGTCGACGCCTGCGTAGGCGTACCGATTCCAGGGCGTGCCGCCGAAGTTCCATCCCTGATTAAAGTTCGTGGTGATCGCGAACCTCCGGAAGACCGGTCCGGGGTCCAGCCAGCGGCGCTGCAAACGCAGTCTCCAGGAAATCCTATCGACGAAGAACTCGAAACCCGCATCGTTAACCTCGAATCCCGGCGAGTAGGCGTAAAAGTCCGTCCAGTAGAGCCAGTTGCCGCTCACCTTGCCTGCCTGCAGCGAGGCGGCGTAGCCCGACAGGCCCGTCGCCGTCGTGTCGACCGAGACGTAGTCCTGGTCGGGCCGCTGGTAGTAACGGGCCGAGGAACGTTGCGCGCCAGTGATCGCCAGCGGATCGCCCCGGATGTGCGACGCGGCCAGCGACCCGTTCACCTCGAACCGGTCGCCGCCGAAGCGGTGGAATAAGTTGACTCCGCCCGAGAAAGCGGAAGAGCGCAGGTAGTTGAAGGCCGGGTCGTTGAGGTCACGGAGCACGCTCGTACCTAAGAAGCCAATGCCGCTCGCCCCGTCGCGGAAGTCCCTCCTTAGGCTCACCACGGTGTAGTTGGCCAGCGGTTCGGCCTGCTCGGTCCTCGTGCTGCCGTCCTCCGCCGCGACCGTCGCGTACTCGCGGGCGGTGAGCGCGTCCAGCACACCGATCGACCACTCGCCCGTCTTCCCCGACAGTTTCGCCGCGCCGATGATCTTCGTTGCGCTGGGGTAGTCGACGTACCCTCCGGGCTCGACTACCGGGCGGGTAGGACTGCGGCCGACGCGGCGCGAGTAGAAGAGCTGTGGCGCCCCGTAGGCGGCATCGAACCGGAAGAGTCCGGCCCCTTCGACGAAGAAGGGGCGACGCTCCGAGAAATAGGTCTCGAAAGCGCTCAGGTTGACCACCGCGGGATCGGCCTCGACTTGACCGAAGTCGGGGTTGACCGTGGCATCGAGTGTGAGTCCGCTGGTCACGCCGTACTTCAGGTCGAAGCCGGCGGACAGGTCGTAGATGCCTCCTTGGGTGAACGGGTTGTCCGGCTCGATGCCTTCCTTGTAGTCGGCCGTTCCGACGGCGTACGGTAGCAGCTCGAGCCGCCGCGGCGCCGGGATGCCCCGCAGCCCTAACAGATGCCCGAAGTTGGACGCGTAGCCCTGCTTGGTGTTCGGTACCCAGCTCCAGCGCACAAATTCGTTCTTGCGGAAAACACTACGCGCGAAGTCGATCCCCCACAGCTGCTCTTCGCCTCCCGAGAAGCGGAGCTGTGAGAAAGGGATCTTTATTTCCACGGCCCAGCCCAGCGAATCGACCCGTGCCGCCACAGCCCACACCGGCTCCCAGGAGTCATCGCCGTTCATATCGTCGTTCGTCGCCACCTCATCGTTCCGCACCCCGGACGGGTTGACCGAGAAGCGGAAAGCCGTGCGGTGATCGTGGTACGAGTCGATGATGACCCAGAACTGATCGCTCGATGTGTAGGTGTCGCGCCTGCCGAGACGGCGGGCGATCGCCTCGGGCTCGCTGTCGTAGAGCCGTGCGCCTATGTAGAGGGCGCTCCCGTCGTAGACTATGCAGACTTCCGTGCGCTCGCTCGGCGCCGTCCCGTCCTCCGGTTCAACCTGGGTGAAGTCCGACACGATCATCGCCCCCTGCCACGCCGCATCGTCCAGCCGCCCGTCCAGGTCGAGTGCCCGGTCCACGCGGGTCGCGGTGATCTGTGGCGGTACACGGCCGTCCCCGTGCGTCAGCATCGCCGCCACGGCCTGGCCGGTCGTCTCGGTCTGTGGTGCTGCCGCCTGAATAGCGAGTGTGAAAGCGAGTATGGTCATGGGCGCACGCTCCC
>CAYFSW010000040.1:0-3939 GCA_964345885.1 uncultured Gemmatimonadota bacterium | reverse complement strand
ACTGGTGGTCATAACGTTCGCAGGGTGCAGCTCTGAGGCATCGCGCACCGCTGGCGGGGGCGAGGGCGACTTGTTGGCGGCCGGGATACCGGGCGCCGTGGCGGCACAGGCGCTCTCAGAGCAAGATTCGACGCCGATGGTGGCGCGACGCGTCTGGGGCGGCCCGGATGTCGATCTATTCGGTGGAGTATCGCCCGACGGGCGGTATCTGAGCTTCGTCGATTGGGGGAGTGGCAACATCGCG
This sequence comes from uncultured Gemmatimonadota bacterium, assembly GCA_964345885.1. Taxonomy (GTDB): domain Bacteria; phylum Gemmatimonadota; class Gemmatimonadetes; order Palauibacterales; family KS3-K002. The sequence goes on along the minus strand of CAYFSW010000040.1, from coordinate 3,695 downwards.
GTTCGTGAGCTCGCGACCGGAGAGACTCGCCTGGTGACCGACGAGGGTTCGATGTCTGCGCCGCGCCAGTTCACGGAAGAGGGGTCCGTCATATCACCGGACGGCAGATCCCTCTGCTACGACTGGTTCAACAGTAAGACAGAAGCTTGGCGCGAACTGCGGGTCACTGATCTGCGTGGTTCCGAGTATCGGGCGTTCTATCGCGCCGACGTGGGGGCGCTCGATTGCGCCGCGTGGTCTCCCGACGGCGAGTATGTCGCGGCCGTCCAGGGCGGGGAGGCTGGCACTCAGCTTGTTCTGGTTTCGGTGGCGGATGGGTCAGCCCGGACGTTGAAAGGATGGGATTCGGGTTGGCCCACCAAAGTGAGCTTTTCTCCCGACGGTCGCTACATCGTTTACGACCGTCCGAAGGAGGCCGACGGTCCGCGAGACATCTTCGTCTTCTCGTTCAATGGTGGGCGTGAGACCGCCTTGGTTGAGCACCCGGCGAACGATGTCGTCCTGGGCTGGACGCCTGATGGCCGCCACATACTGTTCGCGAGCGACCGTACAGGGACGTTGGGCGCCTGGCTAATGCCGGTGGCGGATGGGCGACCGACCGGGCAAGCGAGGCTGGTGAAGCCGGATATGTGGCGCGTTAGGCCGCTGGGCTTCACCCGGGATGGCTCGTTCTACTACGGTGTAAACATGACGGCGCGGCCCGTGTACGTCGCCAGTCTGGATCCCGAGACGGGCGAGATGCTAGCCGCGCCCGCGGCGGTGAGCGGAGACTTCTACGGGCGCGAGCGTCTGTGCGACTGGTCACCCGACGGACGTTACCTCCTCTACTGGTCGGCACGGCGCGACGGAGGCAGAGGCTACGCTTACTCGATCCGTTCCGTCGAGACCGGTGAGATCCGGCAGCTGGTACCGGACCTCGACGCCTTCATCTACGCTCGTTGGTCGCCAGACGGATATTCACTGATCGTGCCGGGGGGATGGGATCCCGAGGGTCGACCCGGAGTCTACAGGGTCGATGTCCAGACGGGAGACAGCGAGCCGCTGGCACCCTTCGACGATCCGGGACTGTTCGACTGGTTCAATAAGTTGATCGATGTCTCGCCCGATGGTCGCAAGGTCTATTACACGGGAGGAACTGAGGGCGGGGTGGGGATCGCGGTAATGGATCTGGAAAGTGGAAGCGCGACTCTGCTCAGCGAGAGGTTCGGAGCCGGGCTCGATCCCTGGGCACTGTCCCCGGACGGCGAGTACGTCGCCTTCGCCACGGAGGACAGCACGCTCCACCGATTGATGATCGTGCCAACCGCGGGTGGTGAGGCTCGTGAGTTGCATCGTTACGAGGCCGAGGCCTCCTGGGTGCAGAGCATAGCGTGGTCACGAGACGGAAAGCATTTGCTCTACAGCGTCCGCGGTGACCCCCGGCTCTGGCGCATCGGTGTGGATGGTGGGCCTGCCGAAGAGACCGGTTTGTCTGGGGAGGGCACGCCGGCCCACCTCCGCGTCCATCCCGATGGGCGGCGCATCGCCTTCGATTCGGGAAGTAGCGGGGCCGAGGTCTGGGTGATGGAGGACTTCCTGCCGGGCAGTGGGACAGGCGGGTAAACGCGATAGTGGACGAGGCGGCCGCGAATCGGCAAATTGTAGTTATAGCGGGTAGTGATTCCCTCAGGCCGTCAGGCCGCCTAGCCCATTATGAAGAGCTACTGGCTGTCGCCGATCCTGCTGCTGGCCGCCGCCGCGGGCTGTTCCATGCCCATGGTGTACGACACTGCGGGCCGGCCGGTGAAGGATCCGCAATTCCATGCCCATGCCGATTGGCTGTGGTTGGCGGTGGATTCGGGGGCGGGTGGCGTCCGTGCGGTGGTGGAGATGCAGATCGCAGCGTCGGGCGGCGAGGTTCGGAGCTGGGATGCGGCCGGGCTCAGGCTGTGGACCGGCGACGGAACACCGCTCGCGCCCACGCGGGTCAGGCGCAGTAACGTTCGATGCTGGCCGGACGCGCCGCGGGGAGCGCCGTGCCGGGGGACCCCCGACGACCCAAAATACTGCATCTGGCAGATGCAGCCCTGGGAATCAGAGTGCTACTACATCCTGTGCGCCGAATTCACCCTCGATCAGCTACCCAACCCGGACGAGCCGATCGTCGTGAAGGTGGGCAGCCTGCTCACGGTATTGCAGTTGGCTGCTGCGAGGTGAGGCCGACGGCCTGCCGCGAGAACTCGACCCCAACTCCATGAGACACGTCCTGGTCGTCGACGACGACGCCACGATCCGTGAGTCGCTCTCCGAGGCGCTAACCGACGACACCACCGAGGTGCGCATGGCGGAAGATGCCGAGCGCGCGCTCTCTATAATAGATGAGCGGCTGCCCGACGTCGTGATCTCCGATGTGCGGATGCCCGGGCTCGACGGGCTCGCCTTGCTGAAGCTGCTCGGCGAGCGCGCGCCCTCGGTCGACGTCATCTTGATGACCGCCTACGACGACATGCCGACCGTTGTCACGGCGATGCGCGAGGGCGCGCACGACTTCCTGGTCAAGCCGCTCGACCTGCACGACCTGCGGCGCGTGCTGGCGAAGGTCTTCGAGGACCGACGCACGCGAGAGCGGGCGCGGCGCGCCGCCGAGGAAATGGCGAGCGCCTACAAGCTGGACGAGCTGGTGGGTCACGATCCGCGGATGATCGAGATCTACAAGCTGGTCGGCCAAACGGCCGCCAACCGCGCCAACGTTCTGATCCGCGGCGAAACGGGGACGGGCAAGGAAGTGATCGCGAGGGCGATCCACTTCAACTCGTCCGACGCGGCGGAGCCGTTCATCCCGGTCAACTGCACGGCGTTCGCGCCGACGCTGCTCGAGTCGGAGCTGTTCGGTCACGTGAAGGGCGCGTTCACCGGTGCGATCGCCGACCACCGAGGCCGCTTCGCGCTGGCGGGCCGCGGCACGATCTTTCTCGACGAGGTCGGCGACACGTCGATCGAGTTTCAGAGCAAGCTGCTTCGCGTGCTGGAGGATCACGAGTACTACCCGGTGGGCGGCGAGCGGCCGGAGCGCAGCGAGGCGCGGGTCATCGCCGCGACGCACCGCAACCTCGAGGAGCTGATCGGCGACGGCCGCTTCCGCGAGGACCTCTACTACCGACTGCGGGTCGTCGAGATCGCGGTACCGCCGCTCCGCGAACGGCTCGACGACGTGCCGGCCCTAGCCGAGCATCTGGTGAAGCGGGCCAGCGGTACGCTGCACCACGAGCCGCAGGTAATCTCGCGCGAGGCGATGGACTCTTTGATGCGCCACCGCTGGCCGGGCAACGTGCGCGAGCTGGAGAACTGCCTCACCCGGGCGGTCGTGCTCGCCACCGGCGACGTGATCCGGCCGGAGCACCTGGCGATCGCCGCAGTACCCGCCGAGTCGCCGGCCCACCTGCCCACACTGGACGAGACCGAGAAGGCGCACGTCGTCCGCGTGCTCGCCGCGACCGGCGGCCACAAGGCGCGGGCGGCGGAGATCCTCGGTATCTCGAGGCCGCGCCTCAACCGCCTGATCGAGAAGTACCGGCTTGAGTAGAAGTCGGCGGCGGTGGTGGTCGGGCGCGGCGATGGGCCCTCGCTTCATGTCGCCCGGGGTCGGTCGGAGGCGGGAGAACCACTCGCTCCGGGCTCGCGCCACCTTGGGAGGGCGACCGAACCCTCAGTGGTGA
>CAYFSW010000039.1:0-1981 GCA_964345885.1 uncultured Gemmatimonadota bacterium | reverse complement strand
ATCACGTAGGGGATCACCTGCTCGCCCGACGCCTCATCGAAGTACCGCAGCGACCGCCCGGCGAACTCCTCGTGCTGCTTGAGGTCGAAGTCCGTCCGGTTGGCGATCCCCTCCACCTCGGCGAACCCGCCGAACGGGAAATCGTACTCGATGTCCACCGTCCGCTTGGCGTAGTGCGACAGCTCCTCCTGCGAGTGCTCGCGGATGTACAGCTTCTCCTTGGCCACACCGAGGCCCACCCACCAGTCGAACCGCTCCTGGATCCAGCGCTCGTGCCAATCCTCGTCCGTGCCGGGGAGGACGAAGTACTCGACCTCCATCTGCTCGAACTCGCGGTCGCGGAAGATGAAGTTGCCGGGGGTGATCTCGTTGCGGAACGCCTTGCCGATCTGGGCGATGCCGAAGGGCAGCTTGCGGCGGCTGGTCGTCAGGACGTTGTCGAAGTTGACGAAGATGCCCTGGGCTGTCTCCGGCCTCAGGTAGGCGACGGAGGCGTCGTCCTCGACCGGTCCCACGTAGGTCTTGAACATGAGGTTGAACATTCGCGGGTCGGTCAGTTCACCGCCGCACTCGGGGCAGCGGGCGATGCCGATATCGACCGTGTGCCCGTGAGCGCTCTCCGCCTCGCGGTGGCGGGCCATGAGTTCGTCGGCGCGGAAGCGTCGCCTGCAGGACTTGCAGTCGACCATGGGGTCGGCGAAGGTATCGACGTGGCCGCTGGCCTGCCAGACGCGGGGATTCATGACGATCGACGCGTCCAACCCCACAACGTCATCCCGCATCTGCACGACGGCCCGCCACCAGGCCTCCTTGATGTTGTTCTTGAGCTCCACCCCAAGAGGCCCGTAGTCCCAGAAGCCGCCGATGCCGCCGTAGATCTCGCTGCTCTGAAAGATGAAACCCCTGCGCTTGCACAGGGAGACGAAGGTATCCATGGACGGTAGGTCGACCATTCTGCTCACCCGAATAGACGTTTAATCGCCACGTTGGCTCCGACGGTAGCAGGTTGAGCTGGCAAAGTCAAAGCGATTCCCCTTGACAAGGGTACTACGGTTGACTAGTATCGGGCTGGTATTCCAACCGGATGGGTCCTACCCTGACGCACGGTTCGATTCACCAGAGGGAGGCGGGTCATGCGGTTTCTCTTAGGGCTAATCCTCGGCATCGCTCTTGGTGTCAGTCTTGGTCTTCTCGTTGCCCCGCAGCCTGGCAGCGAGACTCGGCGCGTCCTGCGCGAGCGGGTGCAGCGGCACGGCGAAGAGGAAGAAGAGCTCTAGGCCCGCGCGTTGTCTGGGCGGGAGGAGTTGAACCAGCCGGATCAGAAGCTCCTGATCGTCATAACCTCTGACTCTGACGCAGACACCCTCATCCAGAAACTAGTCGAGCGCGGGTATCCCGCCACTAAGGTCAGCAGCACAGGCGGCTTTCTCCGACGCGGCAGCGCCACGATCTTCTCCGGCGTGGACGCCGGGGACGTCGATAACGTCTTGGCCGTCATCCGCAACGCATGTCAGGCGCGGACGGAGTTCGTGCCAGCTCAAGCGTTGCCCTTTCCGGAGAGCATCTATCCCGCTGAGCCGGTGGAGGTGCGCACCGGCGGCGCTATCGTCTTCGTCGTACCGGTAGAGCGGTTCGAGAAGACGTAGGCAGACGCCCAGCGGTCGCTTCCACGCCTGCGGTGCCCTGTCCCTGAGCCCGTTAAGCAGACCGAAGGCCAGGCTTGAGCCTGGCCTTCGCGTCATGTGAATTCGCCGTCTTAGCCGATGAACAGAGGTGCCATCACCAGAGTGACTGTGGCGAGGAGCTTCACCACGACGTGCAAGGACGGCCCAGCCGTGTCCTTGTACGGGTCGCCGACCGTATCGCCGACCACCGCCGCCTTGTGAGCGTCCGTTCCCTTGCCTAGGGTCTCCATCTGGCCTGGATTCGCCGCTGGCACCTGAAGCTTCCCCGCCTCGATGAACTTCTTGGCGTTGTCCCA
>CAYFSW010000038.1:0-31826 GCA_964345885.1 uncultured Gemmatimonadota bacterium | reverse complement strand
CAATGAAACACATCCGCCCAGCCGCCACTGCATCGCTCGCTCTATTCTTGACCCTGACGGCTGCCGCCCAGCGGGCGCCGGCACAGACGAGCACAACCGCAGTGAGCGAGCTCCGCGATACCGTGGCGCTGTACGCGGCCGACCGCCGCGCCTTGCTTCGCCGCTACGACGTGGAGTACTCGCCGGCCCGCCGAGAGCGGCTACGGGCATTCGACGTCGAGTGGCGCGAGCGCTTGGAGCGGATCGACTTCGATGCGCTGAGCCAGGAAGGCCGTATCGACTACGTCCTGCTGAGCAACGAGCTGCGCTATCAGCTCGCGCTGCTGGGCCGTGAGGAGAATACCTTCGAGCAGATGTCGCCGTGGCTGCCGTTCGCCGGCGTCATAATGGAGCTGGAGGAATCGCGGCGCCGGCTGGAGCCCGTGGACCCGGCGGCGCTGGCCCGGACGCTCGCCGGGCTGGCGCAGCAGATCGACAGCGTGCGGACGGCGACGGCGGAGGCGTGGAACGGGCGCGAGTCGTCAGGCGCGCGAGATGGCCCGCAACTGACGCGGGTGGTGGCGCGGCGAGCTGCCGGGGCACTCCGAGAGCTTGGACGCACGCTCGAGCGCTGGCACGGGTTCTACTCGGGCTACGATCCGCTGTTCACCTGGTGGACGGCCGCCCCCTACCAGAAGGTGGACGAGGCGCTGGAGGGCTACGGGAAGCTGCTGCGCGAGACTGTGGTGGGCGTCCGCCCCGGCGAGCCCGAGCCGATCATCGGCGATCCGATCGGCGCCGAGGGGCTGCGCGCCGACCTGGCGCACGAGATGATCCCCTACACGCTGGGAGAGCTGATCGCGATCGCCGAGCGCGAGTTCGCCTGGTGCGAGGCGGAGCTCGTGCGGGCGTCGCGTGAGATGGGCTTGGGCGATGATTGGAAGGCGGCGCTCGAGCAGGTGAAGGGTTCGTATGTGCCGCCGGGCGATCAGCCGCAGCTGGTGCGCGACCTGGCTTACGAGGCTGTGGAGTTCGTCGAGTCGCGTGACCTGCTGACCGTACCGCCGCTGGCCAAAGAGATCTGGCGGATGGAGATGATGTCGCCCGAGCGACAGGTCGTATCGCCGTTCTTCTTGGGCGGGGAAGTGATCCGCGTCTCCTACCCGACCGATGAGATGGCGCACGAGGCCAAGCTGATGAGCATGCGCGGGAACAACCCCCACTTCTCCCGGGCGACGGTTCATCACGAGCTGATTCCCGGCCATCACCTCCAGGGGTTCATGACCTCGCGTTACAACACGCACCGGCGGGCCTTCTCGACGCCGTTCTGGACTGAGGGCTGGGCGCTCTACTGGGAGATGCTGTTGTGGGACCTGGGGTTTCCCACGACCCCGGAGGATCGGATGGGGATGCTGTTCTGGCGCACGCACCGAGCGGCGCGCATCATCTTCTCGCTCCGCTTCCACCTGGGTGAAATGCCGCCCCAGGAGGCCGTGGACTTTCTGGTCGACCGGGTGGGCCACGAGCGGGCCAACGCCGAAGGGGAGGTAAGACGCTCGTTCGCCGGCGACTACTCGCCGCTGTATCAGGCGGCCTACATGCTGGGCGGCCTCCAATTTCGGGCGTTGCGGGAAGAGCTGGTTGGTTCCGGAGCCATGACGGATCGCGAGTTCCACGATACGATACTTCAGGGTGGTGGCATGCCCGTCGAGCTGGTGCGCGCGCGACTCAGCGGCGAGCGCCTGACCCGGGACTACGCGGCGCGCTGGCGGTTTGCGGGGGACCCGGGACGTTGAGAGGAGTAGGCTGGCTGTCCGGTCTCCGCATGGTCTTCGGCTCTGTTCGGAGTTGGCGTGTCCCCGCTTAAGTGGCTGCTCCTGGCCGCCGGCGCCGGTGGCATAGCGGCGTATCTCATCTGGTAGTCTCGGACCCGAGAGGAACCGGTGGCGGGGCGCTACTGGGCGGCGGCGCTACGCGGGTCGGCGCTGCTGCTCGCCTGGCTCATCCTACTCAACCCCTCGCTGCCCGTAGCCCACGAGGAACCCGAGGGCGGCGACACGGTTTTCCTCGACGCTTCCTACAGCATGTCCCGGCCGGTCAGCGCGGACGGCCCCAGCGTCTGGCTGGCGGCGCTCGATTCCCTCGCCGGGTCCGACGAGGTCTGGCTGTTTGGGGGGGCGGTCCCGCGCCGGACGAGCGGGGACTCGCTGCCGGATGAGCCGGTCTACCGGGAGTCACGCTTGGGGCCGGCGGTGCGGTCGGCGGCGGCAGCCGGCGCGCGCCGGGCTCTGGTGTATAGCGATGGCCGCCTGACCGATGTCGGCGAGTCGGCGGATGAGGCACGGCGGCTGGGGTTGTCGCTGTCGTTCGTCTCGGTGGGTGAGGCATACCCGGAGTTGGGTATCGCGAGCGTGAGCGCGCCGTCCTGGGTCCAGATCGGTGACACGGCGGAGGTGCGGGTCGAGGTCGTGGCTGCCGGTGTGCCGGCCGACAGCCTCAGCCTGGAGGTTCTTGATGATCGTGGCCGCGTGCAGGCAACTGGCAGAGTCGAGACGCCGGAAGCCGGTCGCTTCGCTTCGTTACGACTCGCCTTTCAGGTGAATGGCGGTCCCGGCGAGCGGCGCTACACGGTGCGGATCGCCGATCCGTCGGATCCGGAGGAAGGTGGCAACCAGCGTGCTTTCTACCTGCGAGTCGGTGAGCGGCCCGCGGGGCCCGTGCTCATCTCGCTGCTTCCCGATTGGGAGCCCGCTTTCCTAGTTCCCAACCTGGATCGACTGACCGATGCGCCGACGGCGGCCTACCTTTGGCTCGCCGATAGCCTGGTGACGCTCGATGGCTATCGAGCTGTGTCGCTCGCGCAGGTGCGGCGGCGCGCAAGGGAAGCAGCTCTGCTGGTGCTACACGGCTATGGGGCGGACGCACCGGCTTGGGCCCAGACGCTCGCCCGGGACGCGCAGCGGCTGCTAGTGCTGCCCGCGGGCCCGACGGCCTTCGAGCTACCCGGTTGGGGGGTCCGGGTAGGCTTTCCTGAGGGGGGCGAATGGTACTTATCGCCGGAGGTGCCTCGTTCGCCGCTGGCCCTCGATCTCAGCGGCTATCCTGTAGAAGAGCTGCCGCCGTTGGTGCGCCTACGGTCGATCGAGGCTGAGCGTTTCTGGTCGCCGCTGAACGTGCAGCGCTTCCGACGCGGCGAGCCCGGGCCGGCGGTCGTGGCCGGCGCGCTGGGCTCGCGCCGCTGGGCCGTGGCCGGCGCTCAGGGCTACTGGCGCTGGGCGTTTCGCCGCGCGGCCGGTCGGCAACTGTATCGCTCGTTGTGGACCGGTGTGGGGGGCTGGCTCCTGACCGGCCGCAATGGTGCCGGTCCCGCGCTGGAGCCGCTTCGGCGGGTCGTCGAGCTCGGTGAACCGCTGTCCTGGGTGGTGCCGAGTCGTGCCGATTCGCTGGTCGTCGAGCTCTCAGATCAGGACTCGACGGTCGTCTGGTCCGGGAGCGCCGGCCCAACTGACACCGTGGGCGTCTTCTTGCCCCCGGGCAGGTATGGCTATCGGGCCCGTGCTCACGCGGAAGAGAGTCAGACCACGGCGACCGGCCCAGCAGAGGTGGAGCGCTTCGCGCGAGAGCTGCTGCCGACCCCGACCACGGTCGTCGACGCGGCCGACGTAACAACCGGCGCTGGCGATGGGGACGCCGGCCGCCGGGGGCTCGCGACCCTGGGGTGGCCATATCTCGTTCTGATCGCTCTCTTCTGTGCTGAGTGGGCGGTTCGCCGCCTCATCGGACTCCGCTAGCGGTGCATCGAACGTATGGGTGAGGCTCACCTCCTCGATCGATCAGTTCAGTACCTGAAGGGCGTCGGCCCGCGCCGTGCCGAGGCGCTGGCCAAGCTCGGGATCCGGACGGCGCGGGACCTGCTGCGCCACGGTCCGCACCGCTATGAGGATGCCACCACTGTGACTCCGATCGCCAAGCTGGCGCCGGGCATGGACGCCACGGCGATCGGCGAAGTCGTCTCGAAGGGTGTCATACCGACTCGACGCGGCCTTCGCTTTTTTCAGGCGGTGATCAGGGACTCCAGCGGCCTCATCGAGTGCTCATGGCCCGGTCAGCCGTTCCTCGACCGCACGATCCGCAAGGGCGACACGCTGCTGGTCTCCGGGCCGGTCCGCTTCTTCCACGGCCGTCAGATCCAGCCGCGCGAGTTCACCATCCTGGCCCGTGCCGGCGAGCCGGTCGACGAGGAGGGCACGGTCTTTCCCGTCTACCCGGCGACTGCCGGACTCAGTCATCGCCAGATCCGCCATATCGTGCGGCAGAACCTCGATGCCCTGCTCGCCGCTGTCGACGACGCTGGCGACGCCGTGCCCGATGACCTGCGCCGCCAGCTCGAGCTGGCGCAGCTGCGTGACGCGTTGGACTGGCTGCATCGTCCGCCGACGCTGGCGCGCGCTGAGCAGGCGCGCCGTCGGCTCGCCTTCGATGAGCTTTTTATCCTCCAGCTGCTCTACGCACGCGCCCGCTACGAGAACCGCGAGAAACGTCAGGGCATCGCGTTCGAGCGAAAAAACGGCCTGGTTCGAACTTTTGCCCAGTCGCTTCCTTTCGACCTGACCGCGGCGCAGAAGAAGGTGCTTTCCGAGATCTCCGGTGACATGAAGCTGCCGCGGCCGATGAACCGGCTGTTGCAAGGTGATGTGGGTAGCGGAAAGACTGTGGTCGCGCTGTTCGCTATGCTGCGTACTGTGGAGAACGGCTACCAGGCGGCGCTGATGGCGCCCACCGAGCTCCTGGCCGAGCAACATCACAAAACTGTGACGGAGATGCTGGCCGATGTGCCGGTCAGCGTCGAGCTGCTGCGGGGAGGTCTGCGCGGTTCGCAGCGCCGAGACGCAGTGCAACGGATCTCCGGTGGCGAAGCACAGCTCATCATCGGGACGCACGCGCTGATTCAGGAGGACGTCGAGTTTCAGCGATTGGGACTCGTGATCATCGACGAGCAACACCGTTTCGGTGTTCGTCAACGGCTGCAGCTTCGCAGAGCGGGCAGCGAGCCGGATGTGCTGGTCATGTCGGCCACACCGATTCCACGCTCGCTCGCCTTGACCTTCTACGGCGACCTGGACGTCTCGGTGCTCGATGAGTTGCCGCCCGGACGGCGGCCGGTGAAGACCGTGCTGCGTGGGGAGTCGGCCAGGGCGGGTGTTTTCGATTTCGTCCGCACCGAGGTGGCAGCGGGCCGTCAGGTCTATGTGGTCTATCCGGTGATCGAGGAGTCGGAGGCTCTCGACGTACGCTCAGCCACCGAGGCCTATGAGCATCTGACGAACGATGTGTTGTCCGACCTCAGCGTCGCGCTCATCCATGGGCGCATGAGCAGCGACGAGAAGGACGAGACGATGCACCGCTTTGTCGCTGGTAATATAAACGTGCTCGTCTCCACTACGGTCATCGAGGTAGGCATCGATGTGCCGAACGCCACCGTCATGATCGTCGAGGGTGCCGAACGGTTCGGGCTCTCGCAGCTGCACCAGCTGCGCGGGCGCGTCGGACGTGGCGCTGAACAGAGCTACTGCATCGTCATTCACGGAGGCAGGGAACCTCCCGAGAGGTTGGAGATCTTCGCAGCAACCAATGACGGTTTCGAAATCGCCCGCGCCGATCTGCGCCTCCGCGGCTACGGCGACTTCTTCGGCGCTCGCCAACACGGGCTGCCGGAGTTCGCCTTCGCCGACCTGGAGCGCGACGAGCCACTGCTCCACGCCGCCCGCGACGCCGCCGCCCGGATCGTCGCCGCCGACCCGGAGCTGGAGAAAGGCGAGCATCGAGCCCTGGGCCAAGCGCTGCGGACGGAATACCGCGAGCGGCTGCGCCTCTTCGATGTGGGTTGAATCTGGCGGCCTAAGTGGTTGTTAGACAAGATAATAGCAGCCACACATCAGGTGGTCTGTGAAGAGACAGTGGGTCGGAAGTGGCAATTCCCAGCCGAACTTGGGGGTTTGCCAGTTCACTAAGTCTAGGGAAATTGACAGCCCGAGGGGCCCGGTCTAACTTCCGCGCCCGAACGAGGGTGCATGAGAGATGAGCGAGCACGTCCAGGTAAGAGAGCTAGCTGAGCACGTCGGCGATGAGGTGTCGGTTCTGGGCTGGGTGCACAACCTGCGCTCGAGCGGCAAGGTCGCGTTCCTCATAGTGCGTGACGGCACAGGGCTGGTGCAGGGCGTGATGAGTGCAGGCGACGTGTCGCCCGAAGTCTGGGCGCGACTGGAGGGACTCGATTACGAGGCGAGCGTGAAAGTGAGCGGGTCGGTGCGCGAGGACGAGCGCGCGCCCGGCGGATACGAGCTGTCACTGACCGAGCTCGAGGTCGTGGGACCGTCGGCCGAGGAATATCCTATCCAGCTCAAGGAGCATGGCGTCGATTTTCTGCTCGAGCACCGCCACCTGTGGCTGAGGACGCCGCGGCAGGTGGCGATCATGCGGGTTCGTGACGAGGTGGTAAAGGCGATACGCGACTTCCTCTACGAACAGGGTTTCGTTAACGTCGACACCCCCATCCTCACCGGATCGATCGGCGAGTCGGCGGGCACACTGTTCGAGACCGAGTACTTCGACCTCGGCACTGCCTATCTCGCTCAAACGGGCCAGCTCTACAACGAGGCGACGGCGGCGGCCCTGGGTCGCGTCTACTGTTTCGGCCCGACGTTCCGGGCCGAGAAGTCGAAGACGCGTCGTCACCTCACCGAGTTCTGGATGCTGGAGCCGGAGATCGCCTGGTGCGACAGCGAATGCAACATGCGCATCCAGGAAGGCCTTATCTGCGCGATAGTGGAGCGGGCGGTGGAGCGATGTCGCGATCTGCTCGAGAACCAGCTCGAGCGTGACCTCTCGAAGCTGGAATCGGTCCGCTCGCCGTTCCCGCGTCTCTCATATAGTGAGGCGATTGAGAAAGTCCAGTCGCTGGGCTCGTCGATCCAATGGGGTGACGATCTGGGAGCTGAGGACGAGACTCTGGTCGCCCAAGAGTACGATCGGCCCGCCTTCGTCTACAACTACCCGAAGAAGGCCAAGGCCTTCTACATGAAGGAGAACCCGGACGACACGCGGACCGTGTTGTGCGACGACCTGATCGCGCCCGAGGGGTACGGCGAGATCATCGGCGGCAGCCAGCGCGAGGACGACTACGATCGGTTGCTGGCGCGGATCCGCGAGGAGGGTTTACCGGAAGAGGCGTACGGCTGGTACCTGGACCTGCGTCGCTACGGGACCTACCCGCACAGCGGGTTCGGTTTGGGCCTCGAGCGGACCGTCGCCTGGATCTGCGGTGTGCCGCATATAAGGGAGTGTATTGCGTTTCCGCGCACCCTTAACCGGCTGTATCCGTAGTCTTCGAGCTGGCGCCCGTTGTCGGGCAGACGGTAGGTAGTAAGCGGTAGGCAGTAGGCGGTGAACGTCCACCGCTCACCGCCGCACCACCTACCGCTCACCTTCCTTCATCTCCTCCCATATCGCATCCAACTCCTCCAACGTCGCCTTGCCCAGAACCAGGCCACGCTCCTTAGCCACTTCCGCCATCCGCGTGAAGCGCCTCTCGAACTTCGCGTTTGCCAGCCGAAGCGCGGTTCCGGCGTGTAGGTCGGAGAGGCGAGCGACGTTGACGCAGGCGAAGAGCAGGTCGCCGATCTCCTGCTCGAGGGCGTCGCGCTCGGTGCTCTCCAGATGGGCGGCCACTTCCTCGACCTCCTCGTGGACCTTTTCAAACGCGTCTTTGGCGTGCTCCCAGTCGAAGCTGACGCCGGCTGCCCGGTCTTGCAGGCGCTGGGCGCGGGAGAGCGGATCGAGGCGGCTTGCCAGTCCCGCGAAGACGTCATCGCCGCTCCGCTCGTTGGCCTTCTCCGCCTCCCAATGGGGGCGCTCTTCGGCATCGCCGTACAGGTGCGGGTGGCGGCGGCGCATCTTCGCTTCCAGCGTCGCCACCACGTCAGCGGCGTCAAAGGCGCCGCGCTCCTCGGCCAGCACGATCTGGAAGGCGACGTTCAGTAGCAGGTCGCCGATCTCGCTGCGCAGCCTGTCGTCGGGTGCTCCTTCGATGATGTCCTCGGCCAGTTCCAGCGACTCTTCCAGCAGGTAGGGGGTGAGCGAGACCGGTGTCTGGGCGGCGTCCCAGGGGCAGCCGGCGCGGAGGAAGCGGACCAGGTCGAGCGCCCGGTCGAGGACGCCGGCTGCCGGCGGGGTGTCGCCTTGTGGAAGTTCCCTATTATCAGGCATTTCTTGCATCCGTGATGGCGGCCGGATATACTGACGGCCGTAACTTAAACGATGGGTACACAAGACTTGTCCAGCGTGCGCGCCTGGGTCGATGTGGACCTCGGTGCGCTCGTTGCAAACTACGACAGCCTGCAGGAACGGGCCAAGCCACGGGTGGGCATGCTGCCGGTGGTCAAGGCGGATGCCTATGGTGTGGGGGTCTGTCCCGTGGTACGGGCGCTGGAACCGCGCCAGCCCTGGGGCTACGGTGTGGCCGCGTTGGCCGAGGGACTGGAGCTACGCGAGCGGGGAATCGACCGCCGGGTAGTTCTCCTCTTCAGCACACCGGAAGAGCTGGATCTGGCCGCTGAGGCCTCCCTGACTCCGGGCATCGGGGATCTCGAGGCGCTGGAGCGTTACCGGGCCTGTGCCAAGAAGGTCGACCGCCGCCTCCCATTCCACCTGGAGATCGACACGGGTATCGGCCGTTGCGGCTTCCACTACGCCGCTGTCGCCGAGTGGCTGCCTCGTGTCCTGGCGGCCTGCGAAGCCGACCTCGAATGGGAGGGGACCTTCGCTCACTTCCACTCGGCTGATGAAGAGGATGAGAGGCCCTCGCGGGAGCAGTGGGAGCGGTATCAGAAGTGTGTCCGAGCGTTCCCCGAAGGAGCGGGTGGCGTGCACCATCTGGCGGCGAGCGTATCTGCAACGCGCTGGCCGGAGTACGGAGCGGACCTGTTGCGTCCAGGTCTCTTCCTCTACGGTGGGACCGGAGGCAATGAGGCGATCCTGCCGCGGCCGGTGATCACCGTGCGTGCGCGGGTGAACGCGGTGCGCGATGTGCCGGCCGGTTGGACGGCGAGCTATGGTGCAACGTACAAAGCCGAAGGCCCCTCGCGCTGGGCGACCCTCGCCATCGGCTACGCCGACGGTGTACCGCGTGCGTTGTCGAACAACGGTGTCGTGACCCTCGGTGATCAGCAAGCGCCGATCATCGGCCGCGTCTGCATGGACGTCACAGTGGTGGATGTCACGGGCCTCGACGGCGTAGTCCCCGGATCGGTGTGCACCGTGATCGGCGGGTTGCTAGACGCCCCCACGAGCCTGCAGGCCGTGGCGGATCGCTGTAACACGATCACCTACGATATCCTCACGGGCCTTTCACGTCGCCTGCCGCGCCGCTACAACGTAGTCGCACAAAGCTGAGAGTCTGGGGTAGGGAAGGGATATGAACGAGGAAAAGGTCGATTTCAACAACTTGGTCGCGGGGCTGGCGGCGTCGGCCATCGCCGTGCTCAGTCAGGTTGAGATGCTAATAGACCCGTCGGCAGCTGAGGCGGAGACCGAGAAGCTGTCGCAAGAGGAAACCCGCAAGCGGATATCCGACGGTCTGGCAGGGGCCCGGCAGCTGATCGACACGCTGGCCGTCCTGGAGGAGAAGACCAAGGGTAACCTCAGCGACGACGAGGGTCAGCTTTTGCAGGCCGCGCTCTCTGATCTGCGGATCCGCTATGTGAGCCTTGCGAACCGGCCAGGGCCCGGGGGGGACGCTGAGAAAGGGGACGCCGAGTGAGGGTTGGGTTCTCCCCCGTTCGATTGGCGATAGCAGCGCTCGTTCTAGTGGCGTGCGAGCCGGACGAGATCGTCGATGTAGATCCCGAGGCCGCGCCCGGTACCTCGTCGCCCACCCTTGAGACGCTGCTCGACACGAGCGTGCTGACTGGCTGGGCCGACACGGCGTTCGGCGGTTTCACGAGGGCGGGAGTCACCGGCTACATCCAGGTTGTGAGCGGCGCACCTCTGGGGACCACCCGCGGTCTGGTCCAGTACGACGACATCGAAGTCGACATCAGAATTCCCGACGTTATCTCCGCGGTGCAAGCCTACGACTCGGCGCGTGTGGTGGTAGGAGTAGACAGCACTCAGACTTTCTTTCCGGCGGCTGGAGAGATGATTCTGCAGCTTGTCGAGGTCCAGCAGGAGTGGGACGTCTCGGCCACCTGGGAGTTCGCCGTCGACACGCTGGGTGTTGCCGTACCGTGGTCGGGAGGTCCCGGTGGGTCGCTGGGTCCGACGATTCTCGCCGAGGATACTCTCGCGCTCATCGTCACAGACACGACGACCGAGGTGCCCGACTCGCTTGTCTTCTGGCTGGGGGCAGCCTCCGATTCGCTGCTCAAGCTCTGGGCCGATTCCCTCGAGGTGAACACGGGCCTTGCCGTGGTTGTCGCCGATTCCGGCCATGCCCGCCTAACCGGAGCGAGGCTCAGCTACAACATGATACCGGTGGAAAACCCGGACACGGCAGTGGCGGCCACCTCGGCCTCGACCGCCGAGACGTTCATCTTCGACCCGACGGGCACGGAGAACATAGAGGGAATCCTTCGCGTCGGAGGGGTCGAGGGGTGGCGGTCATACACCCAGTTCGTCGTCCCCGATTCGGTGCCAGTCTTAGGCTCGGCGGGTCTCTATCCGCTTCGCGGTTCAACGATCAACAGGGCAGAGCTGTTGCTTGTGAGCCTCGACCAACAGTTCCCCCCGTTCCAGGCGGAAGAGCCGTTCCAGACGTTGACCTATACGCTGGCCGACGACTTCCTGGTGTTCGGCCCCAAGACGCCGGTGGGCAACCAAGTACGTGCGGGCGATGTGGTCGTGTTCCCGGATTCCATCGCGATCGGGGACACCGTGCGCGTGGAGCTCACCTGGCTACTGGCAGATTGGTCTCAAGTTTCGCAGGATTCGGTCCCACTGCTGAGGTTCGTGATTCGACCGGCGAGAGCCGCAGCGACCTTTGGCTTCTGGGATTTCGGGGCGATCGATGGCGATCCGAGTTTCACGCCGTCGCTCCGCATCGTCTTCACTCCGCCGGCCGGGTTCGGATTGCCGTGAGCGTCCGCCGTCTGCTTCCGCTGATTCTGGCGATCTTCGGTTCGCTCGCGCCCGCACCGGCGGCGGCACAAGTCAAGCTGCTGGGTACGGTGGGCCTTGGTCGTCCGGTACGGCCCCTCGATGCTCGTGCCCGGGGAATGGGCGGTGCCGCGGTTGTCTTGCACGGCGGCAACCTCTCGGCGGTGAATCCGGCCTCGCTGGCCCGGGTCTTCTCGTCCGGCATCTGGCTCGCCTATCAGCCGGAGAGCCGGACCCTGCAAGGCGACGCTGCGAGCGGTGACACCGAGACGGCCTCTTTCCCGCTCTTCCGCATGGTCCTTCCAATGTCACCGCGCTGGGTGGCGGGCGCTGCCTTCGGCAGCTTGCTGGATCGAAATTGGGGCGTGCAGTTCACCGACACACTGTCGCTAACGGCTAGAGACGTACCGTTCCAGGAAACGCGCACCTCGGATGGTGGAGTCAACCAGTTCCGGCTGGAGAGCGGATACATCATCGCGCAGGGTTGGACCGTTGGAGCGGCCTTCCAGTACTTCTTCGGCGAGTCCAGGGTCAAGGTCATCCGGGTCTTTGACCCGGATACGTTGGTCGCGGATCCGCTACAGCCTTTTGCGTCCACAACGGCGATTCGGACCAGTGGTTGGGGACTGACCCTCGGCACCGAGTACCAGCCGACTGACGACTTCATAGTGGGGCTCGTCGCCAGCTGGGGTTCGGACCTTACGGTCCGCGACGACAGCACGGGAGCTGAGGTCAAGGTCGGTCTGCCGCTGGGGCTGGATATCGGCGCCTCTCTGGTTCTAGGGGCTGACGTCCTGTTCGCGGTGGCGGGAGGGTGGACGAACTGGTCGAGTGCGGAGGCCGACCTGCCGGATAGCGGTGTCGAGGACACCTGGCGCGTGGGCGGTGGTCTTGAGGTACGATTCCTGTCGTCCGGTGATTCCTGGGCGACCTCCCTGCGGCTGGGCGGCAGTTACGAGAAGCTTCCATTCGGGCTCGAGGGCGGCTCGCCGTGGGAACGCGCTCTGGCGTTCGGATTGGGCACCGATTTCCTCGGCGGCCGCGGTCGGCTCGATGCGGCGATCGAGTTTGGGGGACGTGGGGACCTGGACACGAACGCGGTCGAGGAGTCCTTCACCCGCTACACCTTCTCCGCAGCAGTCTTCACCAACTAGGGTCGATGTCTATGCAGGCGGACACTCGTCCGCAGCGGGTCTACTTCCACACCTTCGGTTGTCGCGCTAACCAGTACGATACCGAGCGTATGCGCCAGCTCTTCGAGCGGCGCGGTTGCGTGACGGTAGGTGACCCGGAGTTGGCCGACGCGGTTGTGGTTAACAGCTGCACCGTCACCGGGTCCGCCGACACGGAGCTGCGCCGCTATGTCCGCGCCGTCAGTCGCCGGTCGGCGGGTCGCCTGCCGGTCGTGGTCGCTGGCTGCGCCTCCGCCGTGGCTTCCGAGAGCATTCGAGCGCTCGATGGCGTTACCGCCGTTGTCCCCGGCCAGGATCCCGAAGCCGTGGCCCGTAGCCTCGGCCTGTTCGCGCGGCGGCCGGAGGAAGAGAACGGCGATCTGCTGGAGCGCTGTGAGCGCGGCACACGCGCCTGGCTCAAAGTGCAGGACGGTTGCGACCTGAACTGCTCGTACTGCGTGATCCGGGTCGCCCGAGGGCGGAACCGGTCACGTTCGCCTCGGCAAATCGTCGAAGAGGCGCGGCGACTGGCCGAGCACCATCCGGAGATCTCGCTCACCGGCATCCACATCGGACTCTACGGCAAGGATCTCGAGCCGCGAGTCGCACTCGCGGCCCTTCTCGAGGCTTTGCTCGATGGTGTATCCGACGTGCGCTTCCGCGTTGGTTCCCTGGAGTGCAGCCAGCTCGACGACCGGGTGATCGACCTGATGGCGAACTCCGGTGGCCGGCTGGCTCCGCACCTGCATGTGCCGCTGCAGAGCGGCAGCGACCGGATACTGCGGCTGATGAGGCGGCCCTACCAGATGCGCCGTTACCGCGAGCGGGTCGAGCGCCTGGCCGAGCGTGTCGCGCCGCTAGGACTCGGCACCGATGTGATCGTCGGTTTCCCCGGCGAAACGGATGAGGATCATTGGCGCACCGTCGCGGTTATCGAAGCGCTGCCATTCACCTACGTGCACGCCTTCCCATACTCGGAGCGCCGCGGCACCGACGCCGAGAAGCTGCCGGACCCGGTAGCGCAGCAGGTCAAGGCCCAGCGCTCGCGCGAGATACGCGAGTTGGTCCGGAACAAGGCGGAGGACTACCAACGGCGCCGCGCCGGCACGGTGGCGCGGGTCGTGCTCGAGGGCGACGACATGGAGACCGCGGTCACCGGTGACTACCTGAAGATGGCCGCCGACGATAGCTTACTTGCAGCAGGGCCGCGCCTGCAGCCGGCGCTGATCGAGGCGGTGCGAGACGGCGGTCTCCGCGCCACGGCGCACCTACTGAGATCGTGAGCATGTCGAAGACGTACTGGGTCGAGACCTACGGGTGCCAGATGAACCTGAGCGACAGCGAGCTCATGGAGGGCGTTCTGGCGTCCAGTGGCTACGCCCAGGTCGCGGCGCCCGAGGATGCCGATGTAATCCTCGTCAACACCTGCGCGATTCGCGAGCACGCGGAGCAGCGTGTGCTGGGTCGGGTGGCGGAGCTTAACCGGGTGAAGCGGGAGCGACCGGGCACGCTGATCGGGGTTTGTGGCTGCATGGCCCAGCGCCTCGGCACCCAGCTCATCGAGCGGGCCGAGTACGTCGACATGGTGATCGGGCCCGACGCCTACCGCTCGTTACCGCAGCTCATCGACCAGGCGGCCCGGGACGGCGGCGGTGTGGTAGACGTCGAGCTCAAGACTTCCGAGAACTACGAGGGCCTGGAGCTACGTCGAAAGTCGCAGGTATCGGCCTGGATCCCCATCCAACGCGGCTGCGACTACCGCTGCACCTTTTGCATCGTCCCGTTCACCCGCGGGCCGGAGAAAGACCGCGAACCGGATGCGGTTCTGCGCGAGATCGAAGAGCAGGTCGCCGAGGGGATTACCGAGTTCACGCTGCTGGGCCAGACCGTGAACTCGTATCGCTACGAGGATTGGGACTTCCCGAGACTGCTCCGCGCCGTAGCTCGTCTCCCCGGAGTGCGACGCGTGCGCTTCACCTCGCCGCACCCCAACGACCTGACATGCGAACTGATAGACGTGATGGCGGAAGAAGATGCCGTCTGTCCGCAGCTGCACCTGCCTGTGCAGTCGGGCTCGGACCGGGTGCTCAGGCGCATGGCGCGGCGCTACACGCGCGCCGAATACATGGCCAAGGTCGAGATGCTACGCGATGCGATTCCACACATCGCGCTCGGCACAGACATAATCGTCGGCTTCCCCGGCGAGGACGAGACCGACTTCGAGGCCACGCTGGACCTGGTGCGCACCGTTCGCTACGACGACGCCTTCACCTTCCGCTATTCGGCGCGCGAGGGCACGCCCTCCACCCGCATGGACCAGGATTGGGTCGTGCCCGACCACGTGGCGCAGGGACGGTTGGAGCGCCTGATCGCGCTGGTCCGCGAGATCGCGGCTGAGATTAACCTGGCCGAGGTCGGGAAGGTCGCCGAGGTCCTGGTCGAGAAGCGGGCGCGACGCGGCGATCTGCTCCAGGCGCGCACTGATACGTACAAAGTCGTGCTGATCCCGGGACCGGAGGATTGGATCGGCCGCTATATGAGGGTCGCGCTTACCGGGACGAGCGGGGCCACATTCACGGGATTCCCCGTCGAGCCATGAAGTGGCGTGAGCTTACTTTCAAAGTCATCGGCGGCGCCCTGATCGTGGCGCTGCTCGCCTGGTTCGCTTACGCGAACTCCGATCAGTCGGTCGACATCAAGCTCGGACTGTTCACGCTGCGTGGGATATCTCTCCCCGTCCTCGTTTACGGCTCTGTGGTCCTCGGGATGTTGCTGATGATCGCCGTCGGCCTGCGGAACGACGTGCGAACGCGGCAGGCGCTGGACCGCTACGACAAGATCGCCGCCGACGTACTCCAGGACATCGACGATCCGGGCCGAGAAAAGGAAGAGGTTCTGGAGGAGACGGGCGAGGTGCCCTGAGCCCCATCAAGGCCCAACGCCTTTCGCGACGAGTATCGGGCGGCCATGAAGGGATCACGACTGGTCAGCTGGATCAGGATCGGCTTCTGGCTAATAGTCGCCTTCCTGATTATCGGCGCTCTGTGGGCGACACGATTCGGCGAGCGCATCCCCTCTATCTACATTCAGACAGGTGTGTCGATGGAGCCTACGCTGGCCCAGGGCGAGTATTTCGTCGCCTGGAGTCCGGCAGGCCGCATGGAACACGGCGACCTGGTGATCTTCCGTTTCGCCCGTGGCAGCCGAGAGTTTCACGTGCTGCGCCGCCTGGTCGCTCTACCCGGCGATACGGTGGCCATGGACTCAGGCGTAGTCGTCCTCAACGGCCAGCCTCAGCCCTGGCCCTTCGACATCGCCAGCCCCGGCGCCTGGCGCTCCGAGCTCGCCATCGAGGAGAACATCTATACGTGGGGGCCGTGGGTCGTCCCGCCCGACTCGGTCGTGCTGCTCTCCGACCGCCGCGACATGCTGGGCTGGCCGGATAGCCGCTTCCTCGGCTTCATTCCAATCGATGAGGTCCTGGCCCGAGCCGCCGTCACGGTGCGCGGCCGGCGCCTTCGCTAGCGAGTCATGTGGCCCAGAGCGATAACGCAGGCGCGGCCACATCAACCGGGAGGTTAGCATGAAGAGATTGGCCATCGCTCTACTGACTTTGCCGTTCCTCTGTGCCTCGGCGTTCGCACAGTCGGGCGGGAATCTCAAGGTCTTCATCTCGGTGGACATGGAAGGCATCACGGGCGTCGTCAACTGGGAAGACGTGAGCAGGGCGGGGAAGGACTACGACCGCTTCCGTCGAATAATGACGGAGGAGGTGAACGCCGCGATCGAAGGCGCCGTGGCGGCAGGCGCCACCGAGATCGTCGTGCGCGATTCGCACGGCTCGGCCCGCAATGTCTTGCCGGATCTGCTCGATCCAAGCGCCCGGCTGATTCGGGATTGGTCCGGCGGCCCGAAAGTCATGATGGAGGGGATCGATGAGAGCTTCGATGCCGCGGTCTTCATCGGTTACCACGCGAAAGCCGGGACGCCCGACGCCCTGCTCGAGCACACGAGCTCCGGGGACGTGACGGACTTCTCGATCAACGGCATCTCGATGCCGGAGGCCGGCTACAACGCGTTGATCGCCGGCTACTACGATGTCCCCGTCGTTTTCGCGGCTGGCGACAAGGCGCTGTGCGAGCAGGTCGAGGGCCTGCTGGGCGATGTCGAGACGGTGGCGGTGAAGGAAGGGATCGGGGCCGCCGCGCTCACCTTGCACCCCGAGATGTCACACGAGCGGATCCGGGCGGGCGTGGAGCGAGCGCTCAGTAACCTCGACCGGTTCGAGCCGTTCAAGCTCGACACCCCCTACACGCTGGTGCTCAAGCTCAAGACCGAGGAGTCCGTATATAGAGGCTCGTTCTTCCCGGGGGCTGAGCGAACCGGCGATTGGGAACTGACGTACTCCAGCGACGATTTCCTCGAAGTCATGTATGCGTTTGGCGCCATGCGGAGATAGCATCGCGAGACGAGGTGGCGGATGGGTAGGGACGAGTTGCTAAAGGCAAGCTGTAAGGAGAAGAAGCGGCTTCGGCGCAGGGATTCAGCGTCCGCAGGTCGGTGCTCGTGGGCAGGGCCCTGTCACAGAGCCTTGGGGCCGCTCGACGAGCGGACTCTCGAAGCCCAAGCGGCCCCTGCCGGGGTGGCGGAATGGCAGTCGCAAGGGACTTGAAAGCGTTGCGCCGCCACCCCGTTTTTCACCGCAATGATGTGCAGGGCAAGCAGTTGTTCGTCATCCTGCGGTCTCAGCGACAACCCGTTTCGTCACCCTGACGAGGCCAAACTCGCTCACAAACTCGCACACCTAGGAACACCCGCGCCGAGATTGCTGCCCGCCTGCAGGGGCCGCATCTTTGAGGACAACCGGGCTCCCGAAATCCCACATACCTCAGGTCGCAGGTGGCAGTTATGTCCTGCCTGAAACATCTCATCGTCGAGATCCACCGCCGGTTCATGTCGCAGCCACTTCAAGCGCGACACTCATCACCGGCATCCACCTGAGGGGGTGGTTTCGTTGCAGGCCGACCGAACCGCAGGTTATGGGCAGGAGAGCCTGCAGCTAGTCCATGATGCGCTCCGCCTCTCCGGGCACGTCGTTCGCCTGGACCCCGCCCAGCTTCCCGGGCAACTGCTCGGCCGGCTTCTGTCATCGGACGCGCCGGAATTGAGGCGACTCGTGCAGCACGCACAGGGCTGGAGGGGTGGCGTGTGGCTTCGGCCCCTGTCCGCCACGCTCACACAGCCCGGGGGGCCGTTGCTGCGCACCCTGGAGGACCACAACCATGCTGTCACCGCGGTGGCACTGACACCCGACGGGCGCCGCGCGATCTCGGGCTCGATGGAGGGGACCCTCAAGGTGTGGGACCTGGAGCGGGGGGAAGAGCCGTATACCCTGGAGGGACACCGAGAGGCGCTCCGCGGCCGCAAGACCCATATCAATACTGTCCACGCGATCGCCGTGACGCCGGACGGGCGCCGCGCCGTCTCGGGCTCCGGGCACTGGGCCCTCAAGGTGTCGGATCTGGAGCGGCGGGAGGAGCTGTATACCCTGGAGGGCCACACAGGCGAGGTCTGGGCGGTGGCGGTGACGCCGGACGGGTGCTACGCGGTCTCGGGCTCGATGGACAGGACCCTCAAGGTGTGGGATCTGGAGCGGGGCGAACCGCTCCGCACGCTAGAGGGACACAGCGGCTGGGTCCGGGCGGTGGCGGTGACGCCGGACGGGCGCTACGCGGTCTCGGGCTCCCAGGACGAGACGCTCAAGGTGTGGGATCTCGAACAGTCAGCCCCGTGGTGGCAGAGGTGGCGGCGGAAGAGGGCGGTTCACACTCTGAGGGGCCACACAGACGAGGTCTTGGCGGTGGCGGTGACGCCGGACGGGCGCCGCGCGGTTTCGGGCTCGATGGATAGGACCCTCAATGTGTGGGATCTGGAACGGGGCGAAGCGCTCCGCACCCTAGAGGGACACAGCGGCTGGGTCTGGGCGGTGGCGGTGACGCCCGACGGCCGCCACGCGGTCTCGGGCTCGGCGGACAACACCCTCAAGGTCTGGGATCTCGAGCGAGTAGAGGCGCTCCGCACCCTGAAGGGCCACGGCGGCGGGGCGGTGGCGGTGACGCCGGACGGGGGCCACGCGGTCTCGGCCTCACGGACCCTCAAGGTCTGGGATCTCGAGCGGGAAGAGCTGCAAACCCTGGAGGAACACACCGACTGGGTCCGGGCGGTGGCGGTGACGCCGGACGGGCGCCACGCGGTCTCGGCGTCAGATGACCACACGCTCAGGGTGTGGGATCTCGAGCGAGGGGAGGCGCTCCGCACCCTGGAGGGCCACACGGAGGCGGTCCGTGTCGTGGTGGTGACACCGGGGGGGCGCCACGCGGTCTCGGCCTCAGATGACCACACGCTCAAGGTGTGGGATCTCGAGCGAGGGCAGACGCTCCACACCTTGGGGGGCCACAGCGATGTAGTTACCGCGGTGGCGGTGACGCCGGACGGGCGCCACGCGGTATCGGCCTCAGATGATCACACGCTCAAGACATGGGATCTGGAGCGGGGGGAGGCGCTCCGCACCCTGAGGGCCCATACCCATCATATCCGAGCAATCGCGGTGACGCCGGACGGGCGCTACGCGGTCTTTGGCTCAGACGACGAGTGGCTCAGGGTGTGGGATCTGGAGCGGGAGGCGCTCCGCACCCTGAAGGGGCGGCACACCGACGATGTCGAGGCGGTGGCGCTGACGCCGGATGGGCACCACGTGGTATCCGGCTCGCACGACTGTACGCTCAAAGTGTGGGATCTGGAGCGGGGCGTGGCGCTCCGGACCCTGGGGAACCACACCGGCACGGTCGAGGCGGTGGCTGTGGCACCGGACGGGCGCCACGCGGTCTCGGGCTCGACGGACAACACGCTCAAGGTGTGGGATCTGGAGCGCGGGGAGGCAGTCCGCACCTTGGGGGGCCACACCCGCGCGGTCGAGGCGGTGGCGGTGACGCAGGACGGGCGGCGCGCGGTTTCGGGCTCGATGGACAAGACCCTCAAGGTGTGGGATCTGGAGCGCGGGGAGGCGATCCACACCCTGGAGGGCCACACCCGCGCGGTCGAGGCGGTGGCGGTGACGCCGGACGGGCGCCGCGCGGTTTCGGGCTCGATGGACAACACGCTCAAGGTGTGGGATCTGGAGCGCGGGGAGGCGGTCCACACCCTGGAGGGCCACACCGACAGCGTCATGGCGGTGGCGGTGACGCCGGACGGGCGCTACGCGGTCTCGGGCTCAGATGACCACACCCTCAAGATGTGGGATTTGGAGCGGGAGGAGGCGGTGCACACGTTGACGGGCCACCGTGGTGCGGTCCGTGCAGTAACTGTAACGCCGGACGGGCGCTACGCGGTTTCTGGGTCAGTCGACAACACGCTCAACGTGTGGGATCTGCAGCGAGGAGAGGCGCTCTGTACTTTGGAGGGCCACTACGGCCGGGTCTGGGCGGTGGCGGTGACGCCGGACGGGCGCCACGCGGTTTCGAGCTGCCCAGATGACCATACGCTCAGGGTGTGGGATCTGGAGCGAGGGCAGGTGCTCCGCACGCTGAATGCCCACGGCGAAGCAGTCTCGACGGTGGCGGTGACGCCGGATGGGCGCCACGCCGTCTCGGGCTCCTCGCCTGGCACGCTCAAGGTGTGGGACCTGGAGCGGGGCGAAGCGGTCCGCACCCTGGGGGGCCACGCGCGTTGGGTTCTGACAGTGGCGGTGACTCCGGACGGGCGCTACGCGGTCTCGGGCTCGCTGGACAAGACCCTCAAGGTCTGGGATCTGGAGCAGGGGTACGCGCTCCGCACCCTGAAGGGCCACAGCGAAGCAGTCTCGACGGTGGCGGTGACGCCGGACGGGCGCCATGCGGTCTCCAGCTCGGGCGACAATAGCCTCAGGGTGTGGGATCTCACCGATGGCACGCTCGTCGCGACCTTCAGCGGAGAGGGTGAGTTAGGGGTTTGCGCCGTTGGCCCGGATGGTCGGACGATCGTCGCGGGCGATAACTCAGGTCGCGTGCACTTCCTGCGCCTAGAGGGCATCGGAGCATCGGCTGAGGGCGGGGCATGACGGGTTCGAGACGAGTCGGGATGTTGCAGGGCGAGCAGTAGCTGACCCCAGCACGCTTCAGAGGCCCCGGCCAAGCTCATCAAGGCTGCGGCGGCCCTTGTCTCTGGCACCGAATCCGCTGTTTCAAAGCAAGCTCGCCTAAGCTGAGCAGGGTTCGTGGGCGAGTTCCCAACAACAAGGTCACCTATCGAAGGGGCAGCCAACGGCACAGGTCCGGTAAACTCAAGCGTCATCGTCGGCCGCGTCGGGGTCGCCTCCCTCACACGAGTGGGGGCCTTGCCGCAGGGATGACAATCTGGATCGCCACGGTGTATACTGCATGCACACTCGGCACCTAAGAGGAAGAGGAGGGTCATGTCTCGACTGGACGAAGTGAGACGGCTCAAGGAGTTGCACAAGCGGTCGATTATGGCGAAGCCGAACGTCGTCGGCGTCGGCACCGGCTACAAGGTGGTTCGCAGGCAGAGGACCGATGAACTGTGTGTTGTAGCTCTCGTGCGCGAGAAGATACCCGAGGCGGGACTCGATCGAGAGGCGCTGATCCCCTCGGAGGTTGAGGGAGTATCCACCGACGTGGTCCAGGTGGGCGATATTCGGGCCCTGCAGGAGCGCACCGACCGCTGGCGCCCGGCGCCCGGTGGTGTTAGCCTCGGCCACTATCAGGTGACGGCCGGGACCTTCGGGTCCGTGGTGCGCGATCGGGCGTCCGGGGCCCGCCTCATCCTCTCGAACAACCACGTGCTGGCAAACAGCAACGACGCCAGCATCGGTGACCCGATCCTTCAACCGGGTGCAGCGGATGGCGGCCGGGCCGAGCAGGACACGATCGCCCACCTCGAGCGTTTCTGCCCGATCGAGTTCACCACCTCGGCGCCCGATTGCCCAGTGGCGATCGGCGTGGCCGGCGCGGCGAACGCTCTGGCACGCCTGCTTGGCTCGAGCCATCGGCTCGAGCCCTACCAGAGCGACCCGAGCGCCTCGAACGTGGTAGACGCTGCTGTGGCCCGCCCGTTGGACGACGGTGACATACAGGACGAGATCCTGGAGATCGGAGTTGTGGAGGGTACGACGCCTGCCGTACTCGGGATGTCGGTGCGCAAGTCCGGTCGCACGACCGGTTTTACCACGGGTGAGATCCAGGTGCTGGACGCCACGGTGAACGTGAGCTACGGGGCCGGGCGTGTCGCGCAATTCGAAAACCAGATCGTCACCAGCCCGATCTCGCAGGGCGGCGACTCCGGTTCGCTGTTGGTGGCAGGTGACGCGCTACGCGCGGTCGGGCTGCTGTTTGCCGGCTCGGACCAGACCACTATTCACAACCCGATCCAGGCAGTGCTCGACTGCCTGGAGGTTACGATATGAGCGGGGAGGAGAACGGGCAGGCCGACGCGCAGGCCGGGCTGGAGAAAGTCCGCGCCGTGAAGGAAGCGTATACCGATGAGCTGATGTCCAAGGCGAACGTCGTCGGTGTCGGCGTGGGCCTGCTCGAGCGAGGCGGCGCGCGGACGGAGACCGTGGCACTGGTGGTCATGGTCAAGAAGAAGGTACCGCGTGATCAATTGCCGGCGGACGATATCGTCCCGACCGAGATTGAAGGTATCCCTGTAGACGTAAGAGAAGTCGGAGAGATCAGCGCGCAACGCTAGGCCGGAGTACCTCCGCTTCCTGAGCACCAATTTTCGAGAATACGGCAAAGCCGCGCCCGGCCGGAAGGCCGCGCGCGGCTTCATACTTGCAGCGGGCTGTGCCATGGCCCGCGGTTACATCATCGGTGTGATGGTCACACGGATCACGTTCGATACGCTGGGATACGTGTACGCATCGTCGACCAAGCGCACCGTCCCGCTCTCGTCCGCTCCGCTGTCGGGTCCCGATTGCCGGGGAGCCTGATCGAGACCGATCCCCGGCTCCTGGTTCACCTCGGTCCCCGCGTCCCACAGCATGAACTGGGATGTGACGTCGCCCGAGATCGGCGAGCCGCTCATGCTGAACAGATTGATACCTGCCTCGTTCGGCGCGTAGAACAGGTCGTTCGACTGCACGAACATGGTGGCCAGCGACAGCTTGGCGCCCGGCGTCGCCGTGATGGTGAAGCTGTACGACCCACCGGGCAGAATCACGCCCGGCATCGTAGCGCCGTCGGGCGTCGTGAAGGCGCCGCTCGACTCGATGCCGCTCTGGCCGCTCAGTGCTGCGGCCAGCCCCGACGGGTCGCCGTCTTCGGCCAACGCCTCAAGTCCGTCGCCGCGATCGGCCTGGCCGTCGGTGAACAGCACGGCGTCTGCTGTATGAACCGCCCAAACGCCCGGAGAGAGTGGCACGGTAAGGCCGGTGGCCGCCGCCAGTGCCGTGCCGAGCGTAGACGGATCGCCGTCCTCGGCCAGCGCCTCGAGCCCGTCACCGTAGTCGGCCTGCCCCACCGTGAAGAGAGGCGCGTCGCCACCGTGTACGACCCAGACGCCTGGCGCCAGCGGTACAGCCTGCGTGCCGGCATCGGAGGTCATCAGAGTCGTGTTGGTCGAGACGTTCTCGATCCGCACCGTGAAGCTGGTCTGGCCCACGACGCTAAGAGTGACCTGCAGGACCTGATCGACGGCCGGAAGGTTGTTGAAGTCATCGGGCGCGATCCGGACCGTGTTGTCGGGGTCCGCCGCGCCTGTGTTGGGGCCGCTCTGTCGCTGAGGCTGATCGGCGCCGAGACCCGGCTCCTGGTTCACCTCGGTGCCCGAGTCCCAGAGCGAGATCTGAGACGTCACGTCACCGGTCACCGGCGTGCCGCTCATGTCGAAGAGGTTGATACCACCGGCTCCTGGCCCGTAGAAGAAATCGTTCGAGGGCACGAACATGGTGGCGAACGACAGTTTCGATCCCGGTGCGGCGCTGAAGCTGACCTCGTACGCCTCGCCGGGCCCGATGGGTGCTGGTGACCCGGCGCCCACCGGCGTGTTGAAGACGCCTGAGGCGCTGAAGTCGTACAGCATCGAGGCATTCTCGATGCGCACCTCGAATGTCGTCTCCTCGGTCACCGACGTCGTGTCGTCGTCGCAGCCGGCCGTCGGCACGACGAGGAGCGCGAATGTGGCAAGTAGTCGTAGGATCATGGTTACCTCTCCCAGTGGTTTTCCCGTCTTGTAACTTGTCCGGCAGGCCCCGCGACGGACCGGCGCCGCCGGCGTTTGACCCACCACACGGACGACTACCGGCGGGCTCGCGAAAAAGGCGACTTGCCACCAACGCTAGAGTGTTGCCGATGAGGGTGGTACGGTTTCTCTACGGAAGGTTGGAACGGCCGATAAGCGGTCGAAGCGGCGGACGACGTTCAGCCGAGGCGGTCCTTGGCCTTGAGCGCGTAGCGCCGGCTCATGCTCAGTGGCTCGCCGACGCCGGCCAGGTAGACCAGGTAGCTGTAGTTGGACCACGGCTCCAACCGCTCGATATGCTCCATGTTGACGATCGTCGAACGGTGGATGCGCAGGAAGTGGTTAACCGGCAGCCGGGCCTCCCAATCCTTGAGCGATTTGTGGACCAGCCGGCGCATGCCGTCGACCGTGTGCAGGTACGAGTAGTCGGCGGCGGCTGTGATGTACTTTATGGCGTCGACGCTGAGGAACGTCATCCGATCATCAAGCCGCAGGAATAGCCGGTCCTGATAATCGAGCTGCTCCATGGCCATGGCGACGGGTCGCTCTGCCGCAACCTTCTGCAGCGCTGCCGCCAGCCGCTCGGGTGTCACCGGCTTGAGTAAGTAATCCAGCGCGTTCACCTCGAAGGCGCGCATCGCGTGCTGCTCGTAGGCGGTGACGAAGACGACGACCGGCTCGGTCTCGAGCAGTTCGAACAAGTCGAATCCGGTCTCGCCGACCAGCTGGATGTCGAGGAAGACGAGGTCGGGTTCCTCGCGGTTTATCAGATCGGCGGCGCTCGCCACCGAATCCGCTTCGCCGACGATCCGTACCTCGGGATGCGCCTCCAACAGCGAGCCCAGCTCGCGGCGCGCCAGTCGCTCGTCGTCGACGATCACGGCCGTCCGCGTCTCGTCCATCATGGCCTCGGCGGCGGTTGCCTGATCTCGATGACCGAACGCACCCAGTCACCGTGCTGGGCCACCTCGAAGCGATGCGCATCTGGATAGAGGCGCGCCAGTCGCTCCCTCACGTTCTCGAGGCCGATGCCGGCGCCGTCGGGCGCATCGACGCTGCTCGACAGGTTGGCCGCCTCGGACTTTGGCGCCAGCGTCCCCGTGTTCGCTATCTCGATGTGCAGGTTCTGGCCGTCGACCCGCGCCTCGATCCTTACCTGCAACGGCCGCGGGCTCGTACCCATCCCGTGCTTGATGGCGTTCTCAACTAGCGGGTGCAAGAGAAAGCCTGGCACGGTCCTGTCTTCGGCAGGGCGTTCCACGTCGATGAAGACAGTCAACCGGTCCTCGAAGCGTGCCTCCTCGATGGCAAGGTAGCGGCGCAGGGCGTCAACCTCTTCACGTAACGGGATTTCGTCGAGCGGTGCCTTGACCAGCGTATAGCGCAAGAACTCGGAGAGTTGCGTCACCATCTCTCGCGCCTTCTGAGCGTTCTCCTGGATGAGCGCCCGAATCGAATTCAGTGCGTTAAAGAGAAAGTGTGGGTTGAGCTGGTACGAGAGGCTCTGTAGTTGCGCTTCCCGCGCCAGCGCCTTCGCCTCCACCGCGCTCTGCTCCTGCAACCGTGAGTAACGCCAGAACTCGATCCCCAGATACGCCGCGCTCCAGGCGAGCATCACGAACGCGTAGTCGGGGAAAGCCATGCGGAAGGATCCCCAGTCGACCGAAAGACTCGCCTCGCTCCAAGGCGGGGTCTGAACGGCCAGGTAGAGGAGCTGCCAGACCGCGCTGATGACCAACGACGCGGCGACGGCAACCGTCGCGAGGATCTTGATTTCCGACGTGCGCCGCATCACCCGGCGGTACAGCACGTAGAGGACGAGACTCAGTACCAGGCCCAGCGCCGCACGCAGAAGCTTCACGCCCAGCATGCTGAACATCTCGGCCTCGGCGAGGCTAGGCAGCCCCGATAGGTACGTGCTGAAGCCGTAAGCGCCCCAAACGGCGACTTGAACGGTCCAGAAGGACAAGCGTTTGACAAGCATACGGATGCAATCTGTATCTCTTGCAGCGTGGTAGCGCAAGCGACGACGTGCGCGCTCCCCTTCATCGACCCCAGACGCCGCTCGTCGAGCGACCGCACCGCTCGGCGCGGCCTCCTGGCCGCGTCCGCGGCGCCGGTCCAGTGGGGCTATGCCCACGTGTCGTTGCCTGCCGCTTTGTACGGTCACATCTTGTATCAGTCCCCACCATCTGTTCGCGCCGCTGACAGGATCGAATGTCCGGTTTCAGGAAGTTCATCGTCGAGGTCCACCGCCGCTCGTTGTGGCAGGTCGTAGCCATCTACATCGGTGGGGCCTGGGCCTGCTACGAGATCATCGACACGATCACCGACCGACTCGACCTCCCCGGCTGGCTACCCGTACTCGCCATCGTCCTCTTCCTGCTCGGTCTGCCGTTCGTGGTGGCGACGGCGTTCGTACGCGAGGAGGCTCCGGGCAGCCCGGCGGCGGCGAAGGCCGCCCGGCCGAAGGCCAGCGGCGCCGAATTGCGCGCGGCGCGCCAGGCGAGGATGGCGCGTCGCCGACTCGTCACCTGGCGAACGCTCGGCGTCGCCTTTGTCGCCGTTCTGGCGGCCTGGGGTGCCGTAGCTGCCGGGTGGCTGCTCGTCGGCGGCCGGCCCGAGCGCGGGGCGGGAGAAGCGGCTCCGCCGGTCTCTGTGGCGCGGGTGGCGGTGCTGCCATTCTCGGTGCGGGGGAGCGAAGACGTCGCCTATCTGGGCGAGGGGATGGTCGACCTCTTGAGCACGGCGCTGGACGGTGCCGGCGAGCTGAGTGTCGTCGATCAGTACGCGCTGATGAAGTTCATCGCCGGCGAGCGAGACGACCCTCTCGGCCCGGAGACCGGCAAAGCCGTAGCGAGCCGGTTCGGCGCCGGTCGCTTCGTGCTGGGGACCATCGTGGAGGCGGGGGGCCGACTCCAGGTCAACGCGTCGCTCTACACCGCTGATGGTCGGATCGAGGTCTCCGCAGAGGAGATCGCGGAGGACGAAGCCCAGGTCTTCGACCTGGTGAACAGCGTGGCCCGGCAGCTACTGGCTGCGGGGATGGGCGGCCCGTCCGCACGACTCACTCAGGTTGCGGCGGCGACCACCAATTCGCTGACAGCGCTGAGGTTCTACCTCGAGGGGGAGAGGGAGATGCGGGCGGCGCGCTTCGCCTCGGCGGCTTCCGCGTATCAACGCGCCATCGAGGCGGACAGTACATTCGCCCTCGCCTGGTATCGCCTGGCCATCGCGGCGCTCTATTCACCGACACCTACCGGAGTGGCGCCGCGGCAGGCGGCGGCACAGGCAGTTCGTTTCGACAGCCGGCTCTCGCAACCTGACCGTGAACGGCTCACGGTGATCAATTCCTTTCTTGCCGGCGAGGTGGTTGAGGGAGAACGCCACGTCCGCGCCATCCTCCGCACGTACCCAGAGGACATGGAGGGGTGGTACTATCTGGGCGAGTTCCTGTACCACTATGGCCCAAGGCAGGGCCGTCTTATAGCGGCGGCTGGCGACGCATTTGAGCGCGCCCTTCAGTACGATCCCCACCATTTCTCGACGCTGATGCACCTCTCCTGGGTCCGCGCGATCGAATACCGCTATGCGGACTTCGAGCGGTTGGTGGAACGCATGGTCGAGGTGGAGCGCGGCAGCGAGCTCCCGCAATTCAGCCGGGCGGTCCTCGCCTTCTTGAGAGGCGGCCGGCCTGGGCTGAGGCAACATCTCCCGGAACTGTCGAGCGCGCCCAGAATGAGCATCCGGTTTGGGACCATGCGGCTCGCTCTCCTCGATCACGGGCTCCCCGCCGCGGTCGAGGTCGCCGGATTGCTGACGGACGCGTCACGTTCTACAGCGGATCGGAGGTTAGGTCACCTATCGCAGGCCTACCTCGAGATGGCGCAAGGGCACCTACGCGCCGCCGATGATATCCTGAACCGTTTGGAAGCGAGCGGCCTGCAGCCCGGATTCGAGACGCCGCTCGAGCTTCGCGCAGCGATGCGGCTGAGCCCTTTCGTGCCTGTGGAGCGCGCTGAACTGGAGCGACTGCGGGAAGAGCTGGCGGACCTGGACTACGACACCGTTTACGCTCCCGTCACTCGGCTGTACCTCCTCGGTCTTTTGAATGCGCGGCTCGGCAGGTCGGATGAGGCGCTCCGCTACGCGGGACAACTGGAGCGCCATGCCGCGCTTGGGAGTGAGGAGGGGTCCTCTGACGCGGAGAGACTGGCAGAGTACTCCGTTCTGATTCTGCGCGCGCAGGTCGCCTATTTGGCGGGTGACGCGGAAGAGGTGCTCCGCCTGTTGGAGACGGTCCAGTCGCAGGGTAGGTGGGCCGTGGCGCCCGAATCGCTGTTTCGGTCGCAAGCGCGCGAGCGCTACTTGCGGGCCCAGGCGCTCGAGGCGATGGGGCGCGACGAGGAGGCGCTCGGTTGGTACGCCTCCCTCGGTTGGATCACTGCCGACATCTTCTACGTCGCTCCTGCGCTCCTGCGGGTTGCCGAGATCTACGAGCGGCTCGGCGACGCCGAGCAGGCGGCGACCCACTACCGGCGTTTCATCACCCGCTGGGCCGACTGCGATCCGGAACTCCGGCCGACGCTGACCGCAGCCGAACAGGCGCTAGCTCGACTTACCGCCGAACCCGAGGTGTCGTAGCCCGCCATGGCTTCGTTCCGGGTCGGTATCGACAACTACTGCCTGAATCCGCTGCGCCTGGATGCGATCGCTGTGCTGGGTCGTCGGC
The DNA here is from genome assembly GCA_964345885.1 of uncultured Gemmatimonadota bacterium. Classification (GTDB taxonomy): domain Bacteria; phylum Gemmatimonadota; class Gemmatimonadetes; order Palauibacterales; family KS3-K002. Next base: position 3,557 of record CAYFSW010000038.1, on the reverse strand, counting down.
GTAGAAGTGTTCTTCGGTCTCGATCGTTCATTACGAGGCGAGTTTCGCGAAGAGCGCCAGTGTGCACCACGGTTGAGAAACGTGGGCGAGCCTTTTTGCATCTCTGCCGCCAGCGCGGGTTCGTCTCGATTGGACTCGCCGGCATCGCCGTGCTCGCCTCGTTCGGCTGCGACGACGGTGGTCCGCGGGTCCCGGCGCGCGTCATAGTCTCTCCTGATGTAGTCCTCGTCGGCAGCGTAGGCGTAACAGAACAGTTCGAGGCTCACGTGGTGGACGCGGGCGGGGCACTGATACCGGGCGCGGCCGTGAGCTGGAGTAGTAGCGACGAATCCGTCGCCGACATAGACCCTGTCAGCGGACACGCCACCGCGGTGGGTGCGGGCGTTGCCACGATTACCGCGACCGCCGAGCCGGCTTCCGGCCGAGCGACGTTCGAGGTCTTCCTCGCCGAGGAAACCGACTACGTTCCGGGGCAGTCGTACTACGGTCGCAGGCAATACATCGAGTACATTGCCGGTGATCTTCCCATCGTACTCTCGGCTCCCCACGGCGGGTATGAGCTTCCGGAGGAGATCGCCGACCGGACCTGGGGCGTGGTACTCCAGGACCGGCGAACGCAGGAGCTGGGGCGGACAATCGGCGCCGCGATCTACGAGCGGACCGGCGGATACCCGCACATCATCATCTGCAGGCTCCACCGCTCGAAGCTGGATGCGAATCGCGAGATCGAAGAGGCGGCGCAGGGCAACGTGTATGGCGAGTGGGCCTGGAGCGAGTATCACGACTTCATCGAGACAGCGAAAGCAGCCCTGGTGGAGCGGTACGGCCGTGGCCTCTATCTCGATCTCCACGGGCACGGACATGAATTCCAGCGTCTCGAGCTGGGCTACCTACTGTCGGCGAGCGACCTCGAGCTCTCCGACGCCGAGCTCGGGCAGCCCGCCTATTTGAATAAGAGTAGCATCCGGACCCTGGCGCAGGAGGCCGATTCGGGGTTTGTCGCCCTGGTGCGCGGCTCGCTGAGCTTGGGCGGCTTGCTCGGCGCGCGCGGCTACCCCTCGGTACCGAGCCCGGCCTATCCCGACCCGGGAGGGTACCCGTACTACACCGGCGGCTACAACACGGCCCGGCACGGCTCACGCGAGGGCGGCCCGATTAGCGGCGTGCAGGTCGAAGCGAACTGGGAGGGCGTTCGCGACAGCCTCGGCAATCGCGAAGCGTTCGCCGCGGCGTTGGCCGAAGCGCTGGAGGTCTACTTGAGCGAGCACTTCGGGATCGACATAGCCCTGCCGCTGGCTAATCGTTAGGGCAATCCACCGACATCTTCGGTCTCCTGGGAACCGCGGCGCGCGGCGGGGAGTTTAGCAAGTCGAGCAGCCGTACTCAGAGCCTTAGTCTAATCGGAGCTCCCGACACACTCTCAAGGAGGTCGCGATGATTCGCATGTTCGTGCGCCATCCGGTAGCTGACTTCGCCAAGTGGAAGCAGGCCTATGACGACTTCGACGCTGAGCGGAAGGGCATGGGGGTGGTAGGTGATGCGGTCTTCAGGTCGGCGGACGATCCCAACGACGTCACCGTATGGCACGACTTCAAGACGCTGGAAACGGCCCGCGAGTTCGTAGAGTCCGATCGTCTGCGCGAGGTGATGGCCTCGGCCGGCGTGGCCGGCGAGCCCACGATTTGGTTCACCGACCCGGCCTGAGCGGCGACTTACGCCCCTTGCAGTTCCACCGAGCGTCTTCTAGCTTGGTGACTCGCAGTGGTGCGCACAGAGGAGTTACCGAGGATTAATCAGATCATGATTCGGCATTTCCAGATGAACCGCGTGACGCTGGCCGCCCGGATTCGGGCGGCGGCGCCGTTTGTGGTTACCGGTGTGCTCACGCTGAGCCACATCGGCACCACGGACGACGGCGGCGACTCGCCGGCGTTGGGAGGAGTCACTTGACGTAGCCTAACCGGATTCCATCCTCGTGATCCGGCCTACCGGGTGCTCCTCTGGGACACCTGGAAGGCCGTTTTGTTTTTCCACCTCGACCGATCACGACGATGGTAGGCCAGCATCATAACCGGCGCGATGAGCAGATCATCGCACGCTACACGGATCAGCCGCAGCGACTGCCTGTGGAACTGCGCCGCCTGATCGAGGCGGCGTGGGGCGGGGAGCCGGTGCAGCTGTATGCCCTGGCCGACCTCGATCAAACTCTGCAGCTGAGCGAGACCTGGCTCGCCCTCGGGCCCCGGTGCTTAGCCGTAGCCCGTCATAGGGGTGGGCGGTGGGAGGTCCACAGCGTCGAGCGTGGCGAGATCCGCGCCGTGCAAGAAGCGCCGGGACTCAGCAGCACGACCCTGACGTTCCTCGGCGACCCCGGCCGGCCATCGCTGGCTAGGGTCCGGTACACGCATCGCCAGCGCCGCGCGATGGAGAACATCAGGTTCGTCGTCGAGGAAGGGCTGGCGGGCCGAGCCGTGGAGTTGGAAGACGCCGACCGCGCGTACGCGGAAGGCGTCGCCGGCCCGATCAGAGAGGCGCAGGCGCTCGTCGCGGGGAATCGTATGGCTGTGATCTGGCGTCTGCTGTCGTACCTGCGGCCCTATCGTAGTCAGGTGATCGCCGGCATGGCGGCGGCGGCGGTGATAACTCTCGTCAGCCTCGTCCCGCCTTACCTCGCCGGCTACCTCATCGATCGCATCGTGCGGCCGGTCCAGGACGGGACAATGTCGCTGGCCGAGGGGAGCGCTGTGGCCTGGTTGGCGGTGGCGGCGATGGGTGTCGTGTACCTGCTGAGCCAGGGGGCGGCACTCGTGCGCCTTCGCAAGATGTCGGTGCTGGGTGAGTGGGTCGCTCGCGACCTGCGCACCGAACTGTTCAAGCACCTGCAGGAGCTCGGCCTCGGATTCTACTCGCGGAACAAGACCGGAAGTCTAATCACGCGGATGAGCTCCGACACCGACCGGCTGTGGGAGTTCTTGGCGTTCGGCGCCGTCGACGTCTCGCTGTCGCTGGTCATGCTCCTCGGCTTGGGCGCCGTGCTGATCAGCCTCGATTGGAGATTGGGGCTGGTCATGACGCTTCCCGTGCCGGCGTTCTGCTGGGCGATCTATCTGAGCGGCGAGCGAATCAACAGGCTTTTCTTGCGCGCCTGGCGCAAATGGTCGCGGGTCAGCGATGTGCTGTCCGATACGATCCCCGGCATCCGTGTGGTCAAAGCCTTCAACCAGGAGGAACGGGAGAAGCGGCGTTTTGGGAGGCGCAATATCGATGTGACCGAGGAGTTCAATCGGATCCACTATCACTGGACGACCTTCTGGCCGGCGCTGATGTTCGCGGTCCACATAACCACGGTGGCGGTGTGGATCTTCGCGATGCCACGTCTGCTGGGCGGTCCTGACGGAGGCGCCCCGACGCTCTCGGCGGGTACGTTCGTGTCGTTTTTGCTATACACGACGATGTTCATCGCCCCCATCGAGACGATCGGGCAGATGGCGCGGATCCTCAACCGGGCGACCAGCTCGGCGCACCGAGTGTTCGAGGTTCTGGATACCGAGCCGGAG
>CAYFSW010000037.1:0-2234 GCA_964345885.1 uncultured Gemmatimonadota bacterium | reverse complement strand
TCCCACTCCTAACCCTACCCCTACACCGACGCCCACGCCTACACCGACACCGACACCCACGCCCACTCCCACGCCGATGCCGTGCCCCGATGGTGATGGTGACGGCTGGTGCGACTCTGAAGACAACTGCCCGTCGGTGGCGACGGCCTGGTTCGTGCCTGTAGGCGACAGCGATTGCGATCGCTTCACGGACGGGGACGAGGCGTATGTGGGCACGGACCCGCTGCTGGGCTGCCCGATCGATGGCACCCCCGACAACGAGGACCCCGACGCCTGGCCTCCGGACTTCGATGACAACCAAGTGATCAACATCTCGGACGTGTTCAGGGTGCTGCCGCCGTACTTCGGCCGGACGAGCGCTCACCCGGAGTGGGACCCGCGACGGGACCTCGTCCCGGACGGGGTGATCAACATCTCGGACGTGTTCCGGGTGTTGCCGCCCTACTTCGGCACGAGCTGCACACCGTAGGCGCGATCGTCGTAAACCAAGAGGCGCTGGCTGGGGTGGCCGGTAGGCAAGCGCCCGATTGTGCTGTGTGTCGCCAGCGTTCCTTGACTGGGGGGGCAAAATTACATCCGTATCTGTAGGGGTTGACGCACTGAGCTAGCTGGTCCAGCGCTACGTCGGCACCAACCTCCGCGCCGGCGCCGACATACCCATCCACGGCACGCCGGGAAACGACCTCGGCGCCTTCATGAACGGCTCCCGGATAACCGTCTACGGCAACGCCCAGGACGGCTGCGGCAACACCATCAACGAGGGGGAGATCATCGTCCACGGCCACGCCGGCGACATCACCGGCCTCGCCGCCCGGGGCGGCAAGATCTTCGTCCGTGAGGGCGTGGGCTACCGGGCTGGCATCCACATGAAGGAGTACGGCGACAAGAAGCCGGCTCTCGTCATCGGCGGCACCGCCCAGGACTTCTTGGGTGAGTACATGGCGGGCGGCATCGTGATCGTTCTTGGAATAGGGCCGGCGGAGGGAGAGCCTCACCGGGCCAACTTCGTGGGCACCGGCATGCACGGCGGCGCCATCTACCTCCGGGGCCACATCAACGACTACCAGCTAGGTAAGGAGGTGGGCGTCAACGAGCCGGACAAGAAGGACCGAGAGGTCCTCTCCAGCCTTGTCCACCAGTTCGCTGCCTACTTCGATTATGACGCCGAGGAGTTGATGTCCGGCCGCTTCCTCAAGCTCGTCCCCCTCTATCTGCGCCCCTACGGCAGGCTGTAAGCCTACGGAGGTCACCGGGAACGACGCGACGCTGCGAGGGACCATCCACGGCGCTCCTCAAGATACTGCTGTTGGTGAAGACTGTGATCGTCGACGGCAATCGTCACTCAGAGAGGAAGACCGTCGCCATCCTCCGGGTGCTGAGCGTGTCCTCGGATCCGCTGAGCTCTGTCACCGTCGCTCGCGAACTCAAAGCCCGTGGGCTACACGTGAGTGATAGGACCATCAGGTACCATCTCAAGACCACTGACAGGCACGGTCTCACCCGCCTCCTTCACCGGCATGGCAGGATGATCACCGCCGATGGTTTGGACGAACTGCGCAGCGCCCGAATCCCGGAACAGGTGGGCTTCGCTGGCGAGCGGATCAGTCGGGCAGCTTTCCAGACGACCTTCGATGCGTCGCGCCGCACGCTGAGTGCGCCTAATTGCCACTAGTTTGCAGGAATGATAGGGGGGAAAATAGGAGGAAAACTGCGAATGACTGGCCCGTAGAGCAGATAATACTTCATAAGCCATGTGTCGCGGGTTCGAATCCCGCCCCTGCCAACACTCTGTTCGCCTCTCCGGTCTCAAGCCCGCCAAGGCAGGCTGATACCTTGCGCTGACTGGCGTGACCATCGGTCCTCGGCCTGTTTTCGGCTCCGATGATGCTGTAAGATATGCCCGCTATGGAGCCGCGCATTTAGTATCGCCGGACGGCTCAGGGCCCTCCCTACGCCGGGGGGCTGAGTACATGACTGTCAACTTGAATGAACTCGCCCAAACCCTGAGGGAGCCGTGGAAGCCGCTGGTGGCCGCCGAGGCGAACGGGTTCCTGCTAAAGATCGTCCGCCTTGAGGGCGAGTTCCCGTGGCATGTCCACGAAGCGGAAGACGAGATGTTCTACTGTCTCACCGGTTCGTTCCGAATCGAGAGCGAGGGGGCGATGTCGGTCACGCTCTCGTCTGGTGACACCTACGTGGTCCGTGCCGGAACACCGCACCGGCCGGTGGCCGAG
>CAYFSW010000036.1:0-14239 GCA_964345885.1 uncultured Gemmatimonadota bacterium | reverse complement strand
TGTACCTCGGTGTCGCCCGGCTGCTCGGCACGCTGCCCGCCGGCGGCCTCAGGGTCTGGTCGGAAGAGGCTGGTTCGTGAATCGATGTCGCAGACCACAACCATAGAAGAGAAGCTGGCGGCTCTGCCCGCCGCTACCGGCGTCTACATCCTCAAGAACGCGAAGGGCAAGCCGATCTACGTCGGCAAGGCCCACTCGCTACGCGATCGGGTGCGCTCGTACTTCCGCGACGAGGCCGGCCACCACAAGCCGCCGGAGATGACGCGCCTGATCGCCGACTTCGACACGATCGTCACGAGCTCCGACTCGGAAGCGCTGATCCTCGAGTCCAACCTGATCAAGGAGTGGGACCCGCGCTTCAACATCCGGCTGCGCGACGACAAGACATTCCCCTACATCAAGGTGACGGTAGCCGAGCCGCTACCCAGGGTCTTCGTGACGCGTCGCTTGCTCAAAGACGGCTCCCGCTACTTCGGGCCGTACGCCGACGTCGGGCACATGCGCCGCGCACTGCGGGCGATCAAGAAGCTCTACACGATCCGCTCCTGCCACTACGATTTGCCGCGCCAGGCGCCACCGCGCCCCTGCCTCGATTACTACATCGGCCGCTGCAAGGCACCCTGCGTCGGTCTGCAGACCGAGGCCGACTACCGCGAGATGATCGATGAGGTCCTGCTCGTGCTCCAAGGTCACACGAGCAAGCTGGCGACGAAGTTGGCCGAGCGGATGGCCGAGGCGGCCAGCACTCTCGAATTCGAGCGCGCCGCGGAGTACCGGGACATTCTACGCGGGCTGGAGGAGATCGAGCGGCGCCAGCTCGCCATCGATCCGCGGGGCGGCGACATCGACGCTATCGCCCTCGTTCGTGATGCCGATGACGGCTGTGGCGTCATCTTCAAGATCCGCGAGGGCAAGTTGCTGGGCCGCGAAGCGCACTTCATGAGCAACGTAAAGGGCGAAACGGAGGAGACCGTGCTGTCCGCCTTCGTCGCCCGCTTCTACCTACCGCAGCAAGAGGTCGCAAAGAAGCTGCTGGTCCCCGCCGATTTCGCGGACCGCGAGGTCGTCGAGACGCATCTGCGACAGCGCACCGGCCGCGCTTTCAACGTCAGAGTACCGCAGCGCGGGCTCAAGCGTGAGCTCGTACTCCGCGCTGAGGAGAACGCGCGACACCTGCTGGAAGAGCGGCGGCTGGTCGAAGGCGCCGCCGAGCGACGCGCACCAGACTCGTTGTACTCGCTGCAGCGCGAGCTCAACCTCGAACGCGTCCCGCGCTCGATCATCGGGTTCGATATCTCCAACATCCAGGGCGCCGACCCGGTAGGCGCCGCCGTCTGGTTCGAGAACGGCGAGCCCTTCAAGAACGAGTACCGCCAGTTCAAGGTCGAGTCGGTGGAAGGGGTCGACGACTACGCGGCCATGCAGGAGGTAGTGGGACGATACTTCACCCGGCGCGTCGAAGAGGAGCAGAGACTGCCCGATCTCGTACTGGTCGACGGCGGGGTGGGCCAGCTCTCCGCCGCTGCCCAAGCGCTGGAGCGCGCCGGCGTGCCCGACCTGCCGCTGGCATCCCTTGCCAAGCGCGAAGAGCTGATCTTCACCCTCGATCGAAGCGAGCCGCTTCGCCTCTCGCGCCGCGAGCCCGGACTGCGGCTTCTCCAACAGGTCCGCGACGAAGCGCACCGCTTCGGCCTCCAGTATCACCGCAAGCGACGCAGCCGCCGCACCCTGCGCTCCGAGCTGCTCGACGTGCCCGGCGTCGGACCGGCACGCCAGAAGGCGCTGATCAAGGCATTCGGCAGTTTAAAAGGGGTGCGAGCGGCATCGGTGGAAGAGATCGCGTCTGTGCCCGGGATCGGGCCACGCCTGGCTCGCGCCATTGCCGCAGCGCTGAGCTCCGGAAACTGATTCGACATTCTACAGCCGACAGCCGGTCATCGACGCCCGAGTTTGTTCTCGACTGCCGACGCCGGACGCCCCACGCTCAACGTTCAGCGGACCGCGGGACGCCAACACCGCTGTTGACACTCTGTTGACGAGTTCGCGCTAGTCTGGAGTCGGTCTGCGGGGCTGCGCGGCAGCGGTGCGAGATACCTGCCAGTTCCTGCCATCCTGCAGCCAAGGTGCCCCTGTGGTGGAACTGGCAGACGCGCCTACCTACCAAGTAGGTGACCGAAAGGTCGTGTGGGTTCGAGTCCCACCGGGGGCACGCCCTTTCTTCGGTCAACGTCCTTCGCAAGTGAGCTTTCTTGACAGAATCGGCGAGCGGCATCTAAATTGACTTTACTTGGTAGGTAGGCTGTAGTCCGTCACGGAAAAGCCCGGAGAATCTTCTCCGGGCTTGGCGTTTTTTTTATATGAAGGTCGAGAGTCGAAAGTCGTGCGCTGAAGACAAGGCGAACCTCGATGATCGGCTGTCGGCTGTCCAATGTCGGAGCTGTTCCCCCATTCTTGTTCTCAATTCCCACTTCCCCTATCTTCCCCGGCGCTTGTTCAACCACACGTAACTGAAATGACCGTAAAGACTCGTTTCGCCCCCAGTCCGACGGGCGAGCTTCACCTGGGAAACGCACGGATCGCCGTGCTCAACTGGCTCTTCGCACAGCACAGCGGCGGCCGCTTCGTCCTGCGGATCGAGGACACCGATGTCGATCGCAACCTGCCCGGCTCCGAGGACGAGATCATGGAGTCGCTTCGCCGCTTGGGGGTCGGCTGGGACGAGGGGCCGGACGTGGGCGGCGACGCGGGCCCGTATCGTCAGAGCGAGCGGGCGTCACTCTACCGCGAGTACGCCGACAAGCTGCTGAAGGCGGGTGCTGCGTTTCGCTGCTATTGTCAGCCCGACGAGCTCGAGGCGAAGAAGGAGGCGGCCATCGCCCGTGGCGCCCGCGCGATCTACGACGGCGCGTGCCGACACCTGACTCCCGAACAGGAAGCCGGCCATCGTGAGGCTGGGATCGTCCCGGCGATCCGCTTTGCCGTCCCCGCCGACCAGGTCGTCGTCAACGACGTCATCCGCGGCACGATCGTCTTCGATCCGGACGAGTTCGGCGACTTCGTGATCATGAAGTCGGACGGGCTCCCGACGTACAACTTCGCCGTCGTCGTCGACGACTGCGGCATGGCGATAACGCATGTCATCCGCGGGGTAGGGCACCTGGCCAATACGCCGCGCCAGGTGATGCTCTACCATGCACTCGACATGGAGCCGCCCACTTTCGTCCACGTGCCTCACGTGCTCAGCCCGGACGGTTCCGGGCTGTCCAAGCGCCACGGCGCCCGCAGCCTGCGGGAGTACCTGGACGAGGGCTACCATCCCGATGCGCTGGTCAATTACCTGTCGCTGCTCTCCTGGTCCAGCCCCAGCGGCGACGAGGTCCTGCCACCCCAGCGTCTGATCGAGGAGATCGATCTGGCGCGACTCGGTGCCAGCGACGTGCGGATGGACCCGGACAAGCTCGAGTGGCTTTCCGGCGAGTACATCCGCCGCATGAGCCCCGAGGCACTCGCCGAGCGACTGGCCGAGCATCTCGATCCCGAGTCGTATCCCGACCGCGACGACCATCGCCTACGCATCGCACGCGCGATCCAGGAACGCATCACGACCTTCGCCGGGGCCGCTCGCTTTCTGCCCCAGTTCTATCCACCGGATCCCATGAGCTGGACTCCCGAGGCGCTGGACGTGCTGCAGGGTCCCGACGTCTCGCGCACACTCGAGGCCGTCCACAGGGCGCTCGGGTCTCTCGGGGATTGGAACGGCGACGAGATAATCGCGGCGATCCGTGCCGCCGGCGCGGAAACCGGCGTGAAAGGCAAGAAACTGTTCATGCCGGTACGGGCGGCGGTGAGCGGCTCGACCCAGGGACCCGAGCTGGGCGACATATTCGAGATCCAGGGAAGAGACATGTGCCTGCGAGTCATCGAACAGGCGCGCGCAAGAGCCAACTGAACCCGACCCGAGATGAGACTGGAATTCACGCTTATCTGTTCGCGCTGTGAACGCGAGACCGATACGGCGGGCACGCCGAACGTCTGTATCGAGTGCGGCGCCCCACTGCTCGCCGTCTACCCACTGGAGAAGATCGCTGAGAAGTTCCGACCCGAGAGCCTCGAAGGTCGCCCCTGGAACATGTGGCGCTATCGCGAGGTCATGCCGCTGGCGGCCGATGAAGAGCCGGTGAGCCTCGGTGAGGGCGGCACGCCGCTGCTATCGCTCCCCGCGTTGGCGAAGAGGGCGGGCGTCCGCGAGCTGCTGGTCAAAGAGGAGGGACTCAACCCCACGTATTCCTTCAAGGCGCGAGGCATGTCGGCAGCCGTCACCCGGGCGGTCGCCGGCGGCGCCAAGGGGTTCGTCGCTCCGTCGGCGGGGAACGCCGCCGACGCGCTCTCGGCCTACGGCTCCCGGGCGGGCGTGCCGGTACGCGTCTACATGCCGGTGGACACACCGCCCCTGGTCATCGCCGAATGTCGCGCGCTGGGCGCCCAGGTCGAACTGATCGATGGGGTGATCAGCGACTGCGGCGTCAAAGCGCGGGAGTTCGCACAGGAGACCGGCTACTTCGACGTCTCCACCCTCCGCGAGCCCTATCGCGTCGAAGGCAAGAAGACGATGGGCTACGAGATCGCCGAGCAGCTGGGCTGGAGCCTGCCCGATGCCATCATCTATCCCACCGGCGGCGGCACGGGGATGATCGGCATGTGGAAGGCCTTCGCCGAGATGGAGACGCTGGGCTGGCTCGAGCCCGGAAAGCGGCCCCGCATGTTCGTCGTCCAGTCCTCGGGCTGTGCGCCCATGGTTCGCGCCTGGGAAACGGGAGCCGAAACGGCGGAGCCCTGGAAAGACCCCGAGACGATCGCCTGGGGCCTGCGTGTCCCCGGCGCCTTGGGCGACTTCCTGATCCTGCGTGCCGTGAGGGAGAGCGGTGGCGCCGCCGTCGCCGTCAGCGATGAGGATCTTTTGGCCGGCGGGGACGAGCTGCTGCACCACGGGGTCGCCGCCTGTCCCGAGGGTGGCGCGACCCTCGCCGCGCTCTATCGCTTGCGGGCCGACGGCCACATCGGTCCCGACGATAGCGTCATCTGCTTCAATACCGGTGCTTGGATCAAATACGTCGAGTAGGCGGATCTGAATGGAAGAGCGTTCACGCTGCCTGATCTTCGATCCGTTCGCCGGTATAAGCGGCGACATGATCCTCGGCGGCCTCATCGATCTGGGGCTCGAGGCCGACTGGCTGAAGGCCCTCGTCTCCGACCTGCCGGTCAAGGTCGATCTCAGCATCGAAGAGGTCTCCCGCGGGAGCATTAAGGCGACTGCGGTCCGCGTCGAGACGCTGGAATCCGGCGTCGTCCGACACCTGAAAGATGTGTTGGAAATCATCGACGCGGCTAATGTCGATGAGAAGGCGCGCGAGTGGGCGGCCGCGGCGTTCCGCAAGCTCGCCGACGTGGAAGGCGGCGTACACGGCATCGCGCCGGAGAAGGTGCACTTCCATGAGGTCGGCGCCGACGACGCCATCGTCGACATACTCGGTGCTTGTGCCGGCATGTCGCAACTGGGCATCGATCGGTGCTTCACCCGGCCCGTCGCCGTCGGGATCGGCTGGGTCGTGGCGCAGCACGGCGCCCTGCCGCTACCGGCACCGGCCACCATCAGACTCCTGGAGGATCTGCCGGTCCGCGAGAGCGAACTGGAAGGCGAGCTCACCACGCCAACCGGCGCGGTGCTCCTGTCGGTCCTCACGGGCGGTCAGCGACTACACGGCGACTTCACGCCGGTCCGCTCCGGCTACGGCGCCGGCGTCCGCGACCCGTCCACGCACCCCAACTGCCTGCGCCTCATAATCGCCGACCTCGACGCGCGCGGCGACCTCATCGTCATGCAGGCCGACATCGACGACATGTCACCCGAGTACGCCCCGTCGCTCCTCGAGGAGCTCTTCGCGGCCGGCGCCATCGACGCCTGGACCCAGCCCGTCCAGATGAAGAAGGGCCGCACCGGCCTCAGGATCGAGGTCCTAGTACCCGAGACGGGCAGGGAAGCGGTGAGCCGCGCCCTCTTCCAGGGAAGCACCACCCTGGGCCTTCGCTACTGGCGCGTCCAGCGTGAGAGCCTGCCAGGCGCCGCCAAGACCGTCGAGAGGCGCGGCCACACCATACGCGTCAAAGCGTCCACGTCGCCCGACGGCCACGTCCACTACAAGCCCGAGTTCGATGATGTCGCGGCCGCGGCCCGGGCCGAAGGCGTGCCGACCCTCAGAGCGCAAGACGAGATCGAACAGCTGTTGCGTGACGCTTGAGCATGCCGGACGGGTCTCCGTGACTAGCAGATTGCAAAGGATTCGGGACAACCTCGCAAGAGAAATCCAGGTGTATCGGCTCGTCCTCAAACACGAGCGAACGCCGTGGATGACGCGAGCTCTTCTCGGCGCTGCACTAGCCTACGCACTCAGTCCCATCGATTTGATACCCGACTGGCTGCCTTTAGTCGGCCACCTCGACGATATACTGATCGTTCCGCTGCTCATCTGGCTCGGTCTCAGGTTCGTGCCTTCGGGGGTAGTCGAAGAATGTCGCGCACTGGCGCGAGCCGGCTCTGATGCGGCGCTTGGTCCTCGAAAGGAACACTGAATGCCAGCGCTGAACACACGAGCGATCCTGATACCGCGCAAAGGCCGCCCAGGGTCCTGATCGAGCGGGAGGTCCCGCTCCGCGAGCCGGGGGAGGGGGAAGTCCACCTTCGGGTCGAGGCCGCCGTGGGTCTGAGGTTCGTGATGCCTCCTCCGACTGTAGACAAAACTGTAGACGAAGCTCTCCTGACGTCGTCGTCCTCGCCGACCGCGTACCAGCTCTCTTCGCAGGTACGCCGGTCTGGGGATCCGTATCCTCTCGCTTGCAGAGATTCCTCGGAGAGCGACCCACGGACTGACTGTCCATGGGCCTCGGACTCCGAGTCCGTGTGTTTCGATCGCATGCAGCAGACCGAGCGTCGGCCATGCTGCTCCAGGTATGGCACACCCACCTCTCCACGTGGGGACGGCACAATTCCGGCACAGTGGTCTCGAGAATCCATATGCCGGGCGCGTTCTCCGCCAGCCCAAGGATTGTCAATCCGAGGGCTTCGCAGGGGAATACGCGGACTAAGCCTGTCATCCGGAGACGGCACCTGGCACCAGCTTGGCCACTGCCCTTGCGGTTTCAACTTGGAGGGGACGCAGTACTGGTGGCTGGCAGTCTGGAACTTGCATCATCAGGCTATTGGACTCCTCGCAGCTGACAAAGGGAGTCAAAGCGTCTTCGAGGGGTCTGTCGTTCTTGGTTCCCAAAGGATCACAATACTTGTCGTACCGTCTGGGTCCTTGTTCAGGTGGCTCTAACCCATCGTGGTTGTCGTCGAATCCGTTCCCGTGCCCCAGCATCAGTGCGTGCCCAAGCTCATGAGCGAGGTCCTTGCGGGCAGAACCACTCACGGTCTCCCCACACACGTTACTGCCGTAGCAATCTTGATCAGTGATGACAACCGACATGCCGGTCACGTCCGTCACGCTCAGCTGGCGTGGCGATCGACACAGATCATCGTTCCGGGCTCCGCCGAGTAAGAGTGACGCATCGGGTTCGGTCGTTACCGCCTGCGGTGTGATGAACCCAGGGTCCGTAAGCCGGCGCGCGTTGACGACGATGAGTCCGTCTTGATCCGGGTACTGCTCCCAAGCCTCTTCGCACAAGCCACCAACAATGACTGCATCTCCCGTCCCAACGCCGGAGGGGACGGACACGTCTCCGCGCTTCCATCTGGGGTCAGGTAGCTCGGGAGCAGCGATGACCGGAATGCCTGGAGCGGACGCTGCATGGAAAAGGATACGTGCGTCGTCCTCCCACGCTATTTCGTTCGCCTGCTCCAGAAGTGAGACAAGCCCAGCGCCTGAAACCAGTTCACCTGCCGCCTTCCCTTCAGCTTGCGGACTGCCCTCGGTGGCGCAGAAGCGGACGGGCACCTGAATGAGGTCAAACACCACAGTGATTGGGATGCCGCTATGCGATGGGGTCCGCGACGACCCGCGGTACCACGATCTGCTCCGGCGAATGAACCTCCCCTACTAACAACGCTGCCTCTCCGCTCGCACCGCCGCGCCAGCCAGCCTGCTCGTTGATACAGGCCCGCAAAGGCCGCATCTTAGTCACAGCCGGATACCCGTAATCCCACATACCTCAGGCCGCAGGTGGCAGCTATGTCCCGTCTCAAGCGGCTGATCGTCGAGATCCACCGCCGATCCTTGTGGCAGGTGCTGGGCATCTACATAGTCGGTGGGTGGATCGCCTTCCAAGTGGCCCAGACCCTGACCGAGGGGCTGGGCCTGCCCGACTGGTTCCCCGGCTTAGCCCTCGGGCTGCTGATCGTACTGCTACCGGTCGTACTGGCGACGGCCTTCGTGCAGGAAGGAGTGCGAGGCCCGCGGCGTCCCGAGACGCTCCCGCCTTTCGTCGCGGGGCCGAGCGCGGGTGAGACGCCGACGGAAACGACGGAGCCAGAGGCGGCCGAACCGGCAGTAGGGGAAGCTCGTGGCGCACACCACAGGGTCTTCACGTGGCGGAACGCAGGGCTGGGCGTCGTTATCGCGTTGGGGGTGTGGGGCATTGTGGCGACTGGGTGGCTGGTGCTGCATGAGCCGGGTGTGGCACAGCCGCCGACTGGCAAGTCAGTGGCGGTTCTCCCGTTCGTCAACCTGAGCGCCGACCCCGAATCCGAATATTTCAGCGACGGGATGACGGACGCGATTATCACACACCTCACGAAGATTGCTGACCTCAAGGTGACTTCCCGGACCTCGAGCATGCAGTACAAGGGCGCTGACAAGAGCCTTCTCGACATAGCAGCGGAGCTAGGCGTCACCACAATCGTGGAAGGGAGCGTTCAGCAAACCGGTGATCGTGTGCGTGTCAACGCTCAGCTGATTGACGCTCAAACGGATGAGCATCTATGGGCAGAAATTTACGACCGCGATCTCACGGACATCTTTGCTATCCAGAGTGACATTGCGCAGCAGATCGTTGCAGCCTTACAGGCGACGCTTACGCCCGCAGAGAAAGGGCGGGTTGAATCCAAGCCGACGGAGAGTATTGCGGCGTACGACGATTACCTGAGAGGTCGGTACTTTTGGAACAAACGTACCGACGAAGACCTACTCAGAGCGATCGAGTACTTTGAAGAAGCACTCACAAAGGACTCCGTCTACGCGTTGGCATACGCTGGTCTCGCCGACTGCTATGCTTTGCTTGGCCGCTATTCTGCTCTGCGACCCCAGGAGGCGATCCTGACAGCGCGGTTGGCTGCACTCAAAGCACTGGAAATCGACAGCACGCTAGCTGAGGCTCACACGTCGCTGGGGTTTATCAAGACTTGGTACGATAGGGATTGGCCCAGTGCCGAAGCCCACTTCAGGTTGGCAATCCAGGTCAAGCCCAGCTACGCTACGGCGCACCAATGGTATGGCATCTACTTGCGAACGGTCGGGCGGTTGGACGAGGCCCTGGCGGAATACAGACGCGCGCTCGAACTGGATCCCCTTTCGCTCATCATCAACAGCGGCTTCGGAACTACACTCTACCTTGCCGGCCGCTACGACGAAGCGATCGAGCAGCATCAAAGGACCCTTGAGATTGACGCCGATTTCTGGCGCCCTCACCAAGATCTATGGCGTATATATGCGCGCCAGGGCATGTATGAGAAAGCAGTCGCAGAGCTTGAAAAGGCAATGCTTCTTCCGAGGACGGGATACTCCGGGGCAAGTCCAGAAGAGGTTGAAGCATTCAGGCTCGCCTACGCATCCTCAGGTTGGACAGGGGCCTTGGAAAGGCGACTCCAACAGCTTCAAGATAGAGCGAAACAGGAGTACGTGTCGCCGGCTGACATTGCGTATCTCTATACCCTGCTTGGCCGGAAGGACGAGGCGTTCGAATACCTGGAGCGAGCCTACGAAGAGCGAGTAGGTGTCGGACTACTCGCGTTCAAGGTGTCTCCGTCTTGGGACAGCCTGCGCTCGGACTCAAGGTTCACAGACTTACTGAAGAGAATGGACCTTGAGTAAGTGGGACACAGCCCCTCGGCGACCACCCGCGCTTCCAGGCCTTACTTGCTGAGTACGATCAGCCTGTGCAATAGCCATGAGTAAGCTCAAGAAGTTTATCACGGAGATCCACAGACGCAGCCTCTGGCAGGTGCTGTTGATCTACTGCGGCGCCGCCCTCGTAGCGTATCAAGCTGTGCAAGCCCTGACGGAGGGGTTGGGGCTACCACAGTGGTTTCCCGCCTTCGCCATCGTGCTGTTCATCGTTGGACTGCCGATCGTCCTGGCGACGGCGTTTGTGCGCGAGGCGGCAGCGCCGGCGCAAGCGCCGACTGAACCGGCGTCTGAAGGAGAGCCCGCACGGGTTGGCGTCGACGCGGCTGCTCGCGGGGAAGCCGGGGACCGGCGCCGCCTTCTTACGGTGCGCAACGCTGCCCTAGCCTTCGTGAGTGCCCTGGCGCTTTGGGGGGTCGTCGCCACAGGCTGGCTCCTGCTAGAGGAGAGGACAGGGCCCGAAGGAGTCGAGTCGGCTGCCTCCGACCGGAAAATGCTCGTCGTGTTGCCGTTTCAGAACCTGGGACAGCCCGAGGACGAGTACTTCGCGGATGGCATAACCGAGGAAATCACGAGCCGGCTCGCCGAGATGAGCGGTCTAGGCGTCATCGGACGGACCAGCGCCGTTCAATACAAGGACACGCAGGTGCCCATCCGGCAGATCGGTGAAGAACTGGGAGTCGAGTTCGTGCTTGAGGGCACGGTTCGCTGGGAAAAGTCGGCTCAGGGTGAAAGCCGGGTGCGTGTGACGCCCCAGCTCATCAGGGTCTCGGACGCCACGCATCTCTGGACCAACCGCTACGATGCGCAGCTCGCCGGAGTCTTTCAGATTCAGTCTGACGTTGCACAGCAGGTCGCCCTCGCGCTGGAGATCACACTCTTAGAGCCCGAGCGTCGAGCCTTGGAGGCTGCGCCCACGGAGAATCCAGAGGCGTACGACCTGTACTTGCGTGGCAACGACTACTTCGATCGAGCGTTCAGCGGGGAAACGTACGAGATCGCCGCGCAGATGTATGAAGAGGCGGTTAGCCTGGACCCCAGCTTCGCTCTGGCGTACGCTCGGCTGTCAGAGGTGCACTCGCAGATGTACTGGTTCTATTTTGACCGTACCGCTGAACGACTGGCCGGGGCGAAAGAAGCGGTTGAGGCTGCACTCCGAATCGATCCGAATCTTCCGCAGGCGCATAGTGCGTTCGCAGCCTACTACTACTACGGCAGCAGAGACTATGGCCGCGCCCTCGAGCACCTCCGCATCGCGCAGGCCACCGCTCCTAACAACGGCCAAATCCTCACTCTGCTCGCTGATATCTACCGTCGTCAAGGGCGTTTCGAGCGCGCGCTGCAGAACCTGCTGAAGGCGATGGAGCTCGACCCGCGCTCTTCAACCTTGGCACTGGAGATCGGACTAACCCACTTCTGGATGCGCCAGTACCCTGATGCGGACCGCAGCATCGATCGCACCATCTCACTCGTGCCCGATCAAGACCTGCTCTACGTCATGAAGGCGCGGAATCGTGTGAGCTGGCATGGCAGCAGGCAAGAAGCGTGGGCGGTCCTGGAACAAGCGCCGCAGGAGATCGAACTCGGCGTGTTGCTTCTGCGGAGCGTTTCGGGGGCGTTGGCTCTCTTCAGGATACTGTACGACGACCTCGCGAGCGCTCTGGCCCAGCTCTCCGCCGAGCATGCAGAAACGGACCCCGCGCTCTACCATCTCGCGACGGCCGAGCTTTACGGTCGAATGAATCGAGCGGAAGCAGCCCGGGCTCATTACGATTCCGCCCGTACGCTTCTGGAGGCGATGAGAAGGGAGCGCCCCGACGATGCCTTCTTCAGCAGCGAGCTGGCGGTCGCCTATGCCGGTCTGGGACTAGTGGATGAGGCAGTCCGGACAGGAAGGCGGGCGGTAGAGATGCTGCCGCCCTCCAAAGACGCAATGGACGGGACCGACCCCGTGGCCTACCTGGCTCAAGTCTACCTCATGGTCGGTGAGCACGAGCGCGCTATCGAGCAGCTTGAAGTTCTGCTCGCCAATCCGGGCTGGCTCTCGGTCCACTGGCTGCGGCTCGACCCGATCTGGGATCCGCTCCGCGACCAGCCGCGTTTCCAGGCGCTGCTGCATAGGTACGAGTAGCCGGACAGAGCGCGCTGCTCGTTATGGCGGGCCCGCTAGATGTTGCCAGCATGATTGAAGAGTCCCGAGTTGTCTTTGCTCACCAGTTCGACCGCGAGGTCTCGGAAAGTGAGAGGCTGCGGGTCACCCTTCTTGGCGCTGTCTTTGCCTTGGCGCTCGCCTTCTGGATTGTCGCTGCCGTTGCCTTCCCGGAGCTGTTCGAGCGCGTCTTCCACGGCAAACTCAACCTGACCTGGGTGTTTGGGTTCTTATCGGTTGCGCTGTCATACGAATTGGGTGCACGCATCCTCATTGGACACTTCATCCGGACGGGGCAGAGGCTGCCCCCCCTGGCCCGCTACGGAAACGCCTTTGTCGAGGTGAGTATTCCAACGGCGATGTTGATCGTCTATGCGCAGGTTTCAACACCTGCCACCGTCCTTCTCTCTCCGTGGACCTTTGTCTATTTCGTGCTTATTCTGCTATCCGCTCTTCGTCTCGACTTCAAACTGTGTTATTTCACGGGGCTGGTTGCCGCGGTGGAATACACGGTGCTGGCACTGGTCTTGGTGGGCGGTGGCAGGGCGGGTTCGGTCGAACCGATGCTCGTCGAGCCAATACCTCACGTGGCCAAGGGACTTATTCTTCTCAGCGCTGGCATAGCAACGGGCTTTGTCACGCGAGAGATACAGAGACGCGTCGCCAATGCCCTCCGTACCGTCGAGGACA
Organism: uncultured Gemmatimonadota bacterium; assembly: GCA_964345885.1. Classification (GTDB taxonomy): domain Bacteria; phylum Gemmatimonadota; class Gemmatimonadetes; order Palauibacterales; family KS3-K002. Next base: position 1,285 of record CAYFSW010000036.1, on the reverse strand, counting down.
GAAACCGCGTCATAGGGATCTTCGGGCAGCACGTCTCTCCGGCTGTGGTAGACACGCTCTTGAAGCAGGGCGCGGACGTCGAGGAAGAGATCCGGCACGTCTGCATAATGTTTCTCGACATTAGGGACTTTACCGCCTTTGCCGAGCGCAGAGGGCCCGAAGAGATGGTATCGTACCTGAACAACCTGTATGGGTTCATGACTGAAATCGTGAACCGTAATCATGGAATGATCAACAAGTTCTTGGGAGACGGATTCATGGCTGTGTTTGGCGCACCTCTCTCCGAGAGCCGCGACAGTCAAAACGCCATTAGCGCGGCATCGGAAATCGTCGATAGGGTGCAAGCAGAATCCGTGAGGGGGACGATTCCCGAGACCCGGCTGGGCATCGGCCTCCACGCCGGCGATGTCATGATCGGAACTGTGGGGTCGGCTCTCCGCAAGGAGTACACGATTATCGGTGACGTTGTGAACACGGCTTCCAGAATCGAACAGTTGAACAAAAGGTTTGACAGCCAGATCTTGGCATCAAGTGAAGTGTGGGATGCCGCCGAAGGAAGTCAGGAAGAAGCGGTTTATTTGGGAGAAGTTCTTGTAGAAGGCCGGGAAGAGCCTGTCGGGATCTACCGGCTGGCTTGAGTGGCAGAGGCACCGCGCTATCAGTGGTGGGAATCTCCGGGGGCTTCTCGCTGCTGACCCGGAGCCCACGGCCAACCCAGGGAAAGGAGGAACAGCCATGAGGGTGGTCGGGGGGGAGCGTCCCGTCCGCCAGCAGCTCGCTCAAGGAGCAAAGGATGGCGGATTCGGGCTCAAGCTGGAGGACTCCTCTAGAGTAGCGGTGATCGGCGGTGGCCCTGCCGGATCCTTCTTCTCCTACTTCGTCCTCGATATGGCTGAAACGGTCGATGTGGACGTTCAGGTGGATCTATACGAGCCGCGCGACTACACGCAGCCTGGACCCGCCGGCTGCAACAACTGCGGTGGCATCGTCTCGGAGTCGCTCGTGCAGCTCCTGGCGACTGAGGGTATCAACCTGCCTGACACAGTCGTGCAGAGGGGTCTCGACTCGTACGTGCTCCACACCGCGGAGGACTTGGAGGTTCATATCGGTACTCCGCTGCAGGAGAAGCGGATCGCGGCCGTGCACCGGGGGGCCGGACCGCGCGATCTGAAGGAAGCGAAGTGGCGGAGCTTCGACGGCTACCTGCAGGAACTCGCCGCCGGCAAAGGCGCGAACGTCGTTAGGAAGCGGGTGGCCACGGTCAGCAGGCAGGACGGCCAGCTTG
>CAYFSW010000035.1:0-84152 GCA_964345885.1 uncultured Gemmatimonadota bacterium | reverse complement strand
CTGGAGTAACCGGTAGACTGCTATGTCGGGAAACATTCGAATCAGGCTCAAGGCTTTCGATCACGCTGTGATCGACCAGACCGCAGCTGACATCGTCCGGACGGCGCAGAAGACTGGGGCGACCGTTCGGGGACCGATCCCGCTGCCGACGCGTCGGCAGCGCTGGACGGTGCTGCGCAGCCCGCACATCGACAAGAAATCCCGCGAGCAGTTCGAGTTGAAAACGCACAAGAGGCTGATCGACATACTCGATTCCAAGCCCCAGACGGTAGACGCTTTGACGAAGCTGGATCTGCCGGCGGGTGTCGATGTCGAGATCAAGGTAGACTAGGTAGAGCCGCGAATGCTCGGGCTAATAGGCAAGAAGATCGGGATGACCCAGCTGTTCGCCGACGACGGTACCGCGGTTCCGGTGACGGCGATCGAGGCGGGCCCCTGCCCGATCATCCAGGTCAAGACGGAAGAGCGGGACGGTTATCGCGCTGTTCAGCTCGGCTTCGGGAGCCGGAAGCCGAAACGGTCCCGTAAACCCGGTCTCGGGCACTCGGAGAAGGCGGGGCTCGACTACGTGCCGGCGATCATCCGGGAGTTCCGCCTTGGTGAAGCTGATGAGCTGGCGGATGATCCGCACTCGCCGTCCCCCGTGACGGAGCCAACCCCCGAGCTGGAAGAGGGCGAAGCGGCCGAAGGCGAGGCCACGGTCGAGGGCGAGGCCGGCGCGGTCGAGCAGGGTCTGCGGGTCGGCCAGGTGCTCACCGTTGAGATCTTCAGCGAGGGTGAGCGGGTGAAGGTCACGGGCCGCACGAAGGGCCGCGGCTTTCAGGGCGTGGTAAAGCGGCACGGCTTCCGTGGATTCCCGAAGACGCACGGACACCCCTCGGTGCGCTTGCCCGGCTCGATCGGGCCCGGGACCGACCCGTCGCGCGTAATCAAGGGTCGCAAGATGGCCGGCCAGATGGGGACCGAGCGCAACACGATCCGTAACCTGCAGGTCGTGAAGATCGATCCCGAGCGCAACCTGCTGTTCGTGAAGGGTGCGGTCCCAGGCGCGCGCAATGGTTGGCTATTCATCGGCAAACAGTGACGAACAGCGGTCGTTTGACAAGATAGAAGCTGGAAGAACGATGACGGCATCACTAAAGGCTCGGTACTTCAAGGCCGACGGCAAAGCGGGCAGCGCGCGGACGCTGCCGGCCGACCCGTTCGACGGAGTCGTGCACGAGGAGTCGCTTCACGCGGCCGTGAAAGCGCACCTCGCCAACCGTCGCCAGGGTACGGCAGCGGCGAAGACCCGCTCGCAGGTCAGGGGCGGTGGCCGCAAACCGTGGCGGCAGAAGGGAACAGGACGTGCACGCGTGGGGAGCATTCGTTCACCGATCTGGCGCGGCGGCGGCGTCGTCTTTCCGCCCACTCCGCGCTCTTATCGGCTCGACCTGCCGAAGAAGGTCCGGCGACTCGCCAAACGCTCGGCATTCAATGCCCGAGCGGCCGAGGACCGTGTCATCGTCCTCGAGGACCTGGTGATGGAGAGCCCCAAGACTCGGGAGCTGGCGAAGTTGCTGGACAAGCTGGGCATTGCAGAAGAGAAGGTGCTGATCCTGACCGCCGAACGGCGGCAGAACGTGTTCCTCTCGGCTCGCAACCTCCCCAACGTCGAGGTGCAGCCCTACGGGAACGAGTCGGCCTACGATGTACTCTGGGCGGATTCGGTCGTCATCGAGGAGAGCGCGCTAGGGTCACAGACAAAGTCAGCGTCCGAGGAGGTCGCCGATGCGTGATCCGCGGCAGATTATCGTTCGCCCAATCATCACCGAGAAGACGACGGCGCGCCAGATGGAGCACAACCAGTACGCCTTCGAGGTGCTGAGCGATGCGAACAAGCACGAGATCAAGCACGCCGTGGAGCAGATGTTCAACGTGCATGTCACGCAGGTCCGAACAGCACACCTGCGTGGCAAGTGGCGACGCCGCGGCCAGAGTGTCGGCAAACGGCCGAATTGGAAGAAGGCTCTCGTGACGCTCGCTGAGGGTGAAACCATAGAGGTCTTTGAAGGGCTCTAGGCATGGCGATTAAGAAGCTCAAACCGACGACACCGGGGTCGCGCTTCCGCTCGCTGGTCGACAGCGACGAGATCACGCGGAGCAAGCCTGAGAAGTCGTTGCTCGAGCCCATGAAGAAATCCGGTGGACGTAACCACCATGGGCACATAACGACGCGGCGGCGCGGCGGCGGCCACAAGCGCCGCTATCGCCGGATCGATTTCAAGCGCAACAAGACTGGCGTGCCCGGCAAGGTCGCGGCGGTCGAGTACGACCCGAACCGGTCGGCCAACATTGCCCTGATCCACTACGCGGATGGAGAAAAGCGTTACATCCTCCACGCTCGCGGAATGAAGGTCGGCGACACGGTGGTAGCTGGACCGGGGAGTGAGATCCGTCTGGGCAACGCGGTGCCGCTAAAGGAAGTCCCGCTCGGGACCACAGTCCACAACGTAGAACTGGTGCCGGGCCGGGGTGGCAAGATGATCCGTTCCGCCGGTGGCGGAGCGCAGGTGGTGGCCAAAGAGGGCAAGCACGTGACTTTGAGGCTCCCCTCTACCGAAGTACGAATGGTGCCGGCGGACTGTTTGGCCACGATCGGCCAGGTTGGCAACGTCGATCACGAAAATGTCTCGTGGGGCAAGGCCGGGCGCACGCGCTGGGCGGGTCGCCGGCCGAAGGTCCGGGGTGTGGCGATGAACCCGGTCGACCACCCACTCGGTGGTGGTGAGGGTAAGGCGTCGGGCGGCCGACCGCCTGTGAGCCCCTGGGGCAAGCCGGAAGGCCGCAAGACTCGCGACCCCCACAAGAAGTCGAACAAACTCGTCGTACGTCGTCGCCGGCGCGGAAAAGCGACGCGGTAGCGTACGGTTGTGATAGGACTCGGCAGGTAGCCGGAGCGTCTATGGCAAGAAGCGTAAGAAAAGGCCCGTTCGTCGACGAACATCTGATGCGGAGGATCCTTCAGATGAACGAGAGCGGTGAAAAGCGTGTGGTCAAGACTTGGTCGCGTCGCTCTACCATTACGCCGGACTTCGTCGGACACACGCTCGCCGTGCACAACGGGAATAAGTTCATCCCGGTGTACATCACCGAGAATATGGTGGGTCATAAGCTGGGCGAGTTCGCGCCGACGCGTCTGTTCCGCGGACACGGCGGCAAGATGGCGGACAAGCGGGCCAAGGTCGGCTGATGATGGAAGCGAAAGCTGTAGCGCGGTTCGTTCGTCAGTCCCCGCGTAAGATGCGGCTCATCACCGAATTGATCCGCGGCCAAGACGTGAACGAAGCCTACGCGACCCTGCAGTTCAGCGATAAGAAGGCCGCCACGACCGTCGACAAGCTTCTCAAGTCGGCGGTGGCCAACGCGATGTACAAGGCGGACGAACAGGGTGAGCGGCTGGACGTCGATGAACTGTACGTCAAGCGAGCCTACGTGGACGAAGGACCGACGTACAAGCGATGGCGGGCGCGTGCCATGGGGCGTGCCAGCCCGATCCGCAAGCGGACGAGTCACGTGACCGTGATCGTCGATCGGAAGGAGTAGCATGGGCCAGAAGACACACCCTCTCGGGTTCCGTCTTGGAGTCGTGAAGCAGTGGAAGTCACGTTGGTATGCTGAGGGTAACCTCGCGGACCTTATCGAGCAGGATGAGAAGATCCGCAACTACCTCAAGGCGCGGCTCGGTCACGCGGCGATCTCATCGGTCGAAATCGAGCGCAAGCCCGGCAAGATCGTCGTTACGATCAACACGGGCCGGCCCGGCGTCGTGATCGGGAAGCGTGGCGCGGAGGTCGACAAGCTGCGGGACGAGCTGGCAGTGCTGACGAAAGCCGAAGTGGCGATCAACGTCGAAGAGATCAAACGGCCCGAGATCGAGGCTCAGCTGGTTGCCGACAACGTGGCTTTCCAGCTCGTGCAGCGGATCGCTTTTCGCCGGGCGATGAAGCGAGCGGTCCAGCAGGCGATGCGCATGGGTGCTGGCGGCATCAAGATTCAGTGCTCCGGGCGTCTCGGTGGTGCGGAGATCGCCAGGACCGAGGTGTACCACGAGGGTCGTGTGCCCCTGCACACTCTGCGCGCCGATGTCGACTACGCCCGTTCGACAGCCAAGACGACCTTCGGTCCGATCGGAGTCAAGGTCTGGGTCTTCAAAGGCGAGGTCGTCGAAGATCGCAAGGGCCAGACCTATACGGCCGGTGGCCGGGGCACAGGATAGACTAGGAAACAGCGATGCTGGCTCCAAAGAGAATTAAATGGCGTAGACAGCAGAAGGGTCGTGTGCGAGGCAAAGCGACCCGTGGCAACCGTGTGGCCTTCGGACAGTACGGGCTCCAGACGTTGGAGCGCGCCTGGATTACCTCGCGCCAGATAGAGGCTGCCCGCGTCGCCATGACCCGGCACATCAGGAGGGGCGGCAAGGTGTTCATCCGCCTCTTCCCCGACAAGCCGATCACCAAGAAGCCGGCTGAGACTCGCATGGGTAAGGGGAAGGGTAGCCCTGAGGGTTGGGTCGCCCCGGTGAGACCGGGTCGGGTGATGTTCGAGCTCGAGGGTGTGCCGGAGGACGTTGCCCGCCGGGCGATGGAGCTGGCCTCGGCCAAGCTGCCGGTCAAGACCCGGTTTATCGGCCGCGGGTCCGGAGGCCTCTGATGCGACCTGACGAGATTCGTGAGTTGGCGGACGCCGACATCGAGCGCACGATCGAGGAACTGTCGGATGCGCTCTTCGAGCTGCGCATGAAATCCGCCTACGAAGAGACAGAGAACCCGATGAGGGTCAGGCAGATACGGCGCGACCTTGCACGGCTGAAGACGATCAGGCGCGAGCGTGAGTTGCAGGCAGCTCGCGATGCCAAGGAGAAGTGACGACGCATGACTCGAGGCCAACGTAAGATGCGGGTTGGGTCGGTGGTAAGCGACCGGATGGACAAGACCATCGTGGTCAGCATCGAGAGACGGTTCGCGCACCCACTGTACGGCAAACAGGTCACGCGGCATAAGAAATACTACGCGCACGACGAGGAGAACCAAGCTCGCACCGGTGACGTCGTGCGGATCGTGGAGACACGACCGCTATCGGCGAAGAAGTGCTGGCGTTTGGTCGAGATCGTCCGCAGGCCGGGCTAGCCCGTGCAAGCAAGAAGAACGTGACAGAGCGATGATCCAGCAGGAATCGATTGTACGGGTTACGGACAACTCGGGAGCCAAAGAGGCGCTCTGCATCCGGGTGCTCGGAGGCAGCAAGCGTCGCTATGCCAGGATGGGTGACATAATCGTTGTCACCATCAAGGATGCGCTGCCGACAAGTACAGTGAAGAAGGGTGAGATTAGCAAGGCGGTAGTCGTAAGAACGGCTAGGGAACAACGTCGCAAGGATGGCTCCTACATCCGTTTCGACGACAATGCCGCCGTCCTGATAAACGACCAGGGCGAGCCTCGGGCAACGCGAATCTTCGGTCCAGTCGGACGCGAACTGCGCGACAAGCGGTTCATGAAGATCGTGTCGCTGGCCCCTGAGGTCGTCTGAGGGCCGGACGATGCATGTTCGTAGAGGAGATCAGGTCGCCGTTATAGCCGGCAACTACAAAGGGTCGGAGGGGCGAGTGCTGCGCGTGATCCCTAAACGTAACCGTGTGGTCATCGAAGGGGTAAACATGCGCACACGACACCAACGTCCCTCGCAGGCTAACCCGGAGGGCGGAATCGTCACGTTCGAGGCGCCGATCGACGCATCGAACGTCATGCTGCTCTGCCCCCATTGTAAGGGACCGGCGCGCGTGCGCAGGAGACATGACGCAGACGGCACATTGGAACGCCTGTGTGTGCGTTGCAGGACACCGATCCCGGTAGCGGAAGGTTGATGATGAAGCCGAGGTTGCAGGAGCACTACGAAGCTACGGTGCGGGCCAAGCTGGCTGACCAGTTCGGCTTCGCTAACCGGCATCAGATACCGAACCTGGAGAAGATCGTTATCAACGTCGGCGTCGGTGAGGCATCGCGGGAACCCAAGCTGCTCGACTCGGTCGTCGAGGCGGTAACGGCGATCAGCGGCCAGAAACCGATCGTGAGCCGGGCTCGTAAGGCTATATCAAACTTCGGGTTACGGGAAGGGATGCCGGTCGGGGTCAGTGTCACTCTGCGCGGCGCCCACATGTTCGAGTTCCTGGATCGCTTCATCAATATCGCGGTCCCCAGGGTACGCGACTTCCGCGGGCTGTCACCCGACTCTTTCGATGGGCGCGGTAACTACACCGTCGGCATCAAGGAGCAGGTGATCTTCCCTGAGGTCGACTACGACAAGATCCAGAAGATCCACGGGTTGGACGTTACGTTCGTCACGTCGACGGACAAGGATGAAGAAGCCATGGCTTTGCTGCGTGAGATGGGGATGCCCTTCCGCGGAGTCGAGCCTGTGGTCGTCTAGCGGACTGTAGGCACTCAAGCAACTGGTGATGCGATGGCGCGCAAAGCTCTGATCGAGAAGACGATAAAGCGGAGGAAGTTCAACGTTCGTGCGTACAACAGGTGCCGCAGATGCGGGCGCGCCCGAGCGTTTATTCGAAAGTTCGGCCTCTGTCGTATCTGCTTCCGCAACATGGCCCTGGACGGTGAGCTTCCCGGGGTGCGGAAAGCCAGTTGGTGAGTAAACGGATACTCTCTTGTAGTGGATGAAACGCGATGACGATGACTGACCCGATTGCAGATATGCTCACTCGTGTGCGCAACGCGCTGCACGCCGGGCAGAAGCGAGTCGATGTTCCCGTCTCGAGGATCAAAGTGGAGATCGCCAAGAAACTGGTAGACGCACACTTTGTCGAGAGTATCAAGATCATCGAGGAGGGACAGCGGAGCATCATCAGGCTCTACTTGAAGTACACGCCGGACGGCAAGCCGGTAATCCGGGAGCTTCGCCGCATCTCGCGGCCCGGTCGGCGGAACTACGTGGGAACGGCTGAGATACCGCGTGTGCGAGGCGGTTTGGGTATGGCGATCCTCTCGACCAGCCGAGGGATCCTCACCGATCGTGAGGCCCGTGCCGCGGGTGTGGGTGGTGAGCTCATCGCGGTGGTCCACTGAGTCGGCGGGGAGCAAGCTATGTCGCGTATCGGCAAGCGGGTTATCAAAGTACCGGACGGCGTGAGCGTGACGGTCGAGGGGAACCGTGTGAAGATCAAGGGTCCCAAAGGCGAGATCGAGCGGGTGTTCCATCCCTCGACCGAAATCGTCCACGAGGACGGCGAGTTACGGGTGAAGCGGGCGAGTGACCGTCGCGACCATCGCGCCCTGCATGGACTGGCCGGTTCGCTGCTGTTGAACATGGTGATTGGCGTGACTGAAGGTTTCGAGCGCAAGCTCGAGATCGTAGGTGTGGGTTACCGAGCTGAGGCGGCCGGCAAATCGCTCCGCTTCCATCTCGGCTACTCACACCCCATCACCTACGATCCGCCGGAGGGCGTAACGCTCGGCGCCGATTCGCCGACGATGGTCACGGTCTCGGGTGTGGATAAGGAGAAGGTCGGTCAGGCGGCGGCGGAGATCCGCGGCTTCCGGCCCCCGGAGCCTTACAAGGGCAAAGGGATCAGGTACCACGGGGAGCAGGTCCGTCGTAAGGCGGGCAAGACGGCAATCTGATGTCGATATCGAAGCTGAAGCGGAAACGAGTGCGCGGGAAGGCGGATCGGCGGGTACGGGCCCGCCAGCGCCGTCACTCTCGCATCCTGAAGAAAGTCCGCGGGACTGCGGAACGCCCCAGGCTGGTCGTTCGACGCACGCTTCGTCATATCGAGGCACAGCTGATCGACGACGATCTGGGCATCTGCATCACTGGTGTGTCGACCCGGTCGAAAGAAGTGCAGTCGAAAATCGAAGAGGATCGGCGCAAGGCGGTCCAGAGCCGCATCGCCGGAGAGTTGATGGCCGAGCGTGCCAAGGCGCGGGGCATCGAACGGGTCGTCTTCGACCGGGGAGGCTACCTATATCACGGGCGCGTTCAGGCGTTTGCCGAAGGCGCGCGCGAGGGAGGTCTTAAGATCTAGTGGCCACTCAGCGTGAAGGCCGGGACAAGCGGGACAAGCGGGAGAAGCGGGAGAAGCGACCCCGGGAACGGGAGAGCGAGCTTGTCGAGAACGTCATATACATCAATCGCGTGGCCAAGGTGGTGAAGGGCGGGCGGCGCTTTTCCTTCACTGCCCTCGTCGCTGCCGGCGATCAGCAGGGTCGCGTCGGCACGGCGCTCGGCAAGGCAAACCAGGTCGCCGAGGCGATCCGCAAGGGCTTCGAGCAGGCGCGACGCAACATGGTCCAGGTGCCGATCGTGCGCCATGGAACGATCCCGCACGAGATTATCGGGCATCACGGCTCGGGTAGGGTGCTGCTGCGGCCGGCGGGCCCGGGCACCGGTGTGATTGCCGGCGGCCCCGTGCGCGCCGTGCTCGAGTGTGCCGGCGTTCAAGACATCCTGACCAAGAGCCTCGGCTCGTCGAACAACCCGGTCAACCTGGTGCGCGCTACAATGAACGGCTTGTGCAGTCTGGTGACGGCTGAGCAGGCGGCGTGGGAGCGCGGAGTCCCCGTCGAACAGCTGCGCGGAGGACGACGTGAGTAAGCTGAGAGTCCGTCAGGTCAAGAGCGGGCTCGGAGCACCGCGCAAAGTCCGCCGCACGCTGGCAGCCCTCGGCCTCAAGCACCAGCGCTCGGTGATCAAGCCGGACAACGAGGCAGTCCGCGGGATGCTGTTCAAGGTCAAGCATCTGGTCGAAGTGGTGCCCGAGTCGGACGAAGTCGAGAAGGGGTCCTGAGCTAGATGACGCATTTAGAATCGATAAAGCCTCCCAAGGGGGTCAAGCGAACATCGAAACGCCTCGGCCGTGGTATCGGCTCGGGCGTCGGCAAGACCGCCGGACGCGGCCACAAGGGGCATAAGTCACGCTCTGGTGGCCGGACCAAGCCGTGGTTCGAAGGCGGCCAGATGCCCCTGCAGCGCAGGCTTCCCAAGCGCGGCTTCCGACCCTACAAGCGTGTCGAGTACCAGATCGTCAACGTCGGGCACCTCGAGCGTGTCCAGGGAGACGAGGCGGGGCCCGAGACCCTGAAGGCCGCTGGGTTGATCAAGTCACTGCGGCGCCCCGTCAAGGTACTCGGTTACGGCGAGATCGGTCGGGCGATCAAAGTGACCGCTAACGCGTTCAGCGCGTCCGCTCGCGAGAAGATCGAGAAGGCCGGCGGAGAGGTAAACGAGGCTAAGTAATGACCAACCCTGTCCAGAATCTCCTCCGCGCCCCGGAGCTCAAGCAGAAGATTCTCTTCACCTTGCTCTGCCTGGCCGTCTATCGCCTCGGCGCCCACATCACGGTGCCCGGCGTGGATGTCATTGCCCTCCGGGATCTGGCCAGCCAGCTGCAGGGAACGCTCTTCGGGCTCTATGACATGTTCGTCGGCGGAGGCCTCCAGCGCGCTACGATCTTCGCGCTGGGGATCATGCCCTACATCTCCGCCAGCATCATGTTCCAGCTGCTCGCTGCGGTCTTCCCGACCATCGAGAAGTTGCAGAAGGAGGGTGAGGAGGGCCGCAAGCGGCTCAATCAGTGGACGCGCTACACTACCGTCCTGCTGTGTGTACTGCAGGGCTACGCTTACGCGATCTTCCTCGAGAGCCAGCCAGGCGCCCAGAGCCCCATCGTACCCGCACCCGGCCTACTCTTCCGCTTCACCACCGTGCTGACACTGGTCACCGGCGGCGTGTTCATCATGTGGCTGGGCGAGCAGATCACCGAGCGCGGTATCGGCAACGGCATGTCGTTGCTGATCTTCTTCGGAATCGTCGAGGGGTTCCCCAACGCGGTCGCGCGAACGATTGAGGCGCTCTCTGTAGGTACGATCAGCGCTTTCAAGCTGGCGGCCTTGCTCGCCGTGATGATCGGCGTGATCGCGGGAACGGTCGCCGTTACCATGGCCGCGCGGAAGATACCCGTCCAGATACCCAAGAAAGTCGTGGGGCGCGGGCGCATCCGCGAGGGCCAGAAATCGTTCATACCTTTGCGAATCAACTCGGCTGGCGTGATGCCGATCATCTTCGCTCAGTCGATCATCGTCGTCCCCGGCACCGTCGCGTCATTCTCGAACGTCGGTGTTATGGCGGCGATATCGGAGCTGTTCCAGCCGGGCAATACGCTGTATTACATCACCTATTCGCTGCTCATAGTCTTTTTCACCTACTTCTACACCGCGATCATCTTCAACCCGGTCGATCTTGCTGAGAACCTCAACAAGCAGGGTGCCTTCATTCCGGGTGTAAAACCGGGAGCGAGAACGGCGGAGTACATCGATTACGTGCTCTCTCGCATTACCCTGCCGGGCTCTTTGTTCCTGGCGGCGATCGCGTTGGTTCCGTTCCTGATCTTCGCCTGGTTTGACATACAACTCTTCTTTTTCGGTGGTACGGCTCTGCTGATCGTCGTCGGTGTGGCGCTCGATACGGTTCAGCAGATGCAGCAGCACCTGCTGTTGCGCCACTACGAGGGCTTCATGAAGAAGGGCCGTGTGAAGTATCGGGGTCGGCAGAGGTATATGTGACTATCGATGAGCCGGCGGAAACGACGAGCGGCATGAGATGAACTTGGTGCTCTTGGGCCCTCCGGGCTCTGGCAAGGGGACGCAGGGCGAGCGTCTGGCAGCCCGCAGCGGAGTGCCGAAGTACGCCACGGGCGACATACTACGCGACGCAGTGCGGCGCGGTACAGCGCTGGGGGATGACGCCAAGCGCTATATGGATGCCGGCGAGCTCGTGCCCGACGAGGTCGTGCTGGGGCTGGTGCGTGAGGCGTTGGCCACGCCGGAAGCAACCGCCGGATTCATCCTCGATGGCTTCCCGCGCACGGTCGCTCAGGCGGAAGGACTCCAGGCGCTGCTGGAAGAGCGAGACGCGAAGCTCGACGCCGTCGTCTACTTCGACGTGCCGGAGGAGGAGTTGATTCGCCGCCTGGCCGGCCGTCGCAGTTGCCCGAGCTGCGGTGCCGTCTTCAACGTCCACTCGGATCCTCCTGCCGTCACCGGGACCTGCGACAGCTGCGGAAGCAAGCTGGAGACGCGCGAGGACGATCGAGAGGAAACTGTTCGGAACCGGTTACGTGTGTACCACGAGCACACCAGGCCTCTCTTGCGGTGGTACGGAGAGGGCTCCGTTTTGCGCGAGGTGGCTGCGCTCGGGTCGGTGGAGGAGGTGTACGAGAGGCTGCTCGCAGTGGTGGACGGTTCGTGATCACTCTCAAGACCGACGAAGAAATCGAGGTCATCGCGCACGCCTGCGAGATTGTTGCCGATGTGCTCGACCAGATGGCCGACTTAGCCCGGCCGGGTGTTACCACCGCCGAGCTCGATAGCTGGGCGGAAGAGCGGATCCACAGCTACGAAGGAGCGACTCCGGCGTTCAAGGGTCTCTACGGGTTCCCGGCAACGCTGTGCACCAGCATCAATCAGGAAGTTGTCCACGGGATACCGTCGGCGACACGTGTGCTGCAGCAGGGGGATATCGTGAGTATCGACGTGGGCGTCTGTTACGATGGGTACTTCGGCGATGGCGCGCTGACGGTGTCGGTTGGCGACGTCAGCGACGACGTCCGCCAGCTGCTCGAGGTCACGCAGCGTGCCTTGAAGCGCGGCGTCCAGGCCGCACGGCCCGGGTCGCGGATCGGAGACATTAGCGCAGCTATAGAAAGAGTCGGTCGCGAAGCCGGCTACGGTGTGCCGCGGGAGCTGACCGGCCACGGAATCGGCAGCCGGCCCCACGAGGATCCTCAAGTGCCCAACTACGGGCGATCCGGTGAGGGGCTGCGGCTGCAGCCGGGACTAGTCCTCGCCATCGAGCCGATGTTCAATATCGGCGGCCGTGAGATTCGTACTCTGGCCGACGAGTGGACCGTAGTCACTGCCGACGGCACGGTGTCCGCGCACTTCGAGCATACGGTCGCCGTTACTATGGACGGGCCACGCGTCCTGACCGTGGTTCCGTCGAAGGCGGGCTGAGGAAAGGCGCAGCGGGTGGCCAAGGAAGATTCGATCCAGATGACAGGCACGGTGGTCGAAGCACTGCCCAACGCGATGTTCCGCGTTGAGCTGGAGAACGGTCACGAGATCACGGCCCATATCTCGGGAAAGATCAGGATGCACTACATCCGCATCCTGCCGGGCGACAAGGTGCAGGTAGAGTTGTCGCCCTACGATCTGACGCGAGGCCGGATCACGTACCGCTACAAGTGAAAGGACGCACGTGTCGTCGGGGCGTCCTGGGCAACTAGCGTGCCGGCATTGATCTTAGGAGCGGGCAGGATATCTTTCTGGGTTGCCCCAGAACAGAAGAACAAGGTGCGGAAGTGAAGGTAAGATCTAGCGTTAAGCGGATTTGCGAGCATTGCCAGATCATTCGCCGGCGCGGTGTCGTTCGGGTGATCTGCAAGCGTAACCCCAAGCACAAGCAGCGGCAGGGGTAGGGAAAGATGGTACGAATAGCAGGCGTTGACTTGCCGAACAACAAGCGTGTCGAGGTGGCGCTGACCTATATCCATGGGATCGGCGCTACGAGCTCGAGGCGAATCCTCGCCGATACGGGCGTGAACCCGGACGTACGGATGCACGAGCTTTCGGACGAGGATCTGAATAAGGTGCGGCGAGCGATCGAGAGCGATTACAAAGTCGAGGGTGCTCTTCGCACGGAGGTCTCGATGAACATCAAACGTCTGATGGATATCGGGAGCTACCGAGGGGTTCGGCATCGTAAAGGGCTGCCGGTGCGGGGGCAGCGCACGCACACGAACGCGCGGACGCGGAAAGGCCCGCGTCGCACGGTGGCGGGTAAGAAGAAGGCGCCGCGCAAGTAGCGTTGGCACAGGCGCAACAGGCGGGAACCAGATCGAGTAAGGGGACCAGATGCCTCCAAAGAAGCGGGCGGCGGGACCAAAAAAGAAGAAGGAAGTTGGAGTAGAGGGGATCGTCTACATAAAGGCGACCTTCAACAATACGATCGTCACGATCACCGATATGCAAGGGAACACGGTGGTCTGGGGAACCCCCGGCAAGTCGGGATTTAAGGGCTCGAAGAAGTCCACCCCGTTTGCCGCGACGGTAGCGGCGGAGCACGCAGCGCGCGAGGCGCTCGGCCTGGGCATGAAGCGCGTGCACGTTCGGGTCCAGGGGCCCGGCTCGGGCCGCGAGTCGGCGATTCAGGCTCTGCAGGCGTCCGGCCTGCAAATCCGCTCGATTAGGGATGTTACGCCGATTCCCCACAACGGTTGCCGGCCGCCGAAGAAGCGGCGCGTCTAGGCCGTTCACCGTGCAAACAGAGGGCAGGCGACAGAGGTAAATGGCAAGACATACAGGATCGGTTTGCAGGCTCTGCCGACGCGAGGGGCAGAAGCTCTTCCTGAAGGGCAAGAGGTGCAACACGGAGAAATGCGCAGTGGAGCGGCGCGCCTATCCGCCGGGCCAGCACGGGCTGGCGCGTGCCAGGCGCCGCCGCCAGTCGGACTATGCGGTTCAGCTGCGTGAGAAACAGAAGGTCCGTCGAATCTACGGCCTTCAGGAGGCGCAGTTCCACAATCTGTTCAAGCGGGCGGCCCAGGCGCAGGGGATAACGGGCGACAATCTGATCATCGCGCTAGAGACGCGCCTCGACAACGTCGTCTATCGCCTCGGTTTTGCGCCTTCGCGCAAAGCGGCCCGGCAACTGGTGCGACACCGCCACATCCTGGTGGACGGCAAGGCCGTGACGATCCCGAGCTACGAGGTGAAGCCGGGGCAGGAGATCTCGGTCAAGCCGGCCAGTCGCGAGATTCCGGTGGTCATGGAGGCGGCGGACGTGCGGGGCGGCGATGGGCTGCTTAGCTGGCTTTCCGCCGACCACAAGAAGCTGAGTGGCCGGATGTTGGAAACGCCGACGCGGGCCGACATTCCGCTCGCGGTTCAGGAGCAATTAGTAGTCGAGCTGTACTCGAAATAATCGGATCGAGGGTTCCTGCCGCTGCGGCGGTGGGTGCTGCGGCCGCTCGCGGCCGCGATCACAGGGAGGCCTTCACAGTGCTGATAGACCTACGCGGTTGGGTTCTACCCGAACGGGTCGAGGTGACCGAAACGTCCGACGATGGACGGCGAGCGGATTTCGTGGTTCAGCCGCTCGAGCGTGGCTACGGGCAGACGCTCGGCAACGCGACGCGGCGGATCATGCTCTCCTCTTTGCCCGGTTGGGCCATCTGGGCGTTCCGGGCCAGTGGAGTCGTACATGAGCATCAGACGATCGCCGGCGTCGTCGAGGATGTGCACGAGATCATCCAGCGCTTCAAGGGCCTGGTATTCCGCGTCGTCAGCGGCGAAGACGAAGCGAAGCTGGAGTTGGTCGTTCGGGAGCCGGGAGTCATCACGGCACGGCATATAACCCCGAACCCGAAAGTCGACATCATCAACCGCGACCACCAACTATTCACGCTTCAGGAGGAATTGCCGGAAGACCGGCCGCTGCGCATGGAGCTGTGGATCAACCATGGGCGCGGCTTTGTGCTCGCCGATCAGCACCAGCGAGGTAAGGATGACCCCGTCGATCTCATCCTGATCGATTCGATCTACAGCCCGGTGCTGAGGGCGAACTTCAACGTCGACGAGACGCGTGTCGGCCAACGGACCGACTTCGACCGGCTGACGCTGACGGTCGAGACGGACGGCTCCATGCTGCCCGAGGAGGCCGTCGCCTACGCGGCGGAGCTGATGACCAAGCACCTGGAATACCTGCGTCGCTTCGCAGCGGGTAACGGAGAGACCGCGACGCCGGAGGTCCAGTTAGTTCCGATAAGCGAGAAGACTAGGGATCTGGTTAACCGGCCGCTCGAGGAGTTCGATATCTCGGTGCGCTCGCGTCACACGCTCGAGAAAGGGAATATCCGGACGCTGGGTGACATCGCACGACGAACCGAGGACGAGATCCTGCAAATAGAGAACTTCGGTCGCAAGTCGCTTCAGGAGGTTGAAGACCTGCTGCGCATGCACGGCCTTCACTTCGGCATGCAGTTCCAGGAAGGCGATGACGGCGAGCTCTACGTTGTGAGCGAGGCTGTCGCCGAGAGCGAGTAACTTACGAACAGGAACCCGGGTTGTGAGGCACAGAAGGAAAGGGCGACAGCTTAGCCGGACGGTAAGCCACAAGAAGGCGATGCTGTCGAACATGGCGACGAGTCTGGTCCGCCACGAGCGCATCAAGACGACCACGGCCAAGGCGAAGGAATTACGCCCATTCGCCGAGCGTTTGATCACGCTGGCCCGACGTGGCGACTTGCACGCGCGCCGACAGGCTGCGCGTGCGATACATGACAAGGAAGCTCTGCAGAAGCTGTTCGATACACTGGGCCCACGCTACGCGGAACGGAACGGCGGCTACTTGCGGATCCTGAAACTCGGTCGGCGCAAGGGCGATGGGTCTCAGGTCGCGCTCGTGCAGCTTGTCGAATAGTGACACACAGCGTGTGAGGATAGTCAGATGGCGATCGAGCTCGGGAAGTTGAAAACCGCCACTGGGCCGTGGTTGGCGGCGGCCATCATCGTAGTTGGCGGGTTCATGTATTGGCTGTATGCGTCGTCCCGCAGGGTCGATACGGGTCTTGACGTCGCCGACACCGTGATCGAGCTGCCGAGGATCGCCGATACGGCGTTCGTGGCCAACCCTGAGCAATTCTCGGGCGAGCGAATCCTGCTGGCGCCGGTCACGGTCGCCGACACGCTGGGCGTTGCGACCGTGACGGTCGACCTGGCCGACCTGGCGGGCTATCCGATGATTCTCGAGCGCTCGGTGATCGAAGGAGAGATCACGGTAGCGCCTGGGGACACCCTGGCTGTCGCGGGTTCGGTGTACGCCTTGACCGACTCGCTGCTCGATGTCTACGTGCAGCGCGGTTTCTTCAGATCCGAGAACCGTGCGAGCTTGGAGGGTTATACGACGTTCTTCCTGGTCGACTCGCTCGACTACTACGTGGAAGAGGATACAACGACAACCGCCGAGTCGGGCTCCTGACCGGGCCGGTACGTCGGTTTTCAAGAAGTACGAGGAGAAGGTAATGGCACGGGTCTGCTACTCGTGTGGGAAAATCCCTGCGGTGGGTAACAACGTCAGCCACGCGAACAACCGGACGCGGCGCCGCTGGTTGCCAAACCTGCAGCGTGTACGCGTGATCGAGGATGGAACGGTCAAGCGGGTTCGCGTGTGCAGCCGGTGCATCAAAGCCGGGAAGATCCAGAAGGCGCCGTAACGAGCGACTCCGAAGCGTCGCGGGCGGCTGCTAAGGGTTTCCTCGAAATCGAACGGCCGCTGCTGACCGCCAAATGGCGGAGCGCAGCGGCCGCTGCTATCTCATGTCATACGGCCAAGGCTATGACCGCCGGTTCCCCTGTGCGCTAGGGTGGGCTTTAGCCGCCGGGCCTCTGGCGGGCGCGTTGACCGAGCGACCGCGAGTCGCCAGCTAGGCTAGACATCCACGTGTGTGATGTTGGTCCGCGTCTTTGCCGGTACGAAACCCGGGGGAGCCTCGAGCGGCAGTACCTGGAGGTTCGCGTAGACCTCCTCCTTGCCCATCTCGGTGTCGACCAGGTGGGCCGGGAACTCTTCCTCGAAAGAAAGCTCGACCGCCTCCTGTGAGGGGACGAAGTAGTGCCTGATGAACCGGGCGTCGGCCTCGCCGAAGCCGACGGAGTCCGGGATCTTGGACAATGGGTCGTCCTTCACCGGGTCCGCCTCCATGAACTCGATCTGGAACAGCCACTTGTGGTTCACCTCGGCGGACTCGAAGCGCAACTTCGTGTCCAGCTTGAACACCACGAAACCGCCCTTGATCTCGTGGTCGAGGTTCGCGGTCACAAAGCTAGCCATCGCGCAGTACTCCTTTCTCGCATGTCGCGAGCACCAGTATCCACCCGCAGCGCACGGTGTGTTTCGATCTAAGAAAGCCAATATGCGTCGGTTATCAAGGACCGGCAACGTCGCCGGCGGCGCCGGCTGTGAGGCGGCTCGCCACCGCTCCTGCAGCCGCCGGTCGCCGCTTCAGCCGAGCGGCTATCTGCCCGTCAAGCCTGAGGTTGCGGCCCTCGTCGGTTGCTGTGCCACGCCGGGGGACACATATTGAGCGCCGACGCGGGAGTGTGCAATGCCCGGGTCGGTCGAAACTCCGGGACTTGCTGTGAGCCAACGCCAGGAGCGGATTTGTCGAGAGTTCAGTCGGATAGAGCGGCCGGACCGTTGCAGGGCCGCCGCATCGCCGTGACGCGCCCCGCTGCACAGGCTGAGGGGCTGATGGCCGGGCTGAGCCGTCTGGGCGCCCAGCCCGTGCATTGTCCGACGATCCGGATAACGGAACCCGGTGATCCGACGCCGTTCCGGGAGGCGGTCCGTCAGCTGGACTCGTACGACTGGGTCGTCTTCACCAGCGCCAACGGTGTGGCGCGGTTCTGGCATGAGCTGGAGACCCGCGGAGGCGACGCGAGCTTGCCCAACGGGATGCAGGTGGCCGCCATCGGCCCGGCCACCGCGGCGGCCCTTGAGCGGCGGGGCGTCCGGCCCGAGATCGTCCCGGAGGAGTACGTGGCTGAGGCCGTGGCCGACGCCTTGACCGGCCAGGCGGCTATCGCCGGGTGCCGTGTCCTGTTGCCTCGCGCCGCCGGCGCGCGCCAGGTTCTGCCGGAGCGGCTGCGCAGCGCGGGGGCAGACGTCGATGAGGTGATCGCCTACGAGTCGCGGCCGGATCCCGACGGGATCGATAAGCTCCGTGATGGCCTGCAGCGCGGCGCCTTTGACATGATCACCTTCACCGCGGCATCGACCGTGAATCACTTCATCGAGGTCGCCGGCGCCGACCGGGGGCGCGCGCGCGTTGCAGCGATCGGTCCGATCACGGCCGCCGCGGCGCGGGCGGCCGGCCTGACTGTGGACGTCGTGGCCCGCGAGTACACGGAGGAGGGGCTGCTCCAGGCGATCGTCGAGTACTACGCCAACCTGAAGGAAGCCGAGTGATGGCAGAGTTCCCCGCTTACCGGCCGCGGCGCCTGCGACGAACGGAGCGGCTGCGGGCGATGGTCCGCGAGACGTCGCTGGAGCCGGCAGACCTCATCGCGCCTCTCTTCGTGACTTTCCAGGATGGACGTCATCCGGTCGGCTCCATGCCGGGCGTCGAGCAGACCTCGATCGCTGCGACGGCAGAAGAGGCCGCTCGCCTCGAGTCGGTAGGTGTGGGCGCCGTGCTCTTGTTTGGCATCCCCGACTCGAAGGACGCGCGCGGCAGTCGAGCCTATGCTGCCGACGGCGAAGTGCAGCGTGCGGTCGGAGCGATCAAGGAGCGGGCGCCGGACCTGGTCGTTATCACCGATGTGTGTCTCTGCGAGTACACAGACCACGGACATTGTGGGCTGCTGACCCCCGACGGCGAGGTGCACAACGATTCGACCCTCGAACTGCTTGCCCGCATGGCCGTCTCGCATGCCGAGGCTGGCGCCGACATCGTTGCACCCAGCGACATGATGGACGGTCGGGTCGCCGCGATCCGCCAGGCCCTGGACGCGCAAGGCTTCACACATACGCCGATCATGTCGTATGCCGTGAAGTACGCCTCCGCCTTCTACGGCCCCTTCCGCGAGGCGGCGGAATCGGCGCCACAGTTCGGTGACCGGAGAGGCTACCAAATGGATCCGGGAAACGTCGACGAGGGACTACGCGAGGCGCGTATGGATATAGAAGAGGGTGCGGACATCATCATGGTGAAACCCGCCCTCCCGTACCTGGATGTCATCTACCGAGTCAAGCAGGACACTGGGTACCCGCTGGCTGCCTACCACGTGTCCGGCGAGTACAGCATGATCAAGGCGGCGGCCGAGCGCGGCTGGATCGACGAGGAACGCGTGATGCTGGAAGCGGTCCAATCGATTCGGCGGGCCGGGGCCGACGTGATCATCACCTATTACGCCGGAGAGCTGGCGAAACAACTCGGAGGATAGCGGTGGGCGACGTGGCTGATTCATTGCTGAAGAAGATCGAGAACCGGGAGGTCAAGGTTGGCGTGGTCGGTCTGGGCTACGTGGGCCTGCCGCTGGCTGTGGAATTCGCCGGCGCCGGCTTTTCCGTGCTCGGGTTCGAAGTCTCTGCCGAAAAGGTGAAGAGCCTCATGGCCGGGCGCTCGTACGTGGGCGACGTCCCCGACGAGCTGGTGGCGGCGTCGGTGAAAGCGGGGCGTTTAGTGGCCACGCTGGACTACGGCCGCCTGAGCGAAGTCGATGCGATTCTCATCTGCGTACCGACCCCGCTGGGCAAGACAGGTGACCCCGACGTTTCTTACATCATGTCGGTGACCGATTCGATTGGGCGGAGCATCCGCGAGGGCCAACTCATCGTCCTCGAGTCGACGACCTACCCCGGCACAACGCGCGAGCTTCTGCTCCCAGCCTTGTCGGGCGGCGGCC
Organism: uncultured Gemmatimonadota bacterium; assembly: GCA_964345885.1. Classification (GTDB taxonomy): domain Bacteria; phylum Gemmatimonadota; class Gemmatimonadetes; order Palauibacterales; family KS3-K002. Next base: position 64,638 of record CAYFSW010000035.1, on the reverse strand, counting down.
GCCTGAGTGTGGGCGTCGACTTCTTCCTGGCCTTCAGCCCGGAGCGCGTCGATCCCGGCAACCCGGTATGGAAGATCGGCAACACGCCGAAGGTCGTCGGCGGCATTACGCAGGCCTGCGCCGCGGTCACCCGCGCTCTTTACTCGACCGTCATCGAGACGGTAGTCGCGGTCTCGAGTACCGAGGCGGCCGAGCTGACCAAGCTGCTCGAGAACACCTTCCGATCGGTTAACATCGCACTGGCAAACGAGATGCAGGTCGTGTGCGACAAGCTGGAAGTCGACGTCTGGGAGGTCATCGCCGCGGCCGAGACCAAGCCCTTCGGGTTCATGAAGTTCACACCCGGCCCCGGGCTGGGCGGTCACTGCATCCCGGTCGACCCTCACTACCTCTCGTGGAAGATGAAGACGCTGGACTACAAGACGCGGCTGATCGAGTTGGCCAGCGAGATAAACGCCGAGATGCCACGATATGTGACGGAGAAGGCCGCCGATCTTTTGAATCGGGATGGCAAGCCGGTGAAGGGCTCGGCGGTTCTGGTCGTCGGTGCCGCCTACAAACGCGATACTGATGATACCCGCGAGTCGCCTGCACTAGACGTCATCCAACTGCTCGCCGAGAAGGGAGCGCAGGTGAAGTACCACGACCCGCTAGTGCCCTCGCTGCGTCACGAGGGACAGGATATGGAGTCGGTGCCGCTCGACAAGCGGGCGGTCGAGGACTCGGATGTGATCGTGATAGTAACCGACCACACCGGTGTCGACTACGACCTGATCCGTCGGTCGGGCCGGCCCGTGCTGGACACTCGCAACGTGCTGGGCCGGGCGGTTGTAGAAGCGACGACCCCCGTCACGGCCGGCGACTGAGGGGCAAATGGCGAAGCGCGCTCTGATCACAGGCATTACGGGACAGGACGGCTCTTACCTGGCCGATCTGTTGCTCGACAAAGGCTACGAAGTGTTCGGCCTTGTCCGGCGCTCGTCGACGGTGAGCCTGGAGCGGGTCGAGCACATTGAGGACCGGATCACCATTCTCTCGGGCGACCTGCTCGACCAGAACTCACTGCTGACCGCCTTTGAGGAAGCTAGACCGGACGAGGTCTATAATCTCGCCGCGCAGTCCTTCGTGCCGGCATCGTGGAGTCAACCGGTGCTGACGGGCGAAGCGACGGGTCTCGGGGTCATGCGTGTGCTGGAAGCCGTCAGGCACGTGAGCCCCGAGGCACGCTTCTATCAGGCCTCGAGCTCCGAAATGTTCGGGAAGGTTAGAGAGGCCCCGCAGAGCGAGCGGACACCGTTCTACCCGCGTTCGCCCTACGGGGTGGCCAAAGTCTACGGCCATTGGATCACGGTGAACTACCGCGAGAGCTACAGCCTCTTCGCTGTCAGCGGGACTCTGTTCAACCACGAGTCGCCGCGTCGTGGTCTGGAGTTCGTCACCCGCAAGGTCACGGACGCGGCGGCGCGAATCAAACTCGGCCGTGCGACGGAACTGCGGCTCGGGAACCTCGACGCCAGACGGGACTGGGGCTTCGCCGGTGATTACGTCGAGGCGATGTGGCGGATGTTGCAGCAAGAGGAGCCGACCGATTTCGTTGTCGGTACCGGTATTCAGCACAGCGTCCGTGATCTGGTGGAACTCGCCTTTGGCCACCTGGACCTCGATTGGAAGAATTACGTCGTTCAGGATGAGCGGCTGCTGCGACCGGCGGAGGTCGATACCCTGGTAGCCGATTCCACTCAGGCGCGAGAGGTTTTGGGCTGGAAGCCTGCCGTCGATTTCGAGGCACTCATTCGAATGATGGTCGAGGCGGATCTCGAGCGCCTGCGCAGCCAGCCGGAGGAGCAGGAGTCCTCGTGACGCTGAACCTCGTCACGGGTGCGGACGGATTCGTCGGGCAGCACCTGGTGGCGGAGTTGCTGGACAGAGGCGAGGACGTCGTCGGCGCCGTTCAGGGCGCCGAGCCGAAGCTGACGACGCTTCCCGCAGCAGCAGCCGACTGCGTGCACTGGGTGACGCTTGAGCTAGAACAAGAGAAGTCTGTACGCGGCGTCGCCCGCAGCTGCGTGGCCGACCGCATCTTTCATCTCGCCGGTCTCTCGTCCCCCGCCGATTCGCTGGCCGACCCGGTTACACCGATGCGGGTAAACGCCATCGGCACGCTGTACCTGCTGGACGAGCTCGCGATAATGAGCCGCGAGTCGGGCCACCATCCGGTGCTCCTGATCTCGGGTTCGGGACATGTGTATGGCGCCGCGGCGGCCCGCTTCCAGCCGCTCAGCGAAGAGCATCCTTTGGAGCCGCTCAACCCGTATGGTGTCTCCAAGGTGGCGCAGGAGATGTTTGCCAGACAGTTCCATCGTTCGCACGGGCTCTCGGTCGTGGTCACACGGAGCTTCAACCACACCGGTCCCGGCCAAGGCTCCACCTTTGTTGCCCCGCAGCTCGCCGCCCAGGTCCAGGGTATCCGCGAAGCCGGAGGTGCCGGCACCGTTAAGGTGGGCGATCCGACGGTTCGCCGCGACTTCACCGACGTCAGGGATGTCGTCGAGGCCTATGTCGCCCTCACCGAGTCCGGCGAGCCCGGCGGCGTCTACAACGTCTGCAGCGGTAGCGCCTACGCGGTCGGTGATCTGCTTGATATGCTGGCCCAGGCCGCGGGAGTGCAGGTGACGCTGGAGACCGAGGCGGAAAGGGCGCGGCCGTTAGACGCGCCCCTTGTCGTCGGTAGCAACACACGCCTCACCGAGGCCACCGGTTGGACTCCCAAGATTCCCATCGAGCGGTCGCTGACCGATCTGCTGGCCTGGTGCGCGGGGTGCTAGCGATGGCGGGGTACAGGCGCCGTGGGTTGGGATGGCTTGAGCCGGCGTTGGCGGTGTTGAGTAGGCGGTATTTCGGTGGGGGACTGGTACGGTCCGACTGGACCGCTGCGCACTGGCGGCGGGCGACAGGGGCCGCATTGGCGGAGCGGCTGGCGCCTGCGCTCGGCGAGGCCTGCGCTACGGAAGGTGTGGACGTTCCGGGTGAGAGTTGGGCGCTGCTGGCCGCGGCCCGGCTCGAGAACGAACGGAGAACCGAGGCGCAGGAGCTGGTCCTTCGAGAACTGGGCGCGGCGTTCGAGGAGGCCGGCGTACGCCCCGTGCTGTTCAAGGGCCTCGCCCTCGCCCGCCATTACCCGGCTCGTGCTGCCCGGGCAATCGGTGACATCGATCTCCTCGTCGTACCCGGCGAGCTGCCCCGTGCGGGGGAGGTATTGCAGGCCGCCGGTTACGAGCACTGGGGCGGTGGTGGGCGACTCTCCGCCCGCTATCCGCTGACCTACGGCCGTTTCACCCACGGCGATGATGAGGAAACGGTCGATCTCCATCCGGCTTGGCATGAGGTAACCGTAGACGCCGGCGGCGACGACGTGGTCGTTGGGGATGTGCGAGAGCCGCTGGAGTGGGGAGAGGTCGGCGGAAGCATTTGGGCGACCCTGCCGCCAGCCGTCGAGCTCTACGTGACTGCGGCCCACGCCGTGTTGCACAGCCTGCGGACGCTCTCGCTGTACCTCGACCTCGCGGTCCAAGTCGCCAAAGCGGGTGCGGCGACGACGGAAAAGGCTAGCAAGCTGGCGCGATCCCAGGGTCGAGACAGACATCTGCGGCACGCAGTGACCGCTGCCGCCGAGCTCTTCGGCCTTGAGGTGGAATCAAGGCATCTTACCGTCCCGCGACGCTTGGGAGTTCCCGTGGCGCTGCGTCTCGGGTACACCGGTGCCGGTTTCCGTCTCCTGCCCAGCTCGCTGGTGATGGAGCTTGCGATGCGCCGCGGCCTGCGCCGCAGGCTCGACTTCGCTCGCTGGGTCTTGGGACATGGAGGGAGGGGAAAGGCTAGCGGGAAGAGCGGCCGGCCGGCGGCCCGGTTGCTCAGTATCGTGCGTGGTTTTCGCTGGTTCAAGGGCACTGTGTTGCGTTACCGCACACCGGGCTCATCGCCGTTGCGGTCGTGAGCTCGGTTCGGATATAATAGGTAGCCCTTCCGGACCCGCCCACAACGTTGGATCACCATCATCCGAGATACGATATGCGTGTAGGAGTCATAGGGACCGGGTACGTCGGACTCGTCGCGGGCGCCTGCTTCGCCGAGACGGGTAACGATGTCATCTGCGGCGACGTGGACGCCGAGAAAGTCGAAGCCCTCAACCGGGGCAAGATACCAATCTACGAACCGGGCCTCGAGCCACTCGTCGAGAGGAACATCGCCAGGGGCCGCCTGAGATTCACCACCGACATACCGCAGGTCGCCACCGAGTCGCGGGTCATATTCATCGCCGTCGGGACGCCGCCCGATGAAGATGGCTCCGCCGATCTGCGCCATGTGCTCGACGTCGCCGGGGTGATCGGCGAAAGCATGAAGGACGAGAAGATCGTCGTCACCAAAAGCACCGTGCCAGTGGGAACCGCAGCCCAGGTCCGCGCCGAGATCGAGAAGCGAAGCACCCACCCCGTCCACGTCTGTTCCAACCCCGAGTTCCTCAAGGAGGGAGCCGCGGTGGTGGATTTCATGCGGCCGGACCGCGTCGTGGTAGGCGTCGATTCGCCAGTCGCCCGCGATGCGCTGGTCGAGCTGTACGAGCCCTTCGTCCGCACGGGCAATCCGATCATCTTCATGGACATCACCAGCGCCGAGCTCACCAAGTACGCCGCCAACGCCATGCTCGCCACCCGTATCAGCTTCATGAACGAGATGGCGCGCATGTGTGAGCTCACCGGCGCCGACGTCTCGCTGGTCCGGCGCGGCGTAGGCTCGGATCAGCGGATCGGTCCCAAGTTCCTCTTCCCGGGACCCGGCTACGGCGGCTCCTGCTTCCCCAAGGATGTGAAGGCGCTCTTGCGTACGGCGCAGGACCACGGTTACGACTTCAAGATCCTCACAGCGGTCGAGAAGGTGAACGAGGTACAGAAGCGCCTCTTCCTCCATAAAGTCGTAGACCACTTCGGAGAGGACCTGGGCGGGCGGACGATCGCCATCTGGGGCCTCGCCTTCAAGCCTGGCACCGACGACATGCGGGAGTCACCGTCCATCGTCCTAATCGATGGCCTTCTGGAACGCGGGGCCGAAGTTCGCGGCCACGATCCGGCGGCGCTCGACAGCGCGCGCCGGATTTTCGGGGACCGAATCGCGTACTGCGAGCTCGAGTACGAGGCGCTGCAGGGTGCCGACGCCCTCATCGTCATGACCGACTGGCTCGACTACCGCAATCCCAACATGCAGCGTATCCGCGACGACTTGAAGACACCGGTGGTGTTCGACGCCCGAAACCTGTATGAGTCGCCGAAGATGAGGGAACTCGGTTTCAAGTACTACCCGCTGGGACGGGAGGCTGTGGCGTGAGGGTTTTGATCACCGGAGTGGCCGGCTTCCTCGGTTCCCATCTAGCCGAGCGGTTCCTCAACGAGGGACATCTGGTCGTTGGGCTCGACAACTTCATCACCGGATCGCCCGACAATATCAGCCAGCTGCTGGCGAACGAGCGCTTCAGCTTCCACCGCTACGATGTAACCGACTTCATCTACGTTGCAGGTGACTTGGACGGGGTCCTGCACTTCGCGTCGCCGGCCAGCCCCATCGACTATCTGAACCTTCCGATCCAGACTCTCAAGGTCGGCTCGCTGGGCACCCATAAGGCGCTGGGCCTGGCGAAGGACAAGGAGGCGCGGTTCCTGCTCGCCTCGACCTCGGAGGTCTATGGCGACCCGGCGATTCATCCCCAGCCGGAGTCCTATTGGGGCAACGTCAGTCCTGTAGGGCCGCGCGGGGTCTACGACGAAGCGAAGCGCTTCGCCGAGGCTCTCACCATGGCCTACCACCGCTATCACGGCATCGACACACGGATCGCTCGCATCTTCAACACGTACGGCCCCCGCATGCGCAAGCACGACGGTCGGGTCGTGTCCAACTTCATCGTCCAGGCACTCCAGGGAGAATCGCTCACTGTCTACGGGGACGGCTCGCAGACGCGCTCGTTCTGCTATGTCGACGACTTGATCGAAGGGGTCTATCGGCTCTTCAATGCCGACTATTTCGAACCGGTGAACGTCGGCAATCCCGCCGAGTTCACGGTCTCCCAGCTTGCCGAGCTTGTGGTCGAGTTGACCGGTTCAGCGGCCGGCGTAGTGTACGAGCCGCTGCCCGAGGACGATCCCAAGGTCAGGCAGCCGGACATCACATTGGCGCGCGAGTTGTTGGGTTGGGAGCCGAAGATCGAACTGCGAGAGGGTCTGAAGAGGACGATCCAATACTTCTCCGGAATCGTCAAAGGCGGCTCCGGGGGCTGAGACAGGCGGGATCTAGTGAAGCTCTCGGTTCTGATACCCGTATACAACGAGCGCGAGACGATAGAGGAGGTTGTCCGACGGGTGAAGGAGGTACCCGTCGGCAAGGAGATCATCTGTGTCGACGACTGCTCGTCGGATGGCACCCGCGACATACTCCAGCGACTGGCGGACGAGGGTCTGATCGATGAGCTCGTGTTGCAGCAGAAGAACCAGGGCAAAGGCGCGGCGATTCGGGTCGCTGTGGCCAAGGCAACTGGAGAGGCCGCGATCATCCAGGATGCCGACCTCGAATACGACCCTAGAGAGTACACGCGGTTGATGGGGCCGATCGAGCAGGGCAAAGCCGACGCGGTCTACGGGTCACGGTTCGCCGGCGAAGGGCCGCATCGTGTCCTCTACTTCTGGCACTACGTCGGCAACAAGCTCTTGACTCTGGTCTCCAACATGATGACGAACCTTAATCTCACCGACATGGAAACATGCTACAAGATGTTTCGCCGGGAGGTGTTGGAGAGCTTGGAGATCGAGGAGAATCGCTTTGGCCTCGAGCCTGAGATGACGGCCAAGCTCGCCTTGGGCGGCTGGCGGATCTACGAGGTCGGGATCTCCTATAGTGGCCGTACCTACGCCGAAGGGAAGAAGATCAACTGGAAAGACGGTGTCTCGGCCTTCCGCTGCATTCTCAAGTACGGCCTCTGGCGGCGCATCTTCCGCCGCCGCCGTCGCCGTTCGCTTGCCCGAGCGGCTGACAAAAAGTAGGTTTTGCTTGATGAATACGGACCAGATCATAGCCAAGGGCAAGGAATGCCTGGCGCAGAACGACTATGTCGGCGCCATCTCGGCTCTCCGAGAGGCTGCCGACCGGGAGCCGGGCTACGCCGACGTCCGCCATCTACTGGGCCTGGCGCTCGGCTTGGCCGGGCAGCCTGAGGCGGCGCTTGAGGAATTCGACCGCGCGCTCGCTCTCAACCCGTCCTATGTGGAGGCTCACCTGAACCGGGCGATCACGCTGAATGATCTGGGCCGTTACGAAGAGGCGCGGGAAGCGTTTAGACTCGCGTGGGATAGCGACCATTCCGCCGGCCGGCCATTCTCCCGCTCGGTGTCGGCGCGCCTTGCGAATTTGCACATGGAACTCGGCGATCTGTACGCCGACCTTGGCTCCTATAAGGAGGCAGTGGGGCAGTACCAGAGTGCTACGAATTTGAGGCCGGACTTCCTCGACATCCGCACCAAACTGGCTCGCACCCTCATGGAGCGGGGAGACCTAAAGAGCGCCTTGCATGAGCTCAACGGCGTTCTGGGTGAGAACCCCGAGTATGTGGAGGCCCGAGTCGCCCTCGGTTTGGTGTACTACCGAGCCGGCCAGTACGACTCCGCGGCTGCAGAGTGGCGAACCTGCCTCAGGCAGGTTCCCGACCATCCCAAGGCCCGAGCCTTCCTCAATATGCCTCGCACCCAGATGGCCGGCGAGGAGGGAGCGGGCTGAGACCTCCGATCAACCTCATCGTAGTAGCTGCCCTGGCCTGGTCCGCGACCGCGGGTTGTCGCGGTGACGTGCGCGACCATCTGGCGCTGGGTGACCGGCTGCTCGGTGCGGGACGAGCCGAAGACGCGATGGCCGAGTACCAGGTCGCGTTGCGCCAGCGAGGCGACCAACCCGAGGTTCTCTTGCGGCTAGCTCACGGCTATTCGCATCTCGATCGGCTCGACGAGACGAACGACTACTACTCGCGTCTGCTCGCCGTCGATTCTTCGTACGCCGACCAGGCGGTCGCCGATTACCTGTCGATGGCGAGGCGGGCGCTCGAGGGTAACGACAGGGCACGGTTTGCCCGCGCCCTCGAACAGCTGGAAACGGTGCGACCGGGAGCCGTACCGGATGAGCTGGCGCTGCCCTTCGCCCGCTACTACTACGAGCTCGGTGAGTACACCAGCGCTCTGCCGCTGTATCTTGCGGCCCTGGCGGTCCAACCGGAGGGTGTGGAGCCGACGGTCGACTACGAGCTGGGACGCATATATTACGAGCTGGGTGAGTGCGGCCGGGCGCTCGACCACTTCAGGGCTTTTCTGGCTACGCGCCCGAGCGGCGAAGTGAGGCGCGACTCGCGTTGGCACGCCGGTCAGTGCGCCTTTCGCCTGGCGCAGAAAGACCGCTTGGCCGGCAGACCGACGGAGGCGCTGGCGGGCTTCGAGGAGGTTATCGGCCTCGGGGCTCCCCAGACGCTGCTCGATGACGCCTGGTTCGAGCGCGGCGAAATCCTCTTCTCACTCGGCCAGTACGACGAAGCAGTACGATCGTATCAGCGCGTTCTCGAGCTGAACCCGAGCCGGGTCGGCCGCAAAGTCCGACAGGCGGAGGACCGAATCCGCAGCATCCGTTACAGAAGTACTGAGGAGGAGAGAGAGTGAGGCAGTTGGGCCACCTGTCGCTTCTGCTGCTGGCGGGGTCGGCGGTCCTGGGATGTCCCAAGGAGCTGCCACCCGACCTGCCCGCCGATGGGCTCTACCGTATCGGGCTCGAAAAGTTCGAGAGGCGGGATTGGAACGGCACCATTGAGGCGATGCAGCGGTACGTGTATGCGGATCCCGGGGCCGCGCGAGTCGACAGCGCCCAGCTGCTCACCGGTGAAGCGTATTTCAACCAGAAGCAGTACTTGACCGCCGCAGCCGAGTTCCAGCGACTGGCGCAGGACCGCCCAGCCGGGCGGCTCGCCGACCTGGCCCGCTTGCGAGCCTGTGAGTCCTACTACGAGCTGTCACCGCGCCCCGAACTCGACCAGGAATTCACAGAGCAGGCTATCAACGAGTGTCGCGCCGTCGCGCTGCTCTATCCGGGCAGCCCGTACGCCGAGCCTGCCCTCCAGCGGGTTGAGGAACTCACGAACAAGATCGCGCGTAAGTACTACCTTAACGGCGTCTACTATTACAGGCGAAAAGCCTATGACTCGGCTATCGTCTACCTCGAGTACATGCTGGAGACGTATCGGGGCTCGGCGGTGGAGCCCGAGGCTTTGCTGAAGCTCTACGAGGCCTACGTCAAGCTCGGCTACACGGACGAAGCCGATCACACGCGTGACCGGCTACTTCGGGATTACCCGGATAGCCCTGAAGCGCGCGAGCTTCGTGGGAGTTCGCCGGTAAGATGAGGCTTGGCATCTTCGGTGGGTCGTTCGACCCGCCTCACGTTGGTCACCTGATCGTAGCAGACGACGCCGTGGCGGCTTTGAGCCTCGACCGCCTGCTCTTCGTCCCGACGGGGCATCACCCGCTCAAGCAAGCCCGCGTCGAAGCGCCTGGCGACCTGCGTCTGGAGATGGTCGAAGCGGCTACGGCGGCCAGCGAGGCGTTCGAGCCCGATAATCGCGAGATCCGCCGCCCCGGTCCCTCCTATACCGTCGATACGGTCGCCGAGCTGCAGGCGGAGAACCCGGGTGCCGACCTGGTTTTGCTCGTCGGCGCGGATATACTTGGCGAGTTGCACCGCTGGCAGCGGGTCGAGGAGATAACGCGGCGCGCCCGGATCGCGGTCATGTCCCGGGCTGGAGCGCCGGCGGTCGCGGCGAAGATCGATGTGAACTTCGTCAGCGTCGAGGTGACCTACATCGCGATCTCCTCCAGCGATGTGCGCGAGCGGGTCAGGGCCGCAAAGCCTTATCGCTACCTGGTACCGGGCCCGGTCTACGACATAATCGAAAGACACTCGTTGTACCGGAACCAAACAGACGAAGAATGATCAAGCAAGCAGTCACAAACTTCCTGGGCACCAAGTTCGAACGCGACGTTCGCAAGATCCAGCCGATCGTCGACGAGATCCACAGGCACGAGGATCGCCTCAAACACTTCGGCGAAGAGGAACTGCAGGCCCAGACGGAGAAGTTCCGCCGCGTAATTCATGAGCGCACGCACGAGCTCGCTGAGAAGATCGCTGAACTCAAGGAAACCAAGAAGCGAACCGAGTCCGCCAGCGACCGCGAGCGCATGGCCATGCAGATCGGCCAACTCGAGCCGGAGCTGCACACGGCCACCCAGGAAGTGCTGGACGAGTTGCTGCCGGAGGCCTACGCCACCGTGCGCGAGGTGTGCCGCCGTCTGATGAACAAAGACATCGTCGTGCGCGGTCATGACATGCAGTGGGACATGGTGCCGTACGACGTGCAGTTGATCGGCGGCATCGTCCTGCATCAGGGCAAGATCGCCGAGATGGCGACCGGCGAAGGCAAGACCCTCGTTGCCACCATGCCGCTCTACCTGAACGCACTTCCGGGCAGGGGCGCGCATCTCGTCACCGTCAACGATTACCTGGCGAAACGCGACTCCGAGTGGATGGGGACGGTGTTCGAGTATCTCGGGCTCAGCGTGGGTTGTCTCGACGCCACCGAGCCGGGCACCGCGGAACGCCGGGCCGCCTACGAATGCGAGATCACGTACGGCACCAATAACGAGTTCGGCTTCGACTATCTCCGCGACAACATGGTCCACGGATTGGCCGACCGCGTTCAGCGATCACATAACTATGCGATCATCGATGAGGTGGATTCTGTGCTCATCGATGAGGCCCGTACGCCCCTCATCATAAGCGGGCCGGTCGGCCGTGAAGACAACAAGCGCTACGGCGAGTTCAATGCCCAGGTCTCAGGCCTCGCACGAAAACAGGCGCGCCTAGTGAACGCCCTGCTCGCCGAGGCGGAAGAGCTGCTCGGGCGGGCGGAAGGTGAAGAGGGCGATCAGGACGCCTGGTACCAGTTAGGCGAGAAAGTGCTGCTTGCGCATCGCGGGATGCCGAAGAACAAGAAGCTCGCAAAGCTCCTGCAAGAGCCCGGGGTGCGCAAGATCATGCAGCGCGTGGAAGCCGACTACATGCGGGAGAAGCGGCTGCACGAGTTGGAGGAAGACCTTCTCTATTCGATGGACGAGAAGGGCCACCAGGTCCACCTGACCGATCAGGGCCTCGACACCCTGTCGCCCAAGGACCACGAGGCTTTCGTGGTTCCCGATCTCTCCCAGGTGTTCAACGAGATCGAGAAAGACGAATCGCTCTCGACCGATGAGAAGCGAGCGAAGATCGCCGTCCAGGAGCGTGAGTACGCCGAGAAGTCGGAAAAGATCCACATCATCCACCAGCTGCTCAAGGCTCACACTCTGTTCGAGCGCGATACGGATTATGTGGTCGAGAACGGCCAAGTGATCATCGTGGACGAGTTCACCGGCCGCAAGATGGCTGGCCGGCGCTGGAGCGACGGTCTGCATCAGGCAGTGGAAGCGAAAGAGGCCGTGACCGTGAGGGGCGAAACGCAGACCCTCGCCACCATCACGATCCAGAACTACTTCCGCATGTACGATAAGCTGGCCGGCATGACGGGGACGGCCGAGACGGAAGAGGGCGAGTTCCACGAGATCTACGGCCTCGAGGTGGTCGTCATACCCACGAACCGGCCCGTACGCCGAATCGACCAAGACGACGTCGTTTACAAGACTAAGCGCGAGAAGTACGCGGCCCTGCTTGACGAGATTGAGCGCAACCACACCAGGGGCCTACCGATTCTGGTTGGAACGACCAGCGTCGACACCTCGGAGACCGTGTCCCGCATGCTCCGCCGCCGCGGCATCAAACACAACGTCCTCAACGCGAAGTACCACGAGCGTGAGGCGGAGATCGTCTTACAGGCCGGGCAACCCGGTGCGGTGACGATCGCGACGAACATGGCGGGCCGTGGCACCGACATCAAACTGGCAGCGGGTGTTGTGAAGTGCAGCGTCTGTGCTATCGATGCCCAGCAGCCGTCCTTCGGCCGCTTCCGTGAGGAAGCCGATCTCGACGGGGCACGGGCCAACGAATTCGGCTGTAACGATGATCCGCCCTGCGGTCTGGTAATCCTCGGCACCGAGCGGCACGACTCGCGCCGGATCGACCGCCAGTTGCGTGGTCGGTCGGGGCGCCAGGGTGACGCGGGCTCGTCGCTCTTCTTCCTCTCGCTCGAGGACGACCTGATGCGCCTGTTCATGGCCGAGCGATTGGCCAAGATCATGGACAAGCTGGGCGCGGAGGAAGGCGAAGTCATCACGCACCCTTGGGTGACCAAGGCGATCGAGCGCGCCCAGAAGCGTGTCGAGTTGACGAACTTCGATGCCCGCAAGCGGCTGCTGGAGTACGACGACGTCATGAACCAGCAGCGCGAGGTAATCTACGATCTCCGACTGTTCGCTCTGGAGGGTGGTGAAGACCTGAAGGGCGAGGTCTGGGACATGATCCGCGATGCTGTACTGACGCGCTTCGACGAGTATGTGCCGGAGACCGAGCACGAGGAGAGGTGGGACCTGGCCGGACTCAAGAACCGGCTGCTGCTCGAGTTTTTCCTGCATTGCCCAGAGCTACCCGACGAGAATTCGCTGGACACGGCGCTCGAGTGGGAAGATCGTGACGCCGTCGCCGACTACGCGGTGGAGAGAGCCGAAACCGCCTTCAAGAAGAAGCTGGAGGACTTCGGCGAAGAGGCGGAGCGCATCCTCTCGTACATCTTCCTCTATACCGTCGACGAGAAGTGGAAGGACCACCTCTACGACCTCGACCAGCTCAAGGCCGGAATCTATTTCCGCGCTTGGGGGCAGAAGGATCCTCTCGTCGAGTACAAGAAGGAAGCCTACGAGATGTTCGTGGACTTGATGGGAGACATCCGCACCACCCTGGCCGATCGCCTGTTCAAGGCCCAGATGATGCCGCCGCAGCCGATGCGCACCCCGCGGATCACTCGCGTCAGCGGCCCCACCCTCGATACCACGGACGAGGGTTACGCGCCGGGCGCTGCGGCTCCCGCCGCTCGCGGCTTCGCGCCCACCGGCGTGGCGGCCTCCGCCCAGGCCGGCCCCCCAACCGGCGTATCCGATGCAGCCGCTGCAGCCGCCGGTGTTCCGGCAGCGGCCCGCGGGCCGAGCACGCTGGTCACCAACCGGGGGGAGGGGCCGGCCCCTGCCAAGCCCGTGTCCACGGGCGACAAAGTAGGGCGCAACGATCCGTGCCCTTGTGGCTCGGGCCGTAAGTACAAGAAGTGCCACGGACGGCCCGGCTCACCTCCATTGTAGAATTCCCAATTAGGGAGGGCGGAGCTACCAAGTTCTCTGGGAATCCGTGGAATCGGTGGAATCCGTGGCATTCGGGAATCCGGGACTCCCAAATCCGTGAATCCCAGACTCCCCAATTCGGGACTCCCTGATTCCCCCATACCACGGATTCCACGGATGCCTCGGATTCCACTTCCCAATTCTTCAATCCCGGAATCCCCGAATCCCCAATTCCCATGCTGATCTGTTGATCCGCTTCTTCAGATTGGACCAGGATGGCCTCGGACCCAAGACCACCCGCAATCAAGGAATGGCCGTCCAATGAGCGGCCGCGGGAGCGTTTCACAGCTCTGGGGCCGGCGGCACTGCGCACGGCCGAACTGCTGGCCATCTTGGCTTCGAGCGGTACGGGCGGGCGAAGCGCGCTCGAAGTGGCGGAAGGCCTCTACGAGCATTTCGGGCGCTCGCTGCGCCGCCTGGGAAACGCTTCCGGCTCGCAGCTCACGGCGGTGCCCGGGATCGGGGAGGCGCGGGCCGTGGCCATCCTGGCGGCGCTCGAGCTGGGGCGGCGCGCCGCCGAGGAAGAGCGCCGCCAGGACGACCGGGTCACAGCGCCACGGGACGTGTATCGGCGCTTCGAACTCCGGCTGCGCGATCTGCGCCAGGAGGAGTTTCACGTGCTGCTCCTCAACACGCAGAACGCCGTGCTGCGTGAGGTCATGGTGACGCGGGGCATACTCGACGCCTCGGTGGTGCACCCGCGCGAGGTCTTCGCACCGGCGCTGACCGAGGCAGCGGCGGCGGTGATCCTGGTCCACAACCACCCGAGCGGCGACCCGACCCCCTCGCCGGCCGACCGCGAGGTGACCCGGCAGCTAGTCGAGGCCGGCCGCGTCCTCGGAATACCGGTCCGCGACCACGTCATCGTGGGGAACGGGCGGTACGCCAGCTTCCTTGATCTGGGTCACATTGCGGCGCTCGACCGCTAGCGGTGGGCCCGCTGACGGTTCCAGAGCGGTCGCTCTCGCCTGGCGGTCGCCGGTGTAACTTGCGGCCCGGCTTAAATGTAGCGATTCTTCCATCTGTGAGCCTCGCGGAGGCAGAAACTGGCTCCCCACTTCTGTGTAGGAGTTAGAGTTGGGGTGTACCCTTTTTCCGTTTGCCTCCCCCGCAACTCGTTGAAACAAGAGATCGATATGGCGTCGGAACGCACCACCGACATGGTCGAGCGGCTCAGCACAGGCAGCGCGCCGTCTGGCGACGGTCCCCTGTTGCCGCCTGATTTCGTCGACGCCATCGCCGAGACCCGGGAGCGCCTGGACCTCGAGCTCCTCGCAAAAGCCTTCGATTACAGCCAGCGCGCCCACCGCGGCCAGAAACGTAGATCGGGTGAAGACTACATCAGCCACTGCGTCGAGGTCGGCAAGATTCTGGCCGACCTCTACCTCGATACCGCGTCGATCTGCGCCGCCTTCCTCCATGACGTGGTCGAGGACACGGACGCGCCGGCCGAGGAGATCGAGCAACTGTTCGGGCATGAGATTGCCACGATCGTCGACGGCCTGACCAAGATCGGCCGGGTCGAGTTCAGCTCGAGTACCGAACAGCAGGCGGAGAACTTCCGCAAGCTGCTGCTCTCGATGGCTCGTGATGCCCGGGTGATTATCGTCAAGCTTGCCGATCGCCTACACAACATGCGGACGCTCGAGGCGCTACCGCCGGGTACGCAGCGTCGCATCGCGCGTGAGACGCGTGAGATCTACGCGCCGCTGGCCCATCGCTTGGGGATGGCGAGGGTGAAGTGGGAGCTCGAGGATCTCGCCTTCAAGTATCTCGAGCCTCAGGCGTACAAGCAGCTGGCCAAGAAGGTGCAGGAGCGGCGCAAGCAGCGCGAGGCGTGGATCCGGCAGCTCGCCGAGCCGCTCGCCGAGGAGCTCGAGGCGGCGGGCATCACATGCGAGGTCGTCGGACGCCCGAAGCACCTGTGGTCGATCTACAACAAGATGCGCAAGCGGGGGAGACCGTACGAAGAAATCTATGACTTGATGGCCATCCGCGTGGTTGCTCATAGCATCAAGGACTGCTATCACGCTCTCGGCGCGATCCACAACAAGTGGACACCTCTCACCGAGCGCTTTCACGACTACATCGCGACGCCGAAGTCCAACATGTACAGGTCGCTCCACACGACGATTTTCGGACCGGGCGGCCGTCTGTACGAAATCCAGATCCGTACCCACGATATGCACCACACCGCCGAGTTCGGAATCGCGGCCCACTGGCGTTACAAGGAGGGCTATAAGGGCGCGCCCGACGAGGTCGACGAGAAACTCGCCTGGTTCCGGCAGGTCCTCGAGTGGCAACAGGAGACCAGAGAGCCGGAGGAGTTTCTGGAGTTCCTGCGCATCGACCTGTACCAGGACGAGATTTTCGTCTTCACACCGGCGGGCGATGTGAAGCAGTTGCCCAAGGGTGCCACACCTATCGATTTCGCCTTCGCGGTGCACACCGAGGTGGGCTACCACTGCGCCGGTGCGCGGGTCAACGGACGCATCGCTCCGCTGACACGTCAGCTGACCAGCGGTGACACGGTCGAGATCATCACCAATCCCAAGCAGAGTCCGTCGCCCGACTGGCTCAACTTCGTCTGCACCGCTCGGGCCCGGAACAAGATCCGCCAGTGGATCCGCCAAGAGGAGCAGAGTACTGCGGTCAAGATCGGCAAGGAGTTCCTGGAACGTGAGTTGCGCAAGCTTCGCAAGAAGCCGTCGGAAGCCGAGCTCGGCGAGGCCAGCTCGAGGGCCGGGTTCGCGAGCCTCGACGGACTATACGCAGCCTTGGGCCGCGGCGATGTAGCTCTCTCGACCGTCTTGAGACATCTCTGGCCGGACGAAGAAGTGCCAACCGAGGTGGAGAAGCCGGGGCGAATCGGTCGTCTGGTCGAACAAATACGCGGCGGCCCCCGCGGTGTGAAGATCCAGGGGATCGACAACGTAGCGGTCCGCTATTCACAATGCTGCCAGCCGGTGCCGGGCGACGAGGTCATTGGGTACATCACGCGCGGCCGTGGGATCTCGATTCACCGCAGCGACTGCCCGAACATTCTCAAGTTCAGCGAGCATCCCGAGCGGCGAATCGAGATCGACTGGCGAACCGACAAGGCACACTTGTACTTCGTGCGCATTCGCGTTGAGGGTACCGATCGACGCGGCCTGCTTTCGGATATCGCCAAGGCGATCAGCAACACGGGAACGAACATCCAGAGTGCCGTCACAGAGGCCGTCGAGGGTGGGATGCGCGGTGAGTTCGTCGTCGAGATCGAGAACTTGACGCACCTGATGAAGGTCACCAAAGCGGTGCGCAAAGTGAAGGGCGTCATCAGCGTCGAGCGACGCGAGAGGCTGATCGAGTCAGAGCTGCAGGCGGAGGTGGAGTAGTGCCGGCCTACTGGCTATTGAAAAGCGAGCCGGGCGACTATTCATTCGAAGATCTGGAGCGCGAAGGACGCGCGGTCTGGGACGGGGTCAAGAACCCAGCGGCTCTCAAGCACATGCGACAGGCGCGGCCGGGCGACCGAGCGTTCTTCTATCACACGGGCAAGGAAAAGGCGATCGTCGGAATCGCCCGTGTGGAGACCGAGGCCTATCCGGACCCGGATCAGACGGACGAACGACTCCTGGTCTTCGAGGTCAGCCCGCAGGAGCGGCTGCCTCAGCCCGTTACCCTGGCGCGTATCAAGTCAGAGGCGAGTCTTCAGCAGTGGGAACTGGTGCGTGTGCCGCGCCTCTCCGTGATGCCCGTCCCTGGGGACACTTGGAAGCGGATCCTCGAGATTTCGCGGCCCAAAACATAGATGAGGCCGCGCTGACCACTCGAGCGGAATGGGAGTGAGGGAGAACGAAGACGCAGGTCGCCTGGTAGCCCGGGCCACAGAGCTTACCCAGCTCGACCGTATGGTGCGAGATCTCCGGGCAGAGCAGGATGCTCGGGGGCGGCTGGTCGTGCTGAGCGGCCCTGCCGGGGTCGGCAAGACGGCGCTGGCCAGAGCATTCATCGGCCGGCTCAGGGACGGGGATCCCTCCGCGGTCACTCTCGGAGCGAGCTGTGTCGAGGGTGTGACGTCCTGTCGACCCTACGGGCCGTTCCGGGACTTGCTCGCCCAGCTCATGGGCATGACCGGCGACGCCACGCTCGCCGCGATCGTGCGCAGAGAGGTGCCCGGTTGGATGCCCGGCGCAGCGCCATCCGCCGGTCGCAATGCCCTGTTCGACCAGTTCGTCGCTCTCTGCCGTGCCATCGCGCGCCAGCGGATCTTGCTGCTCTTCATCGATGACTTGCAGTGGAGCGATCGCTCGTCCCTCGACCTGCTGGCGCGCCTCGGTGGCGCACTCGGCTCGCTGCCGGTTCTCGTACTGGCGGCCTACGAGCACTCCGAGTCGCCTGGCTCGGTTTCGATCAAATCGCTTCAGCACCGGCTCGGTCCGGCGATGGTCGAGCTGGCGGTCCGTGAGCTGGAAAACGACGCGATCCTCAAGTTTGCGGAGGAGCTTCTGGAAGGATCGTTAGGCGATGACCTGGAAGCTTGGCTGCCCGGCGCTGCCCGAGGCAACGGGCTGCGGGCGGAACAGTTACTGCGCGCCTTGCTGGAGCGTCAGGTCCTCCGCAAGCGTCTGTTCAAGTACTCCGTTCGCGAAGGCGAGCTGCCCAGTCCGGAGGCGAAGATCGACAGCGTCGTTGCAGGTCGGCTCGATTCGCTGGAGCCCAATGTCCGCTGGACCCTCGAGGCGGCAGCGCTCTCTGGATCCGTAGTCGACTCGGCCGTCGTTGCCGCGCAAGCAGGCAAGAAGCAGGAAGAGGTGCTGGGCGAACTGCGGACGGCAGAAGAGCGGCACGGGCTGATTCGAAAGGTCGGCGAGCGTCGCTGGGCGACCGGAAACCAATCGGTGCGCTACCACTTCTCTCATCCGCTGGTGCGCCGCGTGATCCGCGCGCGGATCTCGGGGAAACGCCGCGCTCACCTGCTCAGCCGCGCCGCCGAGACGCTCGAGAAGCTTGCGAGCGGCGGTTCGAAGGAGATTGCCGACGAGATCGCCGTCCTTTACTTGACCTCCGAAGCGGGGGACAAGAAACTCGAGTGGTCTCTCAAGGCTGCCGACCTCGCCGAGCGCCTCTACGCGCTCTACGAGGTAGACGAGTTCTTACGCACCGCAGCCAAGACCTGTGATGATGAACTCGAGCGCCTGAAGATCCAGAACCGTCTGGCCAGAATCTACGCCGCTACCGACAGGGAGCCCGAGGCGGAGGCGCTGCTCCAGCACGTATTCGAGCGGACACGCGAGCTTGGGGACCTCGAGACCGAAGTAGCGGCCGGCGTAATGCTCGGCTGGCTGCAACTCGAGCGCGGCGTCGAGCCCCTGGAAGTCTCGCTGGTCGCCGGCAGCCTGGTCGATCGCGCTCGCACGGCGGAGATGAGCGAGGAGCTGGTGATGGCCCTCGATCTGTCGTGTGTGGTGGCCGAGCGGGTCGGAAGGGCCGAAGAGGCGTTGCTGATGGCCGAGGAGGCCCTTCACGTGGCCGAGCAGAGCGGTAACGCCGAGACGGTGGCACAGGCCGCCTACCGGCTGGCCCGCGTCCACGTCTCCTGGGGCAGCCCGGAGGAGGGACGCCAGCTGGCGCAGCGCGCTCTCGAGGTGTTTGGCCAGGTCGACGAGCTGGGCGGTGTTGCAGTCTGCCACGACCTTCTGGGGCTGGCCAACTTTCGGGCCGGCGAGTGGGATGGCGCCTTCCACCACTGGCAGTCGGCGCTGGAGAGCATGGAAGTGGCCGGTGTGGCCGACCAGAAGATCGCCATGCAGGCCAACATCGCAGAGTTGTTGACGTTGCGCGGCGAATTCGACCGGGCTTTGCACCTGTTCAACTCGGGGCTGCAGCTGGCCGAGGAGCTCGAGGATCCTTCCCTCGCCCTGCGTTGCAGGATCGGTGTCGCACGGCTTGAGTTCGAGCGCGGCGCGTATACCTCGGTGCTGGCGATGACCGAGGAGATTCGAGAGCTGCTGCCCCCGAGCGGCGCCTGGAAGGCCGACTTTCAGACCACCGCTATCCGCGCGCTGGCCTACCTGGAGACGGGCGATGAGCTACAAGCGTGGCAGGAGGCGGCTCGGCTCGAGCAGCTCTACCAGGGCAAGGAGGGTTGGTTCGAGCGGCGCGCCGAAGGTGATGCCGTTCGCATCCGGGTCATCGATCTCGACAGCGACGCCTGGCTAGCCGGCATGGTCGCACAGCAGGGAATCGGAGAAACGACTGAGACGGATCCCTACGGCGAAGGATTCCTGCAATTCCACCAGGCCCAGGTCTTGGCTCGGGCCAAACCGGCCGAGGCGCGGGTCGCGGCAGAACGCGCGGTCGTCTTATTCGAACAGCTCGGCGCCGCCCCGATGCTGGCTCGCGCCCGGCAGCTGGCGGAGGAGCTGCCCGAGGTCGACTCTGCCGCCGGAGCGGAAGGCGAGCAGGACGTGAGCGACGACAAAATCGACGCGTGGTTCGATAGCCTCGAAGGCTGATGCTGTAACGAACTCCGAACATCGCACATCGAACATCCAACATCGAATTCGTTGAGACGTAGCACGGCGCAGCGCGCCCACTTCGATCTGCGTTCGCCCTTCCAGCCGACGGGCGACCAGCCGACGGCTATCGAGGAGCTGGTCGCCGGGCTCGAGCGCCGAGAACGCTGGCAGACGCTGATGGGTGTCACTGGCTCGGGTAAGACACTGACGATGGCGCACGTAATCGCGCGCTGGGGTCGCCCGACTCTCGTGATGAGTCACAACAAAACACTCGCCGCACAGCTTTACGGCGAGCTCAAACAGTTCTTCCCAGC
Organism: uncultured Gemmatimonadota bacterium; assembly: GCA_964345885.1. Taxonomy (GTDB): domain Bacteria; phylum Gemmatimonadota; class Gemmatimonadetes; order Palauibacterales; family KS3-K002. The sequence continues at coordinate 44,379 of CAYFSW010000035.1, read as the reverse complement.
TAACGCTGTCGAGTACTTCATATCTTACTACGACTATTACCAACCCGAGGCCTACGTCCCCCAGACGGATACCTACATCGAAAAGGATGCCTCGATCAACGAGGACATCGACCGACTCCGCCTGCGGGCGACTTCAAGCTTGATGGAGCGCGATGACGTCGTCGTCGTGGCTTCGGTCTCGGCCATCTACGGACTGGGCGAGCCGGCAGAGTACAGAGACCTGCTGGTGATCCTCGAGCGGGGCCAGGAAGTGCGCCGCGACGACATACTCGCGGCCTTGGTCGATGTGCAATACGGGCGTAACGATCTTGATTTCCGCCGGGGGACCTTCCGGGTGCGCGGCGATGTCGTGGAGGTCTTCCCGGCCTACGAGGAACAGGCCGTGCGCATCGAACTCTGGGGCGACGAGGTCGAGCGCCTGACGAAGATCAACCCGCTCACTGGCGACGTGATCGCCGAGCTCGATCGTGCCGCAGTCTACCCCGCCACTCACTACGCTATAGCACAGCCGTCGATCAGGCAGGCCGGCGAATTGATTCGGGCCGAGCTCGACGCACGCCTGCTCGAGCTGCGCCGAGCCGGGCGCTTGCTCGAGGCGCAGCGCCTCGAGCAGAGGACCCGCTACGACCTCGAGATGCTACGCGAGGTCGGGTACTGCGCCGGAATCGAGAATTACTCGCGCCACCTCTCGGGCCGAGCCGAAGGCGAACGACCTGCTTGCCTGATCGATTACTTCCCCGAGGACTTCTTGGTCATCGTCGACGAGTCGCACGCCACCATCCCACAGATCGGTGGGATGTACGAAGGCGACCGGTCGCGCAAGAGGACGCTAGTCGACTACGGTTTCCGACTTCCCAGCGCGCTCGACAACCGACCGCTCAAGTTCGAGGAATGGGAATCGCTGGTCCCGCAAGCGATCTTCGTCTCGGCGACACCGGGCGACTATGAGTTGGAGCGGTCTGGCGGCGTTGTGGTCGAGCAGGTTATCCGACCGACGGGGCTACTCGACCCGGCCGTCGAGGTCAAGCCGGTCCGCGGCCAGGTGGACGACCTGATGGGCGAGATCCGTGAGCGCGCGGCGCGCGGCGAGCGGGTCCTGGTTACGACGCTGACCAAGCGGATGGCCGAGGATCTCACCGAGTACCTGCTGGGCGTGGGGATCAGGGTCCGCTATATGCACTCCGATATCGACGCCATCGAGCGGGTCGAGATTCTGCGTGGTCTGCGCCTCGGTCTCTTCGATGTACTCGTCGGAATCAACCTGCTGCGCGAAGGTCTCGATCTGCCGGAGGTGTCGCTCGTTGCGATTCTCGATGCCGACAAAGAGGGCTTCTTACGCTCCGACAAGAGCCTGATTCAGACGATCGGTCGGGCGGCGCGCAACGAGCGCGGCAGGGCGGTGATGTATGCCGACACGTTGACCGGTTCCATGCAGCGGTGCATCGAGGAGACCAATCGCCGCCGCGAGATACAGGCCAGCTACAACGTGGAGCACGGGATCACACCCCGCTCGATACGCAAGTCGCCCGATGAGGTGCGACGTGCCACTGCGGTCGCCGATTCGCGCCTCGACCCGGGGGCCCGGGCGGTCGAGACGCTGGCCGGGCTCCCCGAGCTGGAGCCCGACGAGCTGGTCGAGCGTCTCACGCTCGAGATGCAACGTGCTGCCGAAGAGCTCGACTTCGAGTTGGCGTCCGAGCTGCGGGATCACATCTTCCAGATCAAAGCGGAGGTGGAGACAAGAGGGCATCGCGACGCAAAAGGCAGTGGCAGATGAGCCGATCCCCGAGCCACGAATCTCAGCTGGGCCCTAACGCTTTGTCCGAACCCGAGCTGGTTCACTGGGGCGAGCGGGTCGGCGCCACCATCCAGCCGCCGTTGTGGATCGCGCTGCACGGCCCACTCGGCGCGGGGAAGAGCGTCCTGGCTCGAGCGATCTGTCGAGGTGCCGGGATCACCGGGCATATCCCTTCACCGAGCTTTACCCTCGTCCAGGGCTACTCGAGCCCCAGGAGCTTCCCGGTTCATCACGTCGACCTGTTCCGTCTACAGCCCGGCGACCCCATCGAGCCACTCGGCTGGGAGGAGCTACTGAGCGCTCCGGGCCTTGTGCTCTTGGAGTGGGCGGAACGCGCCGGGGACCGGCAACCGGCAGATCGCTGGGAGGTCGACATGGAATACGGGTCGACGCCCGAGCAGCGCGTCGTCCGGGTGAAACGCCTGGGCTCGGCCCCGGAGCTGTTGCAATGGTGAAGACCGGCCGGCGGGAGAGCGCTTCCGGAGAGGGGCCCGAGCCGCAGATCTGGCTCGCGCTCGAGACTGCGACGTCCGTCGGTTCGGTTGCCGTCTGGCGTGACGGGCTGGCCATCGAGTGCAGCTTCAACATCCGGGGCTCGCATTCAGAGCGTGTGCTGCCCGCCGTCGATCACGCCCTCGAGGTCACAGGGACTTCACCCGAGGATGTCGCCGCCCTCGTCGTCGGCTGTGGGCCGGGCTCGTTCACCGGTGTGCGGATCGCCGCCTCGTTGGCCAAGGGCTGGACGATGGCGCGCGGTACGCCATTATTCGCCTACCCCAGTCTGCTGGCCCTCGCCGCCGGGACCGGGGTCGGCGGACCCGTCTGCGCCGCCTTCGATGCCCGCCGCGCCGAAGTCTACGCTGCCTGCTATGAGATATCGGAGCAGGGGGCCACCGAGAGACTGGCCCCCGCCGCCTGGCGGCTCGAAGATCTTCTCGACGAGCTAGCTCGTCGGGATCTCAAGCCGGCGGCCTTCGTCGGTGACGGGGCGACGGCCCATCGGGGGAGGATCGCTGAAGCTCTGGCCGGCGCGCTCGTGCTGCCTGAGCACCTGGCTGTCCCCCGCGCCGCCAGCCTCCTCTGGCTGCGCTCGGTTGACCCCCAGCTGGGGCACGTCGCGCAGCCGGCGGACTGGGAGCCCCTTTACGTCCGTGATTGGCGGGTTCCAGAGGAGCGGGGTGGAGAATGAGCACAGCTGAGCGGCTAACGATGCCGGACATCCGCCGCATGGAGGAAGCGGACCTCGACTCGGTGATGGAGATCGAGTGTACGTCGTTTTCCACACCCTGGAGTCGCGCCAGCTTCTCCAACCTGCTGGGCCGCGATGATGCCTCGCTTTGGGTCGCCGCCATCGACGGGAACGTCGTGGGCTACGCCGTGGTATGGTACGTTCTACGAGAGGCCGAGCTGGGGAACTTGGCTGTGGCCTCCGGCTGGCGCCGCCGCGGCCTCGGTCGCTACCTGCTCGACTGGGTGCTCGATAGGGCGCGGCGGCGCGGCGTGGAGCGGATCTACCTCGAGGTCCGTGTCAGCAACCAAGGCGCCCAGGAGCTGTATGAGCGGAGTGGATTCCAGCATGTGGGCGTCCGCAGACGCTACTATCGGGCGCCGGTCGAGGACGCCCGGGTCATGTGCCTCGACCTGGGCCGCGGCAAGTAGATTCTGCTGTAAGCCGGGGCCAGCAAGCGACGCGTTGACAATAAGTTGACGGGCGGGTATAATCTTGGCTGGCGTCAGTTTTGGCCGTACCGACGCCAACCGCCCCAGTGGAGGAGCCATGTCACGCAGTGTCAACAAAGCGATCATAATCGGCAATCTGGGTAGTGATCCCGAGATCCGCACCACGCCGCAGGGGAGCCGTGTAACCACGCTCTCAGTGGCGACGAATCGCCGCTGGCAGAACCGCAACGGCGAGATTCAGGAGGACACCCAGTGGCATCGGGTCGTCGCCTGGAACAAGCTAGCCGAGATTGTCGAGCAGTACCTGAAGAAGGGTGACCGCGTCTATGTCGAGGGGCGGATCCAGTATCGCCAGTGGGAGGACCAGAACGGCCAGAAACGCTACACGACCGAGATCGTGGCCAACGAAATGGTGATGTTGGGTGGCCGCGGAGAGGGCGCCCTCGAGACGCAGCGGGCGCCGACCTATGGGGGTGAGGACTATGATGACTTCCCGGCGGAATCGCTGGAGGAGGGTGACGACCTGCCCTTCTAAGAACCTCTTGTCCGTTGCCGCAATCGCACTAGCGGCGCTACTGCCTGAAGCCCTCCCCCTACACGCTCAAGAAAGGCAGGAACCGACGACGCCCCAAGAGGCCCGTCGTGTTCACGTCGTACGTACGGGAGATACGCTCTGGGATCTGGCGGAGTTCTACCTCAGTGATCCCTTCCTGTGGCCCGAGATCTACCGGATCAACACCATCGTCGTCGAGGACCCGCACTGGATCTATCCGGCCGAGGAACTGCTGGTCCCGGGGGTTGGTGAGGTCATACGCCCGCCGACTCCTGTGCCCGGCGAGGAGCGGATACCCGGCGAAGAGGTCGTCGAGCGCGTCCCCACGCCGGAGATCCCCACGCCGGAGGTTGGGGAGATCCCCGAGCAGATCATGGTCGAGGAACGACCCACGATCTTCGTCGAGCGTGACATCGCGGAGACCACTCTGACCTACCAGCCCATCGCGGCGGTGCCGCCCAGCGCTGTTACCGCTACCGATTTTCACCGGGCAGGTATGCTCTTGCCGCTCGCCGAGCTCGGCCCGCGCGGCGAAGTTGTCGGTGCGGCTGCGCCCAGCGGGTTCCTTGCACAGCCTCTCTCGACCATACATAGGTACGAGCGGTTCTACTTGAGCCATGCCGGCGGCGAGCCGCCGGATCCCGGTGACCGTGTGCTGCTGTTCCGGATCGAGCGGCTCGTGAGACCGTGGGGCCGCGTGATCCGGCCGACGGGGCTGGCGACTGTCGCGGCGGTGCATGAGGACGTCTCCGTGGCCGTGCTGGTCGAGGTGTACGACCGCGTCGTGGTCGGCGACCAGGCGATCGAGGCCGAGGCGTTCGATCTGGGGCCGGGTATATTCGCCGAGCCCGTGTCGGCCGGCCCGGGTGGTGAGCTGGTTGCGCTCATGGATAGGCAGCTGGTTGCCAGCACCGAGGACTTCGTGTTCATCGACATCGGACGCTCACAGGGCATCCAGGTCGGCGATGAGTTCGACCTCTACGTTGAGCCTCGGCGCAACCGAGATGGGCTGAGGCTGCCGGAAGAGCACGTAGCGACGGGCCGCGTGATGCGGGTCACCGAGCAGACCGCGACCCTCCGGCTGCTCAGCATGCGGCATCCCACGGTCGACGTCGGAGTAGCAGTGCGGTTGGTGGCCAAAATGCCGTCCTAGGCTGGAGTCCCATGGAGCTAGCCTCCCACGGTGATACTAGGCCGGCCGGCTCACAGAGCCGGCCGGCCTAGTTTCTGACCTTGCGTTTCGTATATTCCCCTTCGCATGCACCTAGTCGCGTACGCAATCGCTGCGGTCCTCTATCTGGCCGCGTCCGTTAGATATACGATGCGGTTTGCCCGGGCCCACCCGGGCGCCACCGCGCCGGTGGCCATCATCGTCTATCTCGCGGTGCTGAGCCATCTGCTGGGCGTCAGCCTCTACTGGGCGAGCTACGGGGAGCCGCCGCTCGTTGGGCTCGGACCTTCCCTGGCCAGCCTAGCGCTACTCGTCGGCCTCGCCATCGCCGGCCTCGCGCGCTTCAGCGCTGCCAGGCCACTCGGGCTCTTCCTCGCTCCCGTCGCCACACTGCTCCTCGTTCTCGCAATGATCGTCGGAATCGAGCCGACCGGCTCGGTCCTGGCCTTTCGCGGCACTTGGCTCGTGATTCACATTTCCGCCGGCTTCATCGGTTACGCTGGCTGGCTCGTGTCGGCGGCGGCCGCATTGATGTACCTGCTCCAGTTCCGCCAGCTCAAGCACAAGCAGCTGGGCGCCGTCTTCGAGTTTTTCCCGCCCCTCGAAACGCTCGACAAGCTCGGCGAGTGGGCTCTCATTACAGGTTTCTGTACCATGACTTTGGCTATCGCCATCGGCTGGGCCTGGACGATTCGCTTCGAGGGCGGGTTCCGCTGGTCAGATGCCAAGGTCATCTGGGGCGTCCTGGCCTGGCTGGCGATGCTGCTGGCGATCTGGATACGCTTCAGCCGCGTACGGACCCCGCGCCAAGCCGCGACATGGAACGTTGTCGGATTTGCCGTGGTATTTGTGGCATATCTCGTGGCCAGAATGATCATCCCGGAGACGCAGTTCTTCCTGTAGCGAGGAGCAGAGCGAAGGAGGCCCCGGAGCCGTGTCCACGATCAAACCCGTCGAGAACGGACTAGAGGTCGCGTAATGCCGTTCGCAGCAGTCGGGCTGAACCACCGCACGGCACCGATCGAGGTACGGGAGAAGTTCGCCTTCGCCGCTACCGAGATGACGGACGTGCTCAGCCACGTCCTCGATGGCAGGGGCGTGTCGGAGGCGGCGTTGATCTCGACCTGCAATCGGACCGAGTTCTATCTTCACGTCACCGATTTCGACTTAGCCATCCCCGGCGTCATCGATACGCTCGCCGCTCAGGCCGGCGAACTTCCCAAGCCGGCCGAGCGCTACATCTACGTCCAACGCGGTGCCGACGCCGTACGGCACCTCTATCGAGTCGTCTCCGGCCTCGACTCGATGGTACTCGGTGAGGTCCAGGTCCAGGGGCAGGTGCGCGACGCGTATGAAACCGCCCGCAGCCTGACTGGTCAACGGCAGGCGGTCCGCGCCGTTTTCAACCGCCTGTTCCAGAGCGCCCTGTCGGTCGGTGGCCGCGTGCGGAGCGAGACGCGGCTCGCCGAAGGGGCGGCTTCTATACCTTCGGCGGCGGTTGAGCTGGCCCGCAAGATCTTCGGTTCCCTGCGCGGGCGGCGCGGCATGGTGATCGGCGCCGGCGACATGGGGGAACTTACTCTAGAGTGCCTGATGGACGAGGGCGTGTCGAGCGTCCTGGTCGCGAGTCGCAATATGGTGCGTGCCAAAAAAGTGGCCAAGCAATTCGGCGGGTCCGCGGTGGCCTTCTCCGATTTCTGGGAGGACCTCCCGCAGATGGACATCGTCATCACTTCCACGGCGGCGCCCCACGCGATGATCACACTGGGAGATTTCCAACGCCGCATGCCCCGGAAGCTCAAGTCGCCGCTCTTCATAGTCGATATCGCGATACCGCGTGACGTGCAGCCCGAGATCGGCGACCTGCCCAACGTCTTTCTCTACAGCATCGATGACCTGGAGGGCATCGTCACGACCAACCACGAGCGCCGCAAGGCCGAGGTCCCGAAAGCTGAAGCGATCGTCGAGAACGAGGTCGACAAGTTCTGGCGCTGGTATTCGGGCTTGCAGGCCGTCCCCTTCATTCGAGAATTGCGTGAGCGGGCGGAAGGCGTGCGGCAATCGGAACTGGACCGCGCACTGGCCCACTTAAGCCACCTCTCGGAATCGGACCAACAGCGCGTCGAGCGACTGACCCGCGACCTGTTGCAGAAAGTCCTCCACCAGCCGACTGCGCGCATGCGGGCGGCGGCAGAGGACGGTCGCGAGCATGACATTCTGGAAGCGGCAAGGTATCTGTTTGGGATCGAGGAAGAGGATGGGCTCGAGAAGAAGAGCTCAGAGTAAGTCGGTCCTCGTCACTGGCGGCGCCGGCTTCATCGGTTCGCACGTGGCCGATGCCTACTTGACGCGCGGTTGGTCTGTAACGGTCGTTGACAACCTATCTTCGGGCAGGCGTGAGAACGTCCCGTATGGCGTCGAGTTCGTCGAGCTTGATATACGGGATGATAGCCTCCACGAACTGTTCGAGCGCAAAGGGGGCTTCGAGCTCATCAACCATCACGCGGCCCAGATCGATGTTCGCGTCTCGGTCGAGCGCCCGCGCTTCGACGCCGAGGTCAACCTCTTCGGTACCCTCAACCTCCTGGAAGCGGCACGCGAGTGGCCGAGCCGCAGGATCGTGTTCATCTCCTCGGGCGGTGTCGTCTACGGCGATCCCGACAGCCGTCCGATTCCCGAGAGCGCCCCGAAGAAGCCGGAGTCACCCTACGGGGTTGGCAAGCTCGTGGGCGAGTATTACCTGCGCAGTTACCGGCTGCTGCACGGCCTCGACTATGTGGCGCTGCGCTACTCGAATGTCTACGGGCCGCGCCAAGATCCCCACGGCGAAGCCGGCGTCGTGGCCATCTTCTGCAACCGTCTGATTGCGGGCGAGCCGCTTACCGTCTTCGGTAGCGGTGAGCAAACCCGTGACTACGTATACGTCGGCGACGTGGTACAGGCCAACATGATCGTGTCGGAAGCCGAACTCGACGAAGGCACAGAGCTGGACGATCGCGCCTTCAACGTCGGCACGGGGGTGGAGACGAGCGTCAACGAGCTTGCCGCCACGCTAATGGGCGCCGCCGGGCGAGAAGTCCCGATCGAGCGGGCGCCGGCGCGGCCCGGTGAGCTGGAATGGAACAGCCTGGTCAATGACAGGCTGAGGGCAATTGGCTGGGAGGCGGCGGTGGACCTATCGGATGGCTTGCGGCGCACCTATCGGTGGATCGCCGGGGAAAAGGAATGAGCGTGTTCACGACGGTCTTCGCGGCCCAGGCTCCGCTACCGACGAATGCCTGGGATATGGTTGCTACAGCGACGATCACGACCCGGGTGATACTCGTTGTGCTGCTCGCCTTCTCGCTGGCGTCGTGGATTCTGATTATTTGGAAGTGGATCCAGTTTCGCCGGATCCGGCTACTCGAAGAGGAGTTCCTGAGCCAGGTGGCCAAGGCTCAGCACCTCGACGAGGCCTACAAGGCGGTTATCACACTGCCCGATTCACCCTACCTGCGCGTCTTTCGGCACGGGATGAACTTTTTCACTGGGTTGCGTCCGCGCAGCGAGAGTTCCGGCCTCTCGGCGGCGCAGGTGGAAACGCTCAGGTTGGTGATGGAGAAGGAGCAGGTCGGCGAGCGGGATGCCATGGCGCACGGGCTCCCCTGGTTGGCGATCATCGCTACCGTGAGTCCATTGCTCGGGCTGATGGGCACGGTTGTTGGCGTGATGGACGCGTTCGTCGGGATCTCGGCGATGGGGACCGCGAACATCACGGCCGTCGCCCCGGGGATTGCGGAGGCGTTGATCACGACGGTTACGGGGCTCGGCGTGGCGATCCCTGCGGTAATCGGCTACAACCATTTTGCTAGCCGCCTCGGACTCTTCGCCGGCGAGCTACAGGGGTTCGCCCATGAGTTCATCGGCGCCCTGGCGCGGGAAGGCAAGATCTGATGGCACGTTACGGCGGGCTCTATGAGGATCGTTCGCTGCCGCTGACGGCGGACATCAACCTGATCAACCTCGTCGATGTCGCCTTCACGCTGCTGGTGATATTCATGATCACCGCACCGATACTTCAGGGCGGCGTCGAGGTACAGCTACCCCATGCGGAGGTCGCGCCGCTGCCGGCGAGCGAGGCGATTGTCGTGACGGTCGACGACGAAGGTGTCATCTATATCGGCGACGCGACGGTCTCCCTCGACGAGTTCAAGGCGGTGATCCGAGACGTGTGGAACCAGAGGGGCAGTCCACCGGTCTACGTGCGGGGCGACGAACGGGCCAACTTCGGGGTCGTGCTCAAGGTGATCGCCGCGCTAAAGGCCGCGGACATCACAGCGGTGGGATTGGTGGCGGAACTCGAGGCGCAAAGGAGGCGCTGACTCGATGGCCCGGCTGATCTTGCGCGGTGAGACGCGCGGCGCCGGCGAGGGATTGCCGCCCAGTGCGGTCGTGGGGTCGATGAGCCTCCACGCCGTCGCTCTGATCTTCATGGTCTGGGGCGCCCATCGCATCGACCTGCCGGACCGGCCCGAGGTTTACCAGGTAGAGCTCGTTTCCGTGCCGCGCCCCGCGCCGGTCCGTGCCGTCCCGGTGCCCGAGCCGCAGCGCTCCACTCCCCGGGAGGAACCCGAGGTTAGACCGCTGGACAGGCAACCCGAGCCGGAGGCCGAGCAGCAGCAGGTGCCGGCACCGGTCGAGGCTGAACCGGAGGAGGGGGCCGAGGAAGAGGAACCGGAGCCTGTCGTGGAAGAGCGTCCGGCGGCCACGGCCGAGCAATCCCCGGAGGGTGCCGACGTGCCGGTTCGCCTGGAAGGCGCCCCATTCCCTTATCCCGAGTATGCGGCGAATATTATCTTGCAGATAAAGCGACACTGGAGACCGCCGACGGGCAACACGCATTTGAGGGCGGAGCTCGCATTTACCATTCTGAGGGACGGGTCGATCGCCGATATCGCCTGGGTGCGAAGGTCAGGTAACCCGGCGTTCGATCTGGAAGCCCGAGGCGCCATCGAGGCGGCCGCTCGCCGAGGCGTCTTCGGGGCGTTGCCCGAGGGCTACCCGGCCGACCAGCTGCGGGTCTCGTTCTTCTTCGACCCGACAAGCTATTAGTGAGGTGGGTGCCGGAGGTCGGCCGCCTAGTTGACTGCGACGACATGAAGCTATTCAACAATACAGCCGCCAAAGCCGTGTCGGTTCTCGTGGCCGCGCTTTCCCTGGCCCCTACGATCACCAGCGCCCAGGTCCCGGTCCGTGACAGCATCCCCACCGATGTGCGGCTTGGCATAGTCTATCAGCCGTCTTATCGGCCCGGCGTCGTCATGCCGCTGATCCCTGCGGCCGAGGGTCTCCGCGAGCTCGCCGACACGGCGCGGCGCATGATCCTTCGCGACCTCGATTACAGCGATCGGCTCCAGATCATGCCGGTCGCCGAGGACGTCCCCGTCGAAGGGCCGGTCAACTACGGACTGTGGGACGAGTTGGGTGCCGTCTGGCTCGTCGTCGGCGCTGTCGAGGGCACGCCGGATGAACCGGTCCTGAGACTGTCACTGCACGATGTCGTCTACAGGCTGCTCCAGGAGGTTCGCGCCTTCGAGCTTCCGCCGCTCCGGCATCCGCAGTTCCGTTACGCGATCCACGCCGCCGCCGATGAGGTGCTCGGTTGGGCGACCAGCGGCACGGGAATCGCCTCGACTCGCATCGCTTTTGTGGCTGACGGGCCGGGCGGTTCGGAGATCTACGTCGTCGATAGCGACGGCTTCGGGGCCCGCAGAGTCTCGCGCGACAGCTCGATCGCGCTGTCTCCCGCCTGGTCGCCGGCCGGTGATCGCATCGCCTATATGTCTTACAAGAACGACGATCCGGCGATCTACGAGATCGAGCTGGCGACCGAACGGTCGACGCTCAGAGTCGACCTGCCCGGAATGGACCTCACGCCGACCTACGTGCCCGACGGAACGCAACTCGGGTTCGCCGCCACCATCGATGGGCGGACCGAAGTCTACACCTATGATCTGGTCAGGAGCTGCTGCCCGGAACGCGCGACCTTCGCCCGTTACGCGAATTCGCTGTCGCCCACCTTCGCACCCGACGGTCGCCGCTTCGCATTCAACTCCGATCGACTCGGCCAGCTGCACATATTTGTCCAGGATATCGACAACGGCTCGGCGGAACTGATCACGCCTTACATCTACGACCGCAGCGTCCACAACGCTGGACCCGACTGGTCACCCACCGGCGACCGGATCGCGTTCCACGGCTGGGTCGGCGGCACGCCACAGATTTTTACCGTCGCACCCGACAGCCGCGGCCTGCGACAGCTCACTCAGCAGGGACGCAACGAGGACCCGAGTTGGGCCCCGGACGGTAGACATATCGTCTTCGCCTCGACCCGAGACGGCAGCACCGGGCTCTGGGTGCTGGACGTGGTCAGCGGCCGTATCCGTAGGGTCGTGACCGCCGCCGGAGCCCGCTTGCCTGACTGGTCCGGCCGCTTAGATTCAGCCTCTCACCTCACAAGCGGAGCGGCTGTTGGCTCCGAGAGCAATAATCCGTAGGGAGTGGTCTTATGGCTAACAGCTGGAAGAAGACAGCGGGATGGTTGGCGGCTCTGGCCCTGGTCGCCGTCATGGCGGCTTGTGGCGGCAGCCCCGTTCCGGAGCCCGAACCGCAGCCCGAGCCCGAACCTCAGGTCGAAGAGCCCACCGTGGACGAGGCTGCAGAGCGAGCTCGCCTGGAGGAGGAAGCGCGCCGCCGCCGCGAGGAGGAGGAACGGCGTCGTGCCGAGGCCGAACGCAACCGTGTGTTGTCGGTCATCGCTGAACGCGTCCACTTCGACTTCGACAAGTCCGATATCCGGACCGACGCGGCGGAGGTCCTGCAGCGTAAGGTCACCGTCCTCCGCGAGTACCCCGGTGTCGAGCTGCGCATCGAGGGTCACTGCGACGAGCGCGGCTCCAACGAGTACAACCTGGCGCTCGGCCAGCGTCGCGCCGAGGCGGTGCGCCGATACCTTGTGAGTTACGGCGTCGATGTGGGCCGCTTCGCGACCATCAGCTACGGCGAAGAGCGGCCGGCAGCGCGTGCGTCGAACGAGGACGCTTGGGCGCAGAACCGTCGCGCAGAGTTCATAGTCACGGACCACGGGCGACTCGGTAACTAGAAGAACGAGTGGTTCCCATGAAGGCCGCCGCAAAATCGCTCCTCGTCCTCGCCGTGACGGGCCTTGCTGCCTGTGCATCGAAGAAGGACGTCGACAGGATTCGCGAGGACCTGGCCAGTGTCCGCGCTCGCCAGGACTCCATCGCCACCAGCGTCGAACAGCTGGAGAGCTCCGTGTCCGAGGCGCTCGAGAATCAAGGCGCGCTCGTCGTCACGGTGCGCGGCGATCTCCTGCAACAGTTGGATGATATGGAGCGCCAGCTGGTCGAGATCCAGGAACTGCTGGGCCAGAGCCAGATCGTGCTCAGTGGACTGCGAGATCGTATGGAACAGCGGCAGCTTGATCGACAGGCTGCGGCCGAGGAGTTTGCCGAGCTCGATAGCGTGGGCGATGCGGCGGCCTTCGGGCTGGAGCGGGGAGCGGGCGGTGAGCCCCGCTCCCTCTACTCGGCAGCGATCGAACAATTCCGTCGCGGAGCCTACGAAACCGCGCGCACCGGGTTCCGGGAATTCCTGGTCGAGTACCCCGCGGACGAACTGGCCCCCGACGCACAATACTACCTTGCGGAGACCTACCGGGAAGAGGGCGACGCCGGGCGGGCGATTCGTGAATACAACCGCGTGGTTGAGCTGTACCCCAACTCGAGTGCGGCGCCGACAGCACTCTACAAGGCGGGACTCCTTCAGATCGACCAGGGAAACAAAGACACGGCTTGTGAGTATTTCCAACGTGTGATAGCTGGTTACCCAAGGAGCGATGAGTCCCGGCTGGCCCGCGATCAGGCGGAACGTCTGAGCTGCCGCTAGCGGCGCGCTCGGCAGGCTGCCGGGCTGACCATCCCTTCCCAAATGCGCTGTCCATACTGCGGTCACACGAAGAACCGGGTCGTTGACTCGCGCACCAGTCGCGAGGGCCGCGCCGTGCGTCGCCGTCGCGAGTGCGAGAGCTGTGATGCGCGATTCACCACCTACGAGGTCGTCGAAGAACGGCCGCTCGCAGTCAAGAAGCGCGACGGCAGCTCGGAGCCCTTCGATCGCAGCAAGCTGATCCGCGGCATCCAAGTCGCCTGTACCAGACGTCCCGTCACACTCCGCCAAATCGAGGGGATCGCCGACGCGATCGCAGAGAGCCTCGAGCGTAGCGAGTCGGGGGAAGTGGAAAGCTGGCAGATCGGCGAGCTCGTGATGCAGCACCTGCGCGACCTCGACCAGGTCGCCTACGTACGGTTCGCCTCCGTTTACACCAACTTCCAGGATCCCGAAGAGTTCCTGGAGACTATCCGGGAACTGGCCGAGCGCGAAGGCTATGACGCCGCGCAGCTCGACTTCCTCGAATCGGTACTGGCGGAGGAACCGTCACCCAAGCAGTCCAAGGATAAGGGAAGGGAACAGTGAAGCGGGCAAAGGGCTCGGGCGAAATGCCTTTCCTCGAGCATCTCGATGAGTTGCGCTCGCGTCTCATCTGGATGGGCGTGACGGTGCTGACGCTCTCCGTCGCCGGCTTCTTCATCGTCACCGAGCTGGACGTCATCGGCTTGCTCAAGCGGCCCATAGTGCCGCTCGTGCCCGATGGCATGCTCCTCTTCACCAGCCCCACAGAACCGATGACCGTCACGCTCAAGCTGGCGTTCGTCGTGGGGATCATCCTGTCGGGCCCGGTCATCGTCTATCATACCTGGGGCTTTCTGGCGCCGGCGCTGTTCGAGCACGAAAAGAAGGCCGTGGTGCCGGCGGTCACCGGCGGCTTTCTGCTATTTCTGCTGGGCGTTGCGATGGCCTACTTCCTGGTACTCCCCCTCGCTCTGCGGTTCCTGCTCAACTTCCAGACCCAGGCGCTAGCGCCCATCATCACCATTGGCGAGTACTTGCGCTTCGCTACGAGGCTGATTCTGGCGTTCGGGATCATCTTCGAGCTGCCGTTGGTATGCCTCATGCTCTCTGTGCTCGGCCTGATCGACGCCGGCAGCCTGCGGAAATTCCGGCGCCACGCGATCGTAGCCGTCTCGGTGCTCTCGGCTCTCCTGACACCGGCCGACATCGGTACGATGCTCATGATGATGGTACCACTACTTGTTTTATATGAGATTTCGGTCCTCCTCGTCGCCATCGTGGATCGCCGGCGACTCGCGGGACGTGAGAGCCCGAAAGCGATCGGCGACTGACCCCGCCCCGAGGCGGGCGCTGGCCGCCCTCGCTGCAGTCGCGCTGGGCGGCTTGTCCCCATCCGTCCCCGACCTGCTGGCCGCGCCCCGGGCGCCCGCCGCTCTTCCGCAGGACACGACTCGAGCCGCGCAAGACACGACCCGGGCTCGGAGTCCGGATAGGGTGCCCGACCTGGAGGAGGCTGCTCAAGATACAGTAGCCGCCGACTCGCTGCGCGATACCGGCGAGCCGTTCCCCGATCCCGACTCGCTGATGCGGGCCCTAATGGAACGCCCCGGATACCGCCCCGTGATCTATCGCGGAGACACGCTGCAGTTCTACACGGGCGAACAGAGGATACACCTCAATCAGCGCGCGCACATCGAACGCGTGAAAGAGAACGAGAACCTGTACGCCGATTCGGTCATCTTCGACGGCCAGACCCAGTACATAATTGCCTTCGGCAAGTCCAAGCTGATCAATAACAAGGGTGAGGAGGTGGATAGCGAGGAAGGCCCCTTCTTCTATCACACAGAGTCGAAGATCGGAACGGTCGTCGGCGGGCGGACGCGCTGGGAGATCTGGAACGTCGAGGGCGATTTCACCCTCGAGGGCAGCGACACTCTCTGGGTGGAGGGGGGGCACTTTACCTCCTGTGACCTGCCGGAACCGCACTACCGCTTCGAATCGGACAGGATCAAGCTGGTGCTCGGGCACATCGTCGTCGCCTGGCCGGTACGCGTCTACTTCGGGGACGTGCCCGTCTTCTGGTTCCCGTTCATGGCGCAGGACATCCGCCGAGGTAGGCACAGTGGGATTCTGTCGCTGCAGTTCGGCGTCAATGACATCGTTCGCCAGTCCTCCGGCTACAAACGGCACATCTCGAACGTGGGATACTACTGGGCGATCAGCGACTATATGGACGCCCAGTTCAGTATCGATTGGTGGTCCGATACCTGGACGCGCTTCGATGGCTTCTACCGCTATCGCTGGCGCGAGAAGTTCCTTTCAGGGCGGCTTGGTACCTCCTATTTCATGCTACCCGACGGCGGCAGGGAACTGTCTCTGGCCTGGAACCACAGCCAGCAGTTCGGTGAGCGGGCCAACCTTCGTGCCTCAGTCAGTTTCGTCTCGAGTCAACAGTTCCAGCGCGAGAACGAGTTCAACCCCGAGCGGTTGGTACAGCAGCTGCGATCGAACATCGCCTATTCGCGCCGCTTCGATTGGGGGACACTGAATATCGGCGCCCAACGGGTTCAACCTCTTTCGAACCCCGAGACGTCGCCACAGCCGACGACCATGACGTTGCCGTCGTTCTCCCTAACGCTGTCACCCATCGTCATTACGCCGTCTCCCTCGCCGACCAGCCGCAGCTGGTACCACGGGCTTACATGGACGGGTAGCACGAACCTGACCCGCTCGACGTCGGAGACGCCAGGTCGCGCAGGTCAATCGACCTTGAGTGGCGGCCTGACGTCCAACCTGGCGCTGAACAACCTCCGCTGGAACTCCAATGGGACGTTTAGAGAACAGGTCGTCGACACGCTCGATGTATTGATCGTGCCGATCGACACCATCATCATAGGACCCGATACGATTACCCTCGATACACTCGTGCTCGGGGACAAGAGGCAGCAGGGCGACATCAGTTGGCGGACCTCACTAGGTTACCAGATGCGCCTGATCGGCTCGACGACGTTGACCCCGGCGCTTAACCTCAACGGCCAGCTCAGACGCACCAACCAAACGGACCTCAAGTTCATCGCTGCCCCGACCCGTGTATCCGTCAGCGCCGGCCTCAACAGTGACATCTACGGCTTCTTCCCGGGCGTCGGGCCGGTGGAGCGAATCCGTCACAAGATCTCGCCGACCATCAGTTGGAGTTATAGCCCGGGGGTGACTCCATCGCTGCAAGCCCAAGAAGTTTTCGGGGTCGACAGCCTTCGTGAGAACCATGTAATCACGCTGGGACTGCAGCAGACCTTCGAGGCTAAGCTCAAGCCACGCAACAACATACAGGAGGACTCGCTCGCCGGCACCCCCCAGGACAGCCTCGCGGCCAGCCAGGAGCAGGAGGAGGCGCGCAAGATCACGCTGCTCGCCATCAGGACGTCGTCGTTGACCTACGACGTCGTGACGGGAAGAGTGACGACCGGGTCGATCTCGAACTCGGTCTCCTCGGATCTGCTCCGGGGGTTGACGCTACGTTTCACTCACGATCTGTTCGAGGAAACCGAGACGGGGCGACGGTTCGCTCCGTTCCTGACTCAGCTCAACTTCGGTTTCTCAATAGGCGCGCGCACGTTTGAAGGACTCGTGGGGGGGCCGGGTGACGTGAGGTCGGGAACCGGGATCGTGCCGCAGGCGGAGGAGGTCAGCGATGCGGAGTTGGAGAATCTGAGGGAAGGCGAGGTGCCCGAGCGAGAAGATCGGGGACGCGGGGCGCGGCAACCGTGGACGCTGAGCATCGACTACAGCCTGTTGCGGACGCGGCCGAGGCCGGGTCAGGATCCGCCGCGTAATCGTCAATCGGTACGGGCGAACTTTGGCTTCCAGCCCACCGAGAACTGGAGGCTGACGTGGCGCACTCAGTACGATCTCGAGGGAGGGAATTTCGTGGACCATTCGCTCAGCCTGCGACGCAGCCTGCACCGCTGGTCTGCGACCTTCTCCTTCATGAAGGCATCCAACGGAAATTTCATGTTCGCTTTCACGGTCAACCTGGACGACTTGCAAGACGTGAAGTTCGACTACCGCCAGGAAACACGGGGTTAGGAAGAGAGCCTCGAGGAATGCTGGGTCGGGCGGCGGCAAGACAGCGCATGGATTGGAGGAGCCGATGTCCACGGTGACGAAGGGGTCGCGAGAGGTGCGGGCGCCGCGGGGAACGGAGATCTCCTGTAAAGGCTGGGGACAGGAAGCTGCGCTCAGGATGTTGATGAACAACCTCGATCCCGCGGTGGCCGAGAAACCCGCCGAACTGATCATCTACGGTGGATCGGGAAAAGCCGCACGTTCTTGGGAGGCGTATGAAGCGATAGTGCGGGCGCTGCGCGAGCTCGGCGATGACGAGACGCTTCTCGTGCAGAGTGGCAAGCCCGTCGGTGTGTTCACAACGCACCCCGATGCTCCGCGCGTGCTGATCGCCAACGCCAACTTGGTGGGTCGCTGGGCGAACTGGGACTACTTCAGGGAACTGGAGCGGAAGGGCCTGATCATGTTCGGCCAGATGACCGCCGGTTCTTGGATCTATATCGGTACGCAGGGGATCCTGCAGGGGACCTTCGAGACGTTCGCGGCGGCGGCCGGCGAGCATTTCGGCGGCGCGCTCGCCGGTCGCCTCGTGCTTACGGGCGGTCTGGGCGGCATGGGCGGTGCCCAGCCGCTCGCGGCGACTATGAACAGGGCGGCGTTCCTCGGCGTCGAAGTCGACCCGGCCCGAATCGAGCGCCGCCTGGAAACGCGATATCTGGACCGCGCTACGGACGATCTAGACGAGGCGCTGGAGTTGGTGCTGGCCGCCCGCGACCGGAAGGAGGCGCTGTCGGTGGGCCTCGTGGGTAACTGCGCCGACGTCGTCCCCGAGGTCGCCCGGCGCGGGATCGTACCGGACCTGGTGACCGACCAGACGAGCGCCCACGATGCGCTGAACGGTTACGTACCTCAGGGCCTGTCTCTGGCAGAAGCGGCGGAGCTGAGGGCGCGTGACCCGGATGAATACGTGAAGAGGGCGATGGACTCTATAGCGGTGCATGTCCGCGGTATGCTCGAGCTGAAGCGGCAGGGCGCGATCGTGTTCGACTACGGGAACAACATACGGGCACAGGCCCGCGATGCCGGCGTCGAGACCGCCTTCGACTTCCCTGGCTTCGTGCAGGCCTACGTCCGCCCGCTCTTCTGCCTCGGCAAAGGGCCGTTCCGCTGGGCGGCGCTCTCGGGCGAGCCGTCCGATATCCATCGTACCGACGAGCTGGTTCTCGAGCTGTTTCCCGAGGACGAGGCGCTGGGACGCTGGATCAGAATGGCCAGCGAGCGGGTCGCGTTTCAGGGTCTTCCGTCGCGGATCTGCTGGCTCGGGCAGGGCGAGCGCGCCAAATTCGGCCTCGCCATCAACGAGCTCGTGGCCCGCGGTGATGTAAAGGCGCCCATCGTCATCGGACGTGACCATCTCGACACCGGTTCGGTGGCGAGCCCCTTCCGCGAGACCGAAGGGATGAGAGACGGTAGCGACGCGATCGCTGACTGGCCCGTACTCAACGCCATGCTTAATGTGGCGAGCGGTGCGACCTGGGTCAGCTTCCATCACGGAGGAGGCGTGGGTATCGGTGACTCGCTGCACGCCGGTATGGTAGTCGTCGCCGATGGTACTCCCGAGGCCGCACGGCGGTTGCAGCGCGTGCTGACCAACGATCCGGCCAGCGGTGTGGCGCGGCACGCCGATGCCGGCTATGAAACCGCCCACGAGACGGCGCGCAAACACGGCATCAAGATCCCTATGTCGGGTTAGATTGGACACTCGACAGTCGACAACCGACTACCGAGTTTCGGCTTGTTCTCGACTAGCGACCTCCGACGCTCTACCTTCGGTACCACGATAATCGAGCGTCGAACGTCGTACATCGGACGTCGGTCGTTGAAGAAAAGCCAAAAACCGGCAGTCGAATGTCGGCTGTCGAGTGTTGAAAACAACCACACATATGGCCGACCACGACACCCAGATCATCGAGGCGTCGCAGATCCTCACCTGCCCGGGCGGTGGCGAACCGCGCCGCCGTGGATCGATGTCCGACATCGGCCTCGTGGAGGACGGGGCGATCGCGATCCGGGCCGGCAAGGTCGAGGCGGTCGGCTCCCGCGAGGGAATAGGCGAACGCTTCCCGGACGCCGAGCGGCTCGATCTCAGTGGTCATGTGCTCGCTCCGGGCTTGGTCGACTCCCACACGCACGCTGTATTCGGGCGTTATCGCCTCGACGAGTACGAGCAGCGCTGCCGCGGTGTGCCGTACATGGAGATCGCCCGCCGCGGTGGCGGCATCAACGCGTCGGTGCGCGATCTGCGGCAGCGCTCGGAAGCGGAGCTGGTCGACCTCGGCAGGGCCCGGCTACGCCGGATGCTAGAGCACGGGACGACGACGGCGGAGGTGAAGAGCGGCTACGGCCTGACGACCGAGGACGAGCTGAAGATGCTCCGGGTCATTCGGACGCTGGCGGCGGAAGAGTGGATCGACCTGGTGCCTACTTTCCTGGGCGCCCACGCCTTTCCGCCGGAATTCCGCGAGCGCCGCGCCGAGTACGTGGATCTCGTGGTCGACGAGATGATCCCGGCCGTCGCCGAGGAGGGTCTGGCGGTCTTCTGCGACGTCTTCATGGAGCCGGGCGTGTATACGCCCGATGAAACCCGGCGCGTGCTCGAGGCCGCCGTGACGAACGGGCTAGTACCAAGGCTGCACGCCGACGAGTTCGAATCGAGTGGTGGCGCCGAGCTCGCCGCCCAGTTCGACGCCGCCTCGGCCGACCACCTAGGCGCGATCTCCGAGCCGGGTATCGCGGCCCTGGCTGGCTCGAGGACCGTCGCCACACTTCTGCCGGGGACGTTGCTATTTCTGGGTAAGTCGTACTATCCGCCGGCCCGGCAGCTGATCGATGCTGGGGCTGCTGTCGCCCTGGCGACCGACTACAACCCCGGATCGTCGCCGACCGTAAACCTCCAGGTGGTGATGAGCATCGCCTGCAGCCAGCTGGGGATGGTGCCCGCCGAGGCCTTCGTCGCTGTCACCGCCAACGGGGCGGCGGCCCTGCGGCTGCGGGACGGTCGCGGCACGCTGGAGCCCGGGGCGCCAGCAGATATTGCGGCCTTCGGCGTTCCCGACTACCGGCTCGTGCCCTACCTTTACGGCTGCAATCACTGCGCTGCGGTCTGGAAGCGGGGGGTGCGGGTCCACTGATCCTGCAACATAGCTTGCTTTTCGGGGTACAGTGCCCGCAGCCGCCTCTAGCCTGTCCGCACCCGCAGGTGGGCGCCCGCTCGCTCGGGGCCCGGTGGGCTGCTGAAAAGTCACGGCGATTGTATATCTTTAAAGGATATCCCGATGCTGGCTGGGCTTCGTGGAGGCGTTGGCGGCGCGTGGGGACAGCCTGAGAGACCGTTAGGACACGGATGAGCGCAGCGGCTAGGCACAGGCAGCGGGCGAGAGCCTTCGAGCAGCGCGAGAATTGGAAGCGCGCGATCGAGGAGTACGAGGCTGCGCTCGAGGCCGACAAACTGGAGCGGGGCAGGGACGTCGACCTGGCTCTCTACAACCGGATCGGTGACCTCTATCGCCGCGTCGGCAACGTCAACAGGGCCGTCCACTACTACGAGCTCGCCGCCGACGGGCACCTCGCCGCGGGCTTCTATAACAACGCGATCGCCCTCTGCAACAAGATCCTCCGCAATCAGCCGAACCGGCACTCCGCCTACTTGAAGCTGGGCAAGATTGGTGCGGCCAAGGGCTTCCTCTCCGACGCCCGCAGGCACTTCCTCGAGTACGCCGAGCGCATGCAGCGGTCGGGTCAGCTCGATGCAGCCTTCTCGGCGCTTACGGAGTTCGCCGATCTGTCGCCGGACCCCGAGGTCCGGCTGATGATCGCGGACCAGTTGATCGAGCACGATCGCACGGCGAACGCGGTCGAGCAGCTGCGGCTGGCCTGGCGCGACCTGACCCAGGAGGGCCGCGACGGCGACGCCCAGGAGGTCAGGGGCCGCATCATGGAGCTCGCACCCGAGCGGGATCCGGAAGTCCACCCGCCCGAGGAAGAGTCGACTTCCAGTGCGACAGATGCGGTGGGTGTCATCGATCTGCCCGAGATCCTGCCTTGGGGCGACGAGCCGGAACCCGAGCCCGAGCCCGAACCTCCGCCTCGACCGGAACCGGTCGTGGCCGACGAGCCCGTCATGGCCGACGAGCCGGACTTGGATGAAGAGCCCGGTCTCGGCGACGAGCCTGTCCTCACCGAAGAGCCGGTCTACGATGACGAAGCGCTCGCTGAGCCGCTGCAAGGCTTGGAACTGACGAGCGAAATGGACACCGAGGTGGCCGACATCGATCTCGAACCGGGCGAGCTCGACATGGAAGGCGTGGACATCGACGCCGACTCGTTGCAGGAGCTGGAGCAGGAGCTCTTCGGGCCCGAGGAACCAGCCGAGCCGCCGCTCGACATAACGCCCACCGCACTGGATCACGCAGAGCCGGCGGAGCCCGAGTTCGGGCAGGAGCCGCCGTCGATTGATCTCGAGCAGCCGCCCGCCACCGATTGGGTCGAGCCGGCCCCGGCTGCGCCGGCCCCCGAACAATCGCTGGAACCGCCGGCGCCTCCCGTTGAAGAACGAGTCACGACTCCGGAAGATCGAATCGCCGAGCTCGAGGCCAGACTGCAGATCGAGGGGGACCAGCCCGACACGCTGTTCGACCTCGCCGAGGCCCTGCTCGAGACTGGCGTGCGTGAAAAGGCATCGGTCTGCTTGGCTCAGGCGCTGGAAGGGTACGAGCAGTTGGGTCGTTTCACCGACGCCGGCCGCGTCCTCGATGAGATGCTGCGTCTCGACGTCAACGATGTACGGGCCTATCAGAAGCGGGTCGAGCTCGCTCTGAGAGCGGGCGATGGCCCCGCCCTGGTCGATGCCTACCTGGCGCTGGCCGACTGTCTCGATCGTAGCGACGCCTCCAACAAGGCGCGCGCCGTCTACGCGCGGGTCCTGGAGCTCGACCCTAGGAACGGGCGAGCGGCGGCGGCGCTGGAGATGTTCGTCGAGGAAGAAGCGGCTCCTGCGGCACCGGCATCGCAGGGCCAGGCGGCAGCGGATTACGTGGATCTAGGCTCGCTGGTGGCCGAGGAGGAGAAGGCAACTCGCAAGAGCACGCGCTTCAAGATCGCCGCGGCGGATCCGCAGAGTGAATCGGACGTCAACTTTGCCGAGATGCTGAGCCAGTTCAAGTCGAAGGTCGCAGAGGCGATCGAGGAAGAGGACGCTGCCAGCCATTACGATCTCGGCTGTGCCTTTAGAGATATGGGGCTGCTGGACGAAGCGATAGCCGAGTTTCAGATCGCCGCACGCGGACTCGAGTTCAGGTTACGAGCTATCGAGATGCTCGGTGCCTGTTTCGTCGAGAAGGGCGACCATCGCATCGCGCTCAAGGTTCTCAACCGCGCCCTGCAGGTACCCGGCCACAAGGATGAGGAATTGGTCGGCATCTTCTACGCAATGGGCCGCTCTTACGAGGACCTTGGCGAAACGGAGCACGCGCTGGAATGGTACGAGCGCGTCATGGGTTGTGACATGAACTTCATGGACGTCGGCCGGCGCGTGTCTGCCCTAAGGCCGTAATCGCACCCCCCCTTTGACAAATCCGCTGTCTCCTCGCTAAAGTGTCCGCCGAGTTGTGCGCCTCGGCGCACATAGTGTACTCCTGAAATATCGGGTCATGCCGCCTACTGCACTGGCAGGATTAGCCCGCATTCAAGAGCCGGTCAGCGATCGACTCGCAGAGCTCGACGATCTAATGCGTCGCCTGGTCGTCGACGAATTCGAGCTCATCGAAGAAGTCAACGACTACCTGCTGCTGAAGCGCGGAAAGCTCTTCCGACCTACCTTGTTGCTGCTGAGCAACGAAATTGGCGACAAGCCGAGCCGTGAGGCGCTGCTGCTGGCCGCCGTAGTCGAAGCGGTTCATTTGGCGACCCTCGTTCACGATGACGCCGTCGATCACTCGGCGCTGCGCCGCGGGATGCCGACGGTCAACTCGGTCTGGGGCTATCAGACGGCCATCATCATGGGCGACTATCTGTACTCGCGCTCGGTCATGGAGATGGCCCGATTGCAACGGGTGGATGTAATCGCCGTGCTGGCCGCGGCGGCAAACGCCATGACAATCGGCGAGATGAGGCAGCTCGCCATGCACGATTCCCTCTCGTTTACCGAAGACGACTACTACCGCCTGATCGGGGCTAAAACCGCCTCGCTGATGTCAGCCGCCTGCGAGCTGGGTGCCATGGTTGGCGATCCAACTTATAGAGATACGCTGAAGAGTTACGGGCACGCTCTGGGTATGGCTTTTCAGGTCGCCGACGACATTCTCGACTATATCGGCACCGAGGACGTCACCGGAAAGCCTGCGGGTCACGATCTACGCGAGCACAAAGTCACACTACCACTCATCATGGCGCTGCCCGAGTTCGATGGCGAGCAGCAGCTCGCTGTGAACGCGCTGTTCGCCGACCCCGAGCCCGATGACGATCTGATCGTGCGCGTCGTCGAGGCCACCGAGGCGTGCGGCGGCATCTCGTATGCCAGGGCGAAGGCAAGGGAGTTCGCGGACCAGGCGCTGAGTGCTATCGAGGGTTTGCCGGAGAGCCGGGCGACGAGCGCACTGGCTGGGGCGGTCAACTACACAGTCGAGCGGCGACAGTGACAAGGGGAGACGCGCTACTCGTGCGGCCCTCGGGCCGCTCGCCGTGGCGGATCGCGGCGATCCTGGCGCTCGGCCTACTGCTGGGCGCGATTCTCACCAAGCTTTCCGTGCTCTTCATTCCCGAAGGTCCGTTCCGGGAATTCTTCACGACGACGATCTCAGCGAGCCTCGGCCCGCTTAGCGTTGACCTGTTGGTGATCGCCTTCACGCTGGGACCGATCGTCCTCAACGTGAATCTGTTCAGCGTCGCTGGCGTGTTGGTGGTGGCCTACGTCGCGCGTATGATGCTCTGAGTAACGGCGGCTGACTGCTCGGGGTCACGGTACGAAGAAGTCTCTCCGGTAGTCCTCAATCGTCGCAGATTCTCTAAGGCCCGCCAGCCATTCATCCATTGCCGTCTGCTGCCGCTGGAGCATGAGACGCGCCCGCAGTTCCTCTTTTACCTGCTCGAACTGTTCGCGACTCGGCTCGATGCGCTCCATCAGCTGGACGAAGTAGAACCGGTCGTCGGACTCTATCGGCCCCGCCACCTGGTAGAGGTCGAGCCCGAAGGCGGTACCGACGACCTCGCTGCCTTGGCCGAGGCCGGGAACATAGTCGTAGCGGGTGAACAGCGTGGTCGTCTGGTACGCCAGGTCGTGATCGGCGCCGACCTCGTCCAAAGTCTTACCTTCGCTCAACTCGGCAGCGATCTGCTCGGCAATACCGCGGGCCAACTCCTTCTTCTTCTCCAGCACCAAGCGCCGGCGGACCGACGGCTCCGCGTCCGCAAACGGCACATAGCCCTCGGGATCACGTGCCCTGAGGTCCAAGAAGTACCAACCCTGATCGGTTTCGTAGACGGGGCTCAGGTTGCCGATCAGTGTGGAGTCGTGGAAAGCCCAGTGGTGGGCCGGAGCGAACACACCGATCCCCGGCACGAAATCGTTACCCTCGGCCAAGGTGACCGTGCGCGACTCGACGCCCAACGAGTCGATCGCCTCGTCCATCCCCGCAGCCAGCGCAATCCGCTCGAAGCGATCGACGCTCCCCAGCAATTGGTCCTCGGTCGCGCCTGCCAGCCGGACCGTGATCAGGATGTGCGAGGCACGAACGCGCTCCTCCTCCCTCTCCTCCAGCCTGATGATGTGATACCCGTACCTGGAGAGCACCGGCTCCGAGATCTCGCCCACATTCAGCTCGAAGACAGCCGAGTCAAAAGCCGGCGCCATATCGCCGCGCCCGAACCACCCCAATTCTCCGCCTTGCGACGCTGAACCCGGATCACGACTGTTGGCCTGGGCCAGCTCTGCGAAGTCTGCACCCGCCTGCAAGTCATCGTAGATCTGCCGTGCCGCCTCCAACGCTGCGGCACTGTCCGCCGGTCCGGGGACCCGCGAGAACTGCACCAGCATGACTTCCGCGACCGCCGCTCTCGCGTAGTCTTCCAGGTTCTCTTCGTACGAGCGGAGCAGCTCCGCCTCTGTCACCTCGACGGCGGAGCCCGTCACCGCCAGCTCTGGATCCAGCACCAGGTAGGCGACGCGGACGCGCTCGCTCTGGTCCCGGTATCCATACCAGAGCTCCGAGTCGGAGATGTAGATGCCGGTCCCGACCTGCTCCATCAGACGCGCGCGCGGCAGAACCGCCCGGTAGTAGTTCTCGATCTGCAGAAGCAGCTGCGGATCGACTCCCGGCGAGGAGAAGAAGCGCTGGTACTTTTCGTAATCGAATTGACCGCCCGTCTGAAACAGTTCGTTGTCCATCAGCCAGGGCGGCGGCGTCGTTTGGAACGCCAGCCGGACCTCCTCGTCGGTCACAGAGATGTCCCGGCGCTCCAGTTCCTGCTCGATCAAGATCTGGTTGACCAGCTGGTTCCAGGTCTGCTCCCCGATGAAGTCCAGTTCGCGGTCATCCAGGGCCGAACCCTTCTGCGCGCGCGCCTGGTCAGTCAAGCTACGGTAAGTACTCGTCCAGACCTGATAGCTGATTGGAACTCCGTTGACTCGCCCGACCTCGCCGACCGCGCGGGGGTTGCTTCTGCCCGAAATGTCCATGCCCCACTGGAAGACCATGAGGCCGACGAAGGCCAGGACCACCACCAGCATTATGATCTTCGTGTTCCGACGCATTGAGCGCAGCATATAGCCAGTCCTTGATATTCTGTGGAATGTGTGGACTGAATTTATTCGGGGCGTCCGAAAATGCTACCGGCGCCCGGCCCTGGTCTCGGTGACTGCGCGCCGCAGAACGTAAGAGACGCTACAGTCAGCGTTGACACTAACGCATTGGAACAAATATATTTGCACGATCCCCCCGCCTCCTTGCGTGGGAACGCAGCCGCCCCAAGGAGTACAGGACATGCCTCCGGACAACGACGTCCAGCAGGAGATCGAGCAACTTGAGAAGCGCTACGCCGAGCACTCACAGGGCTTGGTGTTTGCCCATCTGGCAGACGCCTATCGCCGTGCGGGGGAGTACGGGAAAGCGGAGGGCCTGATCCTCCACGGGTTGAAGAACCATCCCAAGTACATCAGCGCCTATAACGTCCTGGGACGCGTGTACATCGACAGCGAGCGCTACGCGGATGCACACGAGCAGTTCTCGAAGGTTCTCGAGTTCGATCCTCAGAACATGATAGCCATGAAGGCTCTCGGCGATCTGGCGCTCCGGGGTGGCCGGCTCGAGGACGCGCGCTCGTGGTTCGAGCGGATACTGCAGGTCGACCCGCGCAACGAGGAGGTGCAGGAGGAGCTACAGAGGCTGACGGAGAGTGGCGTGTCGGCGCCGGCCGAGCCGCCGGAAGCTTTGTCGGCAGCCCCGCCCGAGCCGACGGAGCCCGCAGAGGGCGCCGAGCCCGAGATCCCCGAGTTCCCGGCTGCGGAGCAGGAACCACCCTGGGAGATGGGCGGCATACCCGAGGGTCAGGAAGAGGAAGCGGTGGAGTTCTCGGCCGAGCCCGTCGAGGGGTTGGTCGGCAAAGGACAGCAGGTAGAGCTGGGCGACGAGGTCGAGTCGGCCGAGGCGTCCCCATTGGAGACGCCGGAGGAGCCGCCGGAGCTCGAGGGC
This sequence comes from uncultured Gemmatimonadota bacterium, assembly GCA_964345885.1. Taxonomy (GTDB): domain Bacteria; phylum Gemmatimonadota; class Gemmatimonadetes; order Palauibacterales; family KS3-K002. The sequence goes on along the minus strand of CAYFSW010000035.1, from coordinate 17,398 downwards.
CTGGACGCTCTCGACGATCTAGCGGCTGCCGAGCCGCCTCGTCCCGGGATCGACCTCGGAGAAATGGATGACTGGACTCCCGGACTCCTGCGCGAGGAGGACATGGAGGGGCAGGCGGGGGAGGACCTCGGTGTCAGCAGTCTGCGGGATGAATTCGGCGGTGGGGAAGCCGAGGCGCCCACTTCCGAACCGCTGGGCGACGAGGGTGTCGAGGCCGAACTCGAGGGCGCGGGCCCGGCAGTCGAGGGCATGCTGACAGAGACGATGGCCGAGCTGTACGCCGACCAGGGGCTATACGAAGACGCGCTGGGCGTGTATCGCGAGCTTGCCAAGAAGCAACCGGCAGACGAGCGTCTCAAGGCACGGATCGCCGAGTTGGAGCAGCAGCTTGCTGAGGCCCGGGCAGAGCCCGAGGCCGATGATCTGGCCGCCCTGTTGGAGCTGACCGATATCGCGCCGCCCGACGAGGAGGCGTTTCCCGACGGGTCGGAGGTTCCTGAGGAGCCGCCGACCGCCGAGGAGCTGCTGTCGTTCGAAGCGCCGCTGTCGTTCGAGGAGACCGCGCCTCCCGGAGAGGAGACGCAGCCGCCCGCCGGGATCTTGGACGCCCCAAGCGTCGAGACTGCTGAACCCGCTGCCTCCCCGCTAGACGCGGCAGCGGCGACGCCTGAGGAAGCACCCCCGACTGTCGGCTTCAACTTCGAAGACGAGGCGCCGGTGGCCGGGATGGACCATCTCGACCCGTTCGCCGCCTCGTTCGACGCGATGGTAAGGCGTGGTGACGCTGCGCCGATGCCGGCCGGAGTCGGCGGCCTCGGTGATCTCGCCCGTGGCGAACCGACCGAAGCGCCGCCCGAGACGCCTGAGCCTGAACTCGAGATCGTCCCAACCATCGACGAAACGCCGCCTGATCCCGATGTGGCACCCGCACCCGATGTCCTGCCGCCGGGAGCTGACGTGGCGCCGGCCCCCGAGGCGCTTCCCTCCGAGCCCGAGCTGCCCTTACCCGAAGCTCCCGCACCGGTGGCTGAAGCTCCGACTCCTGCGGCTCAGCCCCCGGCACCTGCGCCACCCGCAGCACAGCCTTCGGGAGCGCCGACGATCGAGGAATATCTCTCTGGGCTGCTGGCCTATGAGCAGGGAGGGCAGAACGCAGACCCAGCGACTGGCTCCCAGGCCACGGCACCGCCGGCCGACCCTGGCGGCGCGGATAGCGCGGCGGATGCCGCCGCCGACTCGAGCTCCGAAGACCTGGAACAGTTTCAGGAGTGGCTGAGAAGCCTGAAGGAATAAGGGTTGGCGTCCTCCACGGCCCTAACCTCAACCTCTTGGGGCGCCGGGAACCAGAGAGGTACGGATCCGAGGAGCTCGATAGCATCAACCGGCGTCTGGTCGCCCGGGGGGCGGAGCTGGGCGTCGAGCTCGATTTCTTCCAATCGAACATCGAAGGCGAGCTGGTCGACTGGATCCAGCGTGCGGGGTCTGGCTTCGGCGGCCTGCTTGTGAATGCCGCCGGCTACACCCATACGAGCGTGGCGATCCGCGACGCGCTGAAGGCTATCGGTACCCCCTTCGTCGAGGTGCACCTCACGAACATATACGCACGCGAGACCTTTCGTCATCACTCGTACCTCTCGGACATCGCCATTGCGTTGGTCGCGGGCTTCGGCGGCGACAGTTACCTGTTCGCCTTGGAAGGATTGGTCGCTTACCTTCGTCGCGAATGAGAAGTCCCGATAGTCCGGCTGCTCGGCGCCTCGCCGGCGTCCGTGCCGGCCTTGCAGAACGCCAACTCGACGGCTTGCTGGTTTCCCACATCCCGAACCTTCGCTACCTGACAAGGTTCAGCGGATCCAGCGGCTGGCTGTTGATCGACCAGGAGCGGGCAATCTTTTTCACCGACGGCCGCTACGAAACGCAGGCCCAGCAGGAACTGCCAGACGACGCCGGCTTCGAGCTGGTCGTTCTGCGCGACCAGCTGCTCGCCGGGCTGGCGGAGAAGACGGCCCAAGAGTTCGCCGGTCGCCGGCTGGGCCTCGAGGTGAATCACGTCGCCGTCGAACAGTGGGAACGCCTGCGCAACGAAACATCGGTCGATTGGCGTTCGGTCCTTGGGCTCGTGGAGGAGCTTCGGGTGCAGAAGGACGCGGGCGAGATCGCGCTGATCCGCAAGGCCGCCGAGATCGCCGCCGCCGCCCTGACGGACACGCTCCCGCTCGTTCAGCCCGGCAGCCGAGAGGTTGACATCGCCGCCGAGCTTGACTATCGCATGCGCCGGCACGGCGCCGAGGGAAGCGCGTTCGAGACGATCGTCGCCTCGGGCGAGCGGTCGGCTCTCCCTCACGCTTCAACGAGCGAGCGCCAGATCGGGGAAGGCGACCTGCTGCTCGTTGACTTTGGGGCACGCTGGTGCGGATACTGTTCCGACCTGACTCGCACTTTTGTCGTCGGCCAAGCAGATACCCGACAGCGGGAGATCTACGATCTCGTCCTGGCCGCCCATGAAGCGGCCTGCTCGGCTTTGCGGGACGGCGCCCCGGGCTCCGAGGTCGATGGCGCGGCGCGCCGCTGCTTCGCGGCCGCAGGGCTCGACGAGCGGTTCCCCCATAGCACCGGCCACGGTCTTGGACTCGAGGTGCATGAGGGACCGCGCCTGGGACGGGATAGCGAGGAGCCGCTCCGCCTGGGCACAGTTGTAACAGTGGAGCCTGGCCTCTACTTTCCAGAGTGGGGCGGGATCCGAATAGAGGATGACCTGGTGGTTACCGCTGAGGGGGCCACCCCGCTGATCCCGCTGGAGAAAGGCCGGCTGCGGGCTCTGCCGTTCTAGTCGCGGGCCGTCGGTCCGAGCGCTGAGCACGGGAGATTCCCACAACCTGCAGTAGCAAGGGACATGGCATCGACGGCAGATTTCCGTAATGGGATGACGATCGAGCTCGAGGGTGAACTCTTCTCGATCACCTATTTCCAGCATGTCAAGCCGGGTAAGGGTGGCGCATTCGTCCGCACCAAGCTGAAGAACGTACTGAGTGGCGCGGTCATCGAGAAAACCTTCCGTGCAGGCGAAAAGGTCGACGAGGTCAGGTTGGTGCGCCGACCGGTGCAGTACAGTTATACCGACGGACAGTTCTACTACTTCATGGACAACGAGACCTACGAGCAGATCCCGCTACCCGCGCAGACGATAGGCGATGACCAGCTCGTCTACCTGAAGGAGAACATGGTCTGCGAGGCCCTGACCCGTGATGGTGAACCTATCTCTGTCGAGGTCCCGTTCTTCGTCGAGCTGCAGGTGACCGATACAGAGCCCGGCGTCAAGGGTGACACGGCGCAGGGTGGTACGAAGCGGGCCAAGCTCGAGACCGGCGCCGTCGTTCAGGTGCCACTGTTCATCGATGTCGGCGACGTGATCAAAGTCGACCGCCGCGAAAACAAGTACTTGGAGCGCGTCTCCTCATGATCGACCTGGCATTCCTGAAGCGCCTAATCGAGACCGTCGAGTCTAGCGACATCGACACGCTCGAGATCTCCCGCTGGGCCACGAAGATCCGTATCTCGAAGAGCCCATCGGTCGTGATGGGGGGCAACGCGGTGGGCTCGCTGCCGACGCAGGTCGGCGCCGGACACAACGCGAGCGGCAGCCCGGTGCCCACAGCGCAGCCGGCCAGTGCGTCCGAGGCGCCGGCGGCACCCGCCGAGACGCCGGCGGTGGCCCACCACGAAGTCACCTCGCCGATGGTCGGCACCTTCTATCGCGCGCCGGCCCCCGATGCTGATCCGTATGTGGAGGTCGGTGATCGCGTGAAGGTCGGCCAGACGCTCTGTATCCTCGAGGCCATGAAGTTGATGAACGAGTTGGAGGCGGAGGTCGCGGGAACGATAGTCGAGATCGCTGTGGAGAACGCCGAGCCTGTCGAGTACGGTCAGGTTCTTTTCCGCGTCAAGCCCGACTGAGTAACGGCCTTGTTCCAGAAAGTCCTGATCGCCAATCGTGGCGAAATCGCCCTCCGCGTCATACGCGCCTGCCGCGAGCTCGGGATACCGACAGTAGCCGTGCATTCCGAGGCCGACCGCGAGTCGCTGCACGTGCGGTTCGCCGACGAGGACATCTGCATCGGGCCGCCCCCGGCCCAGGACAGCTACCTCAACATCCCGCGCATCATCGCGGCGGCTGAGATCACCGGCGCCGATGCGATTCACCCCGGCTATGGGTTCCTGGCCGAGAACGCCGAGTTCGCCGAAATCTGCGAGGCATCCGACCTGGTGTTCATCGGACCGACCGCTGAACAGATCCGCCGGATGGGCGACAAGGTCGCCGCGCGCCGTACGATGGCCGAAGCCGGGGTGCCGGTGATTCCCGGAAGCGAAGATGCGATAAGCGATCAGCGTGCCGCACGCAGTGCGGCCGAGGAGATCGGCTTCCCGGTCATGATCAAGGCAGCCGCCGGCGGCGGCGGCAAAGGCATGCGTGTCGCCCGCTCGGCCGACGAGTTCGAGAAGCTCTTCAGAATGGCGGGTCGCGAGGCCGAGGCCGCCTTTGGCAACGGCGCTCTCTACATCGAGCGGTTGCTCGAGAGCGCTCGCCACGTCGAGATCCAGGTCTTGGGCGATCGCCGGGGTAGGGGTGTTCACCTCAACGAGCGCGATTGCTCGGTCCAGCGTCGCCACCAGAAGCTGATAGAAGAAACGCCCAGCCCGGCGGTGACCGAGGAACTTCGGGCGCAGATGGGTGATGCCGCCGTGCGCGGCGTCGAGGCGATCGGCTACGTCGGCGCCGGAACGGTCGAGTTCCTGCTCGACAGCGACGGCAAGTTCTACTTCCTCGAGATGAACACGCGGATCCAGGTCGAGCATCCGGTAACCGAGGAAGCGACCGGTTACGACCTGCTCAAGGAACAGCTCAGGGTCGCTGCCGGCGAGCCGCTGGCGATCCCCGATGGCGTGCCCCTGCTCAGCCACGCACTCGAGTGCCGGATCAACGCAGAGGATCCCGAAAACGACTTCCGGCCTTCGCCCGGTCGGATCACGACCTTTCATCCGCCCGGTGGGCCCGGCGTGCGCGTCGATACACACGTCTACACTGACTACGTCGTGCCACCGTTCTACGACTCACTGATCGCGAAGCTGATCGTGCGCGCGCCAACGCGTGAAGAGGCGATCGACCGAGCGGAACTGGCGCTCGACATGTTCGTCATCGAAGGTGTGCACACGACGATCCCGTTCCTGCGCAGGGTGCTCGAGCACCCCGATTTCCGAGCCGGCAACATCGATACCCATTTCCTGGATCGCTTCCCGGCGCCTAAGCTGGAGGGTGCCGCAACATGAAGATCGACGTACTCTGGACGCCGTCCGAGCTCGAGCGTGTCCCGGTGCACAATCGCAACGTGGTCGTGGTCGACGTGCTGCGTTCTGCGACGACGGTCGCCGCCGCCATACACAATGGCGCCAAGGCGGTGGTGCCGGCCGCCTCGATCGAGGAAGCCCTTCGAATCGCGAACTCGATTGGCCGTCGTGATGTCGTGCTCTGCGGTGAACGGCAGGGAATACGGATCGAGGGGTTCGATCTGGGGAACTCGCCCGCCGAGTTCACCAGAGCCGTTGTGGGCGACCGCACCATCGTGATGACGACGACCAACGGTACCCATGTTCTCACTTCGCTTTCCGCCGCCGGGTCCGTCTACGTCGGTGCTCTGGTCAACCTGAGCGCCGTGGCCAAACGGCTGAGAGCGGACGAGGGCGAGCCGCTTGTCGTCTGCGCGGGGCGTGGCGGTCGAGTGAGCGTCGAGGACGCGCTCTGCGCCGGGCTTCTGGTCGAGGCGTACCTGAAGCGGAATCGTGGCAAGAAGGCGTCGAAGGCGGTGGCGGACCTCGGCGACGGGGCCGTGGCCGCCCTGGCTCTCGCCAGGGAGCATGGGCCGGTGAGCACCCGCTTCCTCCGCGAGACCGCGGCCGGCCGGGCACTCGATAAGATCGGCCAGGGCGGTGATGTCAAGCTCTGCGGTGCCGTCGACTCGATCCCCGAGGTCCCCGTCCTCCGCGATCGCCAAATCACCGGCGTCGAGCCGGCGAGCGGCAAGTCGACCGCTGGAGCGAAGAAGAAGACGCGGTGAGGAGGTGAGCGATGGTCGACCGGGAGGATGATCGTACCCAACGCATCCTGATCGGCATCGGCCTGATCGCCGTTGGCCTATTCACCCTGCTCAGCGTGGTCCCGGTGGAGTTGTTCGGCGCGGGCGCGCGAGGCCTGTTTCCCTCGGGCAACATCGCTGGGCCGGTGGGCGCTGCGGTCGCCGGCACGCTGGTCGGTTCCTTCGGCGTGAGCGCCGCGGTGGTCCCACTGCTTCCGATCGTTTGGGGTATCTGGAGTTTGGGGAGGATCGAGCGATCGGAGACGGGCCGCTGGACGCTTTTCTTCGCCATCCTGCTCGCGCTCGTTCCGCCACTCCTGGCTTGCTTTGCCTATCCGGCGGGCGGTGGCGCGCCCTGGCTCGCCGGCGGCTACGGCTTGTGGGCCGGCGGCCTGCTGGCGGGTCTGTTGGGCTGGGTGGGTGGCGCACTCGTGCTCCTCGTCTTCCTCATCGTTGGCGTGATCCTCATCCTCGGACTCGAACCATTCCGAGCTCTGGCACGAGGTACGGTCCGGGGTGCCGACGTCACGCGGCGGAGCTGGACTGCGCTGGTCCGGGCCGCTGCGGCGTTTCTGAACTGGTCGAAGGCAGCCGGCCGTCGGATCGGTGCCGGCTGGGAATGGGTGAACGTGCGCCTGGTCCGGCGCGAGTCACGCGGCCTGCTCTCCGGAATCGGCGCCTCTGAGGAAGAGAAGGAGCCCGAGCCGGCTGCCCTCGAGCCGCCGCCCCCGCCCGCGCCGCCCAGCGAGAAGGAGAAGAAGAAGCGGCGAGATCCGCAGACCTGGCTATTCGGTGATGGCGCTGGTGATCTACCGCCACTCGAGCTGCTGCAACGGCCGCCCGACCAGGAGTACCGAGTCAGCCCGCAAACCCTGGACGAGCTCGGTGCGACGTTGGTCGACACTCTGAGGACTTTCAAGGTCGAGGGGGAGATCAGCGGGCGCACCACGGGCCCCGTGGTCACCCAGTTCGAGGTCGTGCCCGCGTCAGGGGTCAAGGTCGGCAAGATAGCGGCGCTCGCCGACGATCTCGCCTTGGCGCTCAAGGCACCGTCGATCCGGATCATCGCACCCATACCGGGCAAGGGGGCGGTGGGCGTCGAGGTGCCGAACCCGCAGCGCAAGATCGTCTACCTGCGCGAGATCCTCGAATCGAGCGCCTACGCGTCGAGCCGTGCCGAGCTGCCGCTGGCGTTAGGTGAGGACGTCAGGGGGCGCTCCGATGTCTACGATCTGGCAAAGATGCCGCACCTGTTGATCGCCGGCGTCACCGGTTCCGGCAAGTCGGTCTGCATCAATGCCATCATCTCCAGTTTGATCTACCGCTACCAGCCCGAAGAGCTGCGACTGCTGCTCATCGACCCGAAAATGGTCGAGCTGGGTGGTTATAACGTGCTCCCACACCTGCGTCACCCGGTCGTCACCGATAACCGTGACGCGGCCACGGTCCTCAAGTGGCTGGTCTACGAGATGGAGCGGCGCTACGAGTGGCTCTCTTCCAACGGTTGCCGCAACCTGCGGGAATACAACCGGCGCGTCTCCAAAGGTATGCCGATCACGGCGCCGGGATCGGAGGGCGGCGAGCCGGTAGACGAGCCCGAGACCAAGCCCTATATCGTGCTCTTCATCGACGAACTCGCCGACCTGATGATGACCGTGCAGAACGAGGTCGAGCGGCCACTGGCATACCTGGCGCAGAAGGCGCGGGCCACCGGGATCCACCTGGTCGTCGCCACCCAGCGGCCATCGGTCAACGTCATCACCGGCCTCATCAAGGCCAACTTCCCCTGCCGCATCGCTTTCCGCGTGGCCTCCAAGGTCGACAGCCGTACGATCATCGATCAGAACGGCGCTGAGACCCTCCTCGGCAACGGTGACATGCTCTTCATGCCGCCGGGCGGCTCGGAGCCGGTGCGCATTCAGGGCACCTTCGTCTCGACCGAGGATACCGAACGTCTGACGGACTGGTACCGGGTACGTGCCGAGGCGGCGGCGCTCGCCGCGGAAGAGGAAAACATCCTCGACGCTATGCAGCAGATCGAGCTCGAGGAGGCCGAAGCCGAGATCGGATCCGATGAGCTCGAGGACCGCGACCCGCTGTTCAAGCGCGCTGCCGAGGTCGTCATCCAGCACCAGCAGGGTTCCACCAGCCTACTGCAGAGACGGCTGAAGATCGGCTACGGTCGCGCCGCCCGCATAGTCGATCAGCTCGAGCACGCCGGGATCGTCGGGCCGCCCGAGGGGTCGAAACCGCGCGACGTATTGGTTACACTTCAAGATCTGGATAGAATCTGATTTACCAGTGGCGGGTGAAACGGGTAGGGTGAGACTATGAAAGAGATTGCAGCTGTCGCGATTCTAATATCGGTGCTGTTCGGTCCGGCTCAGGTGGCCCAGGAACAGGCGGAGGAGGTCCTCGCCCAGGCGGCGAAGGCGTACGAGGGCGTCGTGACGCTGCGCTCCGAGTTCGTGCAGAAGATCGACATCCCGGCGCTCGAACGGCAGAAGGAGGGGCGGGGCATCGTATTCCAGAAGAAGCCCAACTACTTCATGATGAAGTTCGACGAGCCACAGGGCGATGTCGTCGTCGCCGACGGCGAGTGGTTCTGGATGTACTATCCCAGCGCACAGCCCGATCAGGTCATACGTACGCCGATCCATCAGACAACTGAGAACGCCACGCTCGGCGGCCAGTTCTTGGTCAATCCTACCGAGCGCTATGTGGCCACCTATGTAGCGCGCGAGAGCCTGGCCGACCGGCAAGCGCATCTTCTGGCCCTCGTGCCCAAGTTCGATGCGCCCTACACGTTGGTGCGCGTCTGGATCGATGCGAGCGATTACCTCGTGCGCCAGTTCGAGGTCCACGAGGAGAACGAGACGGTCCGCACGATCACGCTCAGCAACCTGGAAGCGGGCATCGAGCTGCCCAACGAGCTGTTCACCTTCTCCGTGCCGCCGGGCGTCGAGGTGTTCACCCGGTGAAGTTCTCTCTCGTCACGCTAGGGTGCGATAAGAACACAGTTGATTCGGAACGCATGCTGGCCACGCTAGTCGGCCACGGGGCGGAGCACACCCCGGATCCCGCCGATGCCGAAGTGTTGATCGTCAACACCTGCGGCTTCATCGACGCCGCCAAAGAGGAGTCCATCGATACGCTGCTCGAGGCCGCGCGCCTCAAGGATAGTGGCCGGCTTCTCGCTCTCGTCGCCGTCGGCTGCTTGGTCGAGCACTACCGCGACGAGCTCGCTCGCTCGATTCCAGAGGTCGACCTCTTCCTCGGGCTCCGCGACCTGCCCCAGCTCGTTCCCCAGCTGGTGATGCGCGGCCTGCTGGACGAGCGACCGCTGAGGCACCCCGGCGCCCGGCTGCCACTGGGCGGCCTGCGTCACGTCTCGTACCTCAAGGTCAGCGAAGGGTGCGACCACGGCTGCTCGTTCTGCGCGATACCGCTGTGGCGCGGCCGCCACCGCTCCTTCGACCCGGTGGCGCTGGTCGACGAGGCGCGTGCCTTGGAGGCCAGAGGCGTCGTCGAGCTCAACCTCGTCGCCCAGGACCTCGCCCACTACGGTCGCGATCTGGCCGCTGGTGCCGGCCTTCACGGCTTGCTCGAGCGATTGCTTGAGGAGACCGAGATCCCCTGGTTCCGCCTACTCTACATCTACTCGACCGGGCTACGGCCGGCGCTGGTCGAGCTGATGGCACGCGAGGAGCGGCTTCTCTCCTACATCGACATGCCGATCCAGCATGCCAGCACTCGCATGCTCGAGCGCATGCGCCGGCCCGAGCGAGCCGACGCGCTGCGCGAGAAGATCGGCTGGCTTCGTTCCCAGATCCCCGACCTCACGATCCGCACAACGGTGCTGGTGGGGTTCCCCGGTGAGACCGAAGGCGATTTCGAGGCGCTGCTCGATTTCATCGCCGAGCTCGAATTCGATCACCTGGGAGCGTTCGCCTACTCGCCGCAGCCGGGGACCCCGGGCGCAGAGATGCCCGACCCGCTACCCGAATCGGTCAAGTTGGAGCGTCTCGCACTGGTGAGCGAGCTACAGCGTTCCATCGTCGCAGCCCGCAACTCGGCCCGCATCGGCAAGACGGTCGAGGTACTGGTCGACCGCCTGGCGGAATCCGGGGACGGAGAGTCGCAGATCGCGGCGCGTATGCGCAGTCAGGCTATCGAGATCGACGGTTTGACATACCTTACCGGTTCCGACGTCGCGCTGGCACCCGGTGACCTGGCTCTGGCCACCGTCACCAACGCTGATGACGCCGACGTCTGGGCCGAAGCGCGGTCGGTCGTCAGACCGGCGAGCCGTCCGTTCAAACGCGATGAAGCCGTCGCACTGGACCTGCAAACGGCATGGGGGAGATGAGCCCGCAGGAACGATCACAGGAACTCTTCAGTCGGGCCCGCAGAGTATCGCCGGGTGGAGTGCACTCTCCCGTCCGCGCCTTCGGCGCCGTCGGTGCCGAGCCGTTCTTCACCGCGAGCGGTGCCGGCTCGCGGCTGCGCGATGTGGACGGCAACGAATACATAGACTACGTGCTGTCGTGGGGGCCGCTGGTCTTGGGTCATGCCCACCCGCACGTCACCGAGGCCGTCGAGCGTGCCGTTCGCAAAGGGACGCACTACGGTACGCCGACGCCGGAAGAGGTCGAACTGGCCGAAAAGGTCATCGCCCTCGTGCCTTCGGTCGAGGTGGTCCGCTTCGTCAATAGCGGTACCGAGGCAACCATGTCCGCCGTCCGCCTCGCCCGCGCCTTCACCGGCCGCGATTTGATCCTCAAGTTCGAGGGCTGCTACCACGGTCACGGTGACAGCTTCATGGCGAAGGCCGGATCGGGGCTCGCAACGCTCGGTCTCCCCAGCTCGCCGGGAGTGCCGAAGGAGATCACACAGCTCACCCTCACCGTGCCGTTCAACGACAGCACCGCCGTCGGAGAGGCCATCGCCGAGTATGGCGGCCGGCTGGCCGCCGTGATCACCGAGCCCGTCGTCGGCAACTCCGGCCTCATTCTGCCGCAGGCCGGGTTCCTGGAGCTCTTGCGAGAGGAGACGCGGCGCGTCGGCGCACTGCTCATCTTCGATGAGGTGATGACGGGTTTCCGCGTCGCGTTGGGCGGCGCCCAGGAGCGCTTCGCCATCGAGCCCGACCTGACGGCCCTCGGTAAGGTCATCGGCGGTGGCTTTCCCGTCGGCGCCTACGGCGGTAGGCGCGACATCATGTCGCGGGTGGCCCCGGAGGGCGACGTCTATCAGGCGGGCACCCTGTCCGGAAACCCAGTGGCGATGGCGGCAGGTCTGGCGCAGCTGGAGATCCTCGAGCGCGAAGACCCCTATGCTGCGCTGGAGGAGCGGGCGACGAAGCTGGTTGACGGGATCGTCGCCGCCGCCGGGCGCTTCGGTGTCCCCGCCAGCGGTGGGACCGCCGGCTCGATGTGGGGCGTCTACTTCTGTGAGGGTCCGGTCCGTAGCTTCGACGACGCGCTAAGAGTGAATCGCGAGTTCTTCAACGCGTACTACCGCGAGTGCCTCGCGGGCGGAGTCTTCTTCGCGCCGTCGCCCTTCGAGGCGGGCTTCATGTCGACGGCCCACAGCGACGCCGACGTCGACGAGACGCTCTCGGTCGTGGGGCGGGCACTTGCTGCGGCTGCTGGACGTTAGTCAATTGCTCCCATAGTGCTCCCGACCTTTCGGGTGCACTAACCGAATACAGACGATGCAACGGCCAATGGATTCAGATTCGACTCACCGCCAGCGCACCCGTCGCGTCATGGTCGGAGACGTCCCTATCGGTGGCGGCGCGCCGGTCTCGATCCAGTCGATGACGCTTGCTAGCCCGGTGGACCTGGCCGCCTCGCGGGCCGAGATCCAAAAGCTCGCCGATGCCGGCGTCGAGATCGTCCGCACCGCCGTGCCCAACGAGGCGGCGGCCGATAATCTGGCCGCGCTCGTCGAGCACGCGCCGGTACCGCTCGTCGCCGACATACACTTCAACTTCCAGTTGGCCATCAAAGCCGTCGAGGCGGGCGTGGCGAAGCTGCGACTCAATCCGGGCAACATCGGCGACGCGAAGCGCGTACGTTCGGTAGTAGAAGCGGCGCGCGAGCGGGGGATCCCGATCCGTATCGGCGTTAACGCCGGTTCGCTCGAGCGCGAGCTACTGGCCGAGTTCGGCCGCCCAACGGCGGAGGCGATGGTCGAGAGCGCCCGCCGCCACGTGCGCATACTGGAGGACGAAGGGTTCGACGATATAGTCATCTCGCTGAAGGCGTCCCACGTGCCGCTAATGATCGACGCCTACCGGCTGGCCGCGAAGCAGTTCGATTACCCCCTCCACCTCGGCGTCACCGAGGCGGGCACACCGCGGGCTGGAAACATCAAGTCGGCGATCGGAATCGGCACGCTGCTGGCGGAAGGGATCGGCGACACGATCCGCGTCTCGCTGTCCGCCGACCCGGTGGAGGAAGTGCACGCCGCTCGCACGATCCTCGAGGCCCTCGACCTAAGACGCGAGAGCATCCGGATCGTCGCCTGCCCCGGCTGTGGCCGGCTGCAGGTCGACCTGATCCGACTGGCCGAGGCGGTCGAGGAGCGCACGCGCGACATCCGCAAGCCGCTTACTGTAGCGGTGATGGGTTGTGCGGTGAACGGGCCGGGCGAAGCGCGGGAGGCAGACATCGGGATCGCCGGCGGCAAGGGTGAGGGCCTCCTGTATGTTCGCGGCGAAATGGTGCGCAAGGTACCTGAAGACAGGATCGTCGACGCGCTTATCGAGCTGATCGATGAGGTCGAGCCCGATCCCGATCGGGCTGCGCGCGACGCCGCCGCGATGACCTGGACTCCGGACTGGGAAAACGGGACGCAGCCCTCCTAGTCCACGACCTTCCGGGGTGTTCGAGATGGTCAAGAAGGATTCGGTACAGGTTGGCGTCGTCGGTTGCGGCGCTATCGCCCAACTCGTCCACATACCGCTACTCGGCGGAAAAGGAGGCGTGCAGGTCGTCGCCGTCTGCGATAACAACCTGCCCAAAGCCAAGCTGGTGGCCGAGCGCTTCGAGATCGGGTCCGTCTATTCTTCCATCGAGAGCCTGCTCCAGCACAAGGGTCTCGACGCGGTCCTCGTCTGCACCCCGAACCCCCTGCACGCCGAGCATACCGAGGCGGCCCTCGAGGCAGGGACCCATGTACTCTGCGAGCGGCCCCTCGGCGTCAGCCGCGAACAGGTCGTGGGTACGTTGGCGGTGGCCAAGCAGACCGGCCGCGCCCTGATGGTCGCCAACAACCACCGCTTCAGGCCCGACGCTTGGGCACTGCGCCGCTTCATCAGCGCCGGCGAGCTTGGCGATATCTACCACATCTACTCCAGCTGGCAGCGCCGGCGCGCCCGCCGGCCGCGCGTCAGCGAGTGGCGCATGAGCCCGGACGGCGGCGGCGTGCTCATGGACCTCGGTGTCACCAACATCGATGCCTGTCTCTGGTTGCTCGACTACCCAGTAGCCGAACGCCTGACCGCCTACCTCCTCGACCGGGATGAGGACGGCGTGGACGATTCGGCGGTGGTGCTCATGCGGCTCGAGGGTAACCTGACGTGTAGCGTCGAGGTGAGCTGGGACCTTGCCGCGATCAAGGACCGCCACGGTTTGGTTGCATTAGGCGAGTTGGGGACGGGATCGCTGGCGCCCTTCGTCGTGCAGAGGGAGACAGACGGGAAGGTCATCGATGTGACGCCGCGCCTGGCGCCAGGCATCGAGAACATGTACACGGCGTCCTATCGCCGCGAACTCGACTACTTCCTCGGCGTCGTTCGCGGCGAGCGGGAAGAGCCGCTGCCGACAGAGCAAGAGAAGTTGATGGGTATTCTCGACGCCTGCTATCGGTCGTCCAACGAAGGACGCGAGATCGTTCTGTGAAGCACCCCATACTGCCGCGCGGGGCGGAGCTCGGCCTTCCCATCGCCAGCGGGATACTGCTCACCCTTTCGTTCCCTCCTTTCCATCTGCTGATCCCGCCGTTCGTCGCCTTGGTGCCCTACCTGTTGTTCGTGGCCGGCGCACCCAACGACCGCGAAGGCAGCGTGTCGGTCAGGCGCGCCACCTTCTGGTTGGGCATCGTCTACTTCGGCACGCTCCTCTACTGGCTGTTTGCCGCGCTGGTCTTCTACACCTGGCTCGCGCTGCTCGGCTACATCATTACGATCGTCATCCTGTCGGGCGTCCTCGCGCTCGGTGGCTGGGGGATCCATCTGATGCGCCGGCGTCACGCCGTCCCCTTCTGGATCTCGACCCCCATCTTCTGGACGGCGGCGGAATGGGGACAGGCCCACCTCGGTGACATCGCTTTCCCCTGGCTCGGGCTCGGGCACTCGTTGACCGGCTACCCGGCGCTGGTCGGCTTCGCCGACCTGACCGGCGTCCGCGGCGTGGCCGTCTGGCTTGCCGCGATCAACGGCCTGGCCGCCGAGTGGTGGCTGGCGGGCCGGCGGGACCGCTGGAGGCTGCGGGCCGTGGCCCTCGTGCTGACCCTCGCCGTGCCGATCGGATACTCGCTGCTGCGTTCGACCACGCTCGAGACGCGGCCCGCCGCCCGGGTCCTCGTCGTTCAGCCGAACATCCCGGAGGACCTCAAGCTCGAGCGCGAGGTAGCCTCGGACACGAGCCGCCGCGCCATCGAGAGTCTTATGGGCTCGGCCCTGGCCGAGGATCCGGAACTCGACCTGGTCGTCTGGCCCGAGACCGCGATCCCGTACTTCTACAACCGCGAGCCCGAGTTTGTCGCGCTCGCTGTCCGGACCGCGCAGTCGAACCAGGTCGGCCTGCTGACCGGTGTCCTCGACTACGAGCGGTTCGAGGACGGGACCTGGGAATACTACAACGCGGCGCTCTTCCTGGACCCGCAGGGCCGGCCGGGCGGATTCTACCGTAAGCACTATCTGGTGCCCATCGTCGAGCGGGTGCCGTTCATCCCCATCGCCTGGATTCGGGCCTTACGCAGGAAGGCTGAAGAGGGCGGCGTGCCGCTGATCGGGGGTTTTCTGCAGTGGTTCGGCGGCTTCGGCCGCGGCACCGACGAGCCGATCTTCCGGGTCGACGGCTCCGGGTTCGGCGTGCTCATCTGCTACGAGTCGATCTTTCCCGGCCTCTCCCGTACCTATCGCCGCGGCGGCGCCGACTTCCTCGTCAATATCACAAACGACGCCTGGTTCGGGCGCGAACGACCCTGGTGGAGTCGCACCGCCGCTCTCTATCAGCACCCGGCCCACATGGTGATGCGGGCGATCGAGAACCGCGTCGGCGTCGCTCGCTCGGGGAACACCGGGATCTCGCTGTTCGTCGATCCCCGGGGGCGCGTCCAGCAAGCAACCCGCCTCTTCACCCCCGACGCCCGCATCACCACGGTCGAGACGACCGACGGCCTCACCCTCTACACGCGACTCGGCGACTGGCCCGGCACGCTGGCGATCCTCGCCGCGGTGCTCATGATAGGCTGGACATGGCGCTGGCAACGCCGGGAACGTAGGGAATCCGGGAATCCCTGAATCCCGGAAAGGGAACCGCTGGTATCCGAGAATCCGGGAGGTCTGGAATGGGAACGCCGGGTACGCCGGCAACGCCGGCCATCGGGGAATCCGGGATTCGCCGATTCCACGGATGCCACGGATTCCACGGATTCTCGGATCCCAAATCGGGGAATCCCCGAATCCCCAAATCCCCAATTCCCATCTTGCTTCCCTATTGCCGCCTGCTAAATTCCCTCCCGGGACGCGGCCCCGAGTGGGGCCGTTATTTTCGCACACCTAAAGGACTTTCGGCCGTTCGGCGCTCGCCGTCGGCGTTCGATGTTGGATGTTCGATGTTCGGTGTTCAAAACGAACATCAGGGTCAAAAGGGTAGTACGATGAAACAGGGTATTCACCCCGAGTACAAGGAAGCGCTGGTAACCTGCGCCTGCGGGAACACCTTCAAGACGCGCTCCACGCTCGAGACGATCCATGTCGAGATCTGCTCTCGCTGCCATCCCTTCTTCACGGGTCGGCAGAAACTCGTCGATACCGCGGGCCGCGTCGAGCGGTTCCGCAGGAAGTACGGTGAGCCGGGAGGAAAGAAGAAGGCGAAGAAGGGCAGGAAGGGCAAGGCGCCCGAGGGCCCGGCCGAACCGGCGGCGACGTCCTCCGGCGAAGAGCAGGCCGAGTAACCCCCGGGTAGCTGCCGCCCCTGGCGGCTGTACACGATGACGAGTTCCGACCGGCTGAGAGAGAAGGTTCAGGCCGCCGTCGCGCGCCGGGAAGAGCTCGGGCAGCAACTGGCCAGCCCTGAGGTCATCAGCGATCCCGAACGGCTAAAGGAGTTGGCCCGTGAGCACTCCGGGCTCGAGCGGCTCGCCGAGGTCGGCGCCGAGCTGGCGAAGCTCGACGACGAGCTCGAGCAGGCCCACGAGCTGAGCGCCTCGGCGGAAGATATCGATCTGCGTGAACTGGCGCGGGCCGAGGCGGTTGAGCTAGAGGAGAGGGTCGGCCGGCTCGAGGCCGAGGCCCGTGATTTGTTGACGCCGAAGGATCCGCTCGACGACCGCGCGGCTGTCATCGAGATCCGCGCCGGCACCGGCGGCGACGAGGCCGGACTGTTTGCCGCCGACCTCCACCGCATGTACACCCGCTACGCCGAGAAGCACGGCTGGAAGATCGAGCTGCTCTCCACCAGCGAGGGCACGCTTGGTGGTGTCAAAGAGGTCGCCTTCGTCGTGCACGGCAAGAACGCCTACGGCACACTGCGCTACGAGTCGGGAGTCCACCGCGTCCAGCGGGTGCCCGAGACCGAGAGCCAGGGCCGCATCCACACTTCAGCAGCTACCGTCGCCGTCCTCCCCGAGGCGGAAGATGTCGATGTCGAGATCAAGCCTGACGATATAAAGGTCGATGTCTACCGCTCGTCGGGACCCGGCGGCCAGAGCGTCAACACCACCGACTCGGCCGTGCGGATCACCCATGTCCCCACCGGTTTGGTCGTCACCTGCCAGGACGAGAAGTCCCAGCACAAGAACAAAGCCCGTGCCCTCAAAGTCCTGCGTAGCCGGCTCCTCGACCTCAGAATCGCCGAACAGGAGGCCGAACGCGCTGCCCAGCGCCGTACCCAGGTCGGCACCGGCGACCGCTCGGCCAAGATCCGCACCTACAACTTCCCGCAGAGTCGCGTCACCGATCACCGTATCGGACTCACCCTCCATCGTCTGCCTGAGATCATGGACGGTGACCTCGATGACCTGCTGCGCGAGCT
>CAYFSW010000034.1:0-36070 GCA_964345885.1 uncultured Gemmatimonadota bacterium | reverse complement strand
GAAACGATCGCCGCCAGCACGGCGGCCAGCAGCGGGAGCCCCGCCACCAACTTCCACCGCTTGAGGAGCACATTGGCGAGCTCGAGCAGGCTGATCTCCTCGACCTCGTCATCGCGCTCGATGCCCGTGCTCGCCGTTACTGTCTCTGGACGCTGGGTCATGCAGGCAAAACCCTCCCGGTAGAAGCCCCGGCAACCCGTCGAAAAGCTAGGACCGGCGCGGCGGTTTGCCAAGCACGGCGGCCACCGGGCCTTGCACGAGGCGCCCGGAGATGCTACTCTGAAACAACTCCCCAAAATAGGTTTCCCTCAACCGGCGGGTAGATCGTGGTGACGGTCGAAACATCCCAGCGGGAAGGTGGATCAGCCCCCTATCGGGTGACCGGCGCGACCAGTCGTGCTGTGATGCGGCTGCTCGCGGATCGCGGCATTCCCGCGAACGAGCTGGTGGTTACGCGCGCCGAGCGCCGCGGCTCGGGCGAGCGTGCTTCCTGGGTCGTGACAGTGCTGCGCGGCCGTGAACAGGCGAGCCACGAGTTTTCGATGGAACTCGTCGACAAGGTCCTGGCACGCGGGCCTTGTAAGGAATGGTACGTGGAGGTGGGCCGCCTGCTAGAGGCTGCAGGACTGGCCTTCCCCCACTGATATACAGCACCTCCTCAGGTCTATTGACCTAAGGGGGCCCAACGTCTTATCTTAGGGCCACCGTCTCCCCTCTCCCAGCCGCCCAACCCCCAGGAGACAGGTCATCAGGAGGACAGAAATGCGCCGACGATCCGGCTTGACGGCCGCTGCGGTCCTGGCTTTGCCACTGCTCGTTCAGCCGGTCTGGGGCCAGCGCCCCGACCCGGAACCGCCGATCTTCGGGCACACTCTCCACCAGGGCGGCGGGTACATTGTTGTCCCCAGCGCCAACGTGGCGAGGAGCTCGCTGTTCGTGACGGGCACCGCCATCTCACCGGAAGGCTACCTGGGCGATGACTACCTGGTGACCCGGCTGGCCGGTGGCATCACGCTGGCCGAGTTCCTGGAGGTCGGGGGCACGATAGGGGCGGTAAAGAGGTTCAGCTTCTTCGGGAAGCTGCAGCTCGTGAGGCAACGCGGCGCGTTCCCCAGCCTCGCCGTGGGCGTGCACCAGCTCACGACAGCCAACCTGGGCCGCTACGGTATCGAGGATGAGTTCTACAATGACATTTTCGAGGCCTCATCGATCTACGGAGTGTTCACCTACGTGGTCGGACCGGGACGCGGTGACATCCTGAGTTGGGTGACGATTACAGGCGGCTGGGGGACCGGCACCTTCTTCGAGGATAACCCGCAAATCGAGGATGAAAACCGAAGTAGCGGAGTGTTCGGGGCCGTATCCTTCGACTTCCAGGCCAGCGAGAACGCCTTCCTTCGCTTCACCGGCGAGTGGGACGGCTTCGACCTGAACGCGGGTGCCGTCGCCTGGCTGTCGGGACTCGAGTTCACCTTGGGCGTGCTCTCCCTGGGCAAAGGCGATGCACCCGACGAGCTGCTCCCGGGCGAGCCGTTCGATCCTACACGCTCTTGGCCCGGACATTTCTACAACCAGATCAAGCTTTTCGTTTCGGTGACGGTGGACTTCCGCGCGCTGGGTGTGATACCCTGGGTCTGGACGACCGAAGAAGAACAATAGAAGAGCCTTTTGGGGGCGCCGGGAGCGCAGTCCTCTGCCCGGCGCCCTTCCGCCCCTCCCGGCTAGCGCGACTCCCTGGATACGGCAGACAAGATTTCCGCGTAACGCGGCGTAACGGGCGCATACTCGGGCACCAGCTCGGCGAGCGCCCGCACGGTGCCCTCCACATCGCCGCCCCGGGCCGCCGGGATGAGCCGATCGAGCAGCGTCTGTAGCTCGTCCCAGCTCAGCGAGCTGCTATGGCCCTCTACCATGATGCTTTGGAAGCCAGTCGGCCTCTCCTCGGTCTCCCCTATGCGGAGTTCCTCCTCGAGCTTCTCACCGGGCCGCAGGCCCGTGTACTGGAACTCGACCTGTGGCATACCGCCCGTCGACGCACCCATCAGCTGGGCCACGTCGCGGGCCAGCTCCTCGATCGAGACGGGCTCCCCCATGTCGAGGACGAAGATGTCGCCGCTGCGCGAGAGACTGGCAGCCTGCATGACGAGCTGCACTGCCTCGCTGGTGAGCATGAAGTAACGTCTCACCCGAGCATCGGTGATCGTGACCGGCAGGCCGCGGCGGATCTGGTCGGTGAACCTGGGAATCACACTTCCCGAGCTTCCCAGCACGTTACCGAAGCGGACGACGTTGAACTTGGTGTCGCTGCGCCCAGCCATCAACTGTATGAAGACCTCGCCGACGCGCTTTGCCGCACCCATGACGCTCACCGGCCGCACCGCCTTGTCGGTGGATACGAAGACGAAATCCTCGACGGCTGCGGCATCCGCTGCCAGCGCCGTGTTTATGACGCCCAGGACATTGTTGGCCACACCCTCGCACGGGTTCTCTTCCAGCAAGGGCACGTGCTTGTAGGCAGCAGCGTGGAAGATGATGTCGGGCTCGCTCCGCAGTACGACCGGCTGCACCGATGCCTTGTGGCTGGCGTCTCCCAACACCGCCCGGTGCGCCAGATCCGGGTAGCGCTCGCCCACCTCCGCATCGATCGCGTACAGGTTGTACTCGCTTTGCTCGAACATGATCAGCTCGGCCGGGCCACAGGCAGCCACCTGGCGGCAGAGCTCCGACCCGATCGAGCCGCCGGCGCCGGTCACCAGTACGACCTTCCCGGCGATGAACCCGCGGACCCGACCCGGATCGAGGTCGCGAGGCGACCGCTTCAACAGATCCTCGATCCGCACCTCGTGAAATTGCCTAAGGCTGACGCGGCCCGATATCAGGTCGCTAAGGCTGGGTAGCGTCTTCACCTTGACGCCGGGCACCTGCTCGCCGCAGTGCTCCACGATGCGGCGCAGCTCCGCCCCGCTGGCCGAGGGGATCGCCAGCAGGATTTCCTGAACGTAGCCATTCTCGACTACCCGCTTTAGATCGCCGCTCCTTCCCAGCACCGGCCGACCGTGTACCGTCCGCCCCTGCTTCGCCGGATCGTCATCAATGAAGCCGACTGGCCAGTAGGACTTGGCTTCGCCGTCCAACATGTCCCGCACGATCAAGGCCCCTGCGTCACCCGCCCCGTAGATCAGGACCGGGATCCGGTCGGCCCGGGCGGCACGCAGAGGAATCAGCGGATAGCTGCGGAGTCGCGGCCACAGCCGCACGCCGCCCAGGACGAGGACCATCAGCATCCACTGGATGATGAACACGCTTCGAGGCACACTTTCACCGCGCCAGAAGAGGAAGATCAGCAAGGCAGCGAGCGCGACGCCGACGGTGGCAGCCCAAGCGACCGCAAGCAGGGTGTCCAGGCTCGCGTACTTCGGCAGCGAACGGTACAGTCCCGTCGCATAGAAGCTGACGCCGCAGACGACCACGACGGGGAGAGCCGTCCTAGCGATCGTCGGCAGGTAGATGTCCAGCAGATCGGGAACACGGATCGCGTACGCGGCTGCGTAGCACAGAAGCGCCAGCAAGAGATCAAGCAGTAGTGGTTTCACGTACTTTGTCGGTTTCATCCTCGCCTCAGAGGGTGTCACGCAACTGCTCGACTACCTCGTCCACTTGCGCTTCACTCATTCCACTGAAGAACGGCAATGCGATCGTTCGCTCGGCGGCCGCCTCACTAACTGGGAAGTCACCAGGCCCGTGGCCGTAACGCTCACGGTAGACCGGCTGCAGATGGATCGGTGGAAAGTAATTGCGGCAGCCGATCCCTCGTCGGCGGAGCTCCGCGAGCACATGATCTCGATCGTGCCGCGCATAGCGACCGCTGAGTCGCACGACGTAGACGAACCAGTTGAGATCTACATCCTCGCGCAGCGCTGGCCCGTGCAACTCGTCCACATCCGCCAGCCTCTCGTCATACCAAGCGGCAACGCGAGCACGGCGCTCCGCCATCGCCTCGAGTCGCTCGAGCTGCACGAGGCCCAGGGCACAGGCGAGCTCAGAGAGTCTGTAGTTGTAACCCAGCCGCTTGTGCTCGACCCATTCGTCACCGTCCGATTCGCGCCCATGATTGCGCAGGCTGCTGCACAGCCGCGCTAACGCGTCATCATCAGTGACCAGCGCGCCGCCCTCCCCCGTTGTGATCTGCTTGTTGGGATAGAAGCCGAACACGCCGACGTCCCCCAGACTCCCGGCCCGCCGACCCCGATAGCGACTGCCCAGGGCCTCGGCCGAATCTTCGATGAGCTGCAGATCGAATTCGTCGGCGATGGCACGGAGCGCATCCCAATCGGCGGGATGGCCGAAGACATCGACGCCCAGAATCGCACGCGTGCGCTTGCCGACGGCTCCCCGCACCAGCTCTGGATCGATGTTCAACGTGTCCTCTTCTACGTCAACGAAGACAGGTTTCACACCTTCGAACAGTAGGCAGTTCGCCGATGCGATGAAGCTGAACGGTGTCGTGACAACCTCGTCGCCGGGAGCGAGCCCCATCGCCCGCACTGCGAGGTGCAGCGCTCCCGTGCCGCTGGACGTTGCCACGGCATGCTCGGTGCCGGCGACTCTTGCCAGCTCCGCCTCGAACGCTTCGAGCCGCGGACCCAGGCTCAGCCGTCCGCTCGCCAACACCTCTTCGACCGCAGCGCGCTCGGCGTCGCCGATATCTGGCCGCGAGAGCGGGATGCGCTCGGCCATCAGCCGATCGGTCGCGCCGGTACGCCGGCCACCTTCATGCCGTCCCCCACATCCGAGACCACGACCGCGCCCGCCGCGACGACGGCGTCGGCACCGATGGTGACAAGGGGGATGGCGCTGGCGCCCACGCCGATGAGCGTGCGGGCGCCGACGCTCACGCCGCCAGCCAACCGTGCACCGGGCGCCACGTGGGCGAAGTCCCCTATCGTGCAGTCGTGATCGACGATCGCGCCGGTATTGATGATCGCGCTCCGACCGACGGAGGCGTCGGGATTCACCACGGCGCCAGCCATCACCATGGCGCCCGCTGCGAGTCGAACGCCCGAGCCGATCACCGCCGCCGGGTGCACCACCGTCGCCAGCCCGTAACCCAATTCCTCCACCCGGGCCGCTGCCCGCTGGCGGCAGGCCGCATCACCGATCGCCACGACCAGCTCCGCGGTGGCCGGCGGCTCGAGGTCGCCTGGCCCGGCGGCGACCGGGTAGCCGCAGTGGATTCCGCCCGCACGCTGCGGATCGTCATCCACGAACCCGGTGATCTCGCGGCCGGCAGCCAACAGCGCGTCGAGCACGACCTTACCGTGGCCGCCGGCCCCATAGACGATGACTGGCTTCGCCTCGCTCATCGATCAGCGAAAGTCAGGGTTCACGCCGTCCGTGCCGTAGATCCCGCCACGCACCACGTAAGCCAACCACAGGGTCTTGACCAGGATCTTGAGGTCCAGCCAGAGCGTCGCGTGATCCACGTACCATACGTCCAGCTCAATCCGCTCCGGCCAACTGATCGCGTTCCTGCCGTTGACCTGTGCCCAGCCGGTGATCCCCGGCTTGACCTCGAGCCGACGCCGCTGGAACTCGTCGTAGCGCTCCACCTGGTAGGCGAACGTGGGGCGCGGGCCGACCAGGCTCATCTCACCCTTCACGACGTTCCACAGTTGCGGCAGCTCGTCCAGCGCCCAGCGGCGCAAGAAGGCACCCACCCGAGTGAGCCGCACATCATCCTCGCTGAGCGTCGTGCCGAACCCCTGATCGATCGCGCCCTCGACCATCGTCCGGAACTTGAGCGGGTTGAACCTGGCGCCACCCTTCCCTACCCGGGGATAGCGGAAGAAGATGGGTCCGCCCGAGTCGAGTCTGACCGCCAGGGCGATGAGCACGAAGGGGGCCGCGAGACAGACGAGCCCCGCGGCGCTCAGTAGGATATCCAGGCCTCGCTTGACGGTTTGCTGCCACCCCGGCATAGGAATCGGGTGCAGGGCGGGGCGGGGGCGGATCGGCCGACAAGCCTAAGTTACACCGTCAGGCCCTTTTCCGCGAGCAAGCCGTCGTACAAAATACTTGTTCGCCGCACCATCCGCTCCACCGTGAAGTCGCGCTCGATCTTCTTGCGAGCGTTGCGACCGAGGCGGCTTGCGGTGGGCCGGTCATCTATCAGCGCGACGATAGCATTCGCCAGTGCCGCTGCGTCGCCCACCGTCACTAGGCGGCCTTCCAAACCGTCCGTGATCGTATCACCGACCCCCGGGATATCCGTGGCCACGACGGGTACGGCCATCGCCATCGCCTCCAGCATCACCATAGGATGCCCTTCCTGTCGCGACGAGAGCACGAACAGGTCGAGAGCCGCCAGCAGGCCGGGCACATCCTCGACGAAGCCGGGGATCAGAACTCGTCCCGAGACGTCGAACATGCGAGCCATCTCCCGCAACTCTTCCCAGTCCGGCCCATCGCCGGCGATTACCAGCCAGACATCCGGTCTGTCGATGGCCGCGAACGCCCGAATCAGATCGTCGAAGCCCTTCTGCGCGGTGAGCCGACCGACGCCACCGATGAGGATCGCGTCGTCGGGTACACCCAGCCGCTCGCGCCAGGCGCCGCTACTTGCCTCGCCGGGATCGTAGCGCTCCAGTTCGATACCGTTGGGTATCACGACGACCCGCGAGCGTGGCACCCCGTGACGCTCGGTCAGTGCGTCGACCGAGGCACGGTTCACGACGATATATCGATCCACCATACGGTCGGTGGTGAAGTCGATCACCCGGTACAAAGCACGCCGCCAGTGCTGCTCCACATCGTAGCGGGTCGAAATCATCGCCGTCGTCGACACCACCGCCGGCACTCTGGCCAACCGGGCGGCGAGCCGGCCGAACGGGTCACCACGTCCCTGCGTGTGGACGATATGCGGCTGGCGCCGCTTGAACTCACGGGCCAACCCAAGCACTGTGTCTAGTCGTCGCCGCTTCCGCATCTCGGCGGCGATCACCGGCACACCCAGATCCTGCAAACGCTCGACGAGCACACCACCCGGCGAGCAGGCTACCGCCAACTCGAAGCGGCTGCGCGGCAGCCCCATCGCCAACTGCAGGAACGTGCGCTCGCCGCCGCGAAAGCTGATGTTGTCCACGACGTAGACGATCCGGGTCGGCCCTGCCTTAGCCTCTCGATGCATGCCTCAACCCGGCCTCGCTTCCGCGGACACCGACCGTTCCATCGCCTCGTATACCTCGAGGTACGCCGCCAACACACTCTCCCTGGTAAAGTGTTTCACCGCCCGTTCGCGCGCTGCTGCACCCATGCGCGACGCCCTTGCCTTGTCACACAGCAGCTGATTCAGCGCGTCCGCCAGCGCGCCAGCATCGTCAACCGGTACCAGCAGCCCTGTGACACCCGGCTCAACCACCGCACGGGCGCCCCGGGTCTCCGCGGCGACAACTGGTCGGCCCACCGCCGCCGCCTCCGCAAGCGTCATCCCAAAGCCTTCGCGTCGCGACGGGAGAACCAGGAGATCCGCCGCCGCAATAAACGGAGGTACACGCTCTCTGAAGCCTTCCCATACAACGCGCTCGGCGGCCTGCTCACCCACCTCAGCCAGAAACCGCTCCTTCGAGTAGACACCCCGCTCGCCCTCCAGGGCACCGCCCACGACCAGAAGCCGCGCAGCATCCGCATGCGACGCCAGGCACGCGAACGCTCGCGCTAGAGTGCCCATACCCTTCGCCGCGGCAGTCCGCCCCACGTAGACAACCACCGGGTCGTCCGCCCCGAGTCCGAGTCGTTCTCGCATCGCGCGCCGCAGGCCACTCGCCTCTTCCTCCGAGACGAAGAACTCCGGCGCCACACCGGCTCCACCGGCCGGTAGCAGGCGCACCGACCGCTCCGGCACACCGGCGCGCGCCACACAATCGGCCGCGTCCTCCGGGTTGACAGTGAAGACGCAATGGGTCCGGCGACCCAGGCGCCGTTCTAGGGCCGTGAAGAGCGCCCGCTGCCAGCCCGGGCTTGCCGTTCCCCAGAGCGAGCCATGCATCGTGTACAGCAGCCGGACATCCAAGCGCCCCGCGGCCAACCTGGCTATCGTCGCGGCGGCCGGCGTATGGGCGTGCACAACGTCGAAGCTACCCGCTGGAACCAAGGAGCGCAGCGCGCCCACGGCGTGGAGGTTGCTGATGGCGAAGACGCTGCGCGAGATGGGCACTCGGTGGACCCCGAAGCCAAGCGTTTCGATCTCGTCCAGCCCCAGCCCGGGACCGCTGGCGAACTCGACCTCGTGTCCCTGGTCTTGCAGCGCGCGCGCCAGCGGCACCACGAAGCGCAGCGCTGTAATCGGGATCGCAGTGACCTGCAGTGTACGCACTGTTCCGGTCAGACCTCGCGGCAACAGATCGGTTCGCAGGCGCCCCTACACCTCATCGATTATTCTCTCCACAAAGGCGCGGATGCGACTCGCTTGGATCGGCCAGTCGAACTGCTTCACAGCGCGCTCTCTACCGGCTCGCCCGAGGCGGCCAGCGAGCTCTCTGTCTTCGAGAAGTCTGAGAGCGGCCTCCGCGATGGCCTCCGGATCGTTGGGATCGACTCGGAAACCAGTCACGCCATCCTCGATCGATTCATCCGTGCCGCCACCCAGACCGCCGATCGTAGGAGTGCCACACGCCCCCGCTTCGACGTAGACGATACCGAAGCCTTCGATGGGGAGACCGCTGACGAACTCACGGCTCGGGACGACCATGACGTCCGCCGCTCGGTAGTACGACGGCAGCTCGCTCGACGCTACGAACCCCGCGAACACGACGTGGCGCTCGAGCCCTAACTCCCTCACCGATCTGGCCAGGCTGGCACGGTGTGGCCCCTCGCCCACCATCAGGTACGCGATGTCGGGTACTACATCGCGAACACGCGGGAGGGCTGCGAGCACCATATCCTGCCCCTTCCACTCCACCAGTCGAGCCACCGATAGCAAAACAGGTCGATCGCCAAGACCGTGCCGCCTCCTTACCTCCAGCGGATCACCGGCGTCCGGTCTGAATTCGGACGTGTCGACACCCGGGCTGGCCTTCAGGATGCGTTGGTCACTCCGCACGCCTAATTTGACGTATTGACGACGGGTAAACTCGCTATTCACTACAAGGAAGTCGGCGGCGTTCAGGGCACCGAGCATGCTTCGCCGCACGAGACTCCAGCCCATGTAGCGGTGCAGCTCCGACCCGTGGAGCATGACACCGTAGCGCGTGCGCACTTGTCGACGAAGTCGCGGTCCCAGCGGGCCCAGATACAAGTGACCGATCAACAATACGTCCACTCCCTCTTCGCTCAGTATCCGCCGCGCATGGCGCGTGAACAGCGTCCATTGTGCGGGCGCCAGATAAGCCATACGGGCGAGACGCAGAACGCGGTTCCGGCGCCGGGTCATCATTGCTGGCGAGACGATGGGAATGCGCCGGCGGTGGATCGCGAACGGCTGGTCAGCGTCGAACTTCGCGGCACCGGGCCCAAGCGGGGTAAGCACCGAAACCGCCCCATCCAGCTGGCGGCAAAGGTGGTAGTAGTACGTCGAGATGCCGCCCGACAGAACCGGAGGGAACTCCTGCGTCAGCAACAAGCCCTTCAATCGGCCGCCCTTGCCGCTTCCAGCCGGCCCTGGTCCGGCTCACGAGTGCTCGTCATTTGGTATGCCGCGACTGCGAGCGCGGCAAGAAACCAGTACACCTGCCGTACGCGCACGGCAACGAACGGGCTGCCCGCCAGCCCTGCAACGGCGAGGCCGACGGTCGCGGCAAACCAGGCCAGCGCCAGGCCCTTTTTCTCACCCTCCAGCGATCTGGCGGCCTCGTACGACGTGCGGGCAGCCGCCCACAGTAGCCAGAGAAACGCCGCCAGCCCGATCAAGCCCGTGTAATAGATGACGAGCAAGTATTGATTGTCGAGAAAGCCCGGTGGCAGGGCCCCGAGCCCCAGGCCCACCAGCGGACTCCGCAGCAGCACTTCTGGCAGCCGCTCGCGCAACGCGTTCACGCGCGTTGTGTAAGGTTGCCTCCCGGTCACCGGGTCCGGCGCGTTGGTGACGATCGATTCGGCGCGCTCCTGAACGACCTCAGGCACGACCACCGGCAGGGCCAGTGCCAGCAGCAAAGCAGGCACGATGAGCTTGCGGCTGTGCACCCAGACGATCGCCCCGATCGCCGCTGCAGCACCCACGTAGCTCTGCCGCGAAAACGTGAAGACCAGCGAATAAGCCACCGGTACAGCGGCCAGAGCCAGAAGCATTCGTGGCAGGCGCGCACGCTGTTTGAGGAACTGGCCCGTCAAGACCGCCAGCAGCACGACAAACGTGAGACCGAGCAGACTGTAACCAGCGTGGCCGGCCGGCCCCGTGATCGCCGCGCCGCCGCCTGCGAGCCGCTCTAGCACCCCCCACACCCCCAGCGCCGCAGCGGCCGCACAGAACACATACGTGAACAGGCGAAGATCGCGCTCGCTGCGAATCGCCGAGATGACGATGAAGTACATCAGCGTCACCTCCACCGTCTTCAGAAAGAAGAACGTGGAGCTGTAGAGCACCGGTGAGATGCCGGCGGTGCCTCGATAGGCGCCCCAGAGAACGGCCGCCGACTCGACGATGATGATCGCGAACAGCGGGCGGTTCAGGGGCGTCCTGGGCAAGCTCTCGAGTCCCAAAGCCAGACGGGTCAGCCAGGCGGCAGCGAGTGGAGCGAGTAGCAGGTCCTCGGTCCGCAGCGGCAGAGCCAGCGGCAGTTCCGGCAGGAGGACCATCGCCGGTGCGATCGCCAGCAGGGTGATACGGAGATCGATGAAGGCGGCCGCGGCCAGGCCGATACCGACCAGGCCGACGACCGCGACCACACCCATGCTTTGCGCCGCCAGTCCCGCCAATAGTGCCAGGGCGGTGCCGACGATTGGGACGATGGCGTTTGCTCGCTTCACCCTATCGCAGTTAGAAGACTGGCCCCCAACGGGCAGGTGGCAGATAACGCGGAGCGGAGGGCAGGTTAAAGATCGGCTCGCTCGCGGGCCCCGTCAACGTTATCCCGATGTTGCAATCGGGATGGGAGTGAGTTCATCTTAGAGTGCCCCCTTGCCCAACCCGCCCCGTCCGCAAACCGAATGAAGATAGCGATCTTGACCGAGTACTACCCGGATCAGGCCAACCCGGGAAGCGGTGTCTACGTCCATACCCGCGCCTCCGCCTACCAGGCAGCGGGGCATGAGGTGAGGGTGTATCGCCCCCGGCGCGACGGTCAGCCCGAGAGTGAGTACGAGCGGATTCCCATAGTGGGCGGCGACGTCGAGAGGGCAAGAGCCGACTGCGAGGCCTTCAACGCGGACGCTGTCGCGGTGCACACGCCGTACCCAGGCAGTGCACACACGCGCCTGTCGGACCGACTGCCCCTGCCGCGGGTCGTCTGGATCCACGGCTACGAAGCCATGTTCACAGCGCTCCACGGCTACCACCGCGGGCTGGCGCGAATTCTTTCGCTCCCCCACGATGCGCGCAAGCTCTGGCGGCTGGGTCGCTTCCTGGCTAAGTCGGCGGCGGTCGTGTACGTCTCGCAATGGATGCGGCGCACCGCCGAACGTAGCATGCGCTTCGTCCATCCACGCACGGCGACGATACCGAACGCAGTGGACGTGCAGCGGTTCCGGCCTCTGGCGCCCGCGGCGCGGGCGGACGAACGTCCCCGAGGGCTGGCGCTGCGGGGGCTCGCTCGCAAGTACGGGCTGGA
This sequence comes from uncultured Gemmatimonadota bacterium, assembly GCA_964345885.1. GTDB lineage: Bacteria > Gemmatimonadota > Gemmatimonadetes > Palauibacterales > KS3-K002. Next base: position 24,311 of record CAYFSW010000034.1, on the reverse strand, counting down.
CGTCGCGATCGCTGCTTACTCCGGCCTCCACGAAACGGACCTGACCATCGTCGGCACCGGACCCGAGGCGGGGCTGATACAGCAGCAGATCGACGCTACGAACGCGGCCGTCACATTGGAGGAGAGAGCGGTCCCGCACGCAGAAGTCCCAACGCTTATGAACGAGTTCGACTACTTCGTCGCCCCCGCTCGGACCGAAGCCCAGGGCGTCGCGATGTGCGAGGCCATGGCATGCGGCCTTCCCGTCGTCGCCGCTCGTGCCGGCGGCATCCCCGAGTTCGTTCGCGACGGGGCCGACGGTTACCTCGTAAAGCGGGGCGAGCCGGCGAGTTTGCAGCGGGCGGTGCTTGAGCTGACGAGCGATCGGCAACGACTTCAAGCGATGGGCCGAAATGCACGGGCCCATGTCGTGGAGCGCTGCGCCGCCGAGACGGTGATACCTGCAGAGCTCGAGCTGCTCCGCGCAGCCACACTCGTGAGCGAGTAGCGATGACCTGGTCGGTTCGATTCGAAAACGTAACCAAGCGATATCGTGGCGGCGGTCCCCGGTACGCGTCGCTCCGCCACGATCTGAGTGCGGCGCTGCGACGGATTCCACAGCGACTGCGCGGTGCGCGGCCGGCCCCCCGCGGCATCCTCGCCCTCAAGGACATCTCGTTCGAGGTCGGTGACGGGGAGTCGTTCGCCATCATCGGGCCGAACGGCGCCGGCAAGACGACCGCTCTGAAGATCATCTCGAGGATCACTTATCCGACCGCGGGTCGGGCGCGGGTGCGCGGCCGGGTCGGCGCGCTAATCGAGGTCGGCTCGGGCGTTCACCCCGAGCTCACCGCCCGAGAGAACATCTGGCTCTACGGGCAGATCCTCGGGATGAGCAAAGCGGAGGTCCGCCGCCGGTTCGACGAGATCGTCGAGTTCGCCGAGCTCGGTCACGTCATCGATACGCCCGTGAAGATGTACTCGTCGGGGATGCAGTTGCGGCTCGGCTTCGCCATAGCCTCCCACCTCGACCCCGAGGTGTTCGTGGTCGACGAGGCGCTCGCCGTCGGCGATGCCGGCTTCCAGGCGAAGTGTGTCGAGCGAATGACTCGCTTGGTGGCAGAAGGCCGCACTCTCCTATTCGTTTCCCACAACCTCTCGGCCGTGGAGGCGATCTGCCGACGAGGCATCTTCCTGCTCGATGGTCGGGTGCAGAGCGAGGGCAGTGCCAAGGACGTTTTACGTTCCTATCTCGATTGGGTAGACTCGGCTCACCAGCACCGACTGGCGGAGACCATTACGCCACATCCGTCACAGTACCTGCGGCTTGTCAGCGCCACCTGCCACGAGCCGGGCGGCGCGGAGCGCTACGCCTTCGAGACCGGCGAGGACATCGAGATCAGGCTCGGCTTCGAGGCGCTGGTGCCCGTCAACCGACCGCACGTGAGCATCGGGATCACCGATGGCCGACCGGGCAACCTCATCCTCTGCAGCATGCTGGTGGACGGTGGCGCCCCGGACCGGGTCGACGGCCGTGTGACCGTCTCCTGCCGACTGCGAGCCGTGCCGCTGCTCCCTCGCGTCTATCAGGTCTGGTGCTCGGTGCGTTCCGAGCAGGCTTACGGCGATCTCTTCGACTGGCAGCCGATCGGTACGTTCCGGGTGACCGAAACGGCCGAGCGTACCGGTCCGGCCGCCCAGGCCCACCTCTCGACCGACGGGCCGGTCTACGTCGATCACGAATGGGCGGTGAGTCAGTGACGGAGCTCGATCGCCTCGAGCGGACCGCAGCGGTTCGGTTCGACCCCGTGTTCCTCAGCGACGAGGACCTCGACGATCTCGCGAGCTTCACCGGAATGAGCAACGCGGTCTGTCGCGAGCGTATCCACTCGTACACGCCCGCCGACCTGGCGGAGGCCTGGCGGCGCGCCGATCCCAGGACACCGCAGGAGATCCTCGAGTTCTACCGCTCGGCCGACGAATACATTTGGGAGCTGATGCAGTGGCACGCCAGCCGCGAGCGCGGTGCTTACCGGGAAGCGCTGTCATTCGTGGCCGAGCATCATTCCCCGGCAGCCGGCTGGCGACGCGTCTTCGACTTCGGATGCGGGGTCGGGACCGACGCACTGTTGCTCGCCGCCCAGGGCTACGAGGTCACAGTTAGCGATATCGACAGCCCCGCCTTCCGCTTCGCGCGCCACCGCTTCCAGCGCCGCGGCCTAGCCGCCACGTTCCGTGAATCGCGATCGGGGCTTCCCGAGCCGGCCGGCACTTACGACATCGTAGTCTGCTTCGACGTGTTCGAGCACCTGACCGATCCACTCGCCGCCGCCCGAGTGCTGATGCAGCATTTGCGGCCCGGCGGACTCATGCTCCAGCGCGGCACCTTCGAGAAGGACGACCAGCACCCGTGTCACCTACCCGAAGGGGTGCGGCGGTTCAGCGGTATGCGCTGGGATATTCACCTCAGCAACCTGGGGCTGAGGCCGCGCGCCGGACTGGTGTATGTGAAGACGACCGGCCTCAGGAGGCTTCTCTTGCGCCTGCGCTTCGCCGTCTGGCGCGCTACCGGACTCTGGTTCGCACGCGTGCCGCGTTAGCCATGCCGGACTCGTCATTTGTCTCGATCGTCATACCGACCCGGAACCGGGCGAAGCTGCTGAAGGAAACGGTGGACAGTCTGCTGGCGCAGGACTACCCAGCGAACAGTTACGAGATCATCGTTGTCGATGACGGCTCTACCGATGATACGCCGCAGAAGATGCGCGCCTTTCAGGCCGGCTGCGATCCGAGCGTCAAGTACGTGCGCCAGCCGGCGGCCTGTGCCAATGCCGCAAGGAACGCGGGGATCCGGGCCGCGCGCGGTGATCTCATCGTGCTCGCAGATGACGACATCGAAGCGCCCGACGACTGGCTGCGGGCACTGGTCGAATGCGCACAGCGCAACCCTCAGGCCGATTGCATCGGCGGCAGGATTAAGCTTCGATTCGAAGGTAAGCCACCGCGATTCTGTGGTCGGGAACCGTTCGGAGACACCGAGCTGGACTTAGGCGACGAGGAGAAGGAAACGCGGTTGGTGTGGAGCGCCAACATGGCCGTCCGTCGCTCGGCCTTCGAGCGGATCGGGCTGTTGAACGAGTCGCTCTTTGTCGCCGGCGACGAGGAGGAATGGGAGCTTCGCCTTCTCGACGCGGGCGGCCGTATTATCTACACACCCGACGCGTGGGTGTGGCATCGGCGTACCCAGGACGACTTGCGCTTCTGGAGGATGGTCCGCGTGCGGTTCCGTAGAGGTCGGGCACAGGTCGTCTTCGCGCACGCCGTCGGGCGGAGCTATCGAGTGCGAACCGAATTGCTCGCCGTCGCGCGATCGCTGGCTCACGCAGCGCGCCGCTGGTGCGCCGCCGGCCTACTGACCGCCAGCCTGCAAGCGGGTAGGATCTGGGGACTGTGCGAGGCGAGCCTGGCCAACCGAGGCCGCAACCGTCGGCGAACGGAGACCTGATGTCGACCGCGGAGTTCACGATCGAGGCGCGCCGACGCGCCAACCTATGGGCGAGCTTGGCCGAGCTATGGGGCTCGCGGTCGCTCGTACTGGCGTTTGCCGAGCGCGACGTACGGGTGAAGTACAAGCAGGCGCTGCTGGGCTTCGCTTGGGCGACGCTGCAGCCGCTGGGTTTCCTGGTGATCTTCGCGCTATTCTTCGGCCGCGTGGCGCGGATCTCGGGCGGTGGAGTGCCGTACGCGGCCTTCGCGCTCTCGGCGCTCGTGCCGTGGATATTCCTGCAGACATCAGTCAGCCTCGGCGCCCAGGCGCTGCTCGGCGACGCCGGTCTGGTTCGCAAGGTCTATTTCCCCCGCGAGGTGCCGATCCTCGGCGCCGTGCTGAGCGCGGGGCTCGACTTCGCCTTCGCCTTTCTAATTCTACTAATTCTCGGCCCGATTCTAGGCATGCGCCTCGCGCTGGTGACACTCCTGGCATTCCCGCTCTGGCTGGCCCTCGCCCTGCTCGCCTCTGGTGTCGCGCTGGCCGTTGGCGCTCTTAACGTTTATTACCGCGACTTCCGCTACGCGCTGCCGTTCCTGATCCAGCTTTGGATGTTCGGCAGTCCCGTTGTCTACCCGCTCTCGTCTGTGCCGGCGAGCTGGCGCCCATATTACGTGACGCTGAACCCTGCGGCGGGAATACTTGATGGCTTCCGGCACGTCACTGCGCTGGGCACGTTGCCGGACTGGAAAACCCTCGCGGTAGCCCTGGCGGGGTCGGTGGTGGTCGCCGGCCTGGGCTATTGGCTCTTCAAGAAGATCGAGCCGGGATTCGCGGACGCGATCTAATGGTACAAGCTTGAGAAGAACCGTCAGCTTCTACGCCTTTGAGCCCGGCGCCCCGGGCGTGCCCGCCGCATCGGCGACGGGTATCTACATCCAGGCGCTCGCGGCGCTGCTCGAACGGCACAGCGAACACATCGATACGCGACTCCAGTGGCTACGGCCCGTCGAGCCCGCAGTACGAGCGACCTTCAACGAACGGCTGGCAGCTCTCCGCTGGATGGCGGGTCAGTTCCGGCAACTGCTGACCGACCGATCGAAGTACCTGCTGTTCCTTTACCCGAAGGTGCCGGTGCTCGCCCACCTCAACCACCCCACCCTGCTGGCTATGGCTCGCCGTGGCTACCAGGCCCTAAGGCTGAAGGCGCGTATGACGGGGCAGCGCATCATCGTGATCATGGAGGACTTGCCAATCGAGATGGCCGAGGGAACAGCCGCGGCTGGTGGGCCGCCGTCGGAAATGCCGATCGCTCAGCTGCGCGCCATCGAGAGCCGCCTGCTACGGGCAGCCCATATGATTGTCACACCTCCGGGGTATCAGGACACAATCGTCGACCAGCACGGAATCGAGCGCGAAAGGTTCCGGGCCTTCCAGCGCAACCTCTATGTGCCGGCCGCGCAGCCCGAGGGCGAACCGGAGATGGAGTTCGAAGCCGGGAAGGTGAACTTTCTTTACTCGGGTGCTATCGACACGACCATCGCGTCGAACTTCCGGCGAATCCTCCGCTCGATTCAGACTGCACCCCAGGCGCGCCTCCACGTTTGCGGCCCGGGCCGCGAAGCCGTCGAGACTTGGTTCGATGAGCTCGGCGTCACCAACGCCCGCCACTACGGTCGGCTCAACCTCGCCACACACGATTGGCTGGCCGGGCGATGCGATGCCGGACTGATCCTCTGGCCCACCGACAACCCGTACTTCCATCTGACACCGACGTCCAAGTACTCGGCGTATGTCTCGAACGGCCTCGCCGTGCTCAGCACAGACCTGAGAGCGGTCGCCGACAACATCCGCGAAGACGGCGTAGGCCGGGCGATGCCCATCAACGAGCTGAGCGTCGAGCTCCTGCGTTGGGCGGCGCGGCCCAGCCTGTTCGCCGGCTTCAAGGAGCGCGCACGCCGGCTCGCCCCCGTCATACGATCCGGCGCGGAAATGGACCCTTGGCTCAACGAGATCGCTCGGGCTAGATGACTGAAGGCCACAGGCTGCTCATCGTTTCCTTCTTCTACCCTCCGAACCGGGCGGTAGGCGGACTGCGGGTGTCGAAGTTCGTGCAGTATCTACCCGAGTTCGGCTGGACTCCAACGGTTCTCACTGCGCGAACCGAAGCTGCTGGCGGCGGGTCCGTGAATGTTCACGCCACTCGATTCGCGTCGCCTTGGAGAGTCCGAGCGGCGCGAAGCCACGCCGACCAAGCTGAAGGTGCTGTATCGCTCCGTGAGCGGACCGCCCGCGGCCGAACGATAGGTCGCGCCGCCTACAGCGTGCTGCGGCACCTGTTGCCGATGAGCTCGGTGCGGATGCCGGATGCGACAATCGGGTGGGTACCGTTCGCCGTCGCCGAGGGCAGTCGCCTCCTCGAGTCGGGCGACTTCCATGCGATCTTGAGTTCCTCCGGGCCGCCCAGCTCGCATATCGTCGCCGCTCGGCTCCAACGCCGCTCCGCACTCCCCTGGATCGCCGACTACCGCGACCTCTGGTCCGATAACCACTGGGACGCCCGAATCGAAGCTTTCCGCTATCTGGAGAGGTGGCTGGAACGCCGGGTGCTGCGTAAGGCTGCGCTGATCACCACCGTCGCGCCCACCTGGGCAAGCAAGCTTCGCGAGCTGCACGGTCGTGACGTCGAGGTCGTGTACAACGGGTTCGACCCGGCTGACTATCCTCCCGAACCCCAGTCCGCTTCCGAGTTCGTATTGACTTATGTCGGGACGCTGATCCGCCCCGGTCAGGACCCTGAACCACTCTTCAAGGCGCTGGCCCTGCTGGCGAACCGGTCCGAGCTCGACCTCGATCGATCGGGGTTTCAGGTCCGCTTCATCGGTACAGCGCCTGGCGCCCTGGCCGGCCTAGCCGAGCGCCACGGCGTAGCTCATCTCCTGCGCCACCTGCCGGCTGTCCCTCACCGAGAGTGCCTCGCCGAGCAAGCGTCCGCGTCCGCCCTGCTATTCCTGGGCTGGAGCGATCCGGAGCTGGGTTGGCTCAGCGCTAAGCTGTTCGAGTATCTCGGCGCCGGCCGCCCAATCCTCGCCGTCGGACCCCCCGGTGGCGAAGCCTCGCGAATCCTCCGCGATTGCGCTCTGCCCGACCTGAGCGACGACCCGCAGATCATCGCCCACCGCCTCGAGGTCTGGCTCCGCGAGTTCGCCGACTCAGGCCTCTTAAGCGCCCCGACCCGGACGGGGGCCGTTAAGACCTACACGCGCCGCGCCCAAGCCCGTTGCCTGGCCCGCTTGTTAAACGAGCTGACGGGCAGCGGCGCCTGAGGGTCGGGGCAAACAAACGTTCCCCCGGAATCACTCCCGCGGGGGAGGTCCGTCGGAAGCCGCCAGACCTGCCGCGGTCTGGCACGCAAATCGCCTCTTGTTATTGGCGAGGGATGGCAGGACGCGTGCTCTGCCAGCCTAGGGAGTCGGGAGACAACCCGAGCAAAGCCAACCAAATTAACAACTTAGCGAAACAGGTTCCCGATGCGAGCCTTCATGACGCTGATTTTGACCGGTCAAAAGGACCGACACCCCTCGGTCAGCATGACCGGATCGGTCGTCGCGACCGGCTTCGCGTCGGGCAGACTTTTCCTCACCACCGACCGTCACTCGTATCACCGGTACCGGGAGGCCGGAGCGTTCGGCCTCACCAGACGCCGGCCAAAGCCGAACAGGCCGGTTCCCGCACACATGCCGGACCTACCATGAAACCATACCTTGGGCAGCGGTGTCATGGTCGGTGGTCGCCCCAAAGGCGCGGGTCGCAAGGCCCGCGCCTTCACCTTTCTAGGGATCGAGTTAACGAGACTGGTGTAATAAGAATTAGATTGGTTCGTGGAGGTCTGGGATGAAATCCGGCTTGCTGTTGTCGATCATATCGCTCGCTTTGCTGGGGCTGCTCGGTTGGGCAAAACAAGACAGAGCTCGCTCTCACGAAGCGCGCGCCGATACCGTGCAGGAGGGAGAGGACATCTCGCTGTTCATCGGCTGATCGACAGTCCGATCCGCCTGCCGACCGAGCCGCTGCACCTTAGCGAGCAGCATACTGACCTTCCGCTCCCGCACACGACCGAAAGCTCGATCACTTCCCGCTTGCCACACTGCCGTCGCCGCCAAATCTTAACGTTCGATACCCGTGTTGATTAGGGCACGGCCCGTCTCTCTAACGGAGCTATGGTTTGAACGGATTGCGCGGTGACTGCACGGTCATCCGTCATGTCGAGATCGAAGACCTCGGCTACCTCGGCGAGGCCCTCGAGCACGCCGGCATCAGCCCCGACTACGTGGACGCCGAGTCGCTGCCCGATGAGCGTCGTGTCGTTGGCATCGGCAGTCTCATAGTCCTGGGCGGCCCGATGGGCGCCTACGAGATCGACCGTCACCCCTATCTCAGCAGCGTAATCGATCTGATTCGTGCTTTTCTGGCCGCCGAGCGACCGGTACTTGGCATCTGCCTCGGTGCACAGCTACTCGCCGCCGCCGCCGGAGCCCGTGTTTATCCCGGCGCGCATGGAAAGGAGATCGGTTGGGCGCCGGTGCAGCTCACCGAAGCCGGCGCGAACGACCCGCTCTGGGCAGGTTTTCCCGAGACCTTCGAGACTTTCCACTGGCACGGCGACACCTTCGACCTTCCGGCGGATGCCGAGCTGTTGGCGCGCACAGAGCGCTACGTTCAGGCGTTCCGCCTCGGCTCGACCGCCTACGGCGTGCAATTCCACCCCGAGGTCGTCCCAGCGCAGCTCGAGAGCTGGATTCGTGCCTATCACCTGGAGCTGGAACGCGAGCGACTGGCCTCCGAGGACATCCTCGGCGTGCCGGACGCCGAAATACATCGCGCACTCGCTTTCAAGTTCGGGGAGAACATTGCTCGCTGGACGGGTGAGTGTCTGAGGTAGGGTCGTTGGGGTGGGAGATAGGGAATCCAGGATTACTTGACTACTTGAATAATTGAGCATCTGAATGAGGAATGGCCGCAAGGCGTGCCAAGCGGCCATTCTCAACTCGAGTAGTCTATTGTTCAAGTAGTCAATTAGTCACGGATTCCCAATTCCCATATTAGCTACATGACGTCCGGCTTCAGCTCGTAATCGACCTTCCACGGCGGGAGTTCGGTCTTCCCTTCCTTCAGAAACCAGTCGAACCAGCGCAGCAGCCGTAACGTGTAGTCGTAACGCGCCGCCGCCCTCCGGTTGCCGTGGCCTTCACCCGGATAAAGAACCAGGCGCACTGGTGTATCGGTCTGCATCTTGATGCCGCGATACAGCTCGCGCGACTGGCCGGGGTTGACCCGCGGGTCTTCCTTGCCGTGCGTGATCAGGAGCGGTGTCTGCGCGTTGTTCACGTACATGATCGGGCTCCGCTCCAAGAACAGGTCCGGGTTCTCGTACGGGTTTGAGAGCCAATGGACCAGCTCCATTTCCCGTGGTATGTCGCTGGTGCCAGTCTTGGAGAGCTGGTTGGAAATGCCGACGGACATGACGCCTGCGGCGAAGCGCTGACTGTGCCGCGTCGCGGCCCAGGCCGTGAAGTAGCCGCCGTACGAGCCGCCGGTGATCCCTACCCGATCCGGATCGGCTACCCCTCGCTCGATCAGATACTCCACACCGGCCAGCACGTCGTCAAACTCGGCGCCGGCACCGTCAGCCTGATCCGCTTTGGAGAAGGCGACGCCGCGGCCCGTGCTACCCCGGTAATTGGGATAGAACACGGCGTAGCCTCGCGCGGCGCTCATCTGCCCAGGGCGGCTGTAGGTGGTCAACCAGCCGTTCTTGAAGTGCGACTCGGGACCGCCATGGGCGACGACGACCGTCGGGGCGTTCACGCTTCCATCTAGCGGGTGGATGAGTAGGCCCTCGATCTCCAGCCCATCCTCAGCGGTCCAACGGACGATCTCCTGCCGGGCGAAGCGAATCTCCGCCAGCCACGCGTTGGCGTCGGTCAGCCGGTTCGGCTCGCCGGCCCGGTCGACACGCATGGCAAACACCTCCCGCGGGAAGCTCGGCGATTCAGCCGCCAACGCAGCGAAGCGGCCCCTCGCATCGACGCTCAGCCCGGCGAGAACGGGGTCGCTGCTCTCGAACAGGATCTCGGCGTCGCCGCCGTCAGTCTTCACGCGACCCAAGCGGCTGCCCACACCGATCCCCGCCAGGTAGACCAAGCGGTCCCTCGCGACGAAGGCGAAGGACTCGACATGCCCCTCCAGGCCGGGCAACAGATCGCGCAGCGCTCCGCCGGCCGCCGGCACAACCATCAGGCGGCCTTCCCGGGGATCGTTGATGTCGACGGCCGAGATCAGCGCGATCGTCCTCCCATCGGGCGACCAGTCGAACGCTCCCAGCTTGCCCGGATTCTCGATCGCTGCCAGAACCTCGCCCGATGACGCGTCGATCACATGCGGACGCCGATACATGTAGCGGTCGTCGACCAGCGGCGTCGGCGAGAGATCCGTCAGCAACCGCCTGCCGTCCGGGTCCCAGGCCACACTCCACGGCTGCCCCGGTACCTCCACGGTCCGCACCGCGCCGGCCGGACCTTCGGGGCCGTTCGGCAGCTCCAGTACGTAGAGACGCCGCGACAGCCAATCCTCTTCGTAGATCTCCTGGTTGAAGCCTAGCCCCCTCAGCTCCGCCAGGTCTTCCGGCACCGCCTCAATGGCCACGAAAGCGATCGCCCGCCCGTCCGGCCGCCAGTCAAAGGCGAGCACGCTCGTCTCGTGCCCGTAGAGCCGGACCGACTCGCCCGACTCGGCAGGGATCGCGTAGATCGATGTGTGGTCATCGCCCTCGCGCCGGGCCAAGTAGCTTACGTACGCGCCGTCGGGGCTCCAGCGCAGGTGTGAGACGTTCACCTCACCAGTGATAAAGGGCCGATCGCGCGTCCCGTCGAAGGACACCACGTGAAGCTCCGCCCAGGCCGGCCCGTTCCGGTCACCGCCGGGCTCGCCCGGAACGCTTAGCGTGTAGGCGATCTCAGAGCCGTCCGGGCTGATCGCGATCTGCCCGGTCGAGCGGATGCGGGCCACGTCCTTCGGGGTGATTACCCTTCCCTGCACGGCTGCCGGCTCGCCCGCTGGCAGGCCAAACACCGTCTGAGCCTCCGCCTGCCCTATCGCGCCTGGCAGCAGGAAGGCGCAGCCGGCGGCAAGGGTCCACACGATTTGCTGGCATCTCATTTGAACCTCCTCCGGTCCTACTCGTCTGGCACGATGGCCGCCTATGGCGTTATAATCTGTCTAGCACGAGCAGAGAGCCTACGCTTCCCCGCCGTAGCTTTCCCAAGAACTCAGCTGGCTTAATACGGCCTCTCGCTACGACGCCGACTTTACTCGGCGCCAAAGGATACCCGTGCCGCTGGTCGCTGCGCCGTTCCTCCGCTGCTGAGGTGCGGTGATGATAACGTTATCGGCTCCTACACACCAAGCCCGATTGGATGCCTAAGGCACCCGACCGCAGAGCCTGGACCCAGCAAGGTCTAAGGCACCTTCTCGGCGAGCTACGCGCGTTCCTCTACGTTTGGCTCCGCCGCCTACAGCGCCGCAGGCCCCAGCGCCACGGCTACCGCGAATCACGGTATCGAAGCCTGTTCGACGGCGTACCCATCGCCCTGTACCTCAGTGCGCCCGACGGGACGATCCTCGACGCCAACCCGGCGCTGGTCGAGCTGCTCGGATACCCCTCCCGGGAAAGCCTTCTGCAGCTCAACGCCTACGACCTCTTCGTCGACCACGACGTGCGGCGTAGCCAGATCGCCAAGCTCGAGCAGGAGGACCTGGTCCGTGACTATCCCATGCAGCTCCGCCGCAGCGACGGGACACTGATCTGGGTGCTAGACCAGGCCCGCGCCGTGCGAGACGCGAAGGGCCGCGTGTTGTTCTATGAAGGATCTTTGAAAGACATTACCGTCGAGAAACAGGCCCGCGAGGAACTGCAGCGCACCAACGAGACGCTACGAGCCCTGATCGAAGCCTCGCCGCTGGCGATTATGGCTCTGGACACCGACCGCAACGTCCTCACCTGGAACGCCGCGGCCGAGAAAATCTTCGGCTGGAGCGAAGCCGAGGTCGTGGGGCGCCCGCTTCCCCCCATCGTCCCCGACACCGAACTGCCCGAGTTCCGCCGGCTCCACGGTCGCCTGCTGCAAGGCCACAGTCTCAGCGAGGTCGAGGTCGTCCGGCGCCGACGCGACGGCACGCTGATAAACGTACACATCTCCGGTGGGCCGCTGCGCGATGACAACGGCGAGGTCGTCGGCAGCCTCTCCCTGATCGCTGACGTCACCGAGCGTAAGGAAGTCGAGGACACCCGCAAGCGGCTGGCCGAGATCCTCCAGGCGACACCAGACTTCGTTGGCATATTCACCGTCGATGGAGTCGGCACCTACCTCAACTCCGCCGGGCGTGACATGCTGGGCATCGAGGAGGACGACGTGCCATCACCGGTGCCGGCCTGGGAGTACCATCCCGAGCCCGACCGTACCCGGATGCGCGACCACGTGCTGCCGGCTGCGATCCGCGACGGCTACTGGTCCGGCGAGATGTCGTTCAAGGCACGCGACGGACGTGTGATACCGACCTCGACGGTGATCGTCGCCCACAGGACGAGCGACGGTAGGGTCGATCACTTGTCGGCCATCGCCCGCGACCTAACCGACCAGAAGAATCTGGAGGAGCGCCTGCGTCACGCCCAGACTATGGAGGCTATCGGACGACTCGCCGGCGGGATCGCTCACGACTTCAACAACCTGCTCACCTCGATCATCGGGCACTGCGATCTCGTCCTCAAAGGCCTCATCGACGAGCGGGCCCGTACCGATATCGAGGAGATCAAAGAGGCGGGTCAGCGAGCCGCCGCGCTTACCAGCCAGCTCTTGGCGTTCGGCCGCCGCCAGATGCTGCAACCACGCCTGATCGAGCTGAACAAGCTGATCACCGACCTGGGACCGCGACTCAGGGATATGACCGGTGACACGATCCACTTAACGACGGTGCTCGATCGCGGACTCCGCCCCGTGAAGGCAGACCCCGTCCAGCTTGAAGAGATCATCGTCAGTTTAGTGGAGAACGCCTACGAGGCGATGCCCAATGGGGGCACCATCTCTATCGAAACGGCTCACGCCGACCTCAAACTCGATTCGGCCCAACAACTCGGCTTGTCGCAAGGCGGTATCTTCGCCGTTCTCTCGGTCATCGATAGGGGCTGCGGCATGGACGAGGAGACCCTCGCGCGGATCTTCGAGCCGTTCTTCTCGACCAAGAAAGAGGTGAAGGGCACCGGCCTCGGCCTCGCCACCGTCTACGGAATCGTCAAACAGAGTGGCGGTGACATCTGGATCAAGAGCAAGCCAAACCATGGCACGGCGGTCATGATCTATCTTCCGGCCGTCGAGGACCTGGTCGAATCGGCCGAACCGACCCCGCGGGCCGAAGAGCCCATCACGACCAGCGGGACCGTCCTCCTGGTCGAAGACGAGCCCGCTGTGTTAAGCCTGGCCGCTCGTGTGCTACGAGGCCGCGGTTACGAGGTGCTCCAAGCCAATGACGGCTCGGAAGCGCTTCAGCTTCATCAGGAGCACGCGGGCCCGATCGACATCCTGATCACCGATGTCGTGATGCCAAAGCTGGGGGGAGTCGAACTGGCGGAACAACTCCACAAGGCTCGCCCTCAGACGCGCGTCATCTACATGTCCGGTTACACGGACAATAGGACCGTTCGCGACATGATGGCCGACAGCGCTGTGAACTTCCTACAGAAGCCCTTCTCGCCGGCGGCTCTCGCCGAGCTCACTCGCCAGGTCCTGGGCGGAACCCGGGGTATGCCCCGACACGACGAATCCGAAGCTCTCGAGTCAACTACCCCGTAATCATCTAGTCGCCCGCCGCGCCCGCCGGCTTCAAGGTGACCTGCTCGGGCCCCAGCTCTTGAAGCCTGAAGGCACGAGCGGCCTCAACGGTCAGCAGCAAACCGAGCACGAACAGCGCCGACGAGATCACGCCGATCAGCGTCAGCCCATTTCGCCAGATGAGCATCGCCAGAGCCGTCATCGTCATCACGAGCATGAAGGCCATCGGGGCTCCGGCGAATATCCAGGTACGCCCGGTTCGCTTCAACCACACGGTGACTGCGAGCAGTGCGAGCGCGGCGAGCAGCTGGTTCGTCGCGCCGAATACCGGCCATACCGCGCGCCAGGCCGGCAGTACCTGACCGCTGGCCGGGTCGGTGTAGGTCACGAACACTAGGAACGCCGGAAGCGCCAGCGTGGCGACTGTAGCGACCACGCGGCTACGGGCATCGTTCTTGTCCCAGCCAAACGCTTCCTGCGCTACATAGCGTCCCAACCTCGTACAGGTATCGAGTGTGGTGAGCAGGAATGTAGACAACGCCAACAAGCCGAAATGGGCGCCGAATCTGCCCGGCACCCCGAGTCTGGCTAGAAACTCGCCGATGCCCCCCGCATAGATCGCGATCGGCGTCTCGCCGAACGCATCTGCGCTGAACGGCAGGATGACGACCGCAGACAGCGCGATCACCGCCACCACCCCTTCGATCAACATCGCCCCGTAGCCCACCCGCCGCGCGTCCGTCTCACACTTTATCTGCTTGGATGTCGTACCACTCGCCACAATCGAGTGAAAGCCTGAGCAAGCCCCGCACGCCACCGTGATGAAGAGGATCGGGAAGAGCGGACCGATATGAGCGATACCCAACCCGGTCACTGCACTCGGCGAGACTAGAGCCGGCCAGCGACTTGCCACGGCCGTTGCGCCGGTCAACCCGCCGATCAGCAGGCCCAGTCCCGCTCCCAAGACCGAAAGATACAGCAGCCAACTCGACAGGTAGTCGCGCGGCTGCAACAAGACCCAAACTGGCGTGATCGACGCGACCAGACAATACGACAGTAGCACTATATTCCAGGTGTTCTTCTCGCTACCGGCAAGCAATGGCAGTAATCCAGCACCTTCCGCCACCACGTCGCCAATCCAAACTGCCAGCAAGAGCAGCGGCAGGAAGACGAGCGTACCGCTCTTGATACTCAGGCCGCGCCGATAAGTCAGGAAACCCATTCCCAAGGCGAGCCCAACGAAGATGATCGCCGAGATCGCCACACCGCTCCCGTTCATCTCGACGTCCACAAACGTCGCAGCCGTCAGATCCATGAACACGACGATCACATAGATCAGCGCCAGCCAGATGAACGCGAGGAAGAGCTTATAGGCGGTTGGTGTGATGTACTGCCTGGCAAGCTCGGCCACCGATCTCGCCTTGTGCCGTACCGAGGCGATGGTGGAGCCGAAGTCGTGCACGCCACCTACCAGAATGGAGCCCGCGATGATCCAGACGAGTGCCGGCAGCCAGCCGAAGAACAAGCCGGCCAGAATCGGACCGACGATCGGTCCCGCACCAGCGATCGACGAGAAGTGGTGGCCCAGCAGTACCTGCGTCTTCGTCGGCACGTGATCCACACCGTCGTACTGCCCCTCGGACGGTACCAGGTGGCGATCGTTGAGCCCGTAGACTCGGCCCATCCAGCCCCCGTACACCCGGTAGGCGACCCAGAACAGAGCGATAGTGATCAGCAGGATTGCAGCCAGCATGTGCCTCTCCTCGACCGTTGGCTCACAGATTATGGCACAAGTTGCACCGCGATCCCCGTCGCGACAAGCCTGGGAGCACTCGATTCGTGGGCCTCTTGCCTCTTACCGCAAGCCTGGGCAGAGCGATGTTTCGCCCCCGGCACCCCCCGGGTGGAAACAGGAGACGCCCGCCCCAAGTTCCTACCCCACATAGGATTACGGTCGGGACTCTGTCTAGAGGGGCGCCAAAACGCTTGACACCTTCGCCAGCCTCGGGTAGAATGAGAGCGCTTTCCTGTCCGGGGGGCGTCTCTCCCAGCCTTCCCGTTTAACCCGATTTCCTGTTCTCAACCGAGACGGCGGACCTTTGGGGTTCCGTTTTTGTCCATCCGTGTACCGGTAAGCCGTTGCCGGTCCATCGGTCACTGAAAAGGACGGGGTACCATGTTAGACGCCATCGCCGCGACGTTGCCGGAGCAGTGGCAGCTTACCTTCCAGCTGCTCACGTTCCTCATCGCCTGGATACCGGACGCACAGGCCACGATCTTCGATTTCGCCTGGATCGCGAACACCCACTGGGCGACCTTCTTCAAGCGTGTCTTCCTGCTGCTCCCGGCGTTGCTCGTCATCGTAGCGATCTGGTGCACGATGCTCGCTCTCTACACCGTGCCATTCCGCTCGGGCCGCCGCGAGTTCCTCGTCGCCCTCGTTCTCCTCTGGTGGGAGACCGGGCGCAGCGCCTGGCTCTTCTGGGTAGGCATCGCGCGCTTCGTCTGGATGCTGATCGGCTGGGCTTGGGGCCTCCTGAAGCTGACGTTGCAGCTCGGCTTCAAGTCGCTGCGCTTGGTCATACTGACGCCGTTCGCCCTGCTCGACTGGATGGGCCGCAAGTACTTCCAGCCCGGCGTCCCGTGGCTCGCCTTCCTGCTGACCATCGGCTGGTCGGCGCTCGAGGCGCTCATCTTCACCTACACCCTGATGCCGACCGTATCGGAGGTCTTTTATGACCTCGCCGGTGTCGAGAGCCGGACCCTGATGGCGCCTATCCTCTGGCTCTTCCTGTTCGTCGTGATCTGCGGAAGCTTCGCCTCGATCCAGGTGCTCGCCCAGGCCTGGGAGAGGAAAGACGTCAAGACGTTCATCCAGATGTGTCTCGTCGAGTTCTTCGTGATGTTCTTCGAGGTCGTATTCCTTTATCGCGAGCTGATCGACGCGATCACGCCTTGGATCGCCGCTAATACCGGCTATCAGATAGGCTTTGGCGGCACACTCGCCATGGCCTCGTTCGGCTGGATCGGTATACGAGCGATGACCTGGGTCCTCTTCGGCCGCTTCGGCACCCCGGCGCTGCTCGCCGTGTTGGCGCGCGAGACCATCTCGGTGGCCGAGGCGGCGCCCGGCGAGCGGCCCCGCGCTCCCGAGCCCGACTGGTGGCGCGGGCCGATCAACGCGCTGAAGGCCGAGAACGAATGGTTCCGCGCCCGCTCGCTCGAGCTGCTCGAACTCATGTCGCTGCCGGTGCTACAGCTGCTCGCCGCCGCCGTCAACTGCGCCACTGTGGTAATCACGTCGAGGCAGGCCTTCAAGCTGCCGTTTACTACAATCGAGAACGTGATGATCAAGGACGCGCTGGTCCAGGTCCTGCGCGGCCAATCGGGTCAGCCATCAACGAGCGGCGACTGAGCGTAGGACAACGACAACCGAGCCACAGGTGATTGCCATGTACGTTGATCACGAATCCAGGACGGCAAGGTGGCGGATCGCCAGCACACTGCTGGCGACGAGCCTGCTCCTGACCGCGGCGTGTGCGCCGCAGGGGGAGTCGGAGCCGCGCATGACGTTGTTCATCGGGATAGACGTGAGCGGCTCGTTCCAGAATACCGGCAACTACAACGACGCGATCCGTTTCACCGCCCACTACATCTACGGCCACCTCAACGGGCTGGGCGAGTTGGAGCAACCGGCCGTTATGTTCGTCGGTTCCATAGGCGGCGAACGGCCCGGCGAAGCGAAGTCGTTCCATCCGATCCACGACTTCCAGGGTAAGACGGTCGACGAGATCGATGCCGACCTGCACCGCTGGTTCCCATCCGGCGACGCGTTGACCGACTTCAACCCGTTCTTCGAGCGCGTGGCGACCTTCGTGAAGCGGCAGAACCTCATCCTCAAGCCGCTTACCATTCTGGTCGTCAGCGACGGCGTGCCCGACGTCAGATCGGCCAGCGAAGAGGATGACCGCTACTCGAGAATTAACCTAGAGCCCCTCGAGTACCTCTCTCGTAGGGTCACCGTCAGACTGGTGTACGCCAGCCCAACGGTCGCCGTGCGCTGGGAGCAGGATGTCCCGCGCCAACGCGTTCGCCTCTGGACGCAGGACGAAGAGGTCATGCGAGGCTGGCGCAACCAGATAACTCTGGGGCTGCCCGTAGACCGGCAGGAGAACCTCTGGACCTGGATCGACGAGCTCGTCGATGCCAGGGCGAGTCGGCGGATCTTCTGATGGTGACCGGTAACCGGTGGCCGGTGGCCGGTGGCCGGTACAGAACTTAACTGTCAACAAAAGGGCCCGTCTCCCGGCAAAAGAGGCGGGCCTTGTCGATCATTGAGCCCAGCATTCGGCCAACGACCGCCAGCTCCTCAAGTAGGTTCGCGGCTTCCTCCGCATCCTGGTATCCCCGGTCTACGGCGACAGCAATCCAATGCTGCACCTCGAGTTGCTCAGCATCGGCGTCGGACAGTTTGCTCAAGAAATGGCGTGAGTACAATCGCTTGCCCCACGCCTCGGCGATCTGCGCACCGATCGCCCGTGAGGACCGCCGCAGCTGATCGGTCAGAGCATAGGCCTCCTCGCGCGGAAAGCTCCTCGTTCTCTCGAAGAGCGTACCGGCTATTTTCTTTGCTCTCTGATAGACCTCGAGGTCCGTGAAGTTGTTTGCCAAGCGGCCGGTCATCAGCACCTACGGTCGAGGAGAGTCAATCACATCAACCTCTCCACGCTAGTGCCCGGCCATCAACGAATCATCACAGAAAGGGAAAGGAGCAGACCGTGCGTCGGCTGCCAACGGCGTATCGTCCACCGGCAACCGGCTACCGGGCACCGGCCACCGGCTTGAGCCCCAGCGCGATCAGGAAAGCCACCCCCACCCCCAGCGCCGCCGTCAAGAACGGTGCCCCGGGACCGTAGGCATCGAAGACCGCTGCACCTCCCAGCGGCCCAGCTACGCGGGCGACCCCACCGAAGAACTGGTTGAGTCCCAGAGTGCTCCCCTGTTCCTCCGCCGGCGTAGCGCGAGAGATGAGAGCCGCCAGCGGCGGGAAGAGGGTTCCCGTTCCCGCAGCGACCAGAGTGATGGCCCCGGCAAGCAGCGGATAGGTGGTAGCGACGGTGCCCACTCCCAACCCAATGCCGAGCATCCCGGCGCCGAGCCGGCAGATGGTCGCTTCCCCAAACCGACTCACCAGCTTCCCCACCGCCACGCCGCGTACCAGGACCGAGACCGACCCGATGTAGACGAACACGTAGCCCACAGTCGATTCGTCTATTGCGAATCGCTCCGAGAGGAAGAGCGGGAAGATCGCCGTCATCGCCGTGAACGCACCCATTCCCAGGAAATAGATACCGATCATGCGTGCGAGCGGCCCGCGCAGGGCCGTCTGCAATACCGCGCGCAGGGGAGGCACGGCCAGGCTGCCCCGCGCTTCGCGCCGCCTCGCAGCCGTCGGCTCGGGCAGGAACCTGACGGCGAGCCCCAGGTTGACCACGCAGAGCGCCGCGGCCACGAACCCCGGCGCCGTGTGACCACCCCAACGCCAGGCCCACGAGCCGATCGCCGGGCCGATCATGAACGCCGCTCCCGTGGCGGCCGACAGCCAGCCGAGGACCTGGGCGCGGCGCTCCGGCGCCGTCGTGTCCGCGACGTAGGCCTGGGCGACAGCGATCGTCCCACCTGACGCTCCCTGGACGATGCGCGAGACGAACAGGATCGTCACAGTCGTTGCGAGACCGAAGAGAACGTAGGAGAGCGCCGAAAACGCCAGCCCGGCCAGGATCAGCGGGCGTCGGCCGTAGTGGTCGGAGATCTTGCCCCAGAACGGCGCTGACAGCAGCTGCGCTACCGAGAACGACGCCACCAGCGGACCCACCATCCAGTCCGAGGCACCGAACTCCACCGCGTAGAAGGGTAGCAGCGGGAGGACGATACCGAAGCCGATCATGTCGACGAGCGCGATGCCGATGAGCACCGCCACCGACGCCAGGTCGGTCCCCTGCCTTTCCCTTGTCGCTTCTGAGCTCAGTTCCGGCCTCCTGGCACTCGAGTCGCCCACCCGGAGTCGCTACCGACCCGGGATGTCAGGCGGACAACTTATATCGTCCGAGAGCCGGGCGGGAAAGGCCGCAGCGCACGTGGCCCCGTTGTACAACCCCGGCCGGTAGCCTAGTCTATCACGGAGACCCGAGCCCGACCCACAGCAAGGAGGCCGAGATGAAGCGCGCAACCCTCGCGGCCCTGGCGCTGGTCCTAGCGTTCCCGTGTGCTACAAACGCCCAGCCGCCGGTACCCGATCGGCTGACCCTAGCGCTCTACCTGGAGATGGAGAGCGTCTCCAACCCGCGGATTTCGCCGGACGGCAGCCAGATCATCTATACCCGCCGCTGGGTCGACAAGCTGAACGATCGCCGTGAGTCTGCGCTCTGGATCATGAACGCTAACGGCAGCAAGAACCGCTACCTGGCCGACGGCTCATCCGCCCGCTGGTCGCCCGACGGGACACGGATCGCCTACCTGGCACAAGGCGAGCCCAAGGGTTCCCAGATCTTCGTCCGCTGGATGGACGCCGAGGGAGCGACCACTCAGGTCACCCGCGTCGATGAGTCACCGGCTAACATCCGCTGGTCGCCCAACGGCACGCAGATCGCCTTCTCCATGCTCGTGCCCAGCCGAGATACCTGGACCGTCAAGTTGCCCGGCAGGCCCGAGGGCGCGGGGTGGACCGAAGGTCCGCGGATCATCGACCGGCTCAACTACCGCCGCGATCGGGTCGGTTTCTACAAAGACGGGTACCGCCACATCTTCGTGGTCCCGGCGGAGGGCGGAACCCCACGCCAGCTCTCGCACGGCGACTACAACCACGGCTCCGGCCTCGATTGGACGCCCGACGGCCAGGCGATCGTCTTCAGCGGCCTGCGCGAGGAAGACGCCGACTACATCTTGCTCGAGTCGGAGATCTACGAGTTGAGCGTCGCCGACGGCACGATCACTCAGCTCACCCAGCGCCGCGGGCCCGACAGCAGCCCTGTCGTCTCGCCGAACGGCAGGTTCATCGCCTATACCGGCTACGACTTCACAGACGACACTTATGTCGACCGCACGCTCTACGTTATGGACCGCGACGGGGGTAACCCGAGGGCGCTCACAGCCGATCTCGACCGCTCGCCGAGTGGGCTCATCTGGTCGAACGACAGCCGCAGGATCTACTTCAACATTAGCAGCGAGGGGACGAGGAACCTCTACTCCGCAACGTTGAACGGAGAGGTGGAACGTCTCACCGATGGAGTTCACGTGCTCTCCGTCAGCGACATGACTGCCCGCGGCCATGCGGTAGGCGTCCGCTCCGATCCCCACGAACCGGGCGATGTAGTCAGCTTCGACACAAGGCGCCCGCAGCGCATCACTCAGCTCACGTACGTGAACGACGATGTCCTGACAGGGATCGAACTCGGCCCGGTGGAGGAGATCTGGTACACTTCCACGGACGACCTGCGCATCCAGGGTTGGATCATCAAGCCGCCGGACTTCGATCCAGCGAAAAAGTATCCGCTGATCCTGCAGATCCACGGTGGCCCCCACGCCATGTACAACGTGGGTTTCAACTTCGCCCGGCAGGAGCATGCAGCCGACGGTTACGTCGTCCTGTACACGAACCCGCGTGGTAGCTCGGGCTACGGCTCGGCCTTCGGCAACGCCATCAAACGCGCCTATCCCGGCAAGGACTTCGACGATCTGATGAACGGCGTAGATGAGGTAATCGCCCGCGGCTACATCGATGAGCGCAACATGTTCGTCTACGGCGGCAGCGGCGGTGGCGTCTTGACTGCATGGATCGTCGGCCACACCGACCGCTTCGCCGCTGCTTCCTCTAACTACCCGGTGATCGACTGGCTCTCCTTCGTCGGCACCACCGACGGCGCCTTTTGGTACAGCAACTTCGACCACTATCCCTGGGAGGACCCGGAAGAACACCTGCGCCGCTCGCCCCTCATGTACGCCGAGAACGTCACGACTCCGACCATGCTCATGACCGGGGTGAACGACCTCCGCACGCCGATCTCGCAAACCGAGGAATTCTACATGGCGCTCAAGGTCCAGAAGATCCCCACCGTGATGCTCCGCTTCAACGATGAGTGGCACGGCACCAGCTCGCGACCGTCAAACTTCATGCGCTCGCAGCTGTACCTGCGCAGCTGGTTCGACAAGTACACCACAAAAGATGAAGAAGCTGTTGCCACGGAGGAAACGCGGGATGGGAATTCGTGAATCCATGAACAATTGAGCCTTCGAATTGAGAAGGGCCGCGTGGGAAGCCAAGCGGCCCTTCTGATCTCGAGTATTCAATCGGTCAATTATTCAATTGGTCATGGATTCACGAATTCCCAATAAATAACCTAGGCAGGCGTCGCTTCCGTCTCCGCTCCTGTGCCTCGGCCGGCTCTCCGCGCTACCGCGATCTCGCGTAGCTCCGGCCTGTAGAAGAACTCCTTCGCCCCCGAGGCGGGCCTCAGTTCGTCGAGCCAGGTCGCCGTCTCGTCATACTTGGCGAAGAACGGTCTGCCCACCCAATCGGGGTTCCGCGCCTGCAAAAACTTCAGGACGAACACCCGCTGACCGCCGACCATGGCGATACCGTCGACAAGGACCTTGCCGGGTGTCGCCGACATGCTCGGGCCCCGGACGGTACGTCCCAGACCGGATACCTGACGGTAAGCGTCGTTGAAGATATTCAGCGCCTCTGCCAGCGGAACCGAGAAATAGTCCCGGGGACCGGTGTCGCGCTCGACGAACATGTAGTAGGGGATCGCGCCGACTCGGACCTGCCGGCGCCACAGCTGTGCCCAGCTGTCCGCCGAGTCGTTAACGTGGCGAACGAGAGGCGCCTGGCAGCGCACCGCCGCACCGGCGTCTCTGATCCGACGCACAGCCAACTCGGCGATCGGCGTCTCCAGCTCGCGCCGGTGAGTGTAATGCGCCATCAACGCCAGGTGGCGGCCCGAACCACGCACATCCTCGAACAACTTGAGCAAGTCGTCGGCGTCATCGTCGGTCACGAACCGGTACGGCCAGTAGGCAGGCGCCTTCGTGCCGATTCGGATGCTCGTGATATGATCCAGCGCCGGATCGAGCAACGGCTCGATGAATCGCCGCAGGACCGACGATTTCATGATCGCCGGATCGCCGCCCGTGAAAAGCACGCTCGTCACCTCGCGGTGGCCCTTCAGGTAACGAACCCACTTGTCCGACTCACGACTCGCAAACTTGAGATCATCGACGCCAACGAACTGCGCCCAGCGGAAGCAGTACGTACAGTAAGCGTGACATGTCTGACCCGCCGCCGGGAAGATCAGAACCGTCTCCCGGTACTTGTGCTGCACTCCCGGAATCGGCTCATCGTCGAACACCGGAACGTTTAGATCCCGCTGCCCCGCCGGGTGCGGGTTCATCGCGTACTGGATCGAACAGGCGGCCGCCCTTACCGCCTCTGCTGACGCACCGCGACGTATCAACCGGTACATCCGCGCCAGGTCGCGCGGACTCAACATGCCCGGCTGCGGGAACGTCAGTTGAAAGATCGGATCTTCGGGTATGTTGGACCAATCGATCAGTTCCTCTACAACGTAGTTGTTCACCCGGAACGGAAGAACGGCCGCGACCGCCTCCATCGCGATTCGATCCGTCACAGGCAGATGCTGAAGCTGAGGTATCAGTCCGATGTCCTTCCGCGTGTATACGCGATACTTGCGCGCTCCCGATCGGGCGATATCCGACCTCCGTCTCACCGGTTTTCCATATAGCATCCAGACCTCCGCCGTTTTACGTCCGGCAGGAACGAACCCCCTACCGGCCCCCGCACGAGCGGGCTTCACACCCCTGAGCCAGCTATTGGGACCGCAGACACTACTGCTGGGGCCAAGCGCCAGACTCGCCTTTCGACGCACCAGTCAACGCCCGGCTCGACGACGGGATCCCGCCCCACAGAGCGGGTACGGAGACGCAGTCTCCAGGGGCTAGTACACCCCTGAGGCCCGCAAAATCTCGCTGCCCTCCGACACTGCGTCGGTTGTACTTAGGTCAACCCCAGTGAAAGATACTCCCTTGGCCTCGTCTCTGCAAACGACGGATGTGCGCTGGCTTACCTCGATGTGGGGCTCGTTCTCAAGCCTGAGAACCAGCCCCGAGCCCGCTCTTGTGGCGCCGGCCGCCGTGTTCCTACTTTTCCCTGCCTGTGACTTTCTGCCCCGGCCAGT
Source organism: uncultured Gemmatimonadota bacterium (assembly GCA_964345885.1). GTDB lineage: Bacteria > Gemmatimonadota > Gemmatimonadetes > Palauibacterales > KS3-K002. The sequence goes on along the minus strand of CAYFSW010000034.1, from coordinate 708 downwards.
GGGCAGCTGATGACCCGACCGCATGAACTAACCCTCTGCTATATATTGTCTTACGGGACATAGCCCCCAGGGGCCTGGAAGATGCTTTTCGCTTCACAGTCATTCGGCGACTCGCGCAGCCCCACGTACCCAAGGGAACGAACCAGCAATGAGCAAAGCCAAGCAGACCCAAGCGACAGGCGCCGGAAACGGCAGAGAGGACCTGAATCCGTTCCACATAGCGCAGCAGCAGTTCGACCATGCGGCGCGCTACATCCCGGATCTGAAAGCCGGCCTGGTGGAATGGTTGAAGCGGCCGAACCGGATGATCACGGTCGAGTTCCCAATCGAGACAGCGGAGGGAGAGGTAAAGAATTTCGTCGGTTACCGCTGTGTTCATAACCTGGCCCGCGGGCCGGGCAAAGGCGGGATCCGCTATCATCCGGACGTGACGGCCGATGAGGTTCGGGCGCTGGCGTCGTGGATGACCTGGAAGTGCGCAGTGCTGGACGTCCCGTTCGGGGGTGCGAAGGGCGGGATCATCTGCAACCCCAAGAAGCGTACGAAGGAGGACTTGCGGAAGATCACCCGGCGCTTCGTTTCAGAGCTAGGCGATGCGATCGGGCCGTACACCGACATCCCGGCACCGGACGTCAACACCAGTGCCGACACAATGGCCTGGATCTACGATACGTACCACATGATGCACCCGGGAGAGAACAACCTCCC
>CAYFSW010000033.1:0-119373 GCA_964345885.1 uncultured Gemmatimonadota bacterium | reverse complement strand
GCGTCGACGCTGAGCGTCATCATCTTGCTCGGATCATCCTCACGGATAGAGGCGAGTAGCTCCGACTTGGTCTGGTTGTCGATATACTCGCCATAGAGGTCGGCGATCTGGCCGTAGCTTAGCGAGTTGTTGTTCAGGTAAGCGCTCGCACTCACGAGACCCACCGACCAGCCCGGCCGGTCCGGTAGACCCAGGTTGGCCGGGTTCCAAAAAGCCGACTCGTACCCGCGAGCCCGCGCCATGAACGAGTTGGCCAGAGCGAAGCCGCGGGCGCTGGGCGTCGCCAGCTGGGCGCCTGCGTCACAAACACAGACGAGCAGCAGCGCAAGAGCGATCGGGGCAATCCGATTGCTTTTCATGATCATCCTCCTACTGCTCGCCGATTCTTATTTGAGCGGTGACCTTGAGCTGCGCCTGCAAAGTCTGGTCGGGCGCGAAGCGACTCTGGTTGCCAGGTCGCGAGCCTGAGGCGACTCCGTTGTATCCGATGTAGATGTCCGGGAAGGCGGCGATGAGTTCGAGTTCCTGTGCCGTCAGCTCGCCGGGCTGCGCCACATCCGACGTGAAGACGAGGTCGATAAGCCGTACCTCGGCCAGCGGGTCCCCCGAGAAGAGATCGGCCTCTGACCCGGCGATCGAGACCGCCAGCGTGCCGTCCAACTCGAGGTTGTGGATCAGCTTGAGCTCGTAGGCCCCGCTGATCACGCGATTCATGATTTCGTCTCGCGTGTTCTGATCGATGTCGGCTACGAAGCTCGTGTCCATCGACATGTTGTCCACGATGACCGTGGCAGCGGCGACCTCGATCCCGTCGAGCGAAGCGGCGAGACTCAGCCATGCCGATGCCGGATCGATCGTGATCGGCTGGCCGTCGTCGGGTGAGAAGAGGTGGAAGAATATCACGAAACCATCCGTCAATTGCGCAGCGGAGACGTTCAGCGTGACATCGTACGCCGAGTTGATCGCCGTGTCCGCAGCGCTCAAGAACAGGCTGTCGATCGTCGTTCCGCTACCGAGGTCACGCACCGCCAGCGCGATGTAGCCGTCGGACGTCGCGTCCGACCTCAGAGGCTCGAAGCCCAGGTTGTTAATGACCTGCAGCGACATGGTGCCGCTAACTCCCTCGACCGACACCAAGGACGCGTCGGAGAAAAGCACCACCAGCGAGTCGGTGTACGAGAACTCCGGAACTGGGGCACTGAACCCACCGGCGCACGTCCAAAGCGCGCACATGTCGGAGTAGCTGAAGACGACGTTGCTCTCCTGCCGGTCGATAGTGAAGACCCACGGGTCACCCGCGCTGTCGATCTGAACGACCCCCGGCAGAAAATCGGCGATCCCGATGGGATCGGAGCTGAATGGAACGATGATCCCCACGTCCCACCGGGGCTCCTTTGGCAGCTCGCAGGCGGCCAGAGCCAATAGCGCCCCGCCGACAGCGAGGCCTAGGGTGGGGCGCAGGCGCGCTCCAGGGTGTCCAACGATAGAAAACACCGCATTTCCTCCGTTCTTGCTCGGGGAGAGGGCGAACGCCCAGGCAGGTAGCCAGCCGGCGGCCCGCTGGCTTCAGGCGCGCGCTCCGGGGGGGATCCGGAGCCCGGTGGCGGCGATGTCTATCCCGCTCGAGTAGCCTACACCGGGGAAGGCCTCAAAGTTTCGAGCCGCTGGCGTACTGCCACGGGCAGCCCGGGCCGTCTATATTGAAAACTCGATTGAAAGCTCGCAACCGCTTGGAGGCTGAGGAGAGGCATAACGGGTGGAAACGGCGCGGATCAGAAATTTCTGTATCATCGCTCACATAGACCACGGGAAGTCGACGTTGGCCGACCGGTTCCTCGAGCTTACCGGTGCCGTGGATCCCCGACGGATGCGGGAGCAGGTCCTGGACTCGATGGACCTGGAGCGGGAGCGCGGGATCACGATCAAGGCACACGCGATCCGGCTGAGCTACCGGGCGTCCGACGGTGAGGCTTACGAGCTCAACCTGATAGACACGCCGGGGCATGTGGATTTCACGTACGAGGTGAGCCGTAGCCTGGCGGCGTGCGAGGGAGCGATCCTGGTGGTGGATGCGAGCCAGGGTATCGAAGCGCAAACGCTGTCGAATTTGCTTCTGGCCGTGGAGGCGGGGCTGGCGATCGTGCCGGTGATCAACAAGATCGACCTGCCGGCGGCGGAACCGCAGCGCCGGCGCGCCGAGTTGGCCGAGCTGTTGGGCTGCGAGGTCGATGAGATCTTGCTGGCCAGCGCTAAGGAAGGGACGGGCGTGGAAGAGGTGCTGGAGACGGTTGTTCGGCGCGTGCCACCGCCGGGTGGTGATGCCGAGGCGCCGCTGCGGGCGCTGATATTCGATTCTCAGTACGACAACTACCAGGGTGCCGTTCCGCTGGTGCGGGTGGTGGACGGTCGGGTCCGTGGCGGGATGACAATTGCCTTCGGGTCGAACGGCGCGGTCTACGAGGTCGGCCAGGTGGGCTACCTGCAGCTGGGCGCCGTCCCGACCTCTGAGCTGGCGGCGGGCGAAGTCGGCTACATCACCGCGCAGATCAAATCGATCGCCGACACGAAGGTGGGCGACACGGTGTTGGACGCAAAGCGGCGCGCTGCTGAGTTGTTGCCCGGTTACCGGGAAGTGAAGCCGATGGTCTTCGCGGGCCTATATCCGGCGGACTCGGACCAGTATGAGCGTGTGCGGGGCGCGTTGGAGAAGTTGAGGCTGAACGATGCGGCGATCCAGTACGAGTTCGAGACGAGTGAGGCGCTGGGGTTCGGCTTTCGTTGCGGATTTTTGGGCCTCCTCCATATGGAGATCGTGCGGGAGCGGTTGGAGCGTGAGTTCGACCTCGATCTCGTCAGCACGGTACCGAACGTGGAGTATCGGGTGGTCCTGCGTGACGGTTCGGTCGTGGCGCTGGAGAATCCGGCGAAGATGCCGCCGCCGGCGACGACCGACCGCATCGAAGAACCGTACGTGCGGCTGCGGATCCTGTGCCCGGCAGAGTATATCGGCAGCGTACAGAAGCTCTGTCACGAGCGGCGCGGCGAGTTCGGCCACATGCACTACATCGATGGTAAGCGCGTGGAGGTGACCTATGACCTCCCGCTCGCCGAGATGGTCCTCGACTTCTACGAGAGACTGAAGACTTTGACCCGCGGCACTGGCGGCCTCGATTATGATCTCGTCGGTTACCGGAGCAGCGACCTAGTGCGTCTCGACGTCATGCTGAATGGCGAGCCCGTCGATGCGCTCAGCATGATCGCGCACAAGGACAAGGCCTACTTCTACGGGCGCACGGTCGTGCAGCGTCTGAGGGAGTTGATCCCGCGACAGCTTTTTGCCGTGGCGATCCAGGCGGCTGTCGGCAGTCGCGTCATCGCGCGTGAGACGGTGCGGCCACTGCGCAAGAACGTGACGGCCAAGTGCTACGGTGGTGATGTGACCCGCAAGCGCAAGCTCCTGGAGAAGCAGAAGGAAGGGAAAAAGCGGATGAAACGGGTTGGCCGGGTTGAAGTGCCGAGGGAGGCCTTCCTGGCGTTGCTGCAGGTGGGTGACGGGTGAGCGCGCCGCGCGGCGGACCGATCTACGCCCGCGCCCCGGATCATCTGGGCGACGTGGTCATGGCCATACCGGCACTGCATCGTCTGGCCGAGCGCTACCAGGGGCGTGGTGTCGACGTCTGGTGTCACTCGGCCTTGGCGCCGGTCCTCGAGACCGCCGCGCTTCCGGTGGATGTGATGGCCTTCCGGCGGAGCGCCGCGGTCTGGAAGGAGGCGGCGCGGATCCGCGACGTGGGCTATGAGGCATCGTATCTATTCACGCCGTCATTCTCCACGGCAGCCGTCGCCTGCATGGCGGGCATACCGATTCGGAGGGGGACGCGCGCCGGCATTCGAGGCCTGCTGCTGAACGATCGCTCGGTGCGCCCGGAGGTTCCCGGCGAGCACCGGGTGAGCTCGTACATGCGCCTCGTCGATCCGGAGTGGAAGGGCGGGTCACCGCCGCCGCCGCGCCTGCCGATACGCGAGCGAGCGCTCGAGCAGTTCCGCCAACTCGTGGCGGGCCGCTTCGAGAGGCCGGCCGTGGGGATCTTCCCGGGCGCGAACGCGCCGGCGAGTCGCTGGCCCGAGGGCAAGTTCACGGCGCTTGCCGGCATCCTGGGGCAGGAGGTCGGGACCGTGGTGGTGTTCGGCGGCCCGAAGCAAGAGGTGCTGGCCGCCCGGGTAGCAGCCGGGGCCAAAGAGCGGGGGATCGACCTTGGCGGTCGGACCAATCTCGGGGTGCTCGCCGCCGGATTCAGCGAGTGCGACCTCGTGATCACGAACGACGGTGGACCCATGCATCTGGCGGCGGCGGTGGGCGCATCTATCATTGCGATCTTCGGCGCGGGCGACCCGGTGCGCACGGGCCCGCTGAACCTGCGGGCGCGGGTGATCCGGCAGTCTGGTTTGCCATGCTCCCCTTGCGGCAGAAGCCGCTGCCCGCGTCGGGGCCGGGGCACCTTGCTGCCGGAGGCGCAAGGAGAGTGTCTGGAGCTCATTCCTGTCGAGGCCGTCGTGGAGGCGGCCCGCCAGCAGCTGAAAGGAACGGGGGCGTCAAGCGATGTCTAAAGTGCCGGAAGGTGACTGGGTCGTCGGAGTGGACATCGGGGGCACCAACCTGAACGTGGGTGTCGTGTCGTTCGAGGGTGGGCTGCCACTCGCGGTGCGCCGCGAGCGGACCGAGGTCATACGAGGCGCGAAGTTCATCGTCGATCGAGTTATCAGGATGATCAAGGAATCGATGGGCGAGGTGATGGACGAGAAAGGCGTCGGTCGCGAGGCGTTCGCTGGAGTCGGCATCGGTTCACCGGGGCCGCTGGACCGAAAGACCGGCACGGTGATCAACACACCCAACCTCGGCTGGCGCAACTTCCCGCTCCGCGATCTGGTCCAGAACGCCATCGGATTACCCGCAACGCTCGACAACGATGCAAACGCGGCCACCTACGGCGAGTGGTGGATGGGCGCTGGACGCGGCGTCGACACGCTGGTCGGTGTTACGCTGGGCACCGGGATCGGTGGCGGCATTGTACTCAACGGCGAGCTCTACCACGGTGCCAACGACGTCGCCGCCGAGATCGGGCATATGACCATCGACTCGACCGGGCGAAAGTGCAACTGTGGCAACTACGGCTGCCTGGAAGCCTACGCGTCGGGCCAGGCCATCGCGGCGCGCGCCATCGAGGATCTCGATTCAGGTGTTGGCTCGATCCTCCCCGAGCTGGCCGGCGACGTCCAAAGCATCACCGCCGAGACCGTGTACGAGGCCGTCGTCCAGGGCGACCCGTACGCGACCGAAGTCATGCACGACACGGCGAAATTCCTGGGTGTCGGCCTGGCCAACGTCATCAACATCCTCAACCCGGAGGTACTGGTGATCTCCGGTGGCGTGACCCGGGCGGGTGATCATCTGTTCGTGCCGCTGCGTGCCGAGATCAGGCGCCGTGCCTTCCAGGTTGCCGAGCAAGCGTGCCGCATCGTTCCCTCCGATCTCAGGGGGCTGGCGGGGATCATCGGCGCCGTCGCCTGTTTCAAGCGCGAGCAATGCGGCGAGGTCTAGACGCCGAGTCAAAGACTCGCGCCGGCGTGAGGAACTGATTAGCTTGGGCCACAGTACCCTCCACGATCCGCTCGTTGCGCGCAGACCGCCGCGCAGCCGGGCCGTCGGGCGCTACAACGGGAGTACCGGCTTAACGAAAACCGATGTGACCCCAGAATCGGACTGCCGCACGGCATGAGAATCGTCGGCGTGCTTGGCACGATGGTATGGGACACGATCTGGCGCGGTTCGGACGTCGGATCGCCGGTGGAGGAGTGGGGAGGGATAAGCTACGCGCTCGCTGCGGCCGACGCACTCAGCCCGGGGAAGACCAAAATCCGGCCGCTCGTCAAGCTGGGCCGTGACCTGGCGGAGCGGGGGTATCGATTCCTCAGGGAGCTGTCCGCCCTCGAAACGGACGAGTCGATAGTGGTTGCCGATTCGCCCAATCCGCGGGTGGAGCTGCACTATACGGGTCCGGAGCGACGTACGGAGCGACTGACGGGCGGCGTGCCGGAGTGGACCTGGGAGGAGCTTGAGCCGAGAATCGCCGGCTGCGATGCGCTGTACGTGAACTTCATCACCGGTTGCGAACTCGGCCTGGAGGTCGCCCGGCAGGTCCGGGACGGATTCGACGGACCGATATACGTCGATGTCCACTCGCTGACGCTAACCACCGGCCCGCGTGGCGAGCGGCTACGGTGTTCGCTGGACCGCTGGTCGGAATGGCTATCGTGCTTCGATGTCGTGCAGGTCAACCAGGACGAGCTTGCGGCCCTCGCCGCCTACCGGGGGGACCCCTGGGCTTTCGCCGCGGACGTCGTCGGCCGGGAGACCCGACTGCTTTTCGTGACGCTGGGAGCCGAAGGTGCGGCCTACGTGATGGTTCCTGAAGCTCTGCCCCTGGAGCGAGGGAAGCGGGGACGACTGGAGAAGCTGGCCGCGGTTCGGACGGGTCGGGTGGCGGTGGAGCCAGTAGAGGGTGGCGATCCAACTGGCTGCGGTGATGTCTGGGGGATGACGGTTTACCGGTCTCTGCTCGACGGCATCGAGGTGGAGGAGGCGATGCAGCGAGCCAACGCAGCGGCTAGCCGCAGCGCCGCTCACTGTGGCGCCTCGGGACTCAACCGTTTCTTGAGGGGGGAGATCGACTGTGGCTAAGCGTGTTTGGCGCGAGGTGAACGTCCGGTGACGGTCGTGATCCCGGTGCCCGAGACGCTCGATAGTCGAGGCTTCGAAGGGCTGGTGGCCGGCTGGGCGGCTGCAGAGGGGGGCCGCGCCTTGTTTGACTCCCGGCATGTCCGCTGGGTGAGCCCCTATGGGATCGTGGGGTTGCTGGCCGCCGGTGCAGCGTGGCAGGAGCGATTCGGCGAGCGGCCCCTGCTGCAACCGCCGGAGAGCAAGGAGGTGGCCAGCTACCTGAGCCGTATCCACTTCTTCGAGCACGCGCACGAAATCTTCGAGTTCGAGGGTCATGCTAGGCGGCGGTCGGCCACCGAGTCGGACGCCCTGCTCGAGATTACACCGATCCGCTCGCACCAGGATGTGCACGATGTCGTGGATCGTGTGCGTGAGCGCGCCGCCGCGATTCTCGGTCGGCGGCTGGGCTACCCGCCACCGGCCGTACTTCATTTCAGTGTCATCCTCTCGGAAGTCTGCCAGAACATAGTGGAGCACGCTGGGACCGACGGGTGGGTCTCGGCTCAGACGTACAACTGGAAACAGAGATTGGGCCGCCAGGTCGTGGTCATCGCCGTGATGGACGTGGGCATGGGCTTCCGGGGCTCGTTGGCCCGGGAGCATGCCCAGCGCTACGGTGACCGGTGGTCGGATGAGACCGCGCTCGAGGCGGCTTTCCTGCACGGCGTTTCCCGCTACCGCGACCCAGGTCGCGGCCAGGGATTGCAGGGGATTCGCAAGCAGGTGACGCGTTGGAACGGGCTGTTCACGATTCGGAGCGGGACGGCGCGGATCGCCGAAGTCCCGGATTGGATCGAGCGGGAGCCCATTAGTAGCGGACTACCGGACTTTCCGGGGGCGCAGATACAGGTTGTACTCCCGCAGGTCGTCGCACCGGGCGGCGGTGGCTGAGGAGGATGGGAATGGGGGATCCGGCGATGGGCATGACGGGCGACCTGGTGAAAACCGTGGTTCACACCTCGGTGGCGACCTTATACAACAACCTGGTGACGAGACCCACCGGTCAAGCGGTGCGCTCGGCGATCGAGGCGCAACTGCAGGGCGGTCGCGGCTGCTGCGTGTCGGTACTCGACTTCTCAAAGGTCGGCGTTCTCGACTTCAGTTGCGCCGACGAGGTAATCGCGAAGCTCCTGATGAAGTACCTGCGCGCAGACCGTCCGTCCGAGGCCTTCTTCGTCGTGCAGGACGCCTCGGAACATCATAGGGACTCAATAGACACCGTTTTGCGGAGGCACAAGCTGCTGCTGGTGGCGGTCGAGTCTGGTCGCCCCGCGCTGTGGGGGCCGGCGCCTAGTCGGTTGCGTGCCGCGTGGGACTGCCTCGATCGGATGGGACGCGTCGATACTTCTCAGTTCGCTTCCGCTCACGGCGTGAACGAAGCTACTGCCGGCTCTTGGCTGCGCCGGTTGGTGAACCTGCGCGTGGCCGTGCCCGATGGTCATGGCAGCTTTTCGAGCCTGCCCGCGGCGCTCGGCGACCGCGCCGCCGCAGCGGCGCGAACCTACCGGGCCGCTGCTGAAGAGATGGCGCCCTATGGGCCCGACCCTTCCGACGGCGATGGCGGACCGCCGCCGCACGCTCCACCGGAGCTATGACCTGGCGTAGTAGTAGTCGAGGTAGTAGCGGTCGGACGTGAGCTGCGGGTCGACCTCGTTCAACACGGCGCCGACGATACGTGCGTCGACCCGCCGCAACTGCTGGATCGCCTGCCAACCCGCCCGCCGATCCGTCTCTCCCGCCCGTAACACGAGCACCGCTCCGTCGGTCAGCGCCGCCAGGACCACGGAATCCGTCACGGCGAGCACGGGAGGTGCGTCGAGCAGCACCCAGCGGTAGACGTCGCGCCAACCCGCCAGTAGGCCTGCCATCGCTTGCGAGCCCAACAGCTCGGACGGATTGGGTGGTCGCTTGCCCGCCGGAAGCAGGTCGAGACCGGGCCGCACAGCGGGCCGGATCACCTCCCGCGGGTCGAGCTCACCGGCCAGCAGATCGCTGAGGCCTGGTGAGCGGAGTAGGTCGAAGGCGTCGTGCAGCTCGCCGCGGCGCAGGTCGGCGTCGATGAGCAGCGCCCGGTCGCCGCGTGCGGCGAGCACCGCGGCGAGGTTGGCCACCGTGGTCGACTTGCCTTCGCCGGGGCCGGGGCTGGTAAAGACGAGGCTGTGAAGCGGGTGCTCGCGTGCGGTCGAGAAGGCGAGGTTCGTGCGAAGTACACGGTATGCCTCGGCTGCGACGCCCTCGGTCTCGATATCCGCGAGCAGCGGGATCGGACGTCCGTCGCCGGCGGTCTCTACCCTCGGGATCCAACCGAGCACCGCGAGCCCCAGCTTCGTCTCCACGTCGGAGGTCGACTGCACCGAGCGATCCAGATACTCCAAGAAGAAAGCAGCTGCCAGCCCGAGCAGCAGTCCCAGAAGGCCACCGAAGATGGTGTTGACCTGTTGCCCCCTGCGAACCGGCCACACACTGAGCGCCGGGTCCATTACATCCACGTAGGGGGAGATCTCCGCCTCGGCGATCTGCGACTCTTGGTAGCGCGACAGCAGATACTTGTACATGTCCGAGTGGATCTCCACCTCGTTCTGCAACTGGGCCAACTCGGTCTCCACCGCCGGCAGGGCGCGCAGTTCGGCCTGCAGGTCGTCCAACGAGCGTGTGAGCGTCGCGATGCGGATATCAGCGGCCGCGATCGCGTTCTCCGCAGCGTCGAGCAGGTGCTGCTGGGTTTCGGCGATCCGCCCGTCGATGGCGACGATCGCTGGGTGCGAGGGGTCCTTGCCCAGTGGGCCCAGCTGGCCGGCACGCTCCTCGAGCAGTCGCAGTAGCTCGTCGTAGTAGTAGAGCACGGTTCGGTTCACACCTTCACCGGATAGCACCGCGAACTGCTGGATGCTCGCGCGCCGCACGCCCTCGGCGCCGACCTGGTCGAGTAGGGCGGAGTAGATGCTCTTCTCGATGACCAGGCCTTCCAGCTCGGTTTGCAGCGTCGCCATCCGGGCCAGGACGCGGTCCTCCTCGCTCTCGAGGCTGGTGAGCCCCCGTCGCTCCTTGTAGGTCTCAACGGCCTCCAGGGCCTGTCTGAGCGAGAGCCCCGATTCGGTCAGACGGTCACGGATGAACCCGGTTCGGGACCGGGCCCACTCGCTGGCGCGGCGAACTCCGATGTGGCGCATTGCCGCCGCGACCTGGTTGAGGACTTGCGGGACCAGGTGCTGATCGCGACCGGTGTAGGTCACGTCTATCAGGTTGGTTTCCGGCCGGGTGCTCGACGCCAGGCCGCCGGTGACGGTCCCCTCGGCCTCCGCCTGGGTCACGACGCGCAGCGTGTATTCGCCGGCCTGAGCCCGCGGGCTCACCACGAGGTACCCTGCGGCGAAACGGACCGGCTCGCCGACCCTGCCCTGGACCGCGGCAATCCCTGCGCCGCCCTCGATGCTCAGCGACCCGGCGTCGCCGATGCGGATGCGGTAGTCCCCCCCTGAGGCGGTGGAGTCGATCGATACTTCTGCGAGCAGTAACGGCCTGGAGAGGTCGGGCGATTGAGCGCGCAGCTGCAGCGAGTCGACGACGAATTTTGCCACGGCCTGCGTGGTCAGCTGCTGGACCTCCGACTCGATCGGATCGGTCCAGATCATCTGTGGCGTGACGTCGATGTCGCCCAGCTGGCCTGTGCGACCGCGCGGATCGCCGACCTGGAGCGTGAGCGAACTTCTGTAGTACTGGGGTTGCCGCGAGGCCACCCACAGGGCGGCTGCGAGCGCGACTACGGTGGTGAGTAGGATGAGCCAGGCGCGTCGGCGGATAACGCGCCAATAGTCCTCCAAGTGGACGCGCTCATAAGCGGGCCCAACCTTCGGGTCGTCACTTGTGACGGAAGAAATCACCGGACGATCCTCAGCGCCTCCCCCGCACCCCAACGTTGAGTATGGTTCCGTTCAGCCAATGGCGGCAAGGATCTCCCACCGGAGTCAGATTAACGCGCTTGTCGATAGGACGCAACACTTTGCGGCCTGCCATCTTGGCGGTGTCTCAAGTTGACCGAGTTGGGGCTCTCAAGTAGATTTTGAGAACCATACTCAACTACGGTGGCGCCGTTGCCGAGGAGGAATTCTGTTGTGACGACGACGATGGAGAAGATCGAGGCGGTCATAGACGAGATCCGGCCAGCGGTCCGGGCTGATGGAGGGGATGTCGAGCTGGTCAGCTACGATCCCGAGGAAGGGCGGGTCGAGTTGCGTCTCGTCGGCGCCTGTCACAGCTGTCCTTACTCGCTACTGACGCTGAAGGGTGGCATCGAACACCGGCTGCGGAACGTGCTACCGGAGGTCAAGACGGTCGTCGCCGTCTGAGCATGCGGGTAGTCTGGAAACGTGCCGGCATGGGTGCGTCCCTGCCGGCTTTTTGTTAGTGATCGCTGGGCGGAGAGAACTCTAACCAACCTGGAAGACATGGCGGACGAACGAGAACTGGTGAGACAGGTGGCGATGGCGCTCAGGTCTATCGTCGACCCTGGGACAGGTAAAGACATCGTGGCGTCGGGATCGGTCACGGAGCTTAAGGCTGGCGGTCCCGGAGAGGTGGGTTTCGTCCTCCTGACCGGACCCGATGATCCTGCCGGGCTGGTCGAGCAGGCTCGGGCGGCGGCCGAGTCGGTGGAGGGTGTCGAGATGGTGAGGATGGAGGTGCGTGGCGGCGGCTCGCGGGGCGGACGCAAGCTGCCGGTGATGGGCCAGGCCGCGGGAGGTGGAAGGGAGCCGGCATCGACGCCGGCTCCGCCGACGCCCGATACGGTGCCCGGCGTGGCGCGTGTCGTGGCGGTGAGCTCGGGCAAGGGTGGTGTTGGCAAGTCGACCGTTGCCGCGAACCTGGCTGTGGCGCTCGCCAAGCGTGGGGCACGGGTCGGCCTCATGGATGCTGATGTCTACGGCCCGAACATTCCGATCATGTTCGGTGTCTACAGCCGGCCCGGCATAACCGCTGATGAGAAGGTAGTCCCGATCGAGTCGCACGGCGTCAAGTTGATGAGTATCGGCTTCCTGCTGGACGAAGATACGCCGGCGATCTGGCGCGGCCCGATAGTGATGGGGATCATCCGACAATTCTTGCGGCAGGTAGAGTGGGGTGAGCTCGACTACTTGATCGTCGACATGCCGCCAGGCACCGGCGACGCACAGCTCTCCCTCGTCCAGCTCGCCAGGGTCGATGGTGCCTTGCTAGTAACAACGCCGCAGGGAGTAGCGACCGCCGATGTGCTCAAAGGGATCAAGATGTTCGAGCGCGTCGAGGTGCCGGTGCTCGGCCTGGTCGAGAACATGAGCGGCTTCATTTGCCCGCACTGTGGTGAGCGGACCGACGTGTTTGGCCGTGGTGGGGGCCGCAAATTGGCGGCCAGCGCCGGCGTCGCATTCCTCGGCGAGATTCCGCTGGGCGCCGCCGTCGTTGAAGCGGGCGACAGCGGCCGGCCGACCGTGGCTAGCGCCCCCGATTCGCCGGAGGCGCAGGCGTTCTTGACGTTAGCGGATAATCTGGCTGGGGTGCTGCAGGAAGCGGAGACGAAGGGAAGCTGATTTTAGTATCCAATATCCGATATTCAATGACCGGTTGCCAATGACTATTCGTGACCCAACACCCGAGGTCCAGTGATCATAGACATTCTTGACCACTTGGACGTTGGATCACGAGCCTTGATAGCTGAGACCCACTTGATCACCTGGCAAGCGAGTGTCGGATATTGGGTATCGGTATGAACATGTCTGTGGTCACGCTGCTATCCGACTTCGGCACAGCCGACGGCTTCGCCGCCGCAATGAAGGGTGTGATCCTCGGCATCGCACCCGATGCACGGTTGGTCGATGCGACGCACGACATTGCGCCCGGTGACGTCGAGGCGGCTGCCTGGGCCCTCTCACAGTACTGGGCCCTCTATGCGCCTGGCACGGTCCATCTTGCCATCGTCGATCCCGGGGTAGGTAGTGCGCGCAGGGCGATCGCCGTCGCGGCAGATGACCGTTACGTGGTGGCACCGGACAATGGGCTCGTTACACGGGTCATGCAGGCCGCGGCGAGCTGGCGCTGTGTGGAGGTGACGGAGCCGACCGTCATTCGGCCGCAACCGTCCTCGACCTTCCATGGGCGTGATGTTTTCGCGCCCGCGGCGGCGCACCTGGCGAGCGGTCTCGCGCTCGAACGACTCGGGCCACCGGTCGAGGAGCTGTGCTTGCTGTCGATCGATCCGCCGCTGAGGGGCGAGGATGAGATCGAGGGGCGCGTCGTCCATGTCGACCGGTTCGGTAATCTGATCACGGACATACCCGGCGAGTGGGTCGATTCATCCTGGCTGTTCGAGGTGAACGGTCGGGAACTTGGGAACCTGCGCCGGACCTACTCGGATGTGGGAGTGGGTGAAGCGGCCGTCGTCATTGGGTCGGCAGGGACGGTGGAGGTATCGGCGCGTGAGGATTCGGCGGCAGAAAAGTACGGGGCCGCCAGAGGCGACCCCGTTAGGGCGAGGCGTTGAATCGCCGGCCGCTAGATACGATCGACCTCGACGCTGCCCAACACACCGCTCACGGATAGCGTTAGACGATTCTCTGCGGTGTCCCAGTTACGGCTGACCCAGACCCCGCCGTCCTGTTTGACGAAGCCGGGCGCGTCGAACGACATGAGGAAAGTGCTCTTTTCTATCCGGACCCCGAGCTCGGCTGGTACGCGAATCTCGACCGTCCCCAGCCCCACATTGATGTCGCCGGTCGCGTCGTAGTCCCACTCACCCGAGAAATCTAGGGTCAAGGTGCCCACGCCGCCGGAGACCGACATCCTCCGGCAGCCGGAGTTCCCTAGCTCTTCTACCCTAAAGGAGGCGGCACCGGCCTTGAACGTGCAGAACTCGGCAGCTTCGCGGTTCGGCTCGCTGAAGCTTACGCGGGTGTCGCTGGCGCCGGTCTGCAACGAGATACGCTGCAACTGCAGGCCACCCAGAGCGAGCTCCGCTTCGACTGCACCCATCTCGAGGTCGAGGACGATCGGGATCGCGCCGGAGAGGTCGAGGGTCAGATTACCACCCTCGTAGTCGTAGTCTTTGAGGTCCCGGAAGTCGACCTCACCCAAGTCATCGATCTCGATCCGCAGGTCGCCGCGGCTCTCGGATTCCAAGTAGTTGCTGCGCAGGATGAAGACTTCCTCGTCGTAGCGGGAGTCGAGCCGGTAGAGCAGGCGATCGGGCCCTCTCCTCAGCTCGAACTTGCCGACTGCGTAGGTAACCTTGACGTCGAGAAACTCCTGGCCGCGATGCTGCCGCGCCTTGGCCTCGGTCCGCCACGTCTGGCCCGCGGCCTGAGGAGCCGTGGAGGCGGCCAGCGCGACCGCCAGCGCGAGTACTGCGCTAAATCTCATCGCTCTCCTCCCGGGGGCGGCTTCGAGCTCGGGCTGCGCCCTGCGCGGGCGCCATCGACTCCGCCAGCGTGTCGGACGGGATCTCGGGCAGCTCGTGGGGGCGCGCGTAGGTCCGCCGCGTGCCGGCTCGGGAGAGCACCGCCGCGCCCAGGCCGGAGGTCGCTGCGATCCAGGTGAGGATCCACGCCGATGCGATCAACAGGTCGTGTGCCCAGCCGAGAAGCGGGTAGGCCATCTGAGTGATGGCGGCGCCAACGAACAGGGCGAGCAAGACACCGAGTCCGTTCAGCACGTAGTAGTAGGAGTTGGCTCGCCGCATGCGGTCGGTCCAGGAGAAACGGCGGCGCGTCAGATTCTCGCCGGCGGCGTGCGCCACCGACACATAACCCAATAGTGAGAGGAGCGCGAACGCGATGATGTAGAACGGCACGGCGATCGCCGTAACGACGAGCACGGTCATCACGAGCCCGATCGGGAGAAACAGCACCTCGGCGGCGAGTCCGGCCAGGAACGAGCGCCCGAAGCTGTAGGAGACCGTATCGGACACCGTCTCCAGGTGCCCGCGGAACAGGTAGACGATGAGGGCGCCCAAGAACCCGAAGAGCAGATACATGGCTACCGTCTTGGCCAGCGATCCCAGGCCGGCGGTGACACGGCTGAGCGCCGAAGGCGCGTGGCGCCCGATGCGGAGACGCGGAACAGCCGGCGCCACCACCACAGGTGCCCGGTGGAGCGACTCGCGTATCGCGCCGGCGATGGTGCCGCCCTGGTTCGTCACGGTGGCGTCAATGGCGATGACGTCGCCTTCGATTTCCGCCGTGGGCAGGATGAGCAGAGAACCGTCGGCTACCAGCACGTTCGACCGGATCTTGCCGGCCAGCACACCGTTGGATTCCACCAGCAGAAGCATCTTGTCCAGCTCCGCTCCCTCGGCCAGGCGGTACTCATCGGCATCGATCACGATGCGGACCGGCATCTTGAGGTCCCCGTTGAGCAGGCGCTCGAGCTCGGGCGCGAGCCCGATCCGCACGAGCTGGCGAGCCAAACCCTCAACCTCAGTGAGCTCTACGACCAGCCCCCCAGCGACCACCTCGTCCTGGGCACCGCTCTCCGCCGTCTCCACCCGCGCCTGGACAGCTGCCGCCACCGCCGCCGCCTCGGCTACCTCCTCGACCCGGGCCTCGGCAGCCAGTTCCGCCGCCATACCGGCCACGAGCGGCGCCAGCGCAGCCCGGATGGTCTCCGCCGCCGTAGCGTCGGCGGTCCGGTACTCGGCAGCGGAGAACCGCTCCCAGCCGCTGCCCAGCTCGCCGAGGCTCGCCCCGCGCAGCAGATCACGCCAGGCCGATTCCAGCGCGCCGCCCGGAGCGTAACGGCCCACCTCGTCCCCGTCGATCAGGACGAGCCCGTCGCTGAACCGGATCTGTAGCGAGCCGCCGCTGGCCAGCTCGAGGTCGAGGATCGCTTCGTCCCCCGTCAGCGCTACCGACGTCTGGACGATCTCCTCCACCGCCTGCGCCGACTGGCCGCTCAGCGCTGTCGGCAGAGCCAGCGTGGAGACGAGGAGAACCATTCCGATGTGTCGCAGGTGCTTAAGCATGTGCGTTGGCCTCTGGAGGTTCGTAGCCGGTCACGCGGTAGAGCGTCCAGATCGCGAGTCCGGACAGCACTGTGATAAGGGTACCGGCGATCACCACGCCGGACCCGGGAACCGTCTCGACTAGCTCGGTCCACGCATCGGCGAGCCCACTCAGGTGCAGGATCGCGCCTAGCTTGAGGACCGCCGCCACCAATAGTTCTCTAGCGTTCGAGAAGAAGCGGGCGAGGAGCACCGAGCCCGGAACGTCGACCGTTTGCTGCAGCCAGACTGCGCCACCGACCACGGCGACGGTCCAAATCGCCGCCGCCGCCACGGCGACCGGACGCAGCCGGCGGAGCAGCGCCGGTAGCCGGGCCGCCCCCGTGGCCTCGGCCGGCTCCGGCAGCCGCAGCTGTGCCATCACTCCGTCGTCAAACGAAACCGACGGCTCGACTGCCTGCAGCTTGGCCAGGGTGTGATAGAGCCGGCGCCACCTGGCGTGCTCGGCCCGACAGGCCGCGCAGCCTTCTAGGTGGCTGTCGATCGGCTGGAGCTCGTTCGCCGATAGTTCGTCGGCTGCCCGCTGCTCCAGGGCCAGCTCGGAGAGATGTCCCTCGGAAGTCCAGATTGTCATTTTTACCTGCCCGCTGCTCTCCATTACGGAAGAACCCCCCTTCAGGTTTCAGCGGGAGATAGGGAATTCGGGAATGGTCGATTCAAGACTGTAAGTTGTTGGGAATTAGATACTTGCAACGACCGAGCATCCGTGGAATCCGTGGGGTCCGTGGGATGCGGGATTCCGGGAGGGACTCCCCGAGTCCCCGATTCCACGGATTCCACGGATGCCTCGGATCCTCGGCTCCCAGAACCCCGAATCCCTGAATCCCGAACTCCCATCTATTCTTCCCTCCGCAGATGTTCGAGTTGGGCCCGCAGCTCTGCCCGGGCCCGGTGCAGAAACGTCTTCACCGTCCCGATGGGTACGTCCATGATCTCGGCGATTTCCTCGTACGGCCTGTTCTCGACGTGGCGCAGGATGACCGCGGTTCTGTACTCGGGTCGCAGCTTGGTGATAGCTTGCTCGATCTCGCTTCCCAGCTCGAGGGCGATGAACTCCTGCTCCGGCGACTCGTCCTGTGCCTCGAGGACGATGCGGGTCTCCTCCTCGCGCTCGGCGTCGGCGGCGTGCGGCGAGCCATGGATCGAGACGGTGGGGAGTCGCGCGCGCCGCAGGTGATCGATGGCGTGGTTGTTGGCGATCTTGAACAGCCAAGAGGAGAAGCGGTAGTTCGGATTGTAGCTGTCGAGGTTGTCGAAGGCCTTGACGAAGGATTCCTGTGCGAGGTCTTCGGCCTGCTCGCGGTCCCCGATCATCCGGTAGATCAGAGAGAAGACGGGGCGCCGGAAGCGTTCGAGCAGCTCTCGATACGCCGCCTCATCCCCTTTCAGAGCCCGGGCGACCAGCTCCTTGTCGTCGGGTGGCTCAGCGCCGGACGGAGAAGGGGCGTGCGCAGGGTCCGACGCCCTACGGCTGGGTGGGCGGTCCCGTTTCACCAGGTTGCAGGGGCTGAACCCCTCCTGTAAGTTCGCCGCGGATCATGGCCAGTTCGCCGAGGCACAACCTCGCCCCGCTGGAGGCCGAGTCTCGAGGTGAGCGAGCGCAGGCGGTCCGCGAGCTGTTCTCGGCGATCGCGCCCCGCTACGATCTGCTCAACCATCTTCTCAGCCTCAACATCGATCGATCCTGGCGGCGACGCGCCGTCGACCAGCTGGGTTGGGAATCCCGGCCTGACGGGCGCTATCTGGACGTGTGCGCCGGGACGCTCGATCTGGCGGTCGAGCTTGCCCAGCGTCCGGAATTTGCCGGCCATGTCCTTGCGGTCGACTTCTCGCAGCCGATGCTCCGCGAAGGACTCCCCAAGGTCGCCCGGATGGCCGTCGCGCCGGCCTGCGCCGACGCTCTGAGGCTGCCTGCCAGCTCGGACAGCTTCGACGGCGCGATGGCCGCCTTCGGCGTCCGCAACCTGGCGGACGTCAACGCTGGCCTGCGGGAGCTGAAGCGGGCCCTGCGCCCGGGCGCCCGGCTGGTGATCCTCGACTTCGCCATGCCGCAGCGTGGGCCGCTCAGGTGGCTCTACCGCTTCTACTTCACCCGCTTGCTGCCGTTCGCCGGGCGAATGATCTCAAAACATAGCTACGCGTACACTTACCTACCAGAGTCGGTGATCCATTTTGCACAGCCCCAAGAGCTTGCCGCGCTGTTGAGGGGTGCGGGCTTCGATGACGTCCAGTGGAAGGTGCTGACGGGTGGGATCGCGTGTGTCTGGTGGGCGACCGCAACTGAACGCTGAAACATTGAACATCGAACATCCCGGTCGAGGTCCGCTGCGCACTTGACTAGTAGCGCTTGACGCGCCAAACTGTTGTCGGCGAAGTTCTTACCAACTCCCCCCCTTGGTACCCCCGGCCTGACTAGAATCAAGCCTCGTTGGAGGAAGCAGTGCCTGAGACTACCGGTTGGAAAGCTGTCGACCTGCAGCGGCTGCTCTCCGGAATCGTCGGCGCCGTCCTGGTGATCATCATCGTCACGTTCTTCTCCTTGGCCTGGGGCGGCGCGCGGCAGCTGACAGAGCCCGAGGTGGAGCGGCAGCTTCGTGAGCGGGCCAGCGCGGTCGCTGCGGTGACGGATGCCACGGTGCAGGGTGCCGTGAGGGAACTCGAGATGCTGGTGATCTCCCCGGCAGTGATCGATGCGGCCGTCCGTGGTGCTGCCCGGGCGCGACAGCTAGGGCTGGACCGCGTTTCCCTGGGTGAGGCGGAGCGCCGGGTCGCCGAGACGAGGTCGATACAGATCGACCCGGAAGTCGATCGCCATCTTGAGGGCGTCGTCGAGCGTTCGCTGTACGCCGAATTGATCGTCACCGATCGGAACGGTTTCGTGGTCGCCGGCAGTGGTGTCACGACGGACTTCGTGCAGAGCGACGAGGTCTGGTGGCAGGAGGCGTACTCTGGGCTGGCGCACGTTTCTGGTGTGGAGCTGGACGAGTCGACGAGCACGGTCTCGGTGTCGATATCATGGCCGGTGGCGGGCAGCGGCGGTGCACTGGTAGGGGTGGTGAAAGGCGTTCTGGATCTCGGACGCTTGCGTCCGAACCTCAACCAGCTAGCCCACGGGTGGGGCTACGTTCAGGTCGTCGACGAAGGTGGGCGCCTGATCAGTGACCCCGATCCGGGCAACCTGCTGGAACCGCATCCCGATCCCACGGTACTGGCCGAGAACGGCGTCCTCCGGTCGAGGTCGAGCGCTGGCGAGCCGATCGTCGGGATGGCCAAGCGTGCATTCGACAATCGCTGGCAGGTCATCTACTGGGTGCAGGAGGAACAGGCCTTCGCGATTCTGAGGTCGGTCAGGCGGGCGATCTTGATCGGCGGCTTCCTGGCACTGCTGACCGCGCTGGTGGGAATCATCGTAGCCGGCTTCTGGATCTCGCGGCAGGTCGGCCGACCCGTCAAGAACGTGGTCGGTGCGGCCGACAAAGTCGGCGGCGGCGACCTGCGGGTGCGCATCGTCGAGATGGGCAGAGGTGAGGTGAGGAGGCTGTGCATAGCTGTCCAGCAGATGATCGACCGACTCAGCGAGCTGGTTGGGTCGCTGCACGAGGCGAGCTACCACACGCGAACGCGCAGCGAGGAGATCGCCACGGCTGTGGAGCAGCTCTCCGCCGGCGCCGAGGAGATGACCAGTACGTTGGCCCGCCTGACCGGTGAAGCGTCCGAGCACTCCGAGACCATCCAGGAGGTTAACGCGCAGATGGATGCGCTGGGCTCGGCGGCCCGGGATCTGGCTCAGGGAGCCGAGACGGCGACCGAGCGCAGCCGTGAGCTGCTCGGCGTCGCGCAGCGCAACCGCGAGCGCTTGCGAGAGGGCCATGCACAGGTGGAGCAGATGGCCGAACGCTCAGATATGGCGACCACGCGGCTGCTCGAGTTCGTCGAGGCGTCGCGGCAGTTCGGCGATTTCGTCGACCTGATCAAGCAGTTCGCGCGCCGCACCAATTTGCTGGCGCTGAACGCGGCGATCGAGGCCGCCCGTGCCGGAGCGGAGGCTCGCGGGTTCGGCGTGCTGGCCGATGAGATCCGCAAGCTGGCGAACCAGGCCGGCGAGGCGGCCGATACCGCGCAGCAGACGACCGACAACGTGCTGGGTGAAGTCGAA
Organism: uncultured Gemmatimonadota bacterium; assembly: GCA_964345885.1. Lineage (GTDB taxonomy): Bacteria > Gemmatimonadota > Gemmatimonadetes > Palauibacterales > KS3-K002. The sequence goes on along the minus strand of CAYFSW010000033.1, from coordinate 99,411 downwards.
TCGACGCGTCAGGCGCTGGAAGAGACACGGGAGACTACGCGTGCGATAGGCACTGTCGTGGAATCGATGGAAAGAGGGTTCGATACGGTTACAGAGGTCATGAGCGAGGCGGAAGGTTGGGCGGATCGTGTGGCGGCGATCAGCTCCGAGGTCGACGCCAGTGTTGGTGCCACGGCAAGTCGCCTCGGGTCAGTGGCTACCGGATTCACCGACTTTGCCGCGGCGATGGAAGAGCTCGCCGCGGGCATGGAAGAACAGAACGCGTCCACCGAAGAGATCGCAGCGGCGGTGAACGCACTCAGCTCTTCGGCGCAGGAGCTGGCCGAGGTGGCCGGCGTATTCACCGTCGAGGGGCACGCGAGCCCGGATGTCGAAGAAGTCCACACAAAACCGGAAGAAAAAGCCGAGCCGGAAGACGTCCCAGCCGCCGTCGCCTGAGGGCTCAAAGGACGCAGCCGATCAGGCGTGGCGCGACCACGTGAGGGGTCGCCGGCAGCAGACCGCCCGGGAGCCGTTCGCCCGGGCGCTTGCCTGGGGCACGATCGTGGCCCTGGTAGGCGCCGTGCTGACCGGCGTCCTGCGGATCTGGATCTGGGTCCTGGCGCTCGAGGCGCTCGCCCTCGGTGTGGTGATCGGCGAGGCGGCGGCAATACCGTCTTCCGTTCGCCACCGGCGACCGCCGCGCTGGAGTTACGCCTACGTCTTCGGGGCGGCGTGCTTCGCCTACATGCTTGTCCACGTCGTCTTTTGGCTCGCTAGCGGCGGCTTCACACCTGACCAATCCCTCTTCGCATTCCTGCGCTCGGCACCATCCGCCACGGCCACACCGTTCTTCCAGAGCGTCGACCTGGCCCGCCAGATCTCGCTGGCCACCGGCGGCTCGACGGGTCTCAAGTACTGGCTGTGGGTCTTTGAAGGTCTGCTGATGGGTTCGGCCGCTATGCTGGCCTATCGCGGCGGCTCGGTTCGGAAGCTGAAGCACTAACGGGTTGGCAGGGCCGGCGTGGTGAGGTAGACTCTGCGGCTGAGGCGTCCCGGTATGCGGTGTGCGGTGTGCCGTAGGTCTGAGGTGCACACCTACCACACCGCGAACCGCAAACTGCAAACCGCATACTGATGATCCGCATCGGCCTCATAGCCGACACTCACGGACTACTTCGCAACGAGGTGTACGCCGCGTTCGAGGGGGTCGATGAGATTCTGCACGCGGGGGACGTTGGCGATCCCTCCATCCTCACCGAGCTCGAAGTCATAGCACCGGTGCATGCCGTCTGTGGCAACGTGGATGGGTGGGAGTTGCGGCAACAACTGGGCGAGGCGGTGAAACTCGAGCGGCTCGGCCACCGAATCGTCGTGGTCCACGGCCACCAGTGGGGCTCGCCGAAGGTGCGCGACCTCGTCCAGGCCTACCCCGGATTCTCAGCCGTCGTTTACGGCCACACCCACCAACCGCTCATCGAGAAGACCGCCGGCCCACTCGTCGTGAACCCGGGCAGCGCTGGCCATCGGCGGTTCGGTAATCCAGTGACGGCCGCCATCCTCACGCTCGAACGTCAGCTCGAACCGTCCGCACGACTCATCGACCTCACGACCCGCGGCTGAAGCTTGGAAGCACGCGGCCGGCTCGTCATGGAGTACAACCGATTCCGCCGCGACCTGACCTATCCTTGGCAGTCGGGGCAAAGAAAGGCCGAGCGCCCAGCCAACACGACGCGCTCGATCTCACCGCCGCAACGACGGCAGCGCTCGCCCTCACGACCGTAGGCTCTGAGCACATTCTGGAAGGTGCCGCCCGCGCCTAGCACGTCGCGATAGTCGCTGAACGTCGTACCGCCCTGTTCAACGGCCTCGCCGAGCACCTTGCGGATGGCGTTGTGGAGACGGCGGACCTCGTTCCGTGCCAGACTGCCTGCCGGTCGACGGGGATCGATACGAGCCATGTAGCAGGCTTCGATGGCGTAGATGTTACCGACGCCCGCTACGCGGCTCTGGTCGAGCAGCCAGTTGCGGATCGGTGCGCGCGAGTTGCCGAGGAGTTTCGCCAGCAAGGTCGGCGTGAACATCTCGGATAGCGGTTCGACGCCGAGCCGCGCATCGAGCTGCGCCCATTCGTGCTCATCGAGCACCCACATGCGGCCGAAGCGACGCGTGTCGTAGAAGCGGAGCACGCCGGCTGCATTGCCGTCGTCCATGACGAAGCTGGCGGAGAGGTGCGGCTCGGCGCGGATCGGGGTAGGCGATCCCCAGGTGAATCGGCCGGTCATGCGCAGCTGGGTCACCCAACTATAGCCATCGTCGAGTTCCGCCGCGATCCATTTACCGCGCCGACCGACACTCTGCACGCGGCGGCCGCGCAGCGCGCGGCGAAATGCTGCCGGCCTCATCGGCTCGACGACTTCGTCGCGATGGATCTTGATGCGCTCGATATGACGATCTGCGATGGCGGCGTTGAGGCCGCGGGCGATCGTCTCCGCTTCGGGGAGCTCGGGCATGCGCTAACTGACGCCCTGGCGCTCGATCTCCCGGTAGCCGATGTCGCCGCGGAAGTACTTGCCGCTGAACTTGATGGCGGTAGCGGCCTCCCTCGACTTCGCGGCGGCGCCGCGCACGTCGTCGCCGAGGCCGACGACGCCGAGCACACGGCCGCCGTCGGTCACCAGCTTGCCCTCGGTGTCGCGGCGCGTCCCGGCGTGCAACACGATCATGTCGGGGTCGTCGGTTAACGGGTCCGGTATTGTGATCGGCTTGCCCTTCTCGTACTTGCCGGGATAGCCCTTCGAGGCGAGCACTGTGCAAACTGCCGCCCGGCGGCTGAAGCGGAAGTCGCCCCCGGCCAGCGATTCGCCGCGCGCCACCTTCAGGAAGGCATCGAGCAGCGAGCTCTCCAGCAGCGGCAGGATAGCCTGTGTCTCCGGGTCGCCGAACCGACAGTTGAACTCGATGAGGTAGGGGTCGCCATCGACGATCATCAGGCCGCAGTAGAGGACCCCGCGGAAGGTGCGGTCCTCGGCGCGCATCCGGCCCAGCGTCGGCATGACGATCGTATCGGTGACCCGGCCGACCAGCGCAGCGTCGGCGATGGAGACCGGTGCGTAGGCGCCCATGCCGCCGGTGTTGAGTCCGGTATCGCCTTCGCCGATGGGCTTGTGGTCCTGCGAGGGGATGAGCGGTAGAGCGTGCTCGCCGTCGGTGAGGTAGAGGATCGATAGTTCTTCGCCGACCAGGCAGTCCTCGACGACGACCGTCGTTCCCGCATCGCCGAAGCTCTTGTCGACCATCATCGAGCGGGCGGCTGCCACGGCGTCGTCCACGGTCTGGCAGACGATAGCGCCCTTGCCGGCGGCCAGGCCTGAGGCCTTGACGACGATAGGAGCGCCGCGCTCGCGGATGTAGCGCTCGGTCTCTTCGAAATCGAGCAGCGTTCGGTGCGCGGCGGTGGGTACACCCGCCTCTTCCATCAGCGACTTGGCGAAAGCCTTCGAGCCCTCGATCTTGGCGGCCGCCTGCGAGGGTCCGAAGATCTCAAGGCCTCGCTCTTCGAAGCAGTCGACGATCCCTTCAACCAGCGGCGCCTCGGGGCCCACCACTGTCAACTCGATCTCACGCGAGTCGGCGAAGTCGGCCAGTTCCTCGATTTCACCCGGCTTGAGCGGCACCGACTCAGCCAGCGCCTTCGTGCCGCCGTTGCCCGGCGCCGCGTAGATCTGCGCGTCCGGCTGCTCGCGCTTCAGCTGCCAGATGAGCGTGTGTTCTCTTCCGCCGGATCCTACAACCAAGATTCTCATCGTATATGACCTGTCATTCGTTCTGGACTTTTTCTTGCTCTTGTTCCGTGGTTTCGGTAGGCGGTAGACGGTGCGGCAGTAGGCGGTAGTGGTCAATCGCGAGATCCGAACTGGGAATTACCGCCCACCGCCTACTGTCTACCGCCCACTGGCTACCGTGGCAACGCCTGATCTAGGTCCTCGATCGGGTCCTCCACATCCTCAATCCCCACCGAAAGCCTGACCAGCCCCTCGGTGATCCCCATCTCTTCGCGCAGTTGCTTCGGCACTGCGCCGTGGGTCATGGCGGCGGGAACGGATATCAGGCTCTCGACGCCGCCCAAGCTCTCTGCCAGCGTAAAGACGCGGGTCGCGCGGCAGAAGGCGTCGGCACGCTCGCGGCTCCCGAGCTCGAGCGAGATCATGCCGCCGAAGCCGTTCATCTGGCGTTTCGCCAGCTCGTGCTGCGGGTGCGACGGCAGGCCGGCGAAGAAGACCTGCTGGACCCTGTCGTCGCCTTCGAGCCACTCGGCGATCTGCCGACCGTTCCGGTCGTGTGCCTGCATGCGCACGTGCAGCGTCTTGGTCCCGCGCAGGACGAGCCAGCAGTCCATGGGGCCGGGCACGGCGCCGGCCGACTTTTGCATGAAGCGCAGCCCCTCGATCAGCTCATCGTCCGACGTGAGGATCAGGCCGCCGACGACGTCGCTGTGCCCGTTTAAGTACTTGGTGCTCGAGTGAACGACGGCGTCAGCGCCCAGCGTGAGTGGGCGCTGGAAGTAGGGCGTCGCGAACGTGTTATCGACGACCAGCCAGGCGCCTCGCGCGTGGGCGATCTCGGCGGCGGCCGCGATATCGGTTATGTGCATGAGCGGATTGGTCGGCGTTTCGATCAGGATCAGCCGCGTCTCCTCCTTGATCGCCGCCTCGATAGCCTGCGGCTCGCGTGTATCGACGAACGAAAACTCCAGCCCCAGCCTAGTCAGGACCTGGCGGAACAAGCGGTCGGTCCCGCCGTAGACGTTGGAGCCACAGATGATGTGATCGCCGGCGGAACGGAGCTTGGTCACCGCCTCTATGGCGGCGACGCCGGACGAAAAGGCGGCACCGTGCGCGGCGCCCTCCAGGGCCGCGACGTTCAGTTCCAGAGCCGTGCGGGTTGGGTTCGAGACGCGGGCGTACTCGAAGCCCTTGTGGACGCCGATCCCTTCTTGGGCATAGGTAGACGTCTGGTAGATAGGCGTCATTATCGCGCCGGTCGTGGGGTCGGGTCCCTGGCCGGCGTGGACAGCCCGAGTGCCGAAACGTCGCTCTTGGTCAGCCACCGAAGTCTCCGTCGATATCAGTTATCGTGTTGGTCCAAGCATGACTGGGAATTGGAGTAGACAGTCTAGTTGCCGGGCGCGGCCCCGTCCAGCGACACCTGCCTTGAGTAGTGGGGAACCTCGGCTTAATTACACGAACCATGGAATTTCCGGAGACCCTGATCGTCAGCGTGTCGGGTATCCGCGGCCGAGTCGGGATCGACCTGACCCCGGATGTGGTCAGCGGTTTCGCCGCGGCGTTCGGGGCGTTCGTCCGCGGCCAGGGCTGGGGAGACCACCTGGCTATCGCCCGCGATTCGCGGCCCAGCGGGCCCGAATTCGTCAAGGTGGCGACCGCGGCCCTGCAGACGGCCGGCTGCCGGGTGAGTGACCTGGGGCTGGTCCCGACGCCCACCGCGCTGCTTGCCATCGAGGAGCTGGGGCTGGCCGGGGGCGTCGTTGTGACGGCCAGCCATAACCCGAAGGAGTGGAACGCGCTGAAGCTGGCGAGTCCGGAGGGAGCATTCCTCACCCCCGAACAGGGGATGGAGTTCCTGGCCGGGCTTCGTGGGGCTGCACCACCGCCGGCCGCTTCGGGGGAACCGGGCGAGGCGGCGGAGGCGCCCGGTGCGGTCGAACGGCACATCGAGCGCGTCATTGGGCTCGATCTCGTCGATCCGGTGCTGATAGCCGCCCGCGGCCTCAAGATCGTCCTCGACTGCGCGAGGGGCGCCGGTGGTGTAATCCTGCCGGCGTTGCTCGAGCGGCTGGGGGTCGAGGTCGTCGGCATCGAGCTCGAGCCCGACGGTCGATTCACTCGGGAACCGGAGCCCATCCCGGCGAACATGGGCGCGTTATGCGAGCGAGTCTCGCAGGAGAGTGCTGATCTGGGGATGGCGGTGGACCCGGACGTGGACCGGCTGGCGCTGGTCGACGGATCGGGCCGCGCCATCGGCGAGGACTATACACTGGCGCTTGCCGCCAAGCTGGTCCTCTCGTACCGGCGCGGCCCTGTCGTGGCCAACCTATCGACCAGTCAGATCGTCGAAACGGTGTGCAGGGAAGCGGGCGCGGAGTACCGGCAATCGCCGGTGGGTGAAGCCCACGTGGCCGCGGCGATGCGGGAGGCCGGCGCCGTGGTGGGCGGGGAAGGCAATGGGGGCGTCATTCTGCCGGCCCTTCACCTGACCCGCGACGCTCCGCTGGCAGTGGCCCTGATCCTACAGCTGCTGGCGGAGATGAAGACGACTCTGAGCGCGATTGTGGCGGATTATCCACAATTCGTTATCGTCAAGAATCGCTTCCCACGGGGCCGCATCGAGCTCGATGCGCTGGCCGGCGAGCTGGAGAGCGCCTTTCCCGGCGCGGTGACTGACCGCCGGGACGGACTCCACCTGCGCTGGCCGCAACGCCAGATGTGGCTTCACTGCAGGGCTTCAGGCACGGAACCAATCTTGCGGGTTATCGCCGAGGGGCCCCAGGATAGCCGGGGCGCAGTGCGGGAGCTGGTCGACGCGGCCGGGGCCATAGTGGCTCGGGCCGGCAACTAAGGAACGCGGACCCTTACATGTGCGGGATCGTCGGGTACATAGGTACGGCTGAGGCGGCGCCGCTACTCCTCGAGGGGCTACGACGGCTCGAGTACCGGGGCTACGACTCGGCGGGCGTCACGGTCTGTGCCAACGGCAGCCTCGATACCCGCAAGATGGCGGGCAAGATAGTCGATCTAGAGCAGGCGATCGGCGGGGACCTACCGCAGGGCACCTTGGGGATCGCTCACACGCGCTGGGCCACGCACGGCGCACCCACTGCGACCAACGCCCACCCCCATCACAATGGTGCGGATGACATCGCCGTCGTCCATAACGGCATCATCGAAAACGCCGGGGTGCTCCGTCAGAAACTCGAAGAGCTGGGCCACGAGCTGCGCAGCGAAACGGACACCGAGGTGCTGGCGCACCTCATCGATGAAGCTTACGACGACAACCTGGAAGAGGCGGTTGCCGCGGCGCTCCAGCAGGTCGAGGGGACTTACGGCATCGCCGTAGTATCGAGCCGCGACCCGGAGAAGCTGGTCGCGGCGCGGAACGGATCGCCACTGTTACTGGGGATCGGTGATCATTCTCTCTTCGTCGCCTCCGATGCGGCGGCCGTAGTCGAGCACACCCGCGACGTGGTCTACCTGGACGACGGCGAGCTGGCCGTGTTGGATCGAGAGGGTTACCGGACGTCCGACCTGAGGGGCAGCCCGCTCACCAAGGAGGTGAGTCGCGTCTCGTGGGACCTGGGGACGATCGAACGCGGCGGCTTCCCCCACTACATGCTAAAGGAAATCTTCGAGCAGCCCGATTCGGTGCGTGACACGATGCGCGGCCGGCTGCTCGTCGAGCAGGGGACCGCGCGTCTGGGCGGCCTGTCGAGCTGCCTGCCCTCCCAGGATATTGCCAAATACAACAGGATCGTACTCACCGCCTGCGGCACTTCATGGCATGCCGCCCTGATCGGCGAGTACATGCTGGAGGAGTTCGCTCGCATACCGGTTGAGACCGAGTACGCCTCCGAGTTCCGTTATCGTGACCCGGTGCTCGACGAGCGATCTCTGGTCATCGCCCTCTCCCAATCCGGCGAAACCGCTGACACGTTGGCCGCGATCCGTGAGGCGAAGGAAAAGGGTGCCAGAGTCGTCAGCATCGTCAACGTCGTCGGCTCGAGCATCGCCCGCGCCGCCGACTGCGGCGTATACATCCACGCGGGCCCCGAGATCGGTGTCGCCTCGACCAAGGCGTTCACCTCCCAGGTCGTCGCCCTGGCCCTGATCACCCTCTACCTGAGCACCCAATCGGAGCCGCTTCAGGAGCAGGCCACCGTCGCGAAGGCGCTCCAGCAGCTGCCCGATCAGATCGGCCAGATCCTCGCTCGCAACGAAGAGATCCGTGGGATGGCCGAGCGCTACCACCTGAACAAGAACTTCCTCTACCTGGGACGCGGTTACAACTTCCCCGTCGCGTTGGAGGGTGCTCTCAAGCTGAAGGAGATTAGTTACATCCACGCCGAGGGCTACCCGGCGGCCGAGATGAAGCACGGCCCTATAGCCTTGATCGATGAGAACATGCCCGTTGTCTTCATCGCGCCGCAGGGGCGCGTCTATCAGAAGATCCTCTCGAACGTCGAAGAGGTGAAAGCGCGGGGTGGCCGGGTCATCGCCATCACCACCGAGGGGAACGGCGAGCTGGACCGTCTGGCCGACCATATCGTGACGGTCCCGACGACCCACGAAATGCTGCAGCCGGTACTCACGGTCATCCCGCTACAGCTGCTCGCCTACCACATAGCCGTGCTCCGCGGCTGCCACGTCGATCAACCCCGCAACCTCGCCAAGAGCGTCACGGTTGAGTGAGCCGGTGCGCCGGTGGATCGGTGCGCCGGTAACCGTTACGCCGGTACGTCGGTGCGTCGGTAATCGGGCGGCAACCGACGCACTGAGGCACCTACGTACCGGCTTGCCGACTGTTCGCTTCTGACACCGACCTTCCCAGAGGTGGACACTGCATTCGCGGTTGACCCTTATACTGCCTGTCGGCAAGCCATCCGCGTCGGCATGGCGCTTGCCTCAGCCTGAGATGCCCCGGCCGGCTCATGCCCGGGGAGGAGGTTTGATCGATGGTGGGTATTTGGCAGGACATCCGACACGGCGGCCGCTCGCTGATCAAGGCGAGTGGGCTGAGCGCCGTGATCGTAGTCGTTCTGACGATCGGGATCGGGGCCAACGTGGCCGTGTTCAGCGTGATCGACGCGGCTTTGCTCCGGTCGCTGCCCTACGCGGAGGCCGAGCGGCTGGTGTACGGCCAATCGACGTTCGAAGGTAGGGAGCGTGCGTGGGTCTCAGCCCTCGACTACTGGGACTTCCGGGACCGCACCACGTCGTTCGAGCAGCTCGCCGCCTTTTCCGGTTTCCCGCGTTCCGTAGTGGTCAGCGGCGTCGAAAGACCGGAGCGGGTGCCTGGCCTCGTCGTCAGCCATGACCTGTTCCCGGCGCTGCGGGTCGCTCCCCGGATCGGTCGCGGCTTCGGTGCTGAGGATGAGCTGCAGACCGCGCCGCTCGTGGCGATCGTCAGCTACGGTTACTGGCAGCAGCAGTTGGGTGGGGAGACGGATGTGGTCGGCCGGACGGTGCGGGTCGACGGGTTCACGGCGGAGATCGTCGGCGTGATGCCGAGGGGGTTCCATTTCAGGTTCGATGTGGACCTCTGGGTCCCGATGCGGCGCGACGACCCATTCATCGCCGAGCGTGGCAAGACCAACTGGAGTGTGGTCGGTCGGCTGGCGCCGGGCGTGTCCCTGGCTCAGGCACAGAGCGAGGTAGACGTCATCTCCGCGCAGCTGGCTGCGCAGTACCCTGATACCAACCGGGGTATCGGCCTCAAGCTCACGAACCTGCAGGAGGCCTGGACTGAGAACTACCGCGAGAGCCTGTTCATGCTCCAGGTCGCGGTGGGGCTGGTCCTGCTGATCGCCTGCGGTAATGTGGCGAGCCTGCTTCTGGCTCGCGGCTCGGCGCGGCGCACCGAGCTCTCCGTGCGAGGTGCGCTCGGCGCCTCGGGCGCCCGCATCGCACGGCAGCTGCTTACCGAGAGTCTGCTGCTGGCCGGCGTAGCCGGTGCGCTGGGAATCCTGCTTGCCGAGTGGCTGCAGCCGCTATTGTTGCAGCTTACGGCGGTGGGGGGTTCGGCAATCTGGGAGCGGGGCCTTTCCACCAAGGTCCTGTCCTTCGTGGTGTGCGTGTCGCTGCTGACGGGTTTAGCCTTCGGCACCTTCCCGGCTCTGCAAGCGTCGCGCGGTGACCTGGCCCAGGATCTCAGGTCGGGCGTTCGGACCACCGACCGTGGCGGCGTTCGGTTCCGTCGCGGGCTCGTCGTCTTTCAGGTGGCGGTCTCGATCGTGCTGCTCATCGGGGCCGGATTGCTGATCCGGAGTCTGGCGAGCCTGATGAGCGTCGATCTCGGTTTCGCGGCGACGAATCTGATTACCGGGGAGATCCAGCTACCGCGGGACACGTACGGCGAGTCCGAGCGGCGGGTCCAGTTCTACACCGATCTGACCCGACGGCTCGAGGCGGTCCCCGGGGTGGAGGGCGTCGGCCTGATCAGCCAGATCCCGATCAGGCAGCCGGGTAACAACGAGCCAGTCTACGACGCGGAGGACCCACCGGTCGGTCTGGTCGATGCACGATCGGCGTACTACAGAGCCGTACGGCCGGGCTACTTCGAGGCGATGGGCGTTCCTCTGTACGCGGGTCGCGACATCGAACCGACGGACGGCATCGGCTCGCCGCTGGTTTTCGTCGTGAACCAGGCGTTCGTCGACTCGATCCTCAGAGGTCGCGATCCCATCGGCCGGCAGGTCGTGCTCGACTACGAGACCACGTTTGAAGTCGTCGGTGTCGTGGGTGATGTCGTCAGCGGTGGCCTGGGCGATGAGCGGTTCCCCGCCATGTACGGTTCCTACGCCCAGATCCCCTACTTCGACATGGGGCTGGTGGTCCGGGCCTCCGCTAGGCCGGAGTCGTTAGCCGGAGCGCTGCGGGCCGCGATCTGGAGCTTGGAACCGGAGGTCCCAGATCCCGAGCTGGTTACGATGGATGGGCTCCTATCGCGTTCTCAGCTCATGCGGCGGGTTCGGACCGTCGCCTTGGCGATCTTCGCCGGCATCGCCGTGCTCCTCGCGGCCGTCGGCCTCTACGGGGTGCTCGCGCAATCCGTCGTGGAGCGGCACCGCGAAATCGGTTTGCGCATGGCACTCGGTGCCGGGCCGGGCGACATCACGGAGATGGTACTGAAGAGCGGCCTGCTGCTGGTAGCCGTCGGGATCGGCGTCGGGTTGACCGGCGCGGTCGGCGCCTCGCGACTGCTGGAGCGGATGCTCTTTCGGGTTGCGCCAACCGACCCCGCGACCTTCGTGGCTGTCAGCGTCCTGTTTACGGCCGTCGCCGCCGTCGCCTGCCTGCTCCCGGTCTGGCGCGCGGTGCGGGTCGACCCGGTAGCGGTTCTGCAGTCCGAGTAGCGGCCGGTATCCGGTGCGTCGGTGCGTCGGTAAGGCGGTAACCTGATTGTCGCCTCATTACCGACGTACCGTCTCCCACAGTGCCTCCCGACCCAACCCGCCACTGCGGTTGCGCGAAGCCCGGGCACCCGCCCAACTTCCACCCCCATGCGAGTTGTCCTACAGCGTGTCGCGCGGGCAGCAGTGCGTGTCGACGGAGAAACCTTAGGCGGCATAGGACGCGGCTTCCTGCTGCTGGTCGGCTTCCGGCATGGGGACTCCGATGAGCAGCTGCGCTGGATGGCCGACAAGATACGCGGGCTGCGCCTTTTCCCCGATGGGGAGGGGAAGATGAACTTGCCGATCGACGAGATCGGCGGCGAGCTGCTCGTCGTGTCACAGTTCACTCTGTACGGTGATGTCCGGAAAGGGCGTCGCCCCTCCTTCGTCGACGCAGCCGAGCCCGATGAGGCGGAACGGCTATACGACCGTTTCGTCGACATTCTGCGGCAGGGGACTATCCCGGTTGCCACGGGATCGTTCGGTGCCCTGATGGAGGTCGACCTAATAAACGACGGACCCGTGACACTGATCATCGAGAGGGATTGAGCCCGTGAACAGAGCCTCATCGCCATCGCCATCGCCATCGCCGGCGATGATCGTTGGAGCAGTCGCCGTTTTCTTCGCCTCGCTCGGAGCCCTGGCCCAGGTAACTTGGGACCCCAACGCCGTTGGCTACGAGGGGCCGTCCAGTTGGCAACTGGCGGCGGTGGCCGCACTCAACCGCCACCTGCCTACCGATTCTGGTTTCTTCGTTTTGGGGCCGATCGACCTTGGCGCCGACCTGCCCGATACCACCGACCTGGTTCGCTCGACGCTGCGGATCATCGCTCCTGACCCACGCAGCTCCGCCGGCGTGAGCCGCCGCCTCTGGTTCCCCACTGGCGGCGTGGCCCTGGAGGAGTTGCAGCCTTCGGATACGCTGGCCCACGAGCTGCCCCCCGGCTATGCCGGTCGGTTCCTCGAGGGCACGATCGTCGGCGAGCGAGTATTCGTGCAGGTCTTCACAGTCCGGGAGCACCGCTGGCTGCTGTGGGCGCAGCGCGCCCAGGTCGCCGGGATAACCGAACTGGTCGAGGGCCCCGTGGCGCGATACTCCGCTGCCGTAGCCACGTACCTGGCGATGACGGATAGCGGGCTCGCCACGGAGGGGCCGCCGCGTGCGATCGAGTACGGTCTCGACCCCACGTACGAGCTCTACGACCAGCCGCCGGAACCGGTGATCCGCGACCGCGAGGGGTACACCCGGCTGCTCGACGAGAACCGCACCTTTAGCCTCGGCGACGCCGTCCGTGACGTCCACGGATTCGTGCCCGGCCCGGCGCTCAGCGGCTGGGTCGAGGAGCAGGCAGACCCCGTGCTCTTCGTCAACAAGGACACCGAGGTGGCACTCCAACACCGCTACCGCGATTACGAAACGTCGGGTGGCAGCTGGCTCGGGTACCCCGTCCTCGCGCCGGCTAAGCTCTCGAGCCTGCGGCCGGGGCGCTACATCTACGTGGCCGATCGCTATGGCGCTATCCGGGTCGCACGCACTTCGATGTCCGGCTTCGACATGGGCGGCGCCGCCGTAACGCACGCGCTGCTCGCCCACGGCGAGCCGCTGCGCGCCGCCGGCGAGCTGGTTCTGTCCATGGAGCCCGGCGGACCGCTTGGGGTCACTGAGCTGAATATTCGCTCGGAGGAGTACTTCTTCAGCAACCGCTCCCTCACGCTTTACGACGATGTGGAGCAACGGTCGGACCGTTACGTCGCCGCCGTCGGTCACGTGTTGAGAGGATTGGAGCTCGCTCGCCTGCCACGCGACAATATGCTGATACGGAAGTTCTAGCGGTCGCACCGTCCGGCGTCCGGGCCAGCGGAACGCGACAGCTGAAGACATGAGTTCCGAGGAGAACAGGCCGCAGGCGCTCTGGTGGGTCGCCGCGATCGCGACCGTCGGGACCCTTGTGGCCGACCTGGTCGTCGAGCGTGGCGCGAACAGCGGCCTCCGCATAGCCGGAATGATCCTTCTCTTCCTCGCACCGCTGTTCTTCGTCCCGCCGTTCTTCCTCCTCATGAAGCATGGGCGGATCGAGGCGGGTCAGAGCTATTCTTGCACGACCAAGGTTGTGGATCGCGGTGTCTACGGCGTCGTGAGACATCCGCAGTACGTCGGCTACGCTCTGTTGGCGATCGGCTTCGCGATGCGCACACAGCACATCATCAGCTGGGCGCTGGCCATGCTAGCCGTCGCCTTCTTCTACCTCCAGGCGCTGGCGGAAGAACGATTCTGCGTCCGGCAACTCGGCGCCGAGTACGCGGCCTACATGAAGCAGGTGCCGAGGTTCAACTTCGTCGGCGGATTCATCAGGAGTCTGCTGGAGAAAACGCGACGTAGTAGATGAAGTTCGGGCGTACGTAGGCGACCTGGAACCCGAATCTGAGTTGATTGCGGAATGATGGCGCCGGCTTCTCGGACCGGTCCTCAGCGGTTTCGACGACCAGGCCCTCACAGCCCAGCTCGGCGGCGTCGCGGATCCGTTGGGCGAGCAGCGCACTCTGGGCGCCTCGGCCCCGGTACTCCGGCAGCGTCGTCGCGAAGTCGATCCAGGCGAGACCCTGGCTGACAAAGAGCGCTCCCGTGGCGGCTGGCCCGGCGCCATCGAATGCCATGTAGTGGCGCCAGCTGTCCCTCCCAACCATATCGGCGACCCAGGACGCCGCCGACTCCGGCCAATCGAAACACGACACGACTATTCGCCCGAACGCAGGTGCTTCATCCTCATCGATCCGCCGGATCTCCAGGTCGGTGGAGGCATGTGGAGGCGGTGACGTATCGCGGTAGAGCTTCACCCAGTTGTTGTAGTGCTTGAAACCACGAGCGGTTAGCGACTCGCCGATATCGGCAGCCTCTGTCGTCGGGCTCACCTTGACGAAGAAGCGAGGAACTCGCGCGCTGACGAAGAACTCGACGAGCTTTTCTATGGTAGCATCGCTGGCCGGTCGCTTCAGACCGAGTCCCATCACCGTGTTGAGCGCGAGGACGTCGGCTGCCGCGGCGCGCACCGCCAGGGTCCCGTCGTCTTCAAGCAGGCCGAGTCCGCAAGCGGCCGCCGAGGCGGGCGAGGCCGCCCTGTAGAAGTCGCCCCAGGCAGCGATCTCAGCCGTCTCCAGCCGCCTCAGGTGGGTCCCGTCGTTGTATGTGGTCACTGAGATTCTCCCTCTTCAAAGATGTTGCTCGGACCTTACAACACTCCGTGAAAGGATGCGAGCAGACCGGCAGCGACAGGACGTCCGCGGTTGCGTGTCGGACGTGGGCTTGTGTTACAGTTGCGGCCGGGGCCAGCTTGTTCGCGGTCCAAAGAGAGGCATCCGTGAAAGCTCCGAGATTGATCCTTGCCTCCAGGTCGCCACGCCGCGCCGAGCTGCTGGCGCGGCTCGGGCTGGAGCACACCGTGCAGGTACCGGAGGTAGACGAGTCGTTGGTCCCCGGTGAGGGACCGGCCGAGGCGGCCCAGCGTCTGGCCCGCGCCAAGGCGGAGGCGGCGCGTGCGGACGGTGCGTTGGCTATCGGGTGCGACACGCTGGTCGTGCATCGCGGAGAGATCTTGGGCAAGCCGGTTACGCGGGAGGAGGCGGTGGCGATGGTCTGCCGACTGAAGGGGGAGGAGCACATGGTCTATACGGGTGTCGCGCTGGCGATACCGGAGCATGTGGAAAGCGCGGTGGAGGCCACGTGCGTCTGGTTCCGTTCGCTTGACCCTCGTGAATGCGAGGAATACGTTGCGACCGAAGAGCCGATGGACAAGGCGGGCGCCTATGGCATTCAAGGTTTCGGCGCAGCGATCGTCGAACGCATCGAGGGCGACTACTTCAACGTGATGGGCCTGCCGATCCAGAGACTCCTGGAGCTCTTTCGCCGTTTCGGCTGGCGATATGCGTTCGGCCGGTTGGTGGAGCTCGACTGACCGGCTCAGGTCATCCGCCTCCCTATAGGACTCCGAACGTCTGACTGTGTCGATCGACATCCCTCGCGCGGTCCACTGGCACGATGATGCGGTACGCATCATCGATCAGACCTTACTCCCTTCCGAGTACAAGGAGATCGATCTCGTAGAGGCCGACGAGGTGATTGAGGCGATCCAGAGCTTGCGGGTTCGCGGCGCGCCGGCCATCGGCATCGCCGGGGCGATGGGACTCGTGGCGTCACTCAAGCGTTACATCGACGGCGCGGCGTCTGACTTCCGGGCGCGGCTGGCGGAGAGCGCCGAGCGGATTCGCGGCGCCCGGCCCACCGGCGCGAACCTGGCCTGGGCGGTGGACCGGGTGGCCGCGGTCGCGACCGCAATGGCAGGGGCGGGGAACGCGGAGCTCTGGGAGGCGATGCGCCGGGAGTGTCAGCTCATCCTCGAAGAGGACCGCGAGATGTGCCGGCGCATCGGCGAGCACGGGCTGACGCTGCTGCGTGACGGGTCGACAGTGCTGACCCACTGCAACGCCGGTGCCCTGGCGACCGGCGGTATAGGCACCGCGCTCGCACCGATCTACCTGGCGGCTGAACGGAGGTTAAAGGTGCGGGTCCTGTCGAGCGAGACGCGTCCCTTATTGCAGGGTAGCCGGCTCACGGCGTGGGAACTGAGTCGCGCCGGCGTGGATGTACTCGTGCTCACCGACAACGCGGCGGCGGCGGCGATGTCGCGGCTCGCTGTCGACCTGGTGATCGTGGGCGCCGATCGGATCGCCGCCAATGGCGACGTCGCCAACAAGATCGGGACTTACGGGCTGGCGATCGCGGCGCGGCACCACGGTATTCCGTTCTACGTGGCGGCGCCGTCCAGCACGTTCGATTTCGGCCTGGCGACCGGCAGCGAGATCCCGATCGAGGAGCGCGGCGAGGGTGAGGTGCGGCGCGGGTTCGGGCGGCAGATTGCGCCCGATGGAGTGGCGGTCTTCGCTGCGGCGTTCGACGTGACGCCGGCGGAGTTGGTGGTTGGGTTCATCACGGAGCGCGGGATTCTGAGGCCGGGGGAGTTTGGGGAATTACGGGGGACGTGAGGTTGGCCAATCGAGATAACGATGACGGTGACGATGACGAAACCGATGGTGATGGCGATGGCGACGGGGACGGTGGTGGGTGCGGGATCATGAAGTGCTACCGGGCCAAAAGGTCGACGCTGGTCTTAACCTTCGGGTTCCTGGGGATCTTGACGGCTCTGACGGTTTTCGGCGTCTTCTACGCAGAGCCACGGCTCTTCTTCGTCGCCTTCCTGTTCGTCCTGGCCTGGCGCTGGAATCAACTGCTCAAGACGGCGGTAGAGGTGCGGGCGCGGGATGATCGTGTTATCGAGTTCCGTGGCGTGATCGGACGGAAAGAGCTGAGCGTGGACCGTATCAGGCGCGTCATGCGGGTGGGACGCGGCTACTGGATCGAACACGGCGACGGATCGATCAACCTGTACGGCAACATGGAAGGCATCGATGAGTTCCTCGCGCAGCTGCGGGCGCTGAACCCGGCGCTCGAGGTGAAGCGCTACACTCCCTGGAGCCAGAAGAACTGAGGGTGTCATGGCAGTGATCCTCGCCATCGATCAGGGCACGACCGGGACGACGGTGCTCGCCATTGACAGGGTAGGGAAGGTCGTCGGCCGGGCGTATCGGGAGATCGAGCAACATTACCCGCAGCCGGGTTGGGTTGAGCACGATGCGGAAGAGATCTGGCGCTCGGTCCAGGTCGTGGTGGGGGAGGCGCTGAAGGCCGGCGGTCTGGCCCCTTCCGACGTTGCCGGGGTCGGGATCACGAACCAGCGTGAGACCGTGGTCCTCTGGGACCGGGAGAGCGGTGAGCCGGTATACCATGCCATCGTCTGGCAGTGCCGGCGAACGACACCCGAGTGCCAGGCGCTCAAGGACGGCGGACACGAAACTCTGATACGCGAGCGTTCAGGGCTGGTCATCGATCCCTACTTCTCCGGCACCAAGATCGCCTGGCTGCTGGAGCATGTGCCGGGCGCGCGCCAGCGTGCCGAGTCCGGAGAGCTGGCCGTCGGCACGATCGACAGCTGGGTCATCTGGAAGCTCAGCGGTGGCCGGGTCCACGCGACGGAACCGACCAACGCCTCGCGCACCCAGCTGTTCCGGATCGACGAGCGGCGCTGGGATCCGGAGCTCTGCGGGCTTCTCGGTGTCCCTGAGGCAGTGCTACCCGAGGTGCAGCCGTCGGGCGGCCTATTCGGGACGAGCGATTCGAAGGCTGTGGGGTTCGAGGCGCCTGTGGCGGCGGCGATGGGTGACCAGCAGGCGGCGCTGTACGGTCAGGGTTGCTGGGCGCCGGGACAGGCGAAGTGCACGTACGGGACGGGCGCCTTCCTGCTCGTGCACACGGGCGATGAGGTCGTTCCGTCGCGGCACGGCTTGCTGACGACGGTGGCGTGCGGCGCGCGCGGCGAAGCGGCCTACGCGCTCGAGGGCTCGATCTTCATCGCCGGCGCGGCGGTGCAGTGGCTGAGGGATGAGCTGGGCCTCGTGGATAGCGCAGCCGAGACGGAAGAGCTGGCCCGCTCGCTCGAGTCCAACGATGGGGTATACTTCGTGCCTGCCTTTGTTGGGCTCGGCGCCCCGCACTGGCTGGCGGATGCCAGGGGCACGCTGGTAGGCCTCACGCGCGGCAGTGGCCGCGCACACCTGGTACGTGCGGCGCTGGAGGCGATGGCCTACTCGGCCCGCGACCTTATGGAGGCGATGGCCGCCGACTGGGGTCAGCCGGTGCGCGAACTGCGGGTCGACGGGGGTGCCGCGGCCAACAACTGGCTCATGCAGTTCCAGGCGGATGTGGCGGGCATCCCGGTGGGCCGCCCGGCGATGGTCGAGACGACGGCGCTGGGCGCGGCAGCACTGGCGGGGCTGTCGACGGGGTACTGGTCGGAGCCCGACGAGCTGGGCGAGGTGCAGAAGCTGGAGCGGGGCTTTGAGCCGGCGCTTGCGGACGAGGGGCGGCAACAGCTTCTGAGCGGTTGGCGGCGCGCGGTTAGGGCGGCGGCGGCGTGGGCGGAGGCGAAGTAGGGAAGTGGGGAGTCCGGGGGTTCTGGAGTTGGGGAGTTGGGATTGGGGAGCTCAAGAAACCGTGGAAGCCGTGGAATCCGTGGGATCGGGGAATTGGGGGATCGGGGAATAGGAGAATTTTTTTATCGAGTGTGAGGTAAGGTCGTGTTGCGGATCGGAGTGATCGGGGGACATCTGTGTGATGACACCTTGGCGGGTGTGGCGCGAAGAGTGGGGGAATTGGTGGCGTGGGAAGGCGCCATACTTGTGTGCGGGGGTCTGGGCGGCGTCATGGAGGCGGCGGCGGTCGGTGCCCGCGACGCCGGTGGTGTGGTTGTAGGAATACTCCCGGGCGACGACGTTCGGACTGCGAATCCTGGGATTACGATCCCGATCCCTACAGGCTTGGGAGAGGCTCGCAACGTGCTCGTTGTGAAGACGTCCGATGCCGTGATCGCCATCGCCGGAGGTTGGGGGACGATGTCGGAGGCGGCTCTCTGCCTGAAGCTCGGGGTGCCTCTTATACGTCTGAAGTCCGATCTCACCAACCTGCCTGTGCCCGAGGCCGAGACGCCGGAAGAAGCGGTGGTGTGGGCGCTGGACCAGGCGCGCACGCGGGGCGAACTAAAATAGGCACGGCGCGCTTCGGAGCACCGCGTGGCTGAATTCGGCGAGCTCTGCCTATGGGCGGCGGCGCCGTTGGCCGGGCTCGCCGCCGCTGCATCAATCGCTGGCGGCTGGGCGCGGCGCGGGAGCCTTGCGGTTCTCGGCGGTCGCGCCGCCGACACCACAGCGCTGCTGCTCCTCCTCGCTACCGCTGGCCTCGGCCATGCTCTCGTGGTTGTTGAGCTCAGGTACGTCTACGTAGCGGCGCACTCCGGCTTTCAGCATCCGTGGTATTGGAGGCTGGCCGCCCTGTGGAGCGCCCCGGCGGGCGGCGCTCTGCTGATCACCTTCCTAGTGGCAGCCCTCGCCGCGCTCAGCCAGAGGCTGGAACGAACTCGAAGCTCGGCGGCACGGACCGGGACGCTGGCGGCCCTGGTCATTCTGGGACTGCTGGTCCTGGCCCGGGCTCGTCCTTTTGCCCAGCTGGCCGTTCCCGCGGTGGCCGGCCTGGGACTACCCCTGGAGGTCGAGGACGTGACGTGGCAGCTCCAGACTTGGGCGATGTATCTAGCGGTCGGATGCGCCGCCTTCGTCTTCGCAGGTTCCCTCGGCGGACAGCTGGTTGAGTCGCGCGGTGAGGGGCGCGGGGAGCGAGGGGCGGTGACGCTGGGCGCCGGATTGTTGACGGCCGCCGTGCTGGCTGCAGTCTGGCGCGCCTACGCTAGCGAAGGGCAACTGCTTGGCGCCAGCGGGCTATCGTCCGTCGCGGTTAATGTCCCTGCTTGGGCCTTGGCCATTTCGTACCTGCACGCGCCGGGCGGCGCGGCGGCGCCCGCCTGGGCCGTCCGCTGGCAGCGCATCCTGGGTGTGGCCCTTTTCCCCGCAGCCATAGGAGCTGCCGCATCGCTGCTGGCGGCGCCGGGTGCCGGGCTAACGGTGGCACCGTGGGCGGCGGGTTTTGCCGTCGGGGTCGTCTCGGGCGGGCTGGCGGGATTCGCGCCTCTGGGGAGGGTCGCGGGGGCTCCTCAACCGATTCCCGGCTATGGGCCTTTCGCCCTGCTGGGCAGTCTGTCGGGCTTGGGTGTGGCCGGCGTGGCAGCGCTCTGGGCGCTGCTGGGTGGGTCGCGCTGGCCCTACGTCGCGTGGCCGATCGCGTTCATCGCCCTGGCCGGGATCGTAGCCTGGTCCGTGCAGCGACGGGCGGGAGGGTGGAAGCGGGTCTGGCCCGCGGCGGCGTTCCTAGCGGCCGTCGGGGTCGTCGCCGCCTACGGCCTCAGCGGTTGGAGGGCAGCGGAGTTCGCCGTCGCCGGCGGCCTGGCCGCCGCCGTGCTCGCCGGCTTCGCCGCCGATATGGTCCGCTTGCGAGCGGCCCGGAGGGCGCTGGCGGGTTCCGATCTGGGCGTTGCACTACGGCTGTTCCGGGCTCGGGCACGTCGTCGGAGGTCGTCGGCGCTGGCCCATCTCGGGGCCGCCCTGATCGTCCTGGGCATCGCCGCGGGTGCGCTGACCCGCACCGCGATGCGGACGGTTGAGCCGGGTGAGTCCCTGAATCTGCCGAGCCGGCTGGGGGCGAGGATCTCGGTCACCTACCTGGGACTCTCGCGCTATAGGGTGGACCACCTCGAGAGGCAGGTGGCCAGCTTCAGGCTCGACAGGGGTGACGCGCCACCCGAGATCGTCACCGCCGCCGTGACGTACGACTGGATGGGACGCCGCCAGGTCAGAACACCGGCCGTCCGGCGCGGCGTCCTGCACGATGTCATAGTGCAGTTCAGCTCGCAGCGGGGAAGCGAGGCGGTCGACTGCCGCCTCTCGATTAGCTTTCTGGCGGGGCTCGTTTGGCTGGGTGGAGTGCTGGTGTTGCTATCGCTCGCGTTACGAGGGAGGTCGCTCGGGTGACTGCGCTGCTGGCGATGATCGTTGGGATTCTGGCTGTCGGCTACGCGGCCTGGCCGCTGGTCCGCGGTCGCGAGGCGCTGCCGCCCACTGAGGGACGCGAGCACGGCCGACAAGAGGCTGAGGAGGAGACTGCCGCCCTGCTAGCTTGGTCGACGGCCGCCGGTGAGACTGGTCGCGCCGTCCGGGGCCTTGACCCCGAAGAATTCCCGAAGTAGTTTGCACGCTGTACCGGGGCCGCTCCCAATAACACAGATCCCATGACCGGAAACGACATCGTCGACCTGCGCAGCGACACGGTGACCCGGCCATCCCCCGGGATGCGTCAGGCGATCGCCGAGGCCGAGGTCGGCGACGACGTGCTGGGCGACGACCCCACCGTCAAAGTGCTACAGGAGCGGCTGGCGGAACTGCTGGGGAAGGAGGCGTCGCTCTTCTTCCCCAGCGGCACGCAGGCGAACCAGACGGGGATCTTGGTGAACACGCGGCCGGGGACGGAGGCGATCTGCGAGGCCAACGCCCACGTCCTGCACTACGAGTTCGCGGGCGCAGCTACGTGGTCGGGAGTGCAGCTGCGGCCGGTGGTGACGGAGGAGGGCGTGCTGACGGCGGATCTGGCGCGGCCGTACGTCCGGCCCGAGAGCCCGCACCTGATGCGGACGGCGCTGATCTGCGCCGAGAACACACACAACATGGCGGGCGGGAAGGTGATGCCGCTGGCGGTGCTTAAGGAGCTGCGGGGGCTGGCGAACGAGCACGGCCTGGCGCTCCACCTGGACGGGGCGCGGCTGTGGAACGCGGCGGCGGCGACGGGGGTCGCGGCGGCTGAGTTCGCTGCCCGGGCGGACACGGTCATGGTCTGCTTCTCGAAGGGGCTCGGTGCGCCGATCGGGTCGGCTTTGGCGGGCACTGCGGAGGCGATGGCGCGGGCCCACGCGTGGCGGAAGCGATTAGGTGGCGGTATGCGCCAGGTGGGCATCCTTGCGGCCGCCGGGCTCTACGCCCTCGAGCAGAACCTGCCCCGCCTCGCCGAGGACCACGCCCGGGCGCGCCGGCTGGCCGAATTTGTGGACGGGCTGGATGGGTTCCGCGTGATTCCCCCGGACACCAATATCATCATGATCGACGTTGAGCGTGACGACATGGCGCCGGGCGATGTTGTCAGCTTCCTGGAGGAGCGCGGCGTGTGGATTCTGACCACGGGCCTGGGGCGGCTGCGGGCGGTCACGCATCTCGACGTCGATGACGCCGGGATCGAGCGGGCCTGCGCCGCGTTCGAGGAGTTGGCGGCGCCGTAGAAACGTTGACGATCGGTTGAGCGTTGCACGGTAGGGTTGGTGGGTAGGCTGGGATCGCTGAAAGCGAACATCGGACAGCGAAGTCTGAACGTTGAACGCCCAAGTTCCTCAGGAGGGAAAATGGCTGCGGAACTGAGTGAGGAGAGGAAAAAGGCGCTGAACGTCGCGATCTCCCTGGTCGAGCGTCAGCACGGCAAGGGCGCGATCATGCGCATGGGCGCCGAAGGGGCCCGGGTAAAGGTAGAGGCGATCCCGACGGGGTCCATCGCACTCGACTCCGTCACCGGGATCGGCGGTATCCCGCGGGGCCGGGTGACCGAGGTCTACGGGCCGGAGTCTTCGGGTAAGACGACGTTGACGCTGCACATGATCGCCAACGCCCAGAAGGGTGGCGGTGTGGCGGCGTTTATCGACGCCGAGCACGCCCTCGACATCCACTACGCCGAGAAGCTGGGCGTCGATTGCGAGAACCTGCTGGTCTCGCAGCCCGACACCGGCGAGCAGGCGCTCGAGATAGCCGAGGTCCTGGTCCGCAGCGGCGCCGTCGACATAGTAGTCATCGATTCCGTTGCCGCCCTCGTCCCCCGGGCGGAGATCGAAGGCGAGATGGGCGCCTCGCATGTCGGCCTCCAGGCGCGGCTCATGTCGCAGGCGCTGCGTAAGGTGACCGGCGCGATCAGCCGCTCGAACACCGCCGTCGTCTTCACCAATCAGATCCGCGAGAAGATCGGCGTCATGTTCGGGAATCCCGAGACCCAGCCGGGCGGCCGAGCGCTCAAGTTCTACGCCTCGCTGCGCCTCGATATCCGACGCATCGCATCGATCAAGGACGGCAACGACCAGGTCGGCAACCGTACCCGGGTCAAGGTGGTCAAGAACAAGTGCGCGCCGCCGTTCCGCCAGAGCGAGTTCGACATCATGTTCAACCAGGGCATCTCCCGATCCGGCGAGCTGGTCGACATCGCTACCGAGCACGAGATCATTAAGAAGTCCGGAGCCTGGTACTCCTACGGCGAGCAGCGGATCGGCCAGGGCCGCGAGAACGCCAAGGGTTTCCTGGATGAGAATCCTGATGTCGCTCAGGAAGTCGAACTGAAGGTGCGCGGCGCCCTAGGCATCGGGCCGAGCGTCGTCGTGGAAGTCGCAGAGGAGTCGGGGAAAGAGGACGCCTAACGCGGGGTCGTAGCGACCGAGCCAGGTGGACGAGAAAGCCCGGGACGAGAGTACGGCCTCGGACGCCACAGAGGAGGCCGCGCGCCGCGCCATAGACGCGGCGCTCAACTTTTTGTCCTACCGTCAGCGGACGGGCCGCGAGGTCCGCCGCAAACTGGTCGAGCGCGGCTTCAGCTCTGATGTCATCGAGGCGGCGCTAGCGCGGCTCGCCGCCGTGCGCCTCGTCGATGACGAGGCGTTCGTCAGCGCCTACGTCCGCGACCGCATAGCGCACCGCCCCATGGGTGTGCGCCGCATGATCCAGGAACTCTACCAGAAGGGGATCACGCGCGAGGTCGCCTTGCCGGTCATCCAAAAGGTGCTGCGAGAGGAGGAGACAGACGAACGGGAACTGGCCGAGCGCGTGGTGGCGAAGAAGCGCCGCACCCTGAAGTCGCGGGCCCAGGACGAGAGCGTGCTCAGGCGGAGGCTGCGCGATCACCTGATCCGGCGGGGTTTCGAGACGCGAATTGCCAACGATGTCGTAGACACCCTGGTCCCGAGGAATGATGCAGAGGCGTGAGAGTGTCGTGCGGCGTGCCCGGCTGGACGAGGCAAACCCGCTGACCGAGCTCGCCATGCGATCGAAGGCGCATTGGGGCTACGACCGCGAGTTCATGCAGGCGTGCCGGGCCACGCTGAGAGTGACGACGAAGCTCATCAGGCGCGCCGACGTCTACGTCGCGGAACTCGAGGGTCGCGTCGTGGGGTTCTACAGCCTGGCACCTTGGAACTCGGACACGGAGTTGTACCATTTCTTCGTCGATCCGCCGGCGATGGGAAACGGTGTGGGTCGGCGCCTCTGGGACGACGCGGTCGGCAGGGCGAGCGAGCGCGGTTGCTCGCGGCTCTTGATCCAAAGCGACCCGTACGCCGAAGGGTTCTACCTGAAGCTGGGCGCCGAGCGAATCGGCGAAGTGCCGTCCGGGGCGGTGCCTGGTCGCACGCTGCCGTTGCTGGTCTTCGCGTTGCCAGAGGCCGATGACTGATCCACACGCACCTCGAAGATGAGTTGCTGTCACTGCCAGGGAGCGCAGAGCGTCTTCTCGCGCCGTTACGTCGCCCGCGATCTAAAGCGCTATCGCCGTAGGGGCCCCAGTAAGACCACCAGGATGCTGATCGAGGCCCTGGCCGCCGAGGGCGCCACTCTGCTCGATATCGGAGGCGGTGTGGGCGTGATCGGTTACGAATTGTTGAACGCCGGTGCTAAACGGGCGACGAACGTGGAGGCGGCGAAGGGCTACATAGAGGCGGCGCGCGAGGAAATCGCTCGGCGTGGGCTGGGCGACCGGGTGACGATACGTGAGGGCGACTTTGTCGAGATCGCCGAGGACATCGAGGCAGCCGACATAGTGACGCTCGATCGTGTTATCTGCTGCTACCCCGATGTACGTGCGTTGGTCGGGCGCTCGGTGGCTAAAGCGGGGAGGTTGTACGGCGCGGTCTACCCGCGCGACACCTGGTGGACGAAGCTCGGCATCGGCCTGCTCAACTTGACGTTGCGGATCAGCCGCAACCCCTTCCGTGTGTTCGTCCATCCAACCAGCGAGGTCGACTCGCTAGTACGCGGGGCCGGGTTCCGCCTGCGCTTCCGCCGGACCACCTTCAGCTGGCAGGTCGTCGTCTACGGGCGCGATTCGGCTTAGGGCGGCAATAGCCGTAATCGCCGCGTGTCCGCCACCGGCTTGCGCCTCGGTAGCGCCGCTTCGATGCGGCGCAGCACCTTCGCGGCCGTCGCGCGGTAACCGGTGAGCTTGCCTCCGTAGATGCTCAGCACGCGCGGCGGATCGCGGTCGCTATCGCGATCGCTCAGCAGGATGACCTCGCGCGTCCGATGAAAGGCATGGCCGGGGCCGGACGGCAGCACGCGGAGACCGGCGAAGGCGTCCGCTACCGTGCACTGATCCTGGTAGCGCGGGAAATGGCGGTGCAGTACGCGGAGCAGGTAGTTCTTCTCGGCGCGAAGAGGCTGGACATTGTCGGGGTCGCCGCGGAAGCGCGTCTCGGTCGTTCCCACCAGCGTCTTTCCCTTCCAAGGCATGGTGAAGACGGCGCGCCCGTCGCGTGGCACCTCCACGTAGTAGAGTCCCCGCTCGACGGTCCCGTTGACGATAATGTGGCTGCCCTGAACGAGCTCGATATCGAGGCAACGTGGCTGTGGGTCGATGCGCTCCGCCACACGGTTGACCCAGGGGCCGGCGGCGTTCACTAGGACGCGGGCCTCACAGGCGTTCTCACTGCCGTCGAGCGCGTAGTGGACGACGCAGCCGTCGGACCTGAGCTCGGCGCGGACGAGCTCGGCGGGCATCGCCAGCTCGGCACCAAGGCTCGCCGCCGAGGCCATCACCGCCTGTGTCAGCAGCGCGTCGTCGGTTTGGGCGTCGTAGTACCGGAAAACGGCGTCAAGGTCTTCGGTGTTGAGACCGTCGAGCTCGTCCCAATCGGAGCGCGGTACTTTCCTGAAGCGGACCTGCGCCCGCAGCCGGCCGAGTATCGCGTAGAGCGAGAGGCCGGCCCGGACCAGCCAGGGCCGCCGGCGCGTCTTCGAGTAGACGGGGATGTAGAAGGGCCTGAGTTCGACGAGATCGGGCGCGTTACGCAGGAGCAGCGCCCTCTCATCCAGGCTTTCGTGCACGAGCGAGAACTCGTAGCTCTCGAGGTAGCGCAGGCCGCCGTGGATGAGCTTGCTCGACTTGCTCGACGTCCCTGCTGCCAGTGCCGTCTTCTCGAGGACGAGGGCCGAATGCCCGGCCGCAGCAACCGCCTGCGCTACGCCGACGCCGGCGATCCCGCCACCCACCACCACCACGTCGTACGAATCTCCCATCGCGTCAGCGTCCGGGAGCCAGTCGCAAGTCGGTCAGCATCTCGCCGATGGCCATCGTCTCGACGAACCGCACGCCGCGTGCGCTAAGGCCGAGCGCGAGGTCCGGATCGATCACCTCATAGAGCGCCCAATCCCAGGGGCCCGGCCAGAGCGCCTCTTCGTCGGGGATCATTCGGTAATTGCAGAATAGGAAATTGGGCTGGAACCGCTCGGCCGCCTCGCGCGCCATCAGAGTCCACTCCGTGAGCACCCAGCCGACACGCTCGGCGTCTCGTTCCCGGGCCTGGCGAATCGCTTCCAGCGCGAAGGAGATGACTACGCTACGGCCTGCAACCGGCTCTATCTGCTTTAGAACCGCCTCGACGACATTCTCGATGCCGAACCTATTGAGGCTCTCGCGCTTTATCTCGACGAAGGCGGTTACCTGCTTGTACTTCTTCAGTAGGTCGACGACTTCAGCGAGTGTGGGGACGTTCACTTCGCCGAACTTCGGCCCGAAACGGGCCGTCTCATTGACCCAAACGTCACTCAGCTGCTCGAGCGTCATCTCGAGCACGTTGCGATCGAGGCGGGCGGTACGCCACAGCTCGGCGTCGTGCATCAGGACCGGGACGCCGTCCTTGGTGAGCTGAACGTCGAACTCTACGTAGCCGGCACCGGCCTCGATGGCCGCCTCGATACTCTCCAGCGTGTTCTCCGGATAACGCAGCGCGTAGCCGCGGTGCGCGATCAGGGCCGGCGGCTTGATGTTCACGTTCTTTGGAACATTGATGCCTCTCATGAGACCAGTGACCGGTAGTCGGTGGTGGGTTAACCTCTGTCGCACCAACAGTAAACACTACGTAGCCTACGCGCAGTCTGTGACACGTCTACCGTCCACCGCATACCGCACACCGCCTACTGACCACTGTCTTCCTCCGGAAACAGCGACACTTGCACGTAGTTATCAGTGCGTAGGTAGCGCAGCGCCGCCTCCCTCACCATCTCCGCGGTCAGCCCGTCGATCATCTCCCCGTAGTTGAGAATGTTGCGCGGGTCGACGGCGTAGCGTTCGGCGGCGATCAGCTGACCGAGCCAAAAGCTGTTCTCGCGCAGGTCGGTCTCGTACTCGCGGCGTTGCATCTCCTTCACTTTGTCAACGTCTTCCTGCGACGGCCCGACCGTCTGCAGGCTGTCGACTTGCAGGAAGACGGCATCGACCATCCGCTCGAGCCGTTCGGGCGCGGTGCCGAACGCGATGCTGAACCGGTAGTCCGGTACCGGCTCGCGGCTGCCGCTACCGCCAGCGCTCACGCCGTAGGTGCCGCCCATGTCTTCGCGCAGGACCTCGCGGAGCCGGATGCGGAGCACGTCACCCAGCGCGCGGATCGCGTAGCGGTTCTCGCGCGTCCACTCGAACGGTCCGGTGAAGACGATCCGCGTCTGGCTCTTCGGCTCGATCCCCTTGTAGACGGTCTTCTCGATGACGCCGCTGGGGTAGCGGATCCCTTCGTCGCGCCACGTCTCTTCACGGCCGGTGGTCGGCAGGCCGCCGATGTAGGTCTGGATCAACGGCTTCAAGCTGTCGGGATCGAAGTTGCCCACGAAGACGAAGAAGAAGTCGCCCGCGTCGACGAAACGGTCCCGGTAGAACTCGTAGGAGGCGTCCAGATCCATCTCATCGTACAGCTCGAGGGTCGGCGGCCGTGCGCGGAAATGGTGCTGTGTGAGCGTGACGTTTAGGGTGTCGCTGAACGCCGACCCCGGGTCGGCGTCCCGATTCGCCAGGGAGGCCTGCATGCGCGACTTGAGCGATTGAAAGGCGGCGCCGTCGCGACGCGGTGCGGTGAAGTACAGGTAGGTGAGCTGGAACATCGTCTCCACGTCACTGGGCGAGGCGCTGCCGCCGATCGTCTCGAACAGCGAGCCGATGGACGGCGAGACCCGTACCGCGGTCCCGGCCAGTTTCTTCTGCAGGTCGATGAGGCTGAACTCGCCGATGCCCGCGAGCATCATGACCGCTGAAGCGGTCATCGCGGCGACGTAGTTCTCATCGGAGGCCAGCGAGGTGCCGCCGGGGCTCCAGCCGTTGAAGAGGATCTCGTCGTCCTTGAAGTCGGTGGGCTTGAGCAGCACCCGCACCCCGTTGGCCAGGGTCCAGCGCTGGACGCCGAGCTCCTCGATCTCCTCGATTTCGATGATCTCGGCGGGCTCAGGCAGGATGGGCACGAGCGGCGCCTCGGTGGCGGCGTCGACGTACGCCTCGATCCCCGCCGACTCGACGGCGGCGAAGACGGCCAGTAGCTCGTCCTCGGTTGGGACGGCGACCCCCTCCTTTTCCGGGCCGTCCACCAGAATCACCCGGTTGTTCTCGGTGATCCACTCGCGGGCCAGCCGGTTCACCTCCACCAGCGCGACAGCGGGGAGCAGCTGCTGGTGTGTCTCGTACTCGTAAGCGATGCCCGGTATCGGCTCGTTGTATAGGAAGGCACGGACGTACTCCGAGGCGTAACGCGAAGATTCCGTCTTCTCCCGCTCATCGTAAGCCTGCTGCAGGTGCCGCAGCAGCTCGCGCTTTTCTCGCTCGAGCTCGGTGTCGGCGAAGCCGTGGCGCGCCACGCGCTGGGCTTCCGTGAGCAGGACCTCAAGGGCGCGCTCGTGACCGTTCTCCTGTACGCCGGCGGCGAGGATGTAGACCTCCTTGGGGCCGATGAAGCGGCCCTGGCTGGAGCCGGCGCCGATGAACGGGGGATCGGCCTCCTGGGTCAGCTCGAAGAGGCGGAAGCTGAGCATGCGGTTGTAGAGCGCCTCGACAATCGATTGCCTGTAGGCGCCGAGTGTGCCTACTTCGCGAGGCGGCTGCTTCCAGTAGACGGCCACCGAGTTGAACGTGGCCTCGGGGTCGGTGGCGATGGCGGACAGCGTCTCCTCATGATCGGGAACGGGATAGATGGGTCGCTGCGGCGCGATGTCGGGCATGGGTATTCCGGCGAAGTGCCGGTGGACCAGTTCCTCGATCGTCGCCGTTTCGAAGTCGCCGACGGCGATCACCGCCATCAGGTCGGGCCGATACCAGTCGCGATAGAAGCGCTTCAGCGTCTCGTACTCGAAGCTCTGGATGACTTCCGGCTCCCCGATCGGCAGGCGCTCGGCGTAGCGCGAGCCCTGAAAGAGGACGGGGAGTTGCTGGTCGCGGATCCTGGCGCCGGCACCACGACCCAGCCGCCACTCCTCGACGATGATGCCGCGCTCCTTGTCGATCTCCTCGTGGTCGAAGAGGAGGCCGTGCGCCCAATCCTCGAGGACCTGGAAGGCGGTGGCGACCAGCTCCGCGCTGTCCGTCGGCACCGTCAGCCTGTAGACGGTCTCGTCGAAGCTGGTGTAGGCGTTCAGCTCGGGCCCGAAGCGCATGCCGATCCCCTCTAGGTAGTCGACCAGCTCCTGCTTCTCGAAGTGCTCGGTCCCGTTGAACGCCATGTGCTCGACGAAATGCGCCAGGCCCTGCTGATCGTCGTCCTCCAGCACCGATCCGGCCTTGACCACCAGACGCAGCTCCGCCCGCTCCTGGGGCTCCGGGTTCTCGCGGATGTAGTAGCGCAGGCCGTTGGGCAGCGTGCCCAGCGTGACCGCCGAATCGACGGGCAAGGGGCTACTCAGGTCGACCGCCGGCTGCTGGGCGGCGACGGGCGTGGCGGCGACGAGAATGAGGAAGGCTGTCGGTAGCCGATTCATGCTGAGCTCCATCAGGCAGGTGGCAATTCGGAAGTCCTTTGGGAATCTCCGAATGTCGATTCGGGGACCCCTGGAACAAGGGAGGTAGGGAAGCCTCACGTGGTTGCGCGCGCTCGCTTCAGACTTCCCCGATTCCACGGACTCCACGGATCCACGGATTAGCCGATCGCGGATCCCGTATTCCCAGATTCCACGATTCCCCGAGTCCCAAGAAAATGCGGTATTCCCCGACTCCCGGCTAGCCCGGCGAGCTTGAGAACACTACGTGGTTCGGTCATATTGAGTTGATTCTGGAGATATGGGCCACAGAAGCTTAGGGGCGACCAGGGTTTAGGGTAGATGAAATCTGCGGAGATCAGACAGCGGTTCATAGACTACTTCGTGCGTAACGGGCACACCCACGTGTCGTCGTCGTCGCTGGTGCCGGCCGACGATCCGACGCTGCTGTTCACGAACGCCGGGATGAACCAGTTCAAGCTGACGTTCGTCGGCCAGGAGCAGCGACCGTACAAGCGGGCGACGACTGCGCAGAAGTGTGTGCGTGCTGGTGGCAAGCACAACGACCTGGAGGAGGTCGGCCAGACGGCGCGGCACCACACCTTCTTCGAGATGCTGGGCAACTTCTCGTTTGGCGACTACTTCAAGCGGGAAGCGATCTGGTACGGTTACGAGTTCTTCACCGAGGATCTGGGGTTCGAGCCCGAGCGCATCTGGGCGACGATCCACCACAGCGACGATGAGGCGTTCGAGCTGTGGCAGGAGGTGGCGGGGTTGCCGCCGGGACGGGTCCTGCGCTTCGGCGACAAGGACAACTTTTGGCAGATGGCGGACACGGGCCCCTGCGGCCCCTGCTCGGAGATCCACTACGATACGCGGCCCAGCGATGCGAAGCAGGAACTCAGCCCCCAGGAGTTCGAGGCGCTGACCGAGGCGGGCCAGATCCTCGAGCTCTGGAACCTAGTCTTCATGCAGTTCGAGAGGGACGAGGCTGGCAACATGGACCCGCTGCCCAAGCCGTCCATCGATACGGGCGCCGGGCTAGAGCGGATCGCCGCAGCGCTTCAAGGTGTCGACTCCAACTACAATACCGACCTCTTCATGCCGCTCATCGAGCGGGCCGAGGATGTCGTGGGCCGGAAGTACCAGGCGGATGAGGAAAGCGGGACTTCATTCCGGGTACTGGCCGATCATGCCCGGGCCGTCGCCTTCCTGATCGCCGACGGCGTCTTCCCGACCAACGAAGGGCGCGGTTACGTCTTGCGGCGCATCCTGCGGCGCGCCGGCCGCCACGCTTGGCTGCTCGGTCGTCGTGAGCCGATGCTCTACGAGGTCTGCGACGAGGTCATCTCGTTGATGGCCGACGCCTACCCGGAGCTCAGGGACCGCCGCGATCACATCCTGCGGACCGCTCGCGGCGAGGAAGAGCGGTTCATGGCGACGATCGATGAGGGGATGCAACGCTTCGAGGAGCTGGCACCCGCCGGCGGCCACGGCGTCGTCAGCGGGCATGACGCCTTCAAGCTCTACGACACGTTCGGCTTCCCACTCGACCTGACCGAGCTCATGGCCCAGGAGCGGGGCTACGAGGTGGACGTCCAGGGGTTCGAGAACGCATTGGAGGAGCAGCGGCGCCGCTCGCGCGAGCGGCACGAGGCGAAGGCCGGGTCGGCCGTCCGTGCCAAGACCGTGGCAGCCGCGGTGACCTGGAAGGCCTATTCGAAGGCCCAGCAGGAGTGGATCGGCTACGACAAACTCGTGGTGAATACCGAGGTCCTCGCGGCCGGTCGTGAGAACGGTCGCTATTTCCTCAAGCTGCGGTCGAACCCGTTCTATGCCGAGGCGGGCGGCCAGGTCAGCGACCGGGGTTACGTGGAAGGCGACGGCTGGCGGCTGGAGGTGAAAGACGTGCTGCGCCACGAGGATGATGTCGTCGTGGTCGGGCCGATTGAAGGCGAGTTCAAGCCCGGCGGTGTCCGCGCCGTGGTCGATGAGGCGCGGCGCAACACGCAGCGCAACCACACTGCCACGCATCTGCTTCACGCCGCGCTGCGCACTGTCTTGGGTGAGCACGTCGCGCAGGCAGGTTCGCTGGTGGCGCCCGACCGGCTGCGCTTCGACTTCACCCACAGTGGGCCACTGAGCGACGGTGAGCTAGAGGAGATCGAGCGTCTGGTCAATGAGCAGATCTGGGCCGACAAAGAGGTGACGAAGGAGTTCCTTCCGTATCGTGAGGCCATCGATCGAGGCGCCATGGCGCTGTTCGGCGAGAAGTACGGCGATACTGTGCGGGTGGTTCAGGTGCCGGGGTACAGCCTCGAGTTGTGCGGTGGCTGCCACGTCAAGACCACCGGTGAGATCGGCCTGTTCAAGATCGTGTCGGAGACGGGCTCTGCGGCCGGTGTGCGGCGCGTCGAGGCGGTGACGGGCCCGTCGGCGTATGCCCAGGTCAAGGAGCAGGAGCGGCTCCTCAGAGACATTAGCGACACGCTGAAGGTTCCTCTGCACACCGTCCACCAGCGGGTCCTAGCCATACTTGAGGATAACCGTGGTCTGCGGGATCAGCAGATGGTCTTTGTGCAGCGCAGTGCGGCCAGTCTCGCGGCCGAAATGGTCGAAGATGCGCTGGAAGTCAACGCCGCCAAAGTGGCGACTGGGAAGATCGAGATGGCCGACTCCGAAGCACTGCGCTCGTTTGGCGACGAGCTGCGTGAGCGTTTGGGGACCGGTGTCGGCGTGGTTGCCGCCAAAATCGGCGACCGCCACTCGCTGCTCGCCGTTGTTACCGACGACCTGATCGGAAAGGGCGTTCGCGCCGACGATGTCGTGCGCGAGGTCGCCAAACTGGCGGGGGGTAAGGGCGGTGGCCGGCCGCACATGGCACAAGCCAGTACCGGCGAGCCGGGCCGGGCCGAGGAAGCGCTGAAGCAGGTCCCGGAAATCGTGCGCCCCATGCTCGAGGGAGCGAGCGGCTGATGGACGCTGCTTGGCTGCAGGACAGGATCGCTGAGTCGCCGCTCTCGCTTCAGGAGCGGCTCCGCGAAGCGGTAGGGAGGATCGATCCGGCAGCCGATCTTCCCGACGGGTTGCTCGCCGCAGCCTGCGACCTGCTCGACAGTGTGCGGGGTTGCCTGGAACGCCGGGTTGCAGCCCTCGACCTGCTGGTGGCTGATGGGTTGCTGACGCTGGCCTGCGAAGCTGCCGCTTTGTCGTACCCGGAGGAGCTGGCCGAGCGCTGTCGCACAATGGGTCCGAGCGGTGAGTTGGGCCGGGTCGCCGAGCGCTGGGCGGGGAGGAGCTGACGGACACACCGCGGTTTGGTCGGAGAAGGTCTCGTGCGGCGCCGCCGGAACTGGCGGACCTGCACACACATCTGATCCCGGGTGTGGACGACGGCGCGCCCGACTTAGAAAGCGCGCTACAGACACTGCAGACGTTCTTCGACGACGGGGTCCGGGCTGTCGCCGCGACGCCGCACCTCAACGCATCGAACCTGAGCGGGAGTCGTCGGGCTCTCGCCGATGAGGCATGGCCGGGCCTCGCCCAGGCGGTCGTTGACCGCTTACCAGGGGTCACCCTGTACCGCGGCTACGAGATCCAGCTCGATACACCGCAGCTCGACCTCGGCGATCCGGGCCTGCGCTTAGCGGGCAGCCGCTACGCGCTGGTCGAGTTTTGCGCCTTCACCGTCCCCGAGCGTTCGACAGAGGCGTTGGCGCGGATCGCCGACGGCAAGTACGTGCCGATCATCGTGCACCCGGAACGCTATTGGGGCTACGACCGCGGCTATGGCGTGGTCGCCGATTGGCGGGCCGCCGGCACCCTGGTGCAGCTCAATAGCGGCAGCCTGCTCGGCGAGTACGGTGAGAACGTCAGGCGGGTGGCCCACCGCTTCCTGGCCGAGGGCTGGGTCGACGTGATAGCGTCGGACAATCACGCCCGACCCGAGCGCAGCCCTTCGCTGCGAGCGGTGTGGGATTATCTGGTGGACCGGGGCTTGGAGGAACAGGCCAGGCTGCTGGTGGCGATCAACCCGCGGCGTATGCTGCAGGACGAGCCGACGCTGCACGTCGGCCGGGTAGACAGGCCGGGCGGGTTCTTCGCCCAGTTGGGTCGGAGACTGAGAGGCGGGCGCCGTGTCTAGAGGCGCACAAGGGGGGGCGGAATCGGAATGGCCGAGCGAATCATCGAGCTGAAAGGCAAGCGAGCGGTCGTCACGGGGGGCTCGCGTGGCATCGGCAGGGCGACGGCGGTGTTGTTAGCCCGGGCCGGCGCCGATGTCGGTATCGCCTACCGTACGCGGGAGGAGCAGGCGGGCGAGACGCTGGGGGCGATCCAGCGAGCTGGCGGCCACGGGTGGGCGGTCGCCGCAGATCTAGGAGGCCGGGAGGGCGTGAAGGCACTCTTCGAACGCGTCGACAGCGAGTTCGGCTGGCTCGACGTATTCGTGGTCAACCATGGGATTTGGCCGCCGGAGTATGTGCCCGTCGCCGAGATGGCGGACGATAATTGGGAAGAGATGATGAGGGTCAACCTCGATTCTGTCTTCTACTGTGTCGGCGAGGCGGCTCGCCGCATGGCGGATGGAGGCAGGATCGTGATCGTCAGCTCAACTGCCGGGCAACGCGGCGAAGCGGGCCACAGCCACTACGCGGCGACAAAAGGAGCGGTCATCTCGTTCGTCAAATCATTGGCGGTAGAGCTTGCCTCTCGCGATGTCACAGTGAACGCAGTCGCCCCGGGTTGGATTGACACAGAGATGGCGGCGCCGGCGCTCGAGGCCGGCGAGCGCGACAAAGTCATCGCGGACATCCCGTTGGGAAGACTCGGTAGCGCCGACGATGTCGCCGGGCCCATCCTCTTCCTTTGCTCGAAGCTGGCGCGGCACGTGACCGGCGAGGTTCTGAACGTCAACGGCGGAAGCGTACTCTGCGGCTAAAGTGAAAGGTCTGCCCGAAAAGCTGGACGTGCCGGGTGCGGTCGCGGCGATCGCTCGACGGCTGGAAGATCGGGGACACGAGACGTGGGCAGTCGGTGGCGCCGTGCGCGATGCGCTGCTCGGTGGTTCGCGCGGGGACTGGGACCTGGCGACGGCAGCTCGGCCCGAGACGGTGCTCGAGTTGTTCCGGCCGTCCTACCCGGTGGGCATCCAGTTCGGCACGGTGGGCGTGCGTGGCGAAGACGGAAACCTTTACGAAGTAACCACGTTCCGGCGCGACATCGAGACCGACGGCAGGCACGCCGTGGTCGAGTACGCCGACCGCCTGGACGAGGACCTTGCACGTCGCGACTTCACCATCAATGCGATCGCCTATCACCCGTTGCATAACAAGTTCCACGATCCGATGGCTGGGTGGAAAGACCTACAGCGGCGCTTGCTGCGCTGCGTGGGCGAGCCGGCGACGCGATTTGCCGAGGACTACCTGCGCGTGCTTCGCGGGCTGCGTTTCGCGGGCCGCTACGAGCTGGAGATCGAGCCCGCGACCTGGGCTGCGCTGGTCGCTGCAACGCCCAGACTTCCGCGACTGTCGGGGGAGCGAGTCCGTGAGGAAATCCTCAAGGTGTTGTCAGGGCCGGTACCGTCGCGAGTTCTTGACCTCTATCGAAGGTCGGGTGCCCTGGCCGTTCTGGTCCCGGAGCTCGCGTCCGTCGATGACACCGAGTGGCGGGTCATCTTGGGGGCCATAGATGGTCTGGCGGAGCGCCGGCTCCGGCTTCGTCTCTCGACGCTATTCGCCCCGGCCGGTTCGGAGATCGAGCCGCTGATGAGACGGCTCCGCTTCTCGAACGCGGAGCTGCGCGACGTGCAGGTGCTGGGCCGAGCGCTCGACCTGTCCCTGCCCAAGTCGGGCGATGTCGTCGCCGCGCGTCGCTGGCTCAGGCATGTGGGTCCGGACGACGCGCGCGATGCGTTGCGGCTACATTTCTGCCGCGAGGGGGCTCTGGGCACGGGCGCCGAGGGTCGTTCCGCTCTGGCCGGGCAGGCGAGCACGGTGCTCGGCGTGCTCCGTAGAGGTGACCCGGTTACGCTGGCGGCGCTGGCGATCGACGGGAGCGATCTTAAGGAGCTGGGGCTGAAGCCGGGTCCCGAGTTCGGTCGGATCCTCGAGGCCTGCCTGGATGCCGTGATCGAGGATCCGAAGCTGAACACGAGGAAACGCTTGCTCGAGTATGCGCGCCGGCGGCTCCCCGACTAGGACGTGGAGGAGATGAAGGAAGAACTCGAACTGTTTCCGACCCCGGAGTCCAAGCCGCTCCAGGGGGGAGGAATAGCGGACGAGAACTCGCCCGCCGCACCGCTGGCGACCCGGATGCGACCCCGCAACCTGGACGAGTTTCTGGGCCAGGAGCACCTGGTCGGGCCCGGCCGGATCCTGCGTGAGATGATCGAGCGTGACGAGTTGGGTTCGCTGATCTTCTGGGGGCCGCCGGGCAGCGGCAAGACGACATTGGCCCGGATCATAGCCGATCGCACCGATGCCGCGTTCGTTCCCTTCAGTGCCGTCACCGAGGGCGTGCCGCGCGTCCGTCAGATCATCGCTGAAGCCGGCGAGCGGCTCAACGCTACCGGCCGCCGCACGATCCTGTTCTGCGATGAGATACACAGCTTCAACAAAGCACAGCAGGACGCGTTTCTGCCCCACGTGGAGGCCGGGACGGTCATCTTGATTGGCGCCACCACCGAGAACCCGAGCTTCGAGGTCATAAGCGCGTTGCTCAGTCGGTCGCGCGTCTTGGTGCTCGAGCCGTTGAGTGAAGAAGACGTGCTAGCGATCTGCGAACGGGCCCTGGCCGACGAGCAACGCGGGCTCGGCGGCTCACGGCTGCGGGTGGAGGACGACGCACTCGACCTGTTGGCTCGCGCCGCCGACGGTGACGCGAGGCGCGCGCTGTCGGCCCTC
Organism: uncultured Gemmatimonadota bacterium; assembly: GCA_964345885.1. Lineage (GTDB taxonomy): Bacteria > Gemmatimonadota > Gemmatimonadetes > Palauibacterales > KS3-K002. The sequence goes on along the minus strand of CAYFSW010000033.1, from coordinate 62,775 downwards.
GAGGTCGCCGCATCTATGGTGGGAGGTGCCGGCAGCATCACAGCTCGCGTCGCTGCCGAGGCGTTCCAGAAGCGCTTCGCCCACTATGACAAGTCGGGCGAGGAGCACTACAATCTGATATCGGCGTTGCACAAGGCGGTGAGGGGCTCCGACCCGGATGGCGCCCTCTATTGGCTGGCTCGCATGCTGGACGGTGGCGAAGATCCGCTCTATATCTGCCGGCGCCTGATCCGTATGGCGACGGAAGATGTGGGGTTGGCCGACCCGCGCGCCCTCTGGATCGCAACTGCCGCCAAGGACGCCTACCACTTTCTCGGGTCGCCGGAAGGTGAGCTGGCGTTGGCGGAGGCTGCGGTCTATCTGGCGACGGCCCCCAAGTCGAACCGGATCTATAAAGCCTTCGGCAGTGCCTCGTCGGCGGCCCGGGAAACGCCCGGCGAACCGGTGCCGCTACACATCCGCAACGCGCCCACGCGGTTGATGAAGGACCTGGGGTACGGTGCGGACTATAAGTACGACCACGATGAGCCCGATGCGCTGGCGCAGCAGGAGTACTTGCCTGACTCGCTGGGCGAGCGCCGCTTCTACGAACCGTCCGGCAGGGGCTTCGAGGCCGAGATCGCCAAGCGACTCGAAGCGTGGTCGACCAAACGGCGAGCGGCACGCCGGGAACGCGGCTAGGGTATTATTAGTGAAACGAGACACCAAACATTGAAAGGGAGTAGGATCAGAGATCGCTAACGACAAAGTCCACGAGATAGAGCTTCCCAAGGACCGGGTGGTCCTGCTGACCGCTCCCGGTCCGGAGACGAGCCGGCAAGAAGCTCGCGATCACCTGAGCGAGTTGAAGTCGTTAACAGGCACAGCGGGTGCCGAGGTTATTGCCACGTTCGAGCAGCAGGTCCGATCGCCGCACCCGGCCTACTATATCGGTAGCGGCAAGGCCGAGCAGCTGCGGTCGGTCGTCGCGAGCAGCGGGGCGAGCCTGGTGATCTTCGACGAGGACCTCTCGCCGGTGCAGGGTCAGAATCTGGAGGACACGCTCGGCGTGCGGGTGATGGACCGCACCGAACTGATCATCGACATCTTCGCTCTGCGGGCGCGGACCGCGGAAGCCAAGATGCAGGTCGAGCTTGCCCAGTTGCAGTACCTGATGCCACGACTTACGCGGATGTGGAACCACCTCTCGCGCATCCGCGGCGGCATCGGCCTGCGGGGTCCCGGTGAGACGCAGCTCGAGACCGACCGGCGGACCATCAGGCGGAAGATCAGCGACCTGAAGCGTCGTCTCGAAAAGGTGGCACGGCAGCGCGAGATCGAGCGTAAGGGGCGCGTCGGTGAGTTCCGGGTCGCCTTGGTCGGCTACACGAATGCGGGCAAATCCTCGATACTCGCCGGGCTGTCAGGGTCGGATCTCTTCATCGAGGACCGGCTGTTCGCGACGCTCGACCCGGCCACCCGAGCGGTAGATCTCGGTGAAGGCTTTCACGCACTGGTGACCGACACGGTCGGGTTCATCCGCAAGTTGCCCCACCACCTTATTGCGTCGTTCGGGGCGACGCTGGAGGAAGCGAACGAGGCCGACTTGCTTTGCAATGTGGTCGACGTGTCGTTCGAGCACTGGGAGGAGCAGTACGAGGTGGTGGAGGGTGTGCTGGCCGAACTTCATTTCAATCCCAAAGGCCGGCTGGTCGTGTTCAACAAAGTCGATCGCCTGACCCACGTGGAGCAAGCCGCGATCGAGCAGCGGGCGGCGGCGCTTCTCGATGCGCACGTCTTTTCCTCGACGGTCGAGGCGACCGGGCTCGAGTCTCTGCGGACCAGGCTGAGGGAGACGATTCGCCGACGCTGGTCGATCGTCACGCTGACCATCCCGGCCAGCGCCGGCGGCGTCTTGGCAGAGATCTACAGGGAGGGCGAGGTCCTGACGCGGGAGGAGGGAGGAACGTCGATCCGGCTGACGGCTCGGCTGCCTGCCGATGCTCTGGGTCGTCTGCGGGCGCGAGACGGCGTAGCCATCGAGGCACCGGCGGCCTGATCGCATGGACGTGTACTGGATCATCGGTCCCGGTCGGATGGGTCTCTCGCTAGGCACGGTGCTCGCGAGTTCCGGGTCGGGCGGGGTGCTCCTCGTGGGTCGGCGCAAGCGCGCGCCGGACCACCCGCTAATGGAGTCGCCGGTTGTGCGCTACGCCAGCGCGGTACCGGGACCACCACCCGACGGTACCTGCCTGCTGCTGGCGGTACCCGACGGGGTCATCGCCGAGGTCGCTGCCGAGATCGCCCGGCTGGGCCAGCCCGGCGCCCGGTGTGTGGCTCTGCACCATAGTGGCGCGCAGCCGGCGGCTGTGCTCGCGCCGCTGGCCCAGGCGGGCTACGCCGTTGGGTCGTTGCATCCGCTGCAGACCGTGGCCGATCCGGCGCAAGGCGCCGAGCGGCTCCGGGGCGCCTTCTTCACTTACGAGGGGGAAGGCGAGGCACGGGCCGGGGCAGCGCGGATCGTCGAGGCTGCAGGCGGCCGGATGCTGGAGGTTCACGCGGAGGACAAAGCACGCTATCATGCAGCGTGCGTGTTCGCCTCCAACTATGTTGTAGCCTGTGTCTCGGTGGCCACACGATTGCTGGCCGACGCCGTGCACGTAGGCCGCGCCGAGGCGGCAGAAGCGTTGCAGCCGTTGTGGGGTGGCGCCCTGGCGAACTTGGAGCGACCCGGCCTGCCGCGCGCGCTGACCGGCCCGGTGGCGCGCGGTGACCTGGCGACGGTGAGGGGACACCTGGAGTCGCTGGCCGCTGGCAGGCGTGAACTTTATGGGCGGTTGGCGCTGGAGGCGGTCGAGTTAGGCCGCGAGCAGGGACTGGACGCCGAGACGGCCGCGGCGATCGAGGCGGAGATCAAGTCCTGGTTGACTGGAAAGGCCGTTCCGGGATGAGGCTGTACATCAATCTCGATCACGTTGCGACGGTCCGTGAGGCACGGCGAACCGACGAACCCGACCCCGTCCGTGCTGCTGTCCTGGCCGAGCTGGGCGGGGCGCAGGCGATAACCGTACACCTGCGGGAGGACCGTCGCCACATCAAAGACCGTGACGTGCTGTTGTTGCTGGAAACGGCGCGCACCGGCGTGAACCTGGAGCTGGCGGTCGAAGAAGAGGTGTTGAAGTTCGCGTTGGAGCACCGGCCGATGCAGGCCACTCTGGTGCCGGAGCGGCGTGAGGAGGTCACGACCGAGGGAGGGCTCGATCTCGGCGATGCAGGGCGTCGCCGGCGCGTCGCTGAGTCGCTCGCTCGGCTCCGTGAAGCGGGCATCAAGACCTCACTCTTTATCGACCCGGTCGAGGAGACGATTCGCAATGCGGCCGAGTTGGGAGCGGACGCAATCGAGCTACACACGGGCGAGTACGCGAACGCGAGTCGCGGGGGCCGGGGCGAGCAGTTGCAGCGCCTCGAGCGTGCCACGTTGCTGGGGCATGAGGTCGGACTAGCGGTGCACGCCGGTCACGGGCTGACCTACGAGAACGTTTCGCCGGTGGCGGCGATCCCGGGGATCGAAGAGCTGAACATTGGACACTCGGTTGTGAGCCGAGCGGTATTCGTCGGGATGGAGCGGGCTGTACGCGAGATGTTGCAGATAGTCACAGAAGCGAGACGCGGGGTGGGGGGCTAGGGAAATGCCCAGAACGCTGCTGGAATTCTTCGCCGACGAATCGGGCGACTACCTGGACAAGATGGATCGGGCCCTCAGCGCAGGTCCGACGCCCGACGCCGACGAACTGAGGCGGTTCGCACGCGCGCTGCGCGGCAGCGCGCGGATGGCGGACCAGGATGCGATCGCTCGCGCTGCGGGCGCCGTGCAGGCGGCGGCGGCGGATTTGGTGGCAGGAAAGCGGCACTGGGGTGCGGAGCTCAAGGGTAACATGGAGTCGGCGCTCAAAGAGATCCGCGGGCTGGTGGACTCGGTGAAGTCGCCGCCCGCCGACATTGCCAAGCGGGCCGAGTCGATCGCGGAACGGCTGGGCGACTCGGCGGCGCCACCGCCACCGCCGAAGGATGACGAGCGGTTCCGGCGCTACCTGGGCACCGAGCTGCGCGGGCTCGCGTCGGAGATCGGCGAATCGCTGGTTATACTCGAGCGCGACCCTCGCAATCGTGAGCCGCTCAAGAGACTCTTGCGGCGTATCCGGCCTCTGAGGGGCATCGAAGGGGTCGACGAGATCCCCGCCGTCGGTCCGGCCGTCACCGCGCTGGAAGAGGTGATTCTGCGGATCGCCGACACGAGCGCCACCGTGGGGCCCGGTCACCTGGTTCTCTTCCGTCGGGCGCGGCAGGCGCTGGACGATGTGGCGACGGAGCTGATCCGGGGCGAGCAGCCGAGTGGCGTCGCTGACGGAGCCGTGGAGATCGAGGACCTCAAGGATCAGGTTCTTGAGACGGCTGCCCAGCGAGACATAACCTGGATAAGCGAACTCTTCCACGATGAGCCCGGCCCGCACATCGAAGAGTGTCCGATGGCCGAACGTGGGGCCGGCTCGTGGGAGGGGTTCTTCGCCTTAGAGGCCACGGGCAGCCTCGACACGATCGAGCGGTTACGCGCGGAGCTGGCACACGCGCCTGACGGGGCGCCGCGGATCGCCGAACGGCTGACCTACTCGTTCAGGCAGCTGCGCGAGCGCGCCGTCACCTTCGGCCACGCCGGGCTCGGTCGCGTGGCGCGGCGGGCCGGTGCCGCCGTACGCGCGAGTCGCGACGCGCCGCCCTGGCGGCTGCAGGCGATCGCCATCGACCTCGCCGTTACTGTGGCGGCACTCCGCTCGTACCTCGAGGCATCAGAAAAGGAAACGCGGGAGAGCGCGTTGCAGAGGGCAGATGATTCGCTGGAGGCGGCGACGCATCCGACGCGGGGGCCGACCGTAGACATCGAGTCGTTGCTTTATACGGCCGAGGATGCGGTGTCACGCGCTCGTTCGCTGTCGAGCGAGATCGCGGCTCTACTGCGAGTCGACGCGCCCGACGTCGACCGCGCGCACAGCCTCCTCGAAGAAGCGCTCGGGCTGATCGAGCACGCACTGGTCCGGACAGCCGCGGTCCAATGACTCGCGGCTGGCGGACGATCCTGGGGCTGGTCGTCAGCCTCGCCCTCCTCTATTGGGTTCTCCACGACGTGTCTCTCACGGAGGTCTGGGGGCACATTCGAGCTGCCGACCTCTGGCTCCTATCGTTGGCAGTCGTCATCCAAACGGCCGCGTTCCTGATCCGCGCGGCGCGCTGGAAGGTCTTTCTCAGGCCTGCCCTGGCCGAGCCGTCATTCGATGCAAGGTTTGCCAGCACCTGCATCGGGTTCATGGCCAACAACCTGCTGCCGGCGCGCGTCGGCGAGTTCGCCCGGGCCTATGCGCTGAGCCGCAGCCAGCCGATAACCGCGAGTGCCGCGTTCGGCTCGCTAGTTGTCGAGCGGCTGTTCGACGCGCTGACGCTGGCCCTCTTCCTGGCGGCGCCGCTCTTCATGCCAGGCTTCCGGGTCGCCCCTGGCCTGGGCGACGAGGTGGCAAGCAAACTGTTCCTGGTCCTGGTGATCTTCGGCGGTGCCGCGGTAGCGCTTCTCCTGTTGATTTTTCGGCCCGATCTCGTGGACCGGATATTTCGATCCACCATCGGGCGGCTGATGCCCAGGAGGGCTGCCGAGTCGATCGCCGAGATGTTCAGGTCTTTCATCGAAGGACTCGGCGCGATGCGGAGCCCCAGATTGGTGGTGGCCGGGCTCGTCTGGTCGCTGGCCCACTGGCTGTGGGGCGCTCTGGCACTCTGGATCGGCATGCTCGCATTCAACATCACCGAGCCCGGGTTCCTGGGCGCCGTCTTCCTGCAGGGGGTGATGGCCTTCATCGTGTCGGTGCCTTCGTCGCCCGGATTCTTCGGGCTGTTCGAAGCCAGCGCTCGTATCGCTCTCAGCCCGTTCGGCGTCCCGGCAGGACTCGCGCTGAGCTATGCCCTGGCGTTCCACATCACCACGTTCACGCCGGTGACGATCCTCGGCTTGTTCTACCTGGGTCGGCTAGGTCTGTCGTGGGGCGAGGTCGGGCACAGCGAGGAGATCGTAGAAGAGGGCGCCTGATCCGTACGACCCGGATCCTGCACGAGAGAAGCGTACACGCGCTGTGAGGGCCATTTCAATATCCATTAGACGATATCCTTCTATCGAGTTTCAAGGATTATTCGACTTTCATGTTTCAATGTCCGATATCCGATTTCCAAGGATAAACGCTCGCCCGCATCCATTTCCCGGTGGAGGTTGGGACTTGATGCTTGTCAGGTGAATACACCTTGAACATTTGCTCACTGGATGTCGGATATTGGATACTGAAATGAAACCAGACGAAGGTTGGCAGCTGGTCGAGGCCAAGGGCAAAGTGAACCTGTCGCTGCGTATCTTCCCACGCGGCCCGGACGGTTACCATCCCATCGAGACCGTGTTCTGCCGAATCGACCTGGCCGACCAGCTGCGGATCCGAGTGAGTGACGAGCCGGGTGTCTCCATCCGCGTCAGTGGCCCGGAGACCGCACCGCCAAACCTCGAGAATCTCGCAGCGCGCGCTGCTACCCTTTTCCTGGAGCGTGGCGGCACGCCCGCTGGTGTGGAGATCGAGCTGGAAAAACACATACCACCGGGCTCGGGGCTGGGAGGTGGCTCGAGTGACGCGGCCGCCGTTTTGAGGGTCCTCGCCGCAGCGGTCGAGGCTCGGCCTTCGCGGGACGAGACCCTCGCTCTCGCTTCCCGGCTCGGAGCCGATGTTACGTTCTTCGCCGCTGATACGCCCCTCGCCTTCGCCTGGGGGCGAGGGGAGCGCATACTGGCCTGCCAGGGGCTAGCGCCGCGACCGATGCTGCTGGTGCTACCCGATGTCGCGATCTCAACGGCGGAGGCTTACGCCCACTGGGACGAGCGACAGGTCGCTGAGCGGACGACAGGTGTCGAGCCGCGGCTGCGGTCCGACTCGGACATCTCGTCCTGGGAGGTGGTAAGCTCGGCGGCCGTCAACGACTTCGAGCCGGTGATCTTCGGTCTGCGACCCGACCTGCGTCTCATGAGGGAGGCGTTGAGCGAGACGCAGCCGCTAATTGCCCTGCTCAGCGGCAGCGGTTCGGCGCTGTTCGCCGTCTACGAGAACGAGCGGCAGCGCGACGACGCCGTGGCTGAGTTGACGGATGTGATGGAAAGCGCGAGGCTGGTCAGCGCTCGCGGGCCTGTGTGAGCGGGCTTTCCTGAAGGTCTCGGCCGATCTCCGAGCGAACTAGTTGCTCCTGGGGCGGCGGTAGCATGGCCGCGTCCTCGGCCGCCGACTCGACGTCGCCACGCCTCCAGTAGGCAAAGGTGTGCGGCCCACAAGACACCACCGTCACCAGCGCGTCGCTCCGACGACGGAAGTCGACGATGTCGGTGCGTGACAGGTAGCAGTTGCGGGCGCGTACCTCCGCGTTCGAAGTGGCGAAGCTCGCTCCCAGCGGCGGGTGGTTGTGCCACGTGCCTACAGCTCTGCGGCTCGGCATGCAGCCGGCCGCCTGCACGCGCCCCATCTCCGACAACAGGATGTGCGGCATGCGGAAATCGGTGATATAGAGGTCATTCCCGCGCCGTTCCCCTTCCAGGCACAGCACCACCTCAGTGTCGAACTGGTCGAAGAGCAGCGCGATGTTATCTGAAACCGCGGGAGAGAGGACGAGCTGGTCGAAAGAATGCCAGCTGGCGATGCCGCTCGTGCCATGACCTGCAGGTTGCCCCGCGGCCAGCGACACGCAGACGATCAAGACCCAGCTGACGTACTTCACTCGACGACCTCCCCAATCAAGGCAAGCCCCCCCTTAACAGAACAAGCACGTGTCTGCCCTGCGTTCCGCCCCGAACGTTCTGTCCCGGGAATACTCTCGAGGGAGGTGTGACCGGTGGATAGCCCGGCGGGTTCCCTTAAGCATACCCTTGAGAGGCCTCTAGGTTTCGCTCCGGGCCTTGATCCTCAGGCTGCGCTCTGAGAGATTGCGGCTGTACAGACTGGCCCGTCGTCTAATGGCAGGACGCTGGACTTTGGATCCAGAAATGGTGGTTCGACCCCACCCGGGCCAATATCCCACAACTACTGGCTAATCCCCTGGCGGGCGGGGTGAGGTAGGTCGGGTTGGGTGACGGTATCGGTGTCACAGACCTGCTGCCTTTCGTTCCGTTTCGGTAGCGCTCGCCTCGATGTAAGCGACCCGATCCAGCCGGACGCGATCCTTCTGCAAGTGTCCGCATACGTCCATAATCAACTTGAGGTCCTTATGGGCCACACGTTCAGGGATACCGATAGTCAGTCGCGGTCTCGTTTGCCTCGCAGCGGCTGCGGCCGCATAGTGAGAGCACCGGGAGAGGCTGGCAGCACACCGATACGCACGTTCCAGTGCACTTTGAGCACCGAATCCGATAGCAGCGAGGTTTCATCGGGGAGGTTACGATCATGAAACGACCGGTCGCATCCCATCGAGGTCTCACGAATTGGCCGGGCGCGGTGGCCCTAGCGGCGTGCGGCGCGATCTGCGTGCTGGCCGTTCTCGCGTGTTGGGCTGAATCCGGCTCGGTAACCAGATGGGATGGTACGGTGCGAGACAGTGCTGGCATCCGGATCGTCGAGAACTCAGGCAGCCCGCTGTGGCGCGAGGGGGAAGGTTGGGAGTTCACCGAGGTTCTGCGGATCGGCGTCCTTGAGGGCGAGCCCGAGTACGAGTTCGGGCGGGTCAGCGGTATCGCCGTGCTGTCCGATCGTCGGATCGTCGTTGCAGACGCGATGGCGCACGAACTACGCTTCTTTTCCGCGGAAGGCGTGCACGAGCTGACGGTGGGACGGGATGGACAGGGTCCCGGCGAGTTCGGTGACGGCTTGTTCTATCCGGTCGTCGGGCCAGGCGACACCATGCTCGTGTTCGACCGCGGTAACCAGCGGGCGGTAGTAATCGCGCCGGACGGGACCTGGCTCGAGGACTACTCCACGTTGCCAAGGGACGGTCACTGGTTCGGAATGCTACTCGACGCGCCGCCCTCCGGGCGCCTCCTGTCTTACCACGTGCCACTCCGGCTATCCGAAGGTGGGCTAGCGGACTCGATGGATGTTCTGTTGGAGCGCGATCTGCACGGCGCGATCCTGGATACGGTGGCTCGCATCCCCACTTACATGACGAGCATTCCTTCTGGAGGAACAGGTTATTACTACGCCGATATGGTGGACGCCGCCCTCTGCGAGAGCGGTCTAGTGGTTGGTCACAATCACACGTTCCGCTCCGTCTGGTACGGGGCGGGCGAAACGATCGAGCGCGTTGTCACCCTGCCGCGGGAGCGGCTGCCGCTGACCGGGGAGGACCGTTCGGTGATGATGGAGCGCTTCGACCAGCTGGTGGCGGAATATAACGTACCCGCCGACCAGGCGGCGGCCTTCAAATCCAGGGTCCGTTTCGAGGACTATTACCCGGTCTATTCGCGGTTCACCTGCGGACCTGCGGGCACTCTCCTCGTGCAGCGGGTACGGCCACTGCGCCAGCTCAGTGATGAAGAGGTGAGCCGGATTCGCAGGACACTGGGGAGACCGCCGGGTGGTCCGGAGTGGGACGTTTTCGATAGAGAGGGACGCTACCTGGGTGTGGTGGAAGTGCCGGGCACAGAATGGGTGGCGGTCGTGCCCGAACTCCGCTTCGTGCGGGATCAGGCAAGCGGCACGTGGTACATGTACTCGGTCTGGTCGGACGAACTCGAAGTCCAGTATGTCATCGGCTGGCGGATAGACGGAACCATGCCGGGTTGAGCAGACGGTGGTGCGAGCACTCGAAGGCCGTGGAAGCCGGAACCGCCGCGGCAATTCTCGGCGGTATTGGAGCCGCTGCCGGCATGCTGATCGGTGCTTCCGTCGGGGCTGAGAGTGGCCCCGGCCCCGACCGTTGGGTGCCATTGGACCTGCAGTCGATCCGTGTCAGTTTGATCCCCGGCAGACACGGCCTCGCGGTCTCCTTGTCGGTCGCCTTCTGAGACGTACGGGTGGCGTGCAGGTACCGAGGGGCCCGCACCGCGCGGGCCTCGCTTCTCAGGACGGCAGGGCCAAAAGCACCACGAATGCCATGTAGGCTGCCAGCAGGATTCCGCCCTCCAGTCGAGTGAGCCGCAGCGTCGTCCAGACGAAGGGCAAGACGAGGATGCTCACCGCCAGCATCACCGGCGCCTCGACTCTGATGACCTGCTCCAGCACGCCCAGCGGGCGAGCCAGCGAAGCGCAGCCCAGCACCGCCAGCAGGTTGAAGACGTTGGAGCCTACCACGTTCCCCACCAGGATGTCCCCCTCGTCCTGAATCGAGGCGGCCACGGCGGTGGCGAGCTCGGGCAGCGAGGTCCCCAGCGCCACGACGGTCAGCCCGATGGCGAGCTCGGAGATGCCGATCATGCGAGCCACCTCCGAGGCACCCGTCACCACCAGGTGAGCGCCGGCCAACAGCGTGCCGAGGCCGACCACGGTGAGCAGAACGTGGCTGAACAGCGTTCCGCCTGCGGGTACGAATTTCTGGTACTCGACCTCGATCGCCGGAGACTCGCGGCGCGCGCCTTCCAGCAGATACAGGGTGTAGGCGACGAATCCGGCCAGCAGCGTCAACCCGTCGCCGCGCGAGAGGTTGCCGTCCAAGGCAAACACGTAGAAGGCGAGGGAAGCGAAGATCATCAGGGGCACCTCCCGGACAAGGAGGCGCATCTGGACGCGGATGGGGCGAATCAGCGCAGCGATGCCCAGAATCAGGGCGATGTTGGCGATGTTCGACCCGATGACGTTGCCGATGGTGATATCGGGGCTGTGGCGGACGGCGGCCACGACGCCGACCAGCAGCTCGGGCATCGATGTGCCCATGGCCACGACCGTAAGCCCGATGACGAGTGCGTTGACGCCGAGCTTACGGGCCAGCCGTGATGCTCCGCGGATCATCAGGTCGGCGCCGACGTAGAGCGCGACCAGACCGAGCACGAAGATGATGATAGGTGCCATCGGCACCGGAATGTTAGCAGCGACGGGCTGTGGGACAAGGCGGGGGCAAGGAGCCGGCCGACAGCGGGTCGCCAGGCCGCGCCGAGGGCCCTGGTCGAGGCCGATGGCCGTTGACGCCTAATTGGCGCCGGGATAACTTCTGAGGCTTCTAATACGCTGGGGTTTCCGTTGTGACCGATACATCGTCCATTGATCCCAAGAGCCGTGAGATGATGCTGCTCTCGGGGACGGCTAATCGTCCGCTCGCCGAGCAGATAGCCGCCGAGTTGGAAGTCCCGCTCTGCTCTGTAACCATCGATCGGTTCGCCGACGGCGAGATCTTCGTCAGGATCGATGAGAATGTCCGCGGGCGCGACGTCTTCATCATTCAGCCGACCTCGGCACCGGCTGAGAACGTGATGGAGCTGTTGCTCCTCATCGATGCGGCACAGCGGGCCTCAGCAGCGCGCGTCACGGCGGTCGTGCCCTACTTCGGGTACGCGCGCCAGGACCGTAAGGACCAGCCGCGCGTGGCGATCGGGGCCAAGCTGCTGGCGAACCTGATCGTCGAGGCGGGAGCGGATCGTGTCGTGTCGATCGACCTGCACCAGCACCAGTTGCAGGCGTTCTTCGACATCCCGGTCGACCACCTCTACGCATTGCCGGTCTTCGTGGCGCACTACGAGACGCGACACCTCGACCCGCTAGTGGTCGTCGCCAGCGATGTCGGCGCGGCGAAGATGGCGCGCGGCTACGCGCGCCGGCTCGGCGGCGAGATGGCAATGATTGACAAACGCCGCCCGGCCCCCAATGTCTCGGAAGTCGCCACCGTCGTCGGGGACGTCAAGGGAAAAAACTGCCTGATCCCCGACGACATGATTGACACCGGCGGCACGATGGTGGGCGCTGTGCATGCGCTGAAGGAGAAAGGTGCCGAAGATATCTTCATCTGCGCCACTCACGCGCTGCTGAGCGGACCGGCGGTGGAGCGACTGTCGGGTCTGCCGGTCAAGGAAGTCACGGTCACGGACACGATCTTCGTGCCCGAGGAAAAACGCTGGCCCGGGCTCCGCACCCTTTCGGTCGCCAAGCTGCTGGCCCGGGCTATGTACTTCATCCACGATAACGAGAGCGTCAGCAGCTTGTTCGAGTGAAGGCGCTGCTGACCTGTGAGCGATAGCGAGCCACTGAAGGTGTACCGCAAATGACCAATAGAGTGACACTGCAGGCTAAACCGAGGACAGAGACGGGCAAGGGTGCAGCGCGCACGCTGCGACGTCAGGGGTACATCCCCGGCATCATCTACGGGCACGGAGAGGAGACCCGGGCCTGTCAGGTCGAGAGCAAGCAAGTCGAGAAGCTGCTCACGACAGGCTCCTACGAGAGCACGGTCATCGACCTGAAGCTAGAGGACGGTGCTACGTCAAGCGTGCTGATCCGCGAGGTGCAGGTGCATCCGTACCGATCGGAAGTGCTGCACATCGATTTCCTGACCGTTCGCAAGGGCGAGAAGGTCAAGCTCGAAGTGCCCGTTCGCTTGGTCGGCCTTGCGCCCGGGGTCAAGGAAGGCGGAATCATGGAGCACCTGCGGCACGACGTCGAGGTCCGCTGCATCCCGTCGAAGATACCCGAAGCGCTGGATCTCGAGATCTCGGAGATGAAGATCGGCGATAGCGTCACCGTCGCCGATCTGCAAGTACCTGAGGACGTCGAGGTACTGACTGATGCTGCGGCGACGATCGCGTCGGTCGTGCCGCCGGCCGTCATCAAGGTCGAAGAGGAGGTTCCCGAGGAGGTCGAGGTGGAGGGCGTTGTCGAAGAGGAGGCCGAGCCCGAGGTGGTCGGTCGTGGCAGGCCGCCCGAGGAGGAGGCTACGGAAGAGGGGCAATAATTCTGAAAGCCTTAGTCGGACTGGGCAACCCGGGAGCCCGGTACGATGCCACGCGCCACAATGTTGGTTGGTGGCTCGTGGATCTGCTCAAGCGCCGCTGGTCCGCAACTCCGTTTCAAGAAGAGGATCTTTGGCTCCGGTCCAGGGCCGAGCTGTCGGAGGTCGGTGAGGTCTGGTTGATCAAACCGCTGACCTACATGAACCGGAGCGGGATAGCGGTTCGCGCCCTACTCGAGTATGAGCCCCTCGACCTCGAGCACGACGTGCTGATCGTCGTGGACGATGTCGCGCTCGAGCCGGGACGACCGCGTTTTCGGGCTCGGGGCTCGGCGGGCAATCACAACGGGCTCCAGTCGATCGAGGACGTGCTCGGTACTCGGGAGTACGCACGTTTGAGGATTGGAGTCGGCGCTCCGCCAGCTGGCGTCGAGCTGGCGGATTGGGTGCTCTCCGAGTTCGACGACCCGGAAGACGAGGACGCCGTGCTCGAACTCCTTCCGCGCCTGAGCGAGGCGGTAGAGTTGTGGGCGCGCGAGGGTGTGGAGGCGGCGATGAATCGGTACAATGCGCCTTTGAGCGATGATGAATAATCAACACCCAACACCCAACCATTCCTGTTTGTCAAGCGTCAACGATCGAGACCCAATATCCAGCCTCGGAAGTATCGGATTTTGGGTGTTGGATGTTGACAGGAAAAAGACCTGAGGAGGGCTAATGACGAACGTTGCGGTGACGTTTTCGGCGCCCCTGGGGCTCTTGGGGCTGGTGGTTGCCGCGCTTATCTACGTTTACCTGAAACGACAGCCCGTCGGCACGGAGTTGATGGCCGAGCTGGCATCGCGGATCCGGGAAGGCGCTAGGACGTTTCTGAAGCGCGAGTACTCGGTGCTCATCCCGTTCATCGTCGTCGTCGCGTTCCTGTTGTACGTGGCGCTCGGCTCGCTCCCGACGTCGGCGGCGTACGTCGGCGGCGCTCTTTGTTCGCTGATGGCCGGGTTTTTCGGTATGAACGCCGCGACGGAGGCCAATGTCCGCACCTCGGAGGCGGCGCGCGACACGGGTCAAGGTAAGGCGTTACGCGTAGCCTTCAACGGTGGTGCCGTGATGGGTCTGTCGGTGGGCAGCCTGGGCCTACTCGGCATCGGCGTTGTACTGTTCATTTTCGCGGGCGGCCTGACCGACGACTCGTCCTTCAAGCTGTTCAGCGAAGTGATCGCGGGGTTCGCAATGGGCGCGAGCTCGATCGCTCTTTTCGCTCGTGTCGGTGGCGGTATCTACACAAAGGCGGCCGATGTAGGAGCCGACCTGGTCGGCAAGGTCGAGGCGGGGATCCCCGAAGACGACCCTCGTAACCCGGCGACGATCGCCGATAACGTGGGCGACAACGTCGGCGACGTGGCCGGAATGGGCGCCGACATATTCGAGTCGTATGTCGGGTCGATCATCGCCACGATCGCGATCGGCGCGACGTCGGTACAGATCATGACCGATCACCGTCTGGCGGCGGTCACTCTGCCGGTCCTCTTCGTCGGGTTCGGCTTGATCGCCAGCGTCATCGGGGTCTTCTCCCTGAAGCTGATGGAAAAGATGAATCCCGCAGCGGCGCTCCGGAATAGCACCTACATCGCAGCGATCCTCTTCTGGATCGCCGCCTGGTGGTTGACTGCCGAGCTCGACGTGTTCGCGGGCAATCCGGACTTCGGCACGATGGGGCCGTTCTGGGCGATGTTCGGCGGCTCGTTGGTCGGGATATTCATCGGTCTGTCCACCGAGTACTACACGGCGGCCAAGCCGGTCAGGAAGATCGCCCAGGCGTCAGAGACTGGTGCGGCCACCAACATCATCGCCGGCCAGGCCGTCGGGATGATCTCGACCGCCGTGCCGGTGCTGCTCATCTGCGCCGCCATCTGGCTGGCGTATCATTTTGCTGGACTGTACGGGATCGGTATCGCGGCCGTCGGCATGCTGGCCACGGTCGGCGTGACGATGTCGGTGGACGCTTACGGTCCGGTCGCCGACAACGCCGGCGGAATCAGCGAGATGAGCGGCTTGGGTCCAGCGGTACGCAGCATCACCGATAGCCTCGATGCCATCGGCAACACCACGGCGGCCATCGGCAAAGGTTTTGCCATCGGCTCCGCCGCCCTCACCGCGCTGGCGCTGTTCAGCGCCTATTCGTCCGCGGTGGGCCTTCAGGAAACCGGAATCAACCTGGTGAGCCCGGTCGTGGTCATCGGGCTCTTGATCGGCGGCACGTTGCCCTTTGTCATCGCGGCGCTGACTATGACTGCGGTCGGGCGCGCCGCCTCGGGGATGGTGACCGAGGTGCGCCGCCAGTTCAAGGAGATCCCCGGTCTCATGGACGGCGAGGCCAAGCCGGATAGCGCACGCTGCGTGGACATCTCGACCCGTGCGGCGCTACGCGAGATGATCGTCCCCGGCTTGACGGCGATAATCGCGCCAGTTCTGGTAGGCTCGTTCCTGGGCGTAGAAGCGCTGGGCGGTCTGCTGGCCGGTGCGACGTTGGCCGGCGTCTTGCTGGCGCTTTACATGGCCAATGCCGGTGGTGCCTGGGACAACGCCAAGAAGTGGATCGAGGCGGGCAACATGGGTGGTAAAGGCTCGGATCCGCACAAGGCAGCGGTAGTCGGGGATACGGTCGGCGACCCGTTCAAAGATACGTCGGGCCCGTCGATGAACATCCTGATCAAGCTGATGAGTGTGGTGAGCCTGGTGCTGGCGCCGTTCTTTGTTGCGCTAGGCTGATCGGCGGCGGATGTACTTCTGTCGAACATTGAACATCGGACATCGGACATCGAACGTTGAAGGGACTACGTTCGTCGATTACTAGTCGCTTCGGCGTTCGATGTTGGATGTGCAATGTTCGATGTTCATATTAAGGCATGAGCCGTACCCTACGCGCTGGCATAGTGGGCTTGCCCAATGCCGGCAAATCCACGCTTTTCAACGCGCTTACCGCCTCGAGCGTACCTGCTGAAGCCTACCCTTTCACGACGATCGACCCGAACGTAGGCGTGGTCGAGGTTCCCGATCCGCGGCTCGACCGCATCTACGATCTGGTGCGACCGCCTCAAAAAGTCGCTGCGGTGGTCGAGTTTTTCGACATCGCCGGTCTGGTGGAAGGCGCACACCGCGGGGAAGGGCTGGGCAACCGGTTCCTCGCCCACATTCGTGAGGTCGAGGCACTGATCCACGTCGTCCGCTGTTTCGATGATCCCAACGTCGCTCACCCCGCGGCCAGCGTCGACCCGGTGCGCGACGTCGAGATGGTAGAGACGGAGCTGTTGCTGGCCGACCTGGAGACGGTCGAAAAGCGACTCGACCGCGTGGAGCGAGTGGCGCGCAGCGGTGACCGGGAAGCCAAGGGAGAGGCGGAATTCCTTCACAAGGTGCAGGACTGGCTGGGCGAAGGGCGACCGGCTCGTGGGCTGGAGTGCAGCAAGGAGGAGTGTGACGTCCTCGCCTCGCTTTTCCTCCTCACGGGCAAGGCGGTCCTCTACGTCGCCAACGTGTCGGAGTCCGCCGCCGCTGCTGGCGACGAGCGGGTGAGGGCTCTGGCGGACGCCGTGGGCGCCGACGCGGTGCTACCTCTGTGCTGCCAGCTCGAGGCGGAACTGCTCGGCCTCGAGGCCGAGGAACGGGTGGAGTATCTGGAGGTGCTGGGGTTGGAGCGGCCCGGTGTGCAGCGTCTTGTCCAGGCGACCTACGAGCTTCTGGGTCTCATCACCTTCTTCACATACAACGAGAAGGAAGTGCGGGCATGGACGATCCGGCGCGGGAGCCTCGCCGCCCAAGCAGCCGGGGTCGTTCATAGCGATTTCGAGAAGGGCTTCATCCGGGCCGAGACGGTAGGCTACGACGAATTCGTCAGCGCCGGGTCGCTGAAGGCGGCACGTGAAGAAGGGCTCGTGCGGGCGGAGGGCCGCGAGCACGTAGTGGAGGACGGCGACATCCTGCTGTTTCGTGCCCAGACGTGAGGCGAGGCCCGCCAGCGGCCCAGAGCTTGAAGTGAATGGTCGCTTCAGGTAGTTTTGGCGAGTTCAAGGTTCTACCTGCCTTCATAGACAACCTGCTCCGCCCACAGTCACCGGGTGGGGCCGCACCGGGCTCGGGCCTCGAGCCCTGACCAAAGGGAGGTGACGATGCGCGACTACGAGATCGTTTACATCTTCGATTCCGTCCTCGATCGTTCCGTCATCGATCAGAAGCTGGAGCGTTTTAACCAACTTGCGACAGGCAACGGCGGGGGCGAGATCCTGGCCGTCGAGCACTGGGGTAAGCGGCAGCTTGCCTATCCCATCAAGAAGCACGACAACGGGTACTACGTGGTGGTCCAGTTCCGGACAGATCCCACGAACCTGCCGGAATTCGAGCGGGCGATAAAGCTCGACGAGGAGGTGCTGAGGCACTTGGTGGTCCTCTCGGAAGGCGAGCTACCTATGCCGCGCTCGGCTGCGGAGGCGCCGGCCAGGTACCGTGGGGATGAGGATGACGAAGACGGCGACGATGAAGACTGACGGGCTACAGCGAATTCGGATTGAGATAAGGCGGTAAATAATGAAGAGAAGAAGGAAACCCTGCCACCTCTGTGAGTCGAAGATCGCCGTTATCGATTACAAGGATGAGCAGCTGCTCACCCGCTTTGTAACGGAGCGTGGCAAGATTGTACCGAGCCGTATAACGGGTACCTGTGCGCCGCACCAGCGGCAACTGACGCGCGCCATCAAGCGAGGTCGCTACCTGGCGCTGTTGCCGTACGTGGAAGACTACCGCCACTAGGCTGGCTGTGATGTCTGACCGCAGGGCGCTGGCCCGGGTCGTCGGCTTCGGGTTGGTCACTCTGGTCTTCGCGCCGGTGCCGCCGCTCATCCTTGTAGGTTTGCCGCTGGTGTTGCTGCTGGTTGCGACCGGACCGCGCGGTGTATGGTCCGCATTTGTGGTGGCGGCCGTCGTCGGATTGGCGCTCATCGGCGAACGCACCGGTCTCTGGTGGTTCGCCCGCGGCTGGCCGCTTTTGTTGGGCGGGGCCTATGTGATAGTCGCCGCCTGGCGACCGGGGTGGAGCTTCTCGGCGACGGCCTTGGCCTCACTCGGCTTTGCCGTGCTGGTCGCGGTCGCGGCCTTCGCGCTTAGTCCTGGCGCCTGGCTCGACGTCGACGCGCTGATGGCCACGCAGGTTGCCAGCGAGACGGAGGCCTGGAGCGCTCGACTCGGCTTGGCCAGCGAGGAGGGTGCTCAGGGCTTATTACGCCAGGCCGCGGGACTGCAGGTGGCCCTGTTCCCCGGATTCCTAGGTGTCGCCTCGCTCGGTGCCATCGGCCTGGCGGTGACCGTGCGTGATCGGCTGGCTGGCGAAGCCGGCCGCGGGTTCGGTCGGCTGCGTGGCTTCAGCTTCAACGACCACCTGGTGTGGGTGTGGTTGCTGGGCCTCGCATTGATCATCGCACCGGTCGGTGCCATCGCCGACCGGGTTGGCGGCAACGCGGTGCTTTTCATGGGGCTGCTCTACGTGCTCCGAGGGTTTGCCGTGATGCTGAGCCTGGTGGGAGGAATCTCGGTGCTGGCCGGGTTCGTGGGTGGGCTGGTAGCGCTATTGCTTTACCCGCTGCTTGCCTTCGCCACGGCGGTAGCGCTGATTGTGGGGCTCGGTGACACGTGGCTGAACATACGGGCTCGGGTCCGCTCCCGAGACGCCGGGCGCTGACGCGCTGACTTGTTGATGTGACTTCCGACGCACTACCTGGAGAGATACCGTGGCGAGAAACCAAGAGGTGATCCTGAGAAGAAAGGTCGACAACCTCGGGGATGTTGGCGATGTTGTCACCGTGAAGAGCGGCTACGCCCGCAACTACCTGTTGCCCCAGGGGCTAGCCTATCCGGCGACTGACCAGAGCCGCAGGCTCCTGGAGCAAGAGCGAACGGCCGCCTTGTTGGCGGAGGAGAGAGACCGCAGCAACGCCAAGGAATTGGCAGGACGGCTGGAGGGTAGCTCGATTACCTTCTCGATGCTGGCGGCCGACGAAGGAAAGCTCTACGGCTCGGTCGGGCCGCGGGACGTCGCGTCGAAACTCGGCGAAGAGGGTTTCGCTGTCCACGCCAAGCACGTAATGCTGGTAGAGCCGATCAAGGCCCTTGGCGTCTACTCCGTGCCGGTCAGGTTGTATCCAGAAGTAGAGGCATCTGTGAAAGTCTGGGTGATCAAGGAGGAAGGCGAATAGGCTCGGGCATCTCGTACTGTGACGGGCGGCGCCTGAAGCGTTTGTTTCTGGCCGGCTCGGAGCATGTCTACATGCACCGCGCAGAGCTCGATCGCATTAATGTCTTCCCGATTCCCGACGGCGACACCGGAACCAACCTGGCGCTCAGTCTTCGCGCGATCGCCGCTGCACTAGACGGCGTCGAGGACGCGAGCGTCTCGGGCGTGGCGGGGCGGATCGCCGAGGCTGGTGTGCTGGGCGCACGTGGCAACTCCGGCATGATGCTGTCGCACTATTTCCTGGGCTTCGCCGACGGTCTGGGTAACCGGAGCCGGGCGGGTCCCGAGGAACTGACGGCTGCGATGTGTTCGGCCTCCAGCTCCCTCTACCAGGCCGTCGATCAGCCCGTCGAAGGAACGATCCTCACCGTCGTCCGCGAAGCCACCGAAGAAGTGGAGCGGCTAGCAGGCTATTTGCCCGATCTTCGAGATCTGGCCAGACGACTATTGCAGGCGGCACACGCATCGCTGAAACGCACACCCGACCTGCTGCCCGTGCTGCGGCAGGCGAAGGTAGTCGATGCCGGCGCCAAAGGTTTCGTCTGCTTCGTCGAGGGGATGGTCTCGCTTATCGAAGGCCGCACCCGGCCCACCTTCGCTCACGTGGTCGCACCGCAAGTGCCGGATGCCGCCGCGGCCGCTGTGTACCCCGAGGAAATCGATCGCAACTACCGCTTCTGCGCCGAATTCGTTGTCCGTGGGCACACGCTCCCCGAACGGCGGCAACTTGCCGATGCGGTCAGGAGGTTGGGTGGCTCGCTGATCGTTAATCGCGCGTCGTCGGTTGCCAAGATCCATATCCACACTGACGAACCTACGGAGGTCGAGCGCGCGCTTGGCGTACTGGGTGGCATCGTCGAGTGTGTGAAAGCCGAGGACATGCGGGCGCAGCACCGCGGCAGACGCCTGAGGCCGACGCAACGGGTGGCGGTCTTGACCGACACGACGTGTGATCTGCCTCCCGAGTTGATCATCGAGCACGACATAACGATCGTGCCGCTGACGGTCATGTTCGGCGACGAGGCGTTTCTCGATCAGGTCGATATCACTCAGGAAGAGTTTTTGGCCCGGCTCAGCGATCCACAACAGCCGCTGGCGACAACCTCACAGCCGGCTCCAGCCCATTTCGATGAAGCTTACGGCCGCGCCGCCGAGCACGCCGACGAGGTGCTCGCTGTCATCCTGTCCGGTGCCCTGTCGGGGACGCTGGCGCAAGGGCAGGTCGCCGCCGGGAGGTTCCAGGAGGCGAGGATCACCGTCCATGACTCTTGCACGGCGTCTCTAGGGTTGGGGATGCAGGTGCTGCGGGCCGCCGAGCTCGTTAGGCAAGGCCGCGGTGTGGATGAAATCGTGGCCGAGCTGGAACGGTTAAGGGATCGCTCGGGCCTGTACATCACAGTAGACAAGCTCGACTACCTGCAGCGCTCGGGTCGCCTGGGTAAGGCGCACGCTTTCGTCGGCAACCTCTTCGATCTCAAACCCATTCTGAGCGTCGATCGCCAGGGCCACGTCGTGCCGGTCGATCGGGTTCGCCATCGCGAGGCGCTGATCCCGCGTGTGATGGACCTGTTCGCGGAGCGGGTTCCGGTCGAACGAACGCGGCTGCGGATGGGTGTCGTGCACGTGGCGTGTGGCGATGTGGCGGACGAGCTGGCGAGCGAACTGGACCGCCGGTTTGCACCGGACGAGATCCTCGTGCGCCCGGCCACGAGTGTGATAGCTGCGCATACCGGCCCGGGCGCCTGGGGCGTCTTCTACCAAGCTGAGTAACCACGGGGGCTCGATGTCCAGACTCGAGTCGAAGGTTTTCGGTGCAGGGCTTCGACCTGCCGACCTGCCAACGGATGTCCGCCGGGCTTTGGAACTGTGTCAGGAGCGAAATGCTCGCGAGCTAATGATCCTGGACCTGCGTGGGCTTTCCGACGCGACCGATTTCTTCATCATTACTTCGGGTGACTCGGAGGTGCATGTCCGGGCGATCGCCGATCACCTAGTGGAGGGAATGTCGCGCGGCGGCGTACGACACTCGGGTGTGGAGGGTGAGCGAGCGGCCCGCTGGGTGCTCATAGACTATATTGACCTCGTGGTGCACGTCTTTCACCCCGTGGTTAGGGAGTTCTATCAGCTGGAACGGCTGTGGGGTGACGCTCCCATGGCCTTGATCGAAGACCCAGGCTCGCGATGAGAGGACTTCCCGGGCGTAGCGCCGTCTTGCCGGCGCGGGCGGCTCTGCGAATTGCATCGTTCATGGCGCTACTGCTGGTCGCAGTCGCCGAGCAGGGAACCGCCCAATTCGGGCGGAACAAGCTTCAGTATCAAGTCTTCGATTTCCGGGTCCTGCGCACGACTCACTTCGATATCTACTACTATCCGCGAGAGCGCGAGGCCGCGCTGGACGCCGCCCGTATGGCGGAGCGTTCCTACAGCCGACTGAGCCGCATCCTCGGGCACGAGTTCGAGGAGCGGAAGCCGATCATCCTCTACGCATCGCACAGCGAGTTCCAGCAGACCAACGCGCTGCCCGGCATGATCTCGGAGGGGACGGGCGGTGTGACGGAGTTTGGGAAACGGCGAGTGATCCTGCCGTTCACCGGCTCGTACGCAGACTTCGAGCACGTGCTGACGCACGAGCTGGTACACGCATTCCAATTCGACGTCATCGCGCGCGGGCTGACGAACCAACTCAACCCGCGGCTCTACGAGCCGCCGCTCTGGTTCATGGAGGGGATGGCCGAGTACCTGGCGATCGGGAAGCTGGACACGCATACGCACGCATGGCTGCGTGACGCGGTAACCTCCGGCTACTTGCGCACGGTACCTGAGATGTCGCTGTACAGAGACTACCTGTCGTACCGTTTCGGGCAGTCGTTGTGGGCGTTCATCGGTGCCAAGTACGGCGACCATACCATCGGTCTGTTGCTGGGACGCACGATGCGGTTGGGACTGGAGAGTGCGGCCAAGATCACGTTGGGCGTGACGGTCGAGGAGCTCTCGGCCGAGTGGGTCGAGACGGTGAGGACGACCTATCTGCCGGACGTCGCCAGGTATGCCGGGCCTGAGGAGGTTGGCCGGCGGCTGACCCGCCACTCGTTCAAGCCCGGCTCGAGCGAGTTCGCCTCGTACATAGCCCCGGCTCTCTCACCGGACGGCCGCCAGATGGTGTTCTTTTCCGACCGCGGCAACGACCTCTACTCGTTCTTCGATCTCTGGCTAGCGTCGGCGGAGGACGGCAAGATCATCACTCGGCTGGTTCAGGCAGCCCGCCAAGCCGACTTCGAATCGTTGCGCTTCATGAACTCGTCCGCCGCCTGGTCACCCGACGGCCGCCAGCTTGCGTTCGTCGCCCAGGCGGGCGGCCGGGACGCGCTCTACATCTACGACGTGGGGCGGCGGCGAGTCGAGCACCGGATCAAGCCGGATCTCGATGGACTGCAGAATCCGACGTTCTCTCCTGACGGCCGGCAGATTGCCTTCACCGGTCTGTTGGGTGGTATCAGCGACTTGTACGTCGTCGATGTGTCGGGCGAGCGCCTGCTACAGCTCACGGACGACAAGTACGCCGATCTTCACCCGTCATGGTCGCCCGACGGTCGTCATATAGCCATCGCCACGGACCGTGGGGCGGGGACGGACTTCGGGGAGTTGGTCTTCGGCGATTATCGCATCGCCCTCTACGGTGTGACGGATGGCACGATCGAGCTGCTACCTCAGCAGCAAGCCGGGAAGAACACGAATCCCGTCTGGTCGCCGGACGGCGAAGCCGTCGCGTTCATCTCCGATCGCACGGGGACGAACAACGTGTTCATATGGTCGCGAGCGGAAGGGCGATTGTACCAGGCTACCGACCTGCTTTCGGGCGTGACCGGGATCATTCCACTCAGCCCGGCGATATCGTGGGCGACTGGGTCGGATCGCCTGGCTTTCACGTACTTCGAAGGTGCGGGCTACAACATCTACGCGATTGACGACCCACGCTCATCGGCATGGCCGGTGGTGGCGGCGGTGGAGTCGACGATCGTTACGCAGGTCGAGACGGATGCGGGAGCCCGCGGCGAGGAGTCCGTCCGTGGACTGCTCTCTCACGACCTAGCGGCCGGCGCGTCGCGTACGCAGTCGTACTACAGGGTTCTGGGCGGTTTCCGTCCATCGGCGGCGCAGCCGGAGTCGGGAGAGGTCGTCGTCCGCCGCGAAGTCACGGTGGCCGACCTGCTGGCCGATGCGCAGGGCGGTCTTCCGGACACGACGTCGTTCGAGAGGCGGGACTACGAGCTCAAGCTGACACCGGACATCATCGGGCAGCCGGTAATCGGCGCGCAGGTGGGTGGCCATTTCGGGAACGGAGTGTACGGCGGCTCGTACATTCTACTGTCGGATATCCTGGGCGATCACAACGTGTTGCTTTGGGGGCAGGTGGCGGGCTCGTTCGACGATGCCTACATCCTGACTCAGTACGCGTACCTGCGCGAGCGGGCGAACGTGTCGATGGCGTACCAGCAGTTTCCCCTCTATCGGTTCCGGGGAACGATCCCGGCGCTCGACCAACACAACCAGCCGTTCTACGAGGATCGCTTTGTACGAGATGTCTATAGGACACTGAGCACCGATCTTCACTACCCGGTGGACATCTTCCAGCGGCTCGAGCTCTCGGCCGTGGGCGTCTATATCAGCCGTGACAGCGTGATCGATCGGGTCGTGCCGGGCTCGACCGGCGGGTCCGAGCGGTCCACCGTGCGGTTGGAGAACCTGATGTTCGCGGGCCCGTCGATCGCGCTGGTCTTCGACAACGCGCTTTACGGTTACACGGGTCCCATCGCGGGCCGTCGCCTCCGGATCGGGGTCGGCCGCTATTTCGGCGATGTGGGCATTTACGACCTGACGTTCGACGTACGCAATTACTTCAACTTGGGCGGCCAGTTCACGCTGGCGGCACGGCTGACTGCCTACTCGCGCTCGGGCCATGGCGAGCGCCAGTTCCGGCTATACTGGGGCGGGCCCTATTACCTGCGCGGTTATGACGGCGGCTCGTACACGGCGGCGGAATGTGAGCGGTCGATAGCGGGAGTGGCCGACCTGGCAACGACCCTGTGCCCGGTCCGCGATCAGCTCATCGGTAGCAGCATTGTGCTGAGCAGCGCCGAGTTTCGTTTCCCGATCTTCAATTTCCTGGACCTCGGGTTCGTGCCGCTGGGTCTGCCGCCTATCGATGGGGCCGTCTTCTTCGACATGGGTGTCGCCTTCAACCGGTTCAGCCAGCTGGCCTGGTCGCGGCAGCCGGGAGCGGATCCCGTCGATGTGAGGTCGCCGCTGGCCTCAGTTGGCGCGTCGCTCAGAATCAACATTCTCTACAACGTCTTCCGCGTCGACTACGCCTATCCACTGGACCGCCCCGCGCGGCGGGGCGGTGTCTGGTCGCTGTCGTTCGGACCGACCTTCTGACTCCGAGCCAAGGCACGTCCTGCCTTGCATATTCGGCACAGCCCCGGCTATTTTGGGCTATGCCCACAGTACTCCAGCCCCTCCGTAACGAGATCCGAAGACCACGGATACCGATCTGAAGTTGCACCTGTCGAAACGCTCCATAAACCTGATCGTGCTGGCTTCAGCGCTGGCTGCGAGCCCGTCCTGCGGTGACCGGGAGGAGTCGCCGGCCGGCGGGGCGGTGAACCTGGACCGGACCGCCTGGTTGGGCAGCGCCGAGGGTTGGGGGCTCCTGGGATTCCCGCTCGACGGGGGACCGCTGACTTATCGGAGCGCCGAGACGCTGGAGTCTCCGACGTGGGCGCCGCCGGAGCTGGAGCAGCTGACCCAGGCGTGGCCCGGTGAAAGAACGGTTTGGCTGCAACTGAGCGACTCGCGCATCGCCCGCTACGACTACCGTACCGGCCATCTGCTCGGTTTCGAAGGATTCCAGGGGACGGAGATCGCCGCTGCGCTGGGCAGGCGCGGGCTGCTGATCGCCCCCGACCCGAGTTCGCTCGAACTGGTCTCGGAAGGCGAGCCCTGGCAGCTCGTTCTGGATGGCTCGGTGCAACGGCTGGTCCCGGACGGCGAGGGGCGGGTCATCGTTGTGGTTGACGCTGGGTCGGGAAACGAGCTGCTGGTTGTCGAGCCGCCGGCTGAAGAGCCTGTCGGGCGGCTTAGTGTCGCTGGAGTCGGCGATCTCGTCGTCGCTCCGGCGGGCGATCGTCTCTACTACCTGACGCGGGACGGCAGCGACTTGAAGCTGCACGGCCTCAGCGTGCCGGAACTGGAGGACGCGGAGGAGCTCGACCTGCCGCAGCCGGGCCGGGCCGTCGCCGTGACGCCGTCCGGACACCGGCTGTACGTGTCGGCCGGCGACAGTCTCCACGTGTTCGACCGGGTCAGAGCGACCGAGGTGCGGAGTGTCCCGCTGCCTGGCGCCGCCAGCGCGCTGCGCTTCAGCTTGAACGGCACGCACCTGATGGCGCTACTCGACACGCAGGGGCAGGCCGTCGTGTTGCAGGTTGGTGTCGATTCAATACTGGGCTCTGTACCGCTGGGGTGGGACGAGAACTTGCCGGTCGCGGTACCCGGCGGTCGGTTGATAGCGATGGAGGGAGACGAGCTGGTCCTCTACGATGCGCTGCGGTTGGTCGAAGTCGCCCGGGCCGAGCTGGATGAGCACCGGCTATGGCTGGCGGTGGAGTGGCGACCGCCGCGACCGCGAATGGAACTGGCGCAACGTACGGTGCGACGTGCCTCGGGAACCGTGACGGCCGATCCCCAGGTTCGAGCGGAGGCCGCCGAGCCTCGTGACCCCGAGGCCGGTGCAGAGCCCGGCGCCTACGCCGTGGTTTCGGCAGCACGCGAGCGGGCGGGTGTCGAGAATCTCGTCTCCTGGCTCCGCAGCGTTGGCTACCCTGGGACCGTGGACCGTCACGAGGACGTGATGGGCGTCGTCTGGTATCGGGCGATGATTGGCCCGTATCCGGAGCGTGAGCTGGCGGAGGAGGCAGCGCGTTCCCTCACCGCTCGCTACGGCTACAAGCCGTGGATCCTTACGGTGACGGAGTCCGCTGACACGACGGCGGGCCGCGACGAGTCGGACCGGGCGGGTGAAAACGAAGGCGCAGGTGCGGCCGCAGAAGCCGAGGCCGAAGGCGGGTAGGAAGACCCGCATCTCTTGGGAGCTGGGGAGGTGGTGAGCGTGGAGTCATCGGCGCCTAAGACTGATGTGAACTGGCCACACGCCGCGACGCTGGTCCTGGCGGCCGACAACCCGCGCCAGCGCCGCTGGGCCGTCAACACGGCGGTCGAGATCGTCCGTCGATTGGCGGACCAGCGTCACAAAGTCGTGCTGGCCGACCTCCAGACGAAAAGGCCGTCCGCTCTAGCCGCCGCTCTGGGAGTCGAGGACGGGCCGGGTATCTCCGATGTGTTGTTCCGAGATGCCGCCTTCTCCAAGGTTGCAGGCCGACCGGAGGGCGAGGCCTTCTTCTTCCTGAACCTGGGCGAGTCTCCGCCGCCACTGCAGATCCTGTTTCGCCATCCGCGTTGGGCCAAAATCGCGACGCGCCTCGAAGAGACCGATGCTCACCTCTTGCCTTGTGTGTCGGCCGCGGACTGGCTCGAGGCCGGTCCGATCCCCGGGTTCGAAGCCTGCATCGTGCTGAACGCCGCCGCCCTCGAGGTCGAGCTGCCCAGCGAAGCGCGCAGGCTGGCCGAGTTCCTGGCGCCGCCGGAGATCCGCGAAGAGGAGACCGACGCCGTCGACTTGCCTTGGTACGCCTCGGCCGAGCCCGAGACCCAACCGATGCACGGGGCAGCGCGGTCGGTCGGCGAGCCGGCCGACCGCGCCGAGCCGCCGGAGGAGCCGACGCCGAGGCCGAAGGCCGTGACACCACCGTCTCCGCCTCCCATGCTGGCCCGAGAGCCGCTGACGCCTCCGCCGGCGGCCCCGCCCATCTTCCGTCGGTCCAGCCGTCGCCGCATCGCGCCGTTCGCCGTCGCCGCTGCCGTTGCCGCGCTGATCTTTACCTTGTGGCAGACGGTCGGTAGCCGGCAGGTTCCCGAGGGTACCGCAGACCTGGAGGCCGCGGCCGAGGCGGCGCCTCCAGAAGAGCCGAGCACACCGGGGGCTGAGACGGCGGGGCCGACGTCGGGGCCAGAGGAGAAGCCCGAGGAACCGGCGGCCGGGACTCGCCTCTTGGAGGTCGGTCTGCCATATTCGGTGGCCATCGCCGCCTACAGCTCGCTGGACGACGCCGTATCGCGACAGCGGCAGTGGACGCGGGCCGACCTGCCGTTCTACGTGGCGCCCACGGTCGTGAGGGGCGTTGTATACTACCGTGTGTTCGCCGGCATGATGCCCGAGCGCGAGAACGCTGAGCAGTTGATGGCTCAGCTGGTGCGCGAGGGGATAAAGGACACGATCCGTGGCTGGGACGTAAGGCAGGCAGGTCTGGCGTTCAACTTTGGGACGTATGCGAGCTCGCCGGAGGCGCGAGCCGTGCTCGAGACCTTGTTCGGTCACGGTATACCCGCTTACATGGTGCCAGCCGCTGGTGTTGGGGGCACCGACAGTATAGCGTACCGTGTCTACGCGGGTGGTTATGAGAGATCCGAGGACGCGGCCCCGCTACGGGAGCGCATCGAGCGTGCAGGATTCGACGTTGAACTTGTAGAAAGGGTGGGATTGCTGCTGAAATGAAGCTAGTCGGCATCGAGTTCCACGGCTTCAAGTCGTTCGCCGATTCTGCGGACATTCGGTTCCACGACGGCATCACCGCGATCGTTGGTCCCAACGGCTGCGGCAAGTCGAACGTTGCCGACGGCCTGCGTTGGGTGCTCGGCGAGCAACGGCCCACCGCAATCCGCGGGTCGCGGATGGAGGAGGCGATCTTCCAGGGCACGGCACGGCGGAAGGCGATCCACCGTGCCGAGGTGATGCTGCGTCTGTCCAACGAAGACCACCTGCTGCCCGTCCCCTACACGGAAGTCGAGATCGGCCGAACCGTCTACACCGGCGGCGAAAGCGAATATCGGCTGAACGGCACACTTTGCCGGCTGCGCGATATCCAGGATCTGTGTCGCGATACCGGGCTCGGCACCAACGCCTACGCGATCATCGAGGGTCGCATGGTCGATGCGATTCTCAGCGACAAGGCCGAGGAGCGGCGCGCGATGTTCGAGGAAGCCGCGGGTATCGGCCGCTACAAGGAGCGACGGAGGATCGCCACGCGTCGGCTCGATGAGGCGGATGCGGACCTGGCACGCGTCGACGACCTGATCTCCGAGGTGGCGACGAAAGTCCGCAGCCTGGCGCGTCAGCGGGGCCGCGCCAAGCGCTACCTTGACATGAGGGAGCGCAAGCTCGCCCTCGAGCTGGCCCTAGCCCACGCGGAACTGACGAGACTGCAAGGCCGTCACGGCGAGATCGACATCGAGTTGGAATCGCTTGGCGAAGCCCGTGTCAGGGATGCCACGCAGATTCGGACCACTGAGGCTGAGCACGAGTCGCTGAAAGCGCGGCTGGCCGACCTGGAGCGCGAGCGCGCCGACAGCGCCAGGCAGCTGATGGCGGTGCGCGACCGGTTGGCGGAACGGGAGCGGCAGCGACTCTTGGCGGAGGAACGGGGCCGCAACGCGAGCGCGCGTCTCGACCAGTTGTCCGCCGAGCGGCGCGAGCTGGAAGAGCAGCAGGTTACACTGCAGGCGGAGATCGACCGCCTAAAGGAAGTCGTCGCCGAACGCAAGTCGGCGCTCGGCACGTTACGCGACGAGCTCGGTCGGCACGAGATCGAGCTGGCGGAGGTGAGCGAACGCCGACAGGCGATGGAGGCGGCTGAGGCGGCCGTCGAGTCGGAGCAGCAGGCCTACAGGGAACGACGTGCAGAGCTTCAAGCGCGCGGGGAAGCGGCGCGTGCCGAAGCTGAAGAGCTGGCCCGACGCCTGAAGGATGCCGAGCGCAGGTCTGCAGCGGCTTCGGCGGCGCTCGATGAGGTCATACAGGCGGAGGAGGAGGCGCGCCGGGAGGCCGGGCGAGCGGAGGAACGGCACGAGCAGCTTTCCCGCGAGCTGGAGCGTGCGCGCGAGCGCCTGACCGGAACCCAGGCGCTGCAGGAGGAGCTTCGCGGGCGCCGCGCGGCGCTGGCCGAGCGGATCCAGGCTACAGCGGCGCTGATCGAAGATCTGACGCCTTTGACGACGGGCGATGAGGGACTGAACCCGGCGGTACAGGCGGCGCTGGGACTGACCGACGAGCTTGGCGTACTCGGGATCTTGGGCCGTGGGATCGAGGTGCCGGAGGCGTATGCAGACGGCCTGGAGGCCTATCTGGGCGCCTACATGGAAGGCCTGGTCGTAAACGATGCCGACGCTGCCCAACGGGTCCGGCGATGGTTTCTCGACGAGTACGACGGCCCCGGTGGGCTGGTAATCCTCCCGCTCGATCGGCTCGATCGTTCAGCGGATTTGGGTGTCGGGCTGCCGCCAGGCTTCAAGGTGAGCGGCCCGGGCGCGCCGTGGATTAAGCACCTGCTGCGAGAGGTCTCGCTGCGGGGTGACATGCCCGAGGGCATCGAGGCGTGGATCGGGCGGCGTGAGAGCCTGGATTCCCAGGGCGTGCTCCGCCTCGGCCGGCCTTATGCCGGTGGGGGAACCCTCGCCCGACGAGCCGAGCTCGAGCGGTTGCGTACCCAGCTGGCCGAACTGGAGTCCGAGAGCGATAGCATCGCGACCCAGCTGCGGAGCTGCGAAGACCATGTCGCGACGGCGGGCAGCGAGGTGGGGCGCCTGGCGGCGGAGCACCGTGTGGCCGAAGAGGATGCGGGACGACTCGCGGCCCGAGCCGAGGCGGCGGCCGAGCGGATCGCCAGGGCCCGGGAGGAGTCGGGAACCGCCCGTGAGACCGTTGATCGCCTGCGCCGGGAACGTAGTGCGGCGCTGCAACGGCGCACGGCCGAGCAAGACGCCCTGCGAACCCTGAGGCCTGCCGGCGACGAGACGGCGCCCGACCCCGAGGAACTAGCGGCCGTCAGGTCCGAGTGGGAAGAGCAACGCGAGCGGGTAACAGAGATCCAGTTGAACGAGGCACGGGCGGCGGCAGCGCTCGATCGTGCCGAGCGGGAGTTGAGCTCGCAGCAGGGGTCGCTGAAGGAAGTTGGTGAGCGCTTGCAGCGGCTCAGCCGCGAGTCGGAGGAGCTGAGCGGCACGCTGACCAAGTCCCAAGAGGATATCGAGGGTGCCGCGGCCGACCTGGAGACGCTGTTCGAGGAACGGGAGGTTTCGGAGCGCGGGGCGCGCGAGATGGACGAGCGCGCTGAAGAGATGCGGCTCAAGGTCAACGAGCTGGAATCACTGCTCCGTAGAGCGCAGCAGGAGGAGCGCGGTCACGCTGAGCGACGCCATGAGCTCGAGCTCGAGCGTATCCAGATCGATGCTGACCTCAAACGCACGCGCGAGCGGCTGGAGGACGAGTGGGGTCGGCCCTTCGAGCAGCTGTCGCGGGAGGTCGAGCCTGCGGATGGCGATCCCACGGCGCTGCGCGCCGAGCTTACCGAGATCGCCGGTCGGCTCGGTGGTATTGGCCTGGTCAACATGCTCGCCGAGGAGGAATACCGGGAGGAGAAAGAACGACTCGAGTTCCTCGAGGGGCAGCGAGCCGACCTCGCCAAGGCGCGCGACGATCTGCGCAGCACGATCCGCCAGATCAATGAGACCGCGTCGGCTGCGTTCCTCGAGACGCTGAAGCAGATCAGGGTGAACTTCAAGCGCACTTTCGCCACCCTGTTCCAGGGCGGCGAGTGCGACGTCTGGCTTGAATCTCCGGACGATCCACTCGATTCGCCGGTCGAGATCTCTGCGAGCCCCGGTGGCAAGCGCACCCAACGCATTCATCTGCTCTCCGGCGGTGAGCGAGCGCTGACGGCGCTGGCGCTGCTCTTCGCCATATACCTGGTGAAGCCGAGCCCCTTCTGCGTGCTCGACGAGGTCGACGCACCGCTCGACGAGACGAACATCAGACGTTTCGTCGCCATGCTCGAAGAGTTCAAGCCGAGCGTGCAGTTCATCGTCATCACCCACAACCCGGTGACGATCGAGGCGGCCGACTGGATCTATGGCGTTACGATGGAAGAGCCCGGAGTGTCCAAGGTCGTCGGCGTCGAGTTCAGCGAGTACGCTCGCGGGGCCGTGGCCTGACCGGCGATGCAGCTCGTAACCGTAGGGACGGGTACCGTCGTGCCCGACCCCGAACGCGCGTCGGCCTGCCACTGGATCGAGCACGGCGAAGCACGTCTTCTGGTCGATTGCGGCGCCGGCGGCCTCCAGGGTCTGGCGCGGTCCGGCCTCGTCTGGGGTGACGTCGGCCATCTGATCATCAGTCACTTCCACACCGACCATATCGGCGAGATCCCTTCGCTGATCTTCGCGCTACGGCATGCGCTGGAGACGCCACGCCGGGCCCCGCTCGAGGTCTGGGGGCCCACAGGTACCAGGCGCCTGTTCGCGGCCTGGGCCGACGCCCTGGGTTCATGGCTCGTCGAGCCAGGGTTCGAAGTGGCGATCCACGAGTTGCAGCCCGGGGCCTCAGTCGACGTGGGCGGTGTGCAGGTCAGGGTGGCCAAGACGCATCACACCGATGAGAGCATAGCCCTGCGGTTCGAGGCGGGTGGATGGGCGCTGGGCTACACGGGAGATACTGGACCGTCGGAGGAGCTGGGTGAGTTCTTCCGGGGGGTCGACCTTTTGCTGGCCGAGTGCTCGCTGCCCGACGAATTGGCGGTGGACATCCATCTCTCACCGACGAGCCTCGCGCGCCTGGCGACGGATGCTGAAGTGAAGCGAGTCGCCGTCACGCACGTGTATCCGCAGCTTCGGAGGCTCGACGTCCCGGACTTGGTTCGGCGGGCGGGGTATTCGGGGGAGGTCATTATGGTGGCCGACGGGTCGGAAATACAGATCTGAGTTCGGGGGGTGGGCGTCGGGGCGGGTCGTCTCGCTCCGGCCTCCTCCGCGCTCGCGGCTGCGCCGGGATCGCGGGCTCGCTAACACCAGCTACGCTTCCATAGAAAGCGATAGCAAGAGGATACTCCTCCCTTTGTTCGATGGCTCTCGATATCGAATGTCCGCGCTGCGTCACCCCTGCCCGCGGGGATGGACTCCTGGATTCGTCCGGTCCGGCTGCCAGCCCGTCGCCTCACTGGCCGTATCAAGCCTCTCTGTTTTTCCGCCCTGCAAGAAGCTGAACCATGCTTCCATCGGGACCTCAAGGGCCATGGCTTCCTTTGGTTCTGGGAGGGGGCATAGCCTCGAACGTGGGGCCTCCGGTCGAACTGCTCTCCGGGGCCAAGCGTAGCTCGGATACTTCCCCTCGGACCTCTGGGCCGGGAGGATCAGCGGGCTCACGGACCGTCCCTTCTCAAGTCAGCCTTCCGCCAGGACGTCGGGTCGCGCTGAGCACTCGCTTCTCCTGGGCCGGTAACGTTCCTCCTGTTTCCACATCGCCAGTACGATCGCCGCGATCTTCCGCGCGATCGTCAGCTTCGCCAGATTCGGTTTCGTCCCGTTGGCCAGCAAACGATCATAGTCGTTCCGCAGAGGATTCGGCCGCGCATGGGCGATCATCGTAGTGGCCGCCCCCTTGAAGATAGTCTTCAGCTTCCGGTTGTAGTTGGCGCTGAGCCCTCGCATCTGCACCACCGGGGCCTTAACCCAGCGGCCGCCATACAACACCCAGTCAGACGATGAGCGAGTCACGATCCCAAAGCCGCAGTAGCCCCAGAACTGCCGCTTCGTTCGGAAACGGTGCGGGGTCACGACGATCGGCAACAGTTGCGCGACGCGCACCGGGCCCAACCCCGGCGCCGTCTCCAGGATCCGTGAGATCCGGTGGCGGTGCGACTCCCGCACCATCGCCGCCTCCGCCTCTTCCTTCAGGGCCTCGAGCCCTTCGAGCTCGCGGCTCAGCAGCGCCACCGCCTGCCGAGTCGCTGGAGGGAGCTCACTCGTCAACCCGGCTCGCTTCTCCGGACGGTACACCGCTTCTCCCGAGCACTTCACGCCCCGACCCCGGTAGAGGCTCTTGAGCCGGTTCTTCGTGCGCACCACGTCCCGGGTGACCATGTCCTAGACCCGCGCCAGCTCCCGTAGCGCCGTGAACTGCCCCCGACAATCCTTGAAAACCACACGGCCCAGCTCACCCGTGCGGATCCGCTCTGACAGCTCGTCCGCATCGACCGCATCGCTCTTCGGACCCGGCTTCCACTCCGGTTGCCACACCACCAGCTCCGCCACGTGAGGCGAGAGAATCTCGGCCAGCCACTGACTCCACTCGCCCTCCTCCAGGCACAGGTGTAGATTGCCTGTGAGTCCCTGCAGGTATGAGATCAGCGCTTCGCCGTTGGTCTCGACGACATCACGCCGCAACCGTTTCCCCGCCGCGTTGCGCAGGCTGAGCGTACAGCTGGCGGCGTGAACGTCGCATCCGATATAGCGTTCCATGGTGGCCCTCCTCCGTTGGGGGTGATGCTCGGACCACGGGTAATCTAAACCCGGTAGCACTCCCCCTTCGGAGGAGGTCGCCATACCCGTGCTCCCAACCGCATGTGCGATCGGTCCCCCGGCTCCTCCCAATCAACTGATCTGTTGAGATTCCTTTGACGGCGCGCTGTTAGTGGTGGCTCAGTTATGCTGGGGCTCCACACGAACGCCGGGGACCTTGCCCCCGCAACTGCCTGATACGGTGGTCGCGGCCCACGACTTGGGTGTCTTAGGAGAGCGGCTCGCGGCGCGATACCTTCGCGAGCACGGCTACACGATCCTGGCGCGTAACTTCCGCTTCGGTCACCGCGAGATCGATCTCATCGTGACGCGCGACGGTCTCGTCGCGTTCGTCGAGGTCAAGTCCCGCGCCGGGACAGGCTACGGCCACCCCCTGGAGGCGATCACCGCCCAGAAACGCCGCGAGATCGAGCGGGTCGCTCGCTTCTGGCTCCACCGGCACGGCCGCCCCGCCACCCGCTGCCGCTTCGATGCCGTGGGCGTAGTGGTGCGGCGCGGTCAGGCGCCCGTCATCGAGCACCTGCCGGACGCCTGGCGGCTCGGCGAGTAGCGCCCGCTCCGCGTCGCAGCCCGGCACTTGCCTCCCTGTAGGAATGTCCGAATAGTACAACGCGGTTCACAAGGTGCGGGCCGCGTCGGGGAGATCCCTAAAGCCATGAGAGAGGTGAAGATCGTGTTCTGCGCAAACCGCCTTCTTTCTGTCACGTCGGCAGCTCTCTGTATCTTCGTGCTGGGAGTGCCGCATCGCGCCGAGGCCCAGGCGGGCCGCTCGCTCTTCGAACTGCTGGATCCCGAGGGAGAGCTGACGGTCGGCGCGGAAGTGTGGGGCGCCCTTTCCGCCGCCGACGTCCGGGGCCCCGGCGACACCTACCTGGAGGCGTGGGTGCTGGAGGGCCGGGCCGGTGCATCGGTAACCGTCGACATGATCTCGGACGAATTCGACTCGTACCTTTATGTGGTCGGGCCGGGTCTCGGGGAGACACTAAGCGATGACGATAGCGGCGGCGCTTGTCATGCGCGGATCACCTTCACATTCCTAGAGAACGGTACGTTCCATGTGATCGCCAGTTCAACGTCTTCCCAACAGACGGGGCCGTATGTCGTGCGGGTGTCGGATACTCCGGGACCTACCGCCGGCTACTCCTGCGGCGGGATGAACCCGGCACTGCTAACCGATCTACCTACAGACGGACGGAGGCTCGCGCTGGGTGATGTTGTCTCGGGCAATCTGAGCGGTGCGAGTCCGACGATCGGCGACGGCCGCAGAGCAGAGGCCTGGCTGCTGGAGGGACGTGCTGACGAGTCCGTTGTGGTGACCCTGGAATCGGATGCCTTCGACGCCTACCTGTATGCGACGGGGCCCGGGCTCGCCGACGTACTGTCCGATGATGACGGAGCGGGCGAACTGAACTCGAGGGTGACTATAACGTTTCCTGCCGATGGTGACTATCTGGTTGTGGCGAGTCAGCTGAGCGGTGGCGGCGCGGGAGCGTATACGATCCGGGTGGACGAGCCGGTCGACCTGGCTGAGCTTTCCACCGAGGATCGAGCCGTCGTGGTCGGCGGCGCAGTGGACGGTTACCTGACGCTGAACGACCTGCTTATCGCCGATGGGCGGCGCGGCCAGGCTTGGGCGCTGGAAGGACAGGCCGGCGAGATCTATGTCATTGACCTGATCAGCGACGATTTCGACGCCTATCTCTACTTCGCGGGACCCGGGCTTTCGGAGCCGCTGACTGATGACGACAGTGCCGGTGACCTTGACTCCCGTATCACCGTCACCTTGCCCGAGGACGGCACCTACCGGGTCGTCGCGTCGGCTCTCGACGCTAGTGGCTCGGGCAAGTTTCAGTTGCTGGTGAATCGCGGGGAACGGTAGGCCGGCAGCTGCGGGTTCCGTTGCTGGCCTGCAGCTCTGGGGATAGATTCCTGCGGACATAGCCCTCAAACATGGCGCCGGTGCGGATGGCGGGAGGGAGGGCTGACTCCTCCGCGCAGCGGCTAACCCTTTTGACCCACGAAGATGCATCGTCCCGCACTCGCACGTGTCTACCGGCCGCGCAACTTCTCCCAGATCATCGGGCAGGACCACGTATCGGCTACGTTGAGGACGGCGGTAGAGCGGGGCCGAGTCGCGCATGCCTATCTGTTCTGCGGGCCGCGTGGCATAGGGAAGACGACGGCCGCCCGAGTTCTGGCCATGGCACTCAACTGCGAGGCCCGCGAGAATGGCGAGCCGTGCGGGAAATGCGAGAGCTGCGAGCGAATCTG
This sequence comes from uncultured Gemmatimonadota bacterium, assembly GCA_964345885.1. GTDB lineage: Bacteria > Gemmatimonadota > Gemmatimonadetes > Palauibacterales > KS3-K002. Next base: position 26,795 of record CAYFSW010000033.1, on the reverse strand, counting down.
GTCCGGTCGCACCTCTCTCGACGTGGTAGAGATCGACGCGGCGTCGAATCGCGGGGTCGATGACGCCCGCGATCTGCGGGAGCGAGCGATGTACGCCCCCTCGGAGGAGTCACGCTATAAGGTCTACATTATCGATGAGGCTCATATGCTCACGCGCGAAGCGTGGAACGCGTTCCTCAAGATCCTCGAGGAGCCGCCGCCGCGCGTGATCTTCGTGCTCGCCACCACAGAGCCGGGTAAGATCTTTCAGTCGGCGCCCCCCATCCTCTCGCGCTGCCAACGGTTCGACTTCCGGCGCATAACCCTCGACCAGATCCGTGGCCGCTTGATCGAGGTCCTACGCGCAGAGGGCGTAGAGGCCGAGGAGGCTGCATTGTCGCCGATCGCGCGGAAGGCGGACGGTGCGCTGCGGGATGCCCTGTCGGCGCTGGATCAGGTCCTCGCTTTCAGCGGCGACCGCATCACCGCCGAAGACGTCCACCTCGTGCTCGGCCTGATCGAGGAAGAGCTATATCTCGAGCTATTCGAAATTCTCCGTGAGAGACGGGCCGCTGACGTCTTTGCCTACGTGCAGCGACTGGTCGACGGTGGCTACGACTTGGAAGAGTTTTACAAGGGGTTGGGAGATGTACTGCGGCTCCTGCTTCGCATACGACTCGAGGACGGTGAAGCGATCGCCGGCGTGTCGGAGCAACTCTCCCAGCGCTACGTGGAGCTGGCCCGGCACTTCACACCGGGTGACCTGCTGCGCATGCTCTCGGCGCTCGCCGAGCTAGACACCGACGGGCGTTTCCGCAAGAGCGAGCAGCAGCGCATCCTCGTGGAAGTCACGTTGCTCAAGTTCGCGATGCTGGACCGCACCGTCGAGCTCGAGCAGCTGCTAGAAGCAGTCCGCGGCGAACCGCCCTCTAACCCGAATCCCAGCCTGCAGGGCTCGGCTGCGCCGCCTCGGACGCGAGGTCCCGCGCCCGAGCAGAAGCGCGGGAGGGGCCCGGAGTATGCAAGGGCAGCTCCCGAACCGCCGCTCGGCGGCGGCGAAGAACCGGCTGACCCACTCCGTTCCGCCTGGCTGGAGATGATCGCGGACGCCAAAGTTCTGCGACCCGGGCAGGGTATCGCTCTCAGGGCGGTGCAGATCAGTGATCTGGACGCCGACGGCGAACTCAGCGTGCTGGCAGCCAATGGCACGCCCGCCGCGGAAGTTCTCGACGACAAAGTCACCCGACGGCGGATCGAGGAGGAACTTACCCAGCGGCTCGGGCGTCCTATACGGATAAGAAAAGAGGCGCAGGGCGAGTCGCTGCCGCCGAGGGTAAGCCAGGAGACATCTAAGCAGCAGCGGCTGGCCCGGTTGGTGGAGGGCGACGAGGGGCTGCAGCGGATCGTGGAGAAGCTGGATCTCGAGTTGATGGACTGAGGCGGAACGCCCCGAAGGGCCTGAAAGGACTGGCCTTGCGTGGTTTTGGGCGATTCGTAAACTTCAAGCCTGATGATGGGTGAGCGGGAGTAGCCAGGATGAACAGTCTCCACCAGTTGTTCCAGCTGGTCCAGCAAGGTCAGGCAAGACTGACCGAGATCCAGACGCAACTGGCATCTAAGACGGTCACGGCCAGCAGCGGGGGCGGCTTGGTCAAGGTGGTGGCGGACGGCCAGGGCCGGATTCGTGAGATCAAGATCGATCCGTCCGTGGTAGATCCCTCTGACATAGAGATGCTGGAGGACCTAGTGCAGGCGGCCGTGTCCGACGCACAGGCTCGCGCTCGGCAGCTGTACGAGGAGGAGATCGGTCGCATGGCTGGCGGGCTCGGCCCGTTCAACCTGGGCAGTCTCTTCGGGGGTTCGTAGGCCCAGGCATGTCGGTGATCGATGATCTGGCCAGAGAGTTCACACGTCTCCCTGGCATCGGTCGCAAGACCGCCTATCGGCTCACCCACTTCTTGCTAAAGATCCCGCCGGAGGAGGCTTGCCGGTTGGCCCATGCCATAGAGGCGGTGGCCGAGCGAGTGAAGCACTGCTCGATCTGCAGTAACTTGAGTGAGTCCGATCCGTGTGAGTATTGCACGGATTCGGGTCGCGATCGAACCACGATCTGTGTTGTCGAGGAGGCCTCGGACATAGCTGCGATCGACGCATCAGGCGCTTTCAAGGGGCTCTATCATGTTTTGGGAGGTTGCCTCTCGCCGCTTGACGGAGTCGGCCCTGATGAGTTGAACATCGAATCGCTGATCGCTCGGCTGAACCGTGGAGTCAGTGAAGTGATCCTGGCGACTAACCCCAGCGTGGAAGGCGAAGCGACGGCAACGTATCTGCAGAAGGTGCTGGTCCCGCGCGGAGTGGCGGTAACGCGCCTGGCGCGCGGGCTGCCTGTGGGCGGTGACCTCGAATATGCAGACGGCGTGACCATTGCGCAGGCGTTGGCCGGACGCAGGGGAATGTAACGAGTACTCGAGATGGGTAAGAGGACGATCACCGCGAACAGGCTACTGCGGACCCTTGGTCTCACGGCCGCGGGGGTGGTGGCAGTTAGTGCGCTGGGCGTGCTGCTCGTCCGTGACCAGGTTCACCGTCATCGGCGCGATCTGTTCAGCCCGAGGCCGCTTCGCCGGCTCGCGGCGCTAACGTATATCGGCAAGCACCCCGACGTTGAGAACGCGCATCTGCTACGCGACTTCCTGAGCTGGGAACAGGAGCCGATGCTGCGTCGACGCGCGGCATCGATTCTCGGGCGAATGGAACGCCGCTTGGCCGGCTCCGAGGAGGCGGAAGGCAACAGCGGGAACGGACGGGCTGCGGAATGGTAACCGGCGGCGCGCCTAGTTGGTCGTTTGGACCCAGCGATTCCCAGCGGATAGAGGAGATCCTCAACAATCTCCTCTACGAGTCGAATGCTCGCTGTGCGCTGCTTGTCGACCGCACCGGCCAGTTGGTGACAACGGTCGGCGAGCAACCGAGTTTTGATTCCGCTGCGTTCGCTAGCCTGACGGCAGCGGATTTCTCCGCCAACGATCAATTGGCCTCGCTGATAGGGGAAGAGGAGTTCAGTTCGCTCTTCCACCAGGGTCGAACCGAATCGATGTACCTCGCCGACGTCGGCAAGCGCCTAATCTTGGTGGTGCTGTTTAATCAGCAGACGACGTTGGGCCTCGTGCGGATCAAGATAAAGGACGCAGTCGCTGGCTTGAACAAGGCGTTCGAGGAAGTGTTCGGGAGAGCAGCAGATGAAGAGAGTCCGGCCCTCGAGCGCGGCTTTGTCGACGAAGCTGAGGATGAAATTGACCGACTGTTCCGGGAATAGGGGATCTCGACCATGTCGATGATCAACTATGCGTCCCGGGAAATAAACTGCAAGATCGTATATTATGGACCCGGGCTCGGCGGCAAGACGACGAACCTGGAGTACATATATAACAAGGTCGCACCGACGACTCGTGGTAAGCTCATCAGCCTGGCCACCGAGACTGAGCGCACTTTGTTCTTCGACTTCTTGCCGGTCGATTTGGGAACGATCCGGGGCTTCAAGACTCGCTTCCACCTGTACACGGTGCCCGGACAGGTCTATTACAACGCGAGTCGCAAGTTGATCCTGAAGGGCGTTGACGGTGTTGTCTTCGTTGCTGACAGCCAGGTAGAACGTCTCGACGCGAATATCGAGTCGATGCACAATCTCTACGAGAACCTGGCGGAGTATGGATATGACCTGCGGCAGATACCCTTCGTGATCCAGTACAACAAGCGGGACCTGCCGAACGTATCGCCGGTGGAGGAACTGGAGCGACACCTCAACCCCGACCGGGTGCCCTCTTACGAGGGGGTGGCGACGACGGGCATCGGCGTGTTCGACACGCTTAAGGCCGTTGCGAAACTCGTAATCAAGTCGCTGGGCTGAGCGGGGGGTCCCTCCCGTGAATCTACCGAACGTTATTACGGTCGCGCGTGTTCTGGCGGCGCCCGTGATCTTCGCGCTCATCTTGGGCGGAGGGTTCGGCCTCCTCCTAGTGGCCTTCATTCTCTTTCTCGCCGCTGCGATCTCCGACATCTGGGACGGCTACCTGGCGCGCCGCCGCGGTCAGATCACCGATTTCGGCAAACTGGCCGATCCGATCGCCGACAAACTTCTCGTTGTCGTAACCTTCGTACCCTTTTACATCGTGTCGCTACGCGCGCCTGTATCGGAGGTTCCGGTCGTCTTTGGCTGGGATGTCCTGCCGCTCTGGGTATTGATCGTAGTGCTGGGCCGCGAGCTGCTGATCACCGTGTTCCGAGGCCTGGCGAAGCGGAAGGGCGTGGTCATCGCCGCCGGCAAGGAGGGCAAGTTCAAAGCGGTATTCCAGAACATGTTCATCGGTGGCGAGATACTCTGGCTGGCGCTGCGTTCCCGCGCCCTGGAACGCGCCTGGGACACCCCGTTTTGGTCGTTCTGGAAGGTCTTCCACGGCTCCTACGTGATGATCACGCTTACTATCGCAGTCGTGTTGACCGCCTACTCGCTCGCTGTCTACCTCTGGCGCTACCGGGCGTTGGTCGCGCGGCTCGCCGAGTGATGGTGCGCGAGCTCACGGGCGTGGAGATCGTCGCGATCGGCGACGAGCTGCTCAGCGGTGCCACTCTCGACTCGAACGCAGCAACTATCGCCCGGCGACTCGAATCGCTCGGGCTACGTGTCGTGCAGAAGACCACGGTCCCTGATGCGGAAGCGCAAATCGAGGAGGCGGTGAGATCGGCGCTGGCGCGCAGCGGCGCGGTAATCACGACCGGAGGGTTGGGACCGACGAGGGACGATGTCACGCGGACCGCGGTTGCGGGCGTCTTCGGCCGCGGGCTAGAGTTCCGTGAAGATCTATGGCGTGCTTTGGAGGCGCGCTGGAAGCGCCTGGGCAGGATACCGGAGACGAATCGGGTCCAAGCCGAGGTGCCGGCGGGTGCGGAGGTCTTCCCGAACCGGCGCGGCACGGCGCCCGGACTAGCGGTCGAGGATGACTCGCTGGGCCTCTGCGTCATGCTGCCGGGGCCGCCGCACGAGATGGAGGCGATCCTCAGCGAGCAGGTCATCCCCTACCTCGAGGGTCGTGCCGGGGTGGGGGACCGTCGATCGTTGCGCCGCACTCTGCGCACGGTGGGAATAGCCGAGTCGGCGATCGCCGAGCGGCTTGCGAATCGGCTCGATGATCTACCGCTCGATGTCGCCCATCTCCCGGAGATCGACGGCAACGACATCCGTCTGAGCGCGTGGGCGGCTGACGAGTCGGATGCCGCCGCTGCGCTCGACGAGGCGGTGAGCCGTCTGCGTGAGCTTCTCGGTGCGCACGTCTACGGAGAGGGGGAGGCGGACCTGGCACAGGTCGTCGGCGAGCTGCTCCGCAGGCGGGGGCTGAAAGTCGCTGTGGCTGAGAGCTGTACCGCCGGTCTGATCGGCAAGCGGCTGACCGAGTCCCCGGGCTCCTCAGATTACTTCTGGGGCGGTATGATCGTGTATGACGACCGAGCCAAGGTGGAGCTGCTCGGCGTCTCGGAGCAGACACTGCAGCGGCACGGCGCGGTCTCGGAGCAGGTCGCGAGCGAGATGGCCGTAGGCGTCTATCGCCGGTCGGGTGCCGAGACAGCGATCGCCGTGACGGGGATAGCCGGCCCAGCCGGCGGGAGTGAGGACAAGCCTGTGGGCACTGTCTGGCTGGCGGTAAAGGTCAAGGATGTGGCGGTGACCGAGCGGCGGTTTTACCCGGGTGCGCGAGACATGGTCCGGGCGCGGGCGGCGCAGGGCGGCCTCGATTTGCTTCGTCGCACATTGCTGGAGGAGCTACCGTGAGGGGAGCGCACGCCTATTTCTCGGGTTCCGGTAACATCCGGCTCCACTATCGGTGTTGGGACGTGCCGACGCCGCGGGCGGTGGTCATTATCTGCCACGGATTGGGCGAGCATTCGGGGCGCTACGAGGAGCTGGCGCAGGACTTCGCCCGTGCAGGCCTGAGTAGCTACGCTCTAGATCACCGGGGCCACGGTCGCTCGGACGGTCGTCGAGGGCATGTGCGGCGGTTCACCCGCTACGTGCACGATTTGGAGAAGTTCCGGCGGCGCGTGTTCGGAGCCGTAGGACCCGACGTTCCGCTGATCTTCCTCGGCCACTCGCTCGGCGGTCTGATCATGATCCGCTACCTGCAGGAATATCCGGCGGTGCCGGCGCACGGGGTGGTGCTCTCCGCACCACTCCTCGGTATGGCGATGGAGGTTCCGCAGTGGAAGGAGCTTTTGTCGAGCATCCTTTACTACGCGATGCCGGCGTTGCCTATGAGCACGGGGCTGGATCCGGAACACCTCAGCCACGACCCAGAGGTGGTAGAGGCTTACAGGCGCGACGCGCTCGTACACGACCGAATCACGCCGCGCCTCTACGGAGAGATCGTCGGCGAAATCGAGCAGGCGTTCGCTAAGGTCTCGCAACTGCGGTTACCGGTCTTGGTGCTGATACCGAGTGCTGACAAAATCGTTCGCCCGGATCTGATGCAGCAGTTCGCGGCGGAACTACGAAAGGAGAGCCCTGTCCAAGTCAGGACCTTCGCTGGCCTTTACCACGAGGTCTTGAACGAGACGACGCGCTCGAGCGCGGTGGCCGATATCCTCGGCTGGATCGAGCGCCGCATACCGCAATACTCCGGGTCGCCGACGACCGCCGAGTCGGCCAGCTAGGGCGGCGGCGTGGCGGCCGACAGCAGCGGCGGGACTTGACGGCAGACGGGAAAGCGATGACTCTCAGAAGCAACCTTGTGACGCGCTAACGAGACCAAGATATGGAGCCACGAAAGAGGGCAAAGAAAACCAGGGACACGGCCGCCAAGGATGCCCGCGAGGCTGCGGTCCCGGAATCGGAGGCTGAGGTTCTCGCGGTGGAGGAGCGGGACGAGCCGGCGATTGTCGAGGAGAGCGAGAGTGTGGCGCCGACACCCGACGAGGTGATCGCGACGCTGAGCTCGGAGTTGGAGGCGCTTGAGGACCGCCACCTGAGGCTCGTTGCGGAGTTTGACAATTTCCGCAAACGGACCGTCAAGGAACGCTCGGAGCAGGCGCAACGCGCGCAGGGTGACCTGGCGCGTCAGCTCCTCGAATCACTCGATGACCTGTCGCGCGTCTCTGAGCTCGGATCGTCCGACCACGATGCGGCGACCATACTGGAGGGCGTTCAGCTCGTGGAGAAGAAGCTCCAACGGGCGCTCGAGCAACTGGGGCTCAAGCGCATCGACGCCCTGGGTCAGCGATTCGATCCCGAGCTGCACGAGGCGATGGTCACCGTTGCCACCGAGGACCCGGAGGAGGACGAGGTCGTCTCACAGGAGTTCGCCAAGGGGTACACCTTCGGGAATACGCTGTTGAGGCCTTCGAGGGTCGCGGTGAAGATGTACCGACCGGCCGAGGAGAGCGGTGGCGCAGAGCCCGAAGAGGGCGAGGACGGATCCTGAGTTATGCCTCGCGCCACGACCAAGGATTACTACCAGATACTGGGGGTTTCGGAAAGCGCCGACGAGGCTGCGATCAAGAAGGCCTACCGTAAGCTTGCCAAGCGGTACCACCCCGACGCCAACCCGGACAACCCGACCGCAGCGGAGCGCTTCAAGGAAGTCTCCGAGGCGTACTCTGTGTTGTCGGACGGGGGAAAGCGGAAACAGTACGACCGCATGCGCCGGTTTACGCCGTTCGATGACATCGCGGCCGCAACGGGTGACGAGGAGCGGCGCGGCTTCTCGTTCGACGACCTCGGCGGCATCGGCGACATCTTCAGTTCGATCTTCGACTTCGGCCGCGGCCGCCGCAAGCAGGCGGCTCAGCGTGGTCGCGACGTCGAGCATTCGGTTGAGGTAGACTTCAGGACGGCTGCCCGCGGCGGCCACATCACCATCAACGTGCCGGTAACCGAAGAATGCGCAACTTGCGACGGCAGCGGTGCCAGGACGGGAACTAGCACGACGCGTTGCCCGGAGTGCGGCGGCACGGGTGCAAAGAGTTTCGGCCAGGGCGACTTCGCCATAAACCGACCGTGCCCAGCATGCTTCGGTCGCGGCGAGATCGCCACCGATCCATGCCCGAGCTGCCGTGGCACGGGCCAGGTCACCAGTCAACGGACCGTCAACCTACGTGTGCCTGCCGGAGTTGAGACGGGGTCTCGCGTCCGGATGTCGGGTATGGGTGAACGGGGCCCCGGAGGCGGCCCACCTGGCGACCTGGACATCAAGTTCGAGGTGAAGAAGGACCGGTTCTTCCGCCGCCGCGGCCTCGACGTCTACTGCACGGTGCCGATCAACATCGCCCAGGCAACGCTAGGCTCGAAGCTGCGCGTGCGAACGGTGGATGGGAAGCGCGTCGTCCTTCGCATACCGCCGGGTACGAGCAGCGGTACCAAGTTCCGCATCCCCAAGATGGGGGTCGAGAAGGATGGAAGGATCGGCGATCAGTACGTCGAGGTGAAGATCGTCGTGCCGGAGGTGCTGGACGAGAAATCGCGCGAGCTGCTGAAAGAGCTGGCCGAGAAGGAAGGTATCAAGTACTGAGGCCGCTGGTCGATCCTTTGGTGGCCGGTAGCCAGTAGCCGGTAGCCAGTAAGGTCAAAGTGCAAAGTCACAATTACCGGCTACGTACGGTCACCGACTACTGACCACCGATTACCCCGCCCCCCAGAAGTACATCCCCTTCGTAGATCGCCGCGGACTGACCAGGCGTTACCGCCCTATGCGCCTCGTGGAGTCGGATCAGGGCGCGCTCGCCGTCCAGGCAGTCAATCGTGCCGAGAACCTCTTGTCCGCGGTGGCGGATCTGGACGCCCACCGCGTCGCCCGTCGTCGGCGGATCGCCCAGCCAGTTCGTCCCAGCGACCGTTATCTCCGTCGAATCGAGGGCACGCGAGGGACCGATGATCACTGACCGGGTGCCCGGCTCGATCCTCACTACGTACATCGGGGCCGTGAAGCCGCCAGGCAAACGCTTTCGCTGACCGATCGTGTACCGGCAATAACCGTCGTGCTGGCCGACCTCGTCCCCGTCCACCGTTAGAATCGGACCCGGCCGGAAGGCGGGGTGGTCGCCGTCCAGGCGCGTGGCCAGGAAGCCGGCGTAGTCGCCGTCAGGGACGAAGCATATGTCGAAGCTCTCCGGCTTGTCCGCCGTCGTCAAGCCGAGCTCGCGGGCCCGGCGCCGGACCTCGCTCTTGCCGAGCTCACCCACCGGCAGCTCGAGCCGCTCCAGTACCTCACGGTCGATTCCCCAGAGGAAGTATGTCTGGTCTTTCGCTCTGTCGGTTGCTCGCATGAGCTGAGTGCCGCGGCGGGAGCGGAGACACCGGGCGTAGTGGCCAGTGGCGATACGCTCGCACCCCAGCATGCGGGCTCTACGCAGCAGGTCGCTGAACTTGGTGTACGAGTTGCAAAGTACGCATGGATTGGGTGTTCGTCCGGCGGCGTACTCGGTGACGAAATTGCCGATGACGTCGTGGGTGAACTCGTCCTCGAGGTCGAAGACGTAGTGAGGGATGCCAAGTTTCTGGGCCACGGCGCGTGCGTCGGCGATTCCTTCGAGTCCGCAGCAGGTCTTCGACGAGCCAGGGACCTCGGCGTAGCAGAAGGTCTTGATCGTGGCAGCGACTACGTCGTAGCCGTGCTCGACGAGCATTGCAGCGGCAAGCGACGAGTCGACGCCGCCACTCATCGCGACGAGAACTCTCTGACGATCTAGGTTCTTTTCAGGCACAGTCGATGCTAATCGGTTGACGCGACCCTCGACGTCAGTCGCCGGGAAACTCCCTGACTCGTTGCACGATCTTGGGGAACACCTCTAGGACGTACTCGATATCCTCAGCTCGAGTTCCCCAGCCGAGACTCAAGCGGATGGCGTTGCTGGCGAGTTCGCCCTCACGACCCATCGCCGCGATGACGTGGGACGGTTCCACGCTACCGGTGCTGCATGCCGAGCCGGAGGAAACACAAACTCCTTCCAGGTCGAGGGCCGTGAGCACGCCTTCCAGGTCGATATCCGGCACCGATATGTTGAGCATGTTGGGTAGCCGCTGGGGCGCGTCGCCGCCGTTAACGACGATCCCGGGCAGCGTCTTGTGCAGACCGGCGCTCAGCCGATCCCTGAGGGCGCTCAGCCGGTCCGTCTCCGCCGCGAGCTCCGAGGTCGAGGCGGCCACCGCCGCGGCGAAGCCCACGATCCCGGCTACGTTCTCGGTCCCGGAGCGGAGCCCGCTCTCCTGGCCGCCGCCGTAGACGAGGGGCTCGAGCTCGACCGCGCCCCTGACATAGAGTGCGCCGACCCCCTTCGGGCCGCCCAGCTTGTGAGCGGAGAGGGCCACGAGATCGATACCGGTCGCGTCCACTTCGAGCGGTATCTTCCCCAGCGCCTGCACTGCGTCCGTGTGGAGTGTCGCTGCGCGCTCGCGACAGAGCTCCGCCAGCGCACTAAGCGGCTGAATGACCCCGGTCTCGTTGTTCGCCCACATCACCGATACCAGCGTCGGACGGCCGTCGTCCGGCAGCAGACCGGCCAACCGCTCGAGGTCGACGGTCCCCTCGGCCTTAACGGGCGCCACACGCACATCGTAACCGCCGGCCGCGAGCATCTTCGTCGACTCGATGACGGCTTTGTGTTCGATGCTCGACCGGATGACACAGCCGCCAGGGTGCCGTCTGGCGAAGCCCAGGACCGCCAGGCAGTCCGCCTCGCTTCCGGAGCCGGTGTAGACCAATCGGCCGTCCACTGCGCCAAGCGCGGCCAGCGTCTGCCGCCGGGCATCCTCAACGGCGAGGCGCGCCTCGCGGCCGAACGAGTGGATGCTGGACGGGTTCCCGAACTCATCATCCAGGTAGCGTGCCATCGCCTGCGCCGCTTCGGGGCGGATCGGTGTCGTCGCCGCGTAATCTAGATAGACGCGTTTCTTCATCGCCATCCCTTCTCCATCGCCATCGTAATCGTGATCGTAATCGAGATCGTAATCTGCATTGTCGTCGCGAGCCGATAACGATCGCGATTACGATAAGAAACTATCCCCACGTGGTGCGGAGGGAAGTCGCCCGTCCTAGAAACTGCTTACCGGCAGGCTTACAACGTCGTCGACCAGCATCGTTTCCCGTGCATAGAACGGCTCGCCGTAGGCCACGCGGATCAGCGACCCGTAGTGCGCGTCCTGGATCCTTACCAGATCATAGAGCGGCACCTCGGCCGGGTAGAGTTCGCCTAGCGCCTTGACGCCATCGAACTGGGAGGCATAGCAGCGAATCGCCTCGAGCTTCCGCTCGAAGGCATCGCTGATGTCGACAACGAACGTCGGTTTGAGCGCATGTTCGCGATAGGCGAGCGTGTAGAGGATCTTGGTTGGACGGTGTGGGTCGCCGGCGGCGGGGAAATTCTTCAACCCCGCCAGATAGCAGGCGTCGTAGCCTAACTCGGACGCGACGCGATGATCGGGGTGTCGGCCCTCGAAATAGGGGAGGATCACCGTGCGCGGGCGCAGCTCGCGGATCGCCTCGACCAGTTGGACCCGGCTCTCCTCGTCGTTCCGGATCCGCGCGTCGGGCAGGTCGAGCCCTATCCGCGCCGTTAGCCCGAGAATCTCGGCTGCCCGTTCCGCTTCCGCTCTGCGCCCCTCCGGTGTCCCGTGCGTTCCGAGCTCGCCGGCGCTCAGATCGAGAATCCCGGTCTTGTGGCCCAACGCGGCGGCGCGGATCAAGGTGCCACCACAGAGGAGCTCGGCGTCGTCGGGGTGCGGCGTAATAGCGAGTAGATCGACCATGGGCTGTAGGATGTCAGTCAACGGGGCCCACCCGCAAGTCAGACCTCAACTCGTGCACATCGGGGTTCGGTGCTACTCGTAGCGGAGGGCTGCTACCGGGTCGAGGCGCGAGGCGCGCACGGCAGGGAAGAGGCCGAACACGATGCCGGTGAAAGCGGCTGCGACGATGGCGAGCACTATCGACCAGAGCGGGATGACAGCGGGTACCGGCGTGAAGGAGTTGAGCAGCCAGGCGATGAGGCCGCCGACGCCCAGTCCGAAAGCGCCGCCGATGGTCGTAAGCGTTACCGCTTCGACCAGGAACTGCCAGAGGATATCGCGGCGCGTCGCGCCCAGCGCCTTGCGGACCCCGATCTCCTTCGTGCGCTCCGTCACCGAGACGACCATGACCGCGATGACCCCTATACCGCCCACCATGAGGCCAACGCTGGAGAGCGCGAACATCACCGTAAAGAGAGCCGCAGTGAGCTGGTTCCAGACGTCCTGCATCGATTCCTGGGTCACGATATCGAAATTGTCTTCGTCGCCTGGGCCGAGGCCACGCAGGCTGCGCATGCGGCCGGTGACCTGGTCGATCGCCGTCGTGATATCGACCACGGGCTTGGCCACGACCGTTATCCAGACGAGTTCGTCGAACGAGATCCAGCGAACGTCCTTCATCAGGTACTTCTGGCCGGTGTTGAACGGTACGAAAACTCGGCTGTCGCCCAGGGCGGCAAAGAGATTCGGCGGGTGTTTGTAGACGCCGACCACGAGGAAGCCCTGATTCCCGATCCGAAACGTCCTACCCACGGCGTCGAGTGGTGCGAAGAGGTCGCGCGCCGCAGAGCTGTCGATCACGGCCACCGGCCGGCCTGCCTCCTCCTCCGTCTTGGTGTAGAAACGACCGGCTACGATGTCGCCGGCGTCGGTCTGCATGAAGTCGGAGGGCACGGCCAGGATGCTCGCTTCGGTCTCGTTACCCCGTGCGGTGAGTGACACGTCGAGCCAAGAAACATCGGCGGACGCGTAGGAGTTCGCTACGGCGGAGAGAGCCTCGAGCGAGCGGGCGAAGCGGGCCGGTATCGGGGGCCGCCGCCGCCAGGTCGGTTCCTCTTCGTCGAGCCCGGTGCTCATCTCTACGCCATAGGATCGGGTGACGTAGAAGGTATTGGCGCCGGAGGCCTCGACCAGCACGTTGAAGCTTTCGTTGACCCCCTGAATGACCGCTGCCATCGCCACCACGACCAGAACGCCGATGCCGACTCCGAGAATGGTCAGGCCGGTACGTACCTTGCTCTGCCTCAGCGCCTGCAGCGCGATCGTTACACCTTCTTGGAGTGCTCTGGCCCTCATGGTCTCGCTCGCTCACTCGTATCGCAGGGCGACTATCGGGTCGAGCCGCGAGGCGCGTAGTGCGGGGTACACGCCGAACACGATCCCAACAAGAAGCCCCAGCGCGACTCCCATGACGATCGCGTAGAGCGGTACCGACGCGGGCAGCGGGGCCACGATATCCACGAGCTTGGCCAGTCCCGTACCGACGGCTACGCCGATCGCCGCACCCAGGGTGGAGAGCGTCGCCGATTCAGCCAGGAACTGCCGCGTAATGTCGATGCGTCGCGCGCCCAGCGCTTTGCGGACTCCAATCTCGCGTGTCCGCTCCAGCACCGACATCAGCATGATATTCATGATCACTATGCCGCCCACCACTAGGGCCACCGCCACCAGACCGGGGCCCGCGGCCAGCAGTACGTTCTTGATCGTGTTCCAGGCGTCCAGCACCTCGCTGGCCGTCTCGATGTCGAAGTCGTTCTCCTGGCCGGGCCGCAGCCGGTGCCGCGCCCGCAGCGTCTCCTCGGCCACCGCCTGGCCCGCCAGCATCGCTTCATCTGTCCTGAACTTGATCTGGATCCCGTCTACAACGTTGCGGCGACGTGAGAAATCGGCCTGATAAGCGCCCCAGGGCACGACCACGGCCGCATCGCGAATGACACCGATGAAACCGCCCTGCCGCTTCAGCACGCCAACGATCCGGTAGCGGAACGGCCCTAGTCGGATGTCGCGTCCGATCGGCGACTCGTCCGGGAACAGTTTCTGGGCGATAGCGTCGCCGATCACCGCAACTCGAATCGCCCGAACGTCGTCGATACGGGTCAGGCCACGGCCGTCCACGATCTCCCAGCCCTGCAGTTCCAGATACTCGTCGGTCACGCCGATGAGCCGGACGTTCTTCCGCTTGTTCTGGCCGCTGCGAACCTCGGGCATGAACCGGTCTGTGCTGTACGCCATGTACCAGATGTCGGGGATCTCTTCCCTGAGCGCCTCGGCCTCTGCAGTCGTGATGTCCGGATTGCGCGACTGCTGTCGGCGTGTCTGTGCGTCCTGACGGCCGCCGCGTCCCGACCAGATCCGTTCGATGGTTATCGTGTTGATCCCGAAGATCGAGCCGGCGAAGTCGTCCTGCACATAGCGGTTCATCCCTTCGACCACGGCGAACACCGAGATCAGAAAAGTGACGCCGACAATCACGCCGAGCAGTGTGAAGAAGGACTTGAGCTTCTGAGCCCAAACCGTCCTCAGCGCCAGGATTACCGCATCGAGGATCTTCAAGCCACTGGCTCTCCAATCGTATGCCGCTGGTCGGTCTCGATCACGCCGTCCCGCAGCGTGATCAGCCTGTCCGAGTAGGCGGCGATATCACGCTCGTGCGTGACCAGCAGGATAGTCTCGCCGCGATCGTGCAGACTGACGAGGATATCCATTATCTCCCTCGACGTCGCCGAGTCGAGGTTGCCCGTCGGTTCGTCCGCCAGCAGCAGCGATGGCTGGTTGACCAAGGCCCGGGCCATGGCGACCCGCTGGCGCTCACCGCCCGACAGTTCGTTCGGGTGGTGGGTCATGCGGTCAGCGAGCCCGACGGCGTCGAGCGCCGCCTTTGCCTGCTCGTGTCGCTGTTTGGCAGGCATACCGGCGTAGATCAACGGCAGTTCGACGTTGTGCAGCGCCGTCGTCCGCGGCAGCAGGTTGAACGTCTGGAAGACGAACCCGATCTGCCGGTTACGGATCCTGGCGAGCTCGTTGTCGTCGAGCTGCGAGACCTCTTCGCCGCCCAGCCAGTATTGGCCCGAAGTCGGCGTATCGAGGCAGCCGATTAAGTTGAGCAGTGTCGACTTGCCCGAGCCCGACGGCCCCATGATGGCGACGAACTCGTTCTTCTCGATCTGCATGTCGACGCCGCGCAGTGCGCGGACCGTCTCGGCGCCGAGTTCATATTCCTTCTTGAGGTCGCGCGTCAGGATTACGGTGTTGTTGTCCGGAGGCATCATCATTTATTGCCGCTCCCCTCTTGGGCTGCTGCCATTCTCGTTAGTGGGCCTCACCAGGTCGCCTTCCTCGAGCGTGCGGATGGCCTGGTAGCTGCCTGCCACGATCACTTCGCCTTCTTCGAGTCCTTCGATCACTTCGAAGTGTTCGCGCCCGGCGACGCCGACGGTCACGGGCCGAAAGCTGATCGTGTTATCATCGTTCAACACGAAGACGCCCTCTAACTCCTGGGGTTCCCTTTCCTCGACTAGTTCGATCTCTTCGCTGCTCGTGTCGCCGGCGGTCTCTTCCTCTTCGGGCTCGGGCGTGCGAAGCGTCAGGGCGATGATCGGGATACTGAGCACGCTGTCCCGTACCTCCGCCACGATGTCAGACGTGCACGAGAGGTCGGTGCGCAAAGACTCCGGCGGGTCGTCGATCCGGATCACGACCTCGAAGTCGACCGACTGATCGGAGGTGGTGCCGCTGAAGCCGAGCGTACCGCCTTGGATCGAGCTGTGGGCGATCTCGGTGACCACGCCAGTGAAGACATCGTCGGGGAAGGCGTCGATCTCGATGTCTGCACTGTCGCCCAGCGCGATTTGCGGTACGTCGGTCTCGTCGACCTCGACCACCGCCTCCATCTCCGATAGGTCGGCGACGGTCGCCAGCACCGTACCCGGGTTGTTCATCGTACCGATGATCGCCGTCTCGCCCTGCTCGACGTTGAGACGTGTGACGCGGCCGGTGAGCGGCGCTGTGATAACCGTCTTGGCCAGGCGGTCGCGGGCCTCGCGCAGGTTGGCGCGCGCCTGATCGACCGAGTGCTCGGCTGCCTGGTAGAGCGCTTCCTGTACCTCGAAGCTGGTCTCGGCGTCTTCGAGCTGTTGATCCGATATCAGCTCCGGGTTCTGGTTGCGGATCCGCAACGTCCGATCGAACATCCGGCGGGCTTGATCCCGGTTGGCCCGGGCCTGTGCCGCGGTCGCCTGGGTGGAGCTGAGCGCCGCTTGAGCGCGCTGTTCCGCGGCCAGGTAGGTGGACTGATCGATGATCAGCAGCGTATCCCCTTCGGTCACCCACTCGCCTTCCAGGATACGGAGATCGATGATGCGCCCGGAGACGTCGGCTTGGATTTCCACCCTTCGGTAGGGGCGGATCCGGCCACTGGCCGTCACAACCGATACGAGGTCGCGCCGCTGCACTTCCTCGGTGCGAACCTCGGTCCCTCCGCGGCGACCCTGTCGCATAGCCAGCACGACGAAGACTAGCAGTATCAATGCGCCGGCGGCCGCGATTAAGAGTTTCTTTCTATTCACAACTTGGCTCCCGTAGGACTGCCTCGTAAGGTAGTACCCCTTACACTCCCGGTTTATTCGCTTCTCCGCAGTTCGAGCGGGCGCCCAACCGCCGCCTCGAGTTGGGTCAGAGACTGATAGAAGCTGAACACGGCATCGATCTGGTCAACCTCGGCCTGGGCGGTCAGCGTTTGCGAGTCGAGCAGCTCGAGGAAGGTGCCGGCACCTAGCTGATAGCGCTCCTGTGCCAGGCGCATTTCCTCGCGCGCCGTCGCCGTGTTCTCCTCCTGGAGTAGGACCGTCTGGTAGGCGGTCTCCATGTTGTGGACGGCCTCGGTGACGTCGGCGCGTATCTGCAGCTCTAGGCCGCGCACCTGGTAGTCCATGTCGTTGCGCCGTGCGATCGCCGACTCGACCTGTACCTGACGGTCGAATCCGGTGAAGATCGGCAGCGAGAAGGAGGCGCTGAGCGAGACGGGCGAGTTCGAGAAGTCGAAGGGAAAGACGTCGTTCTGGCGTCTGATCCTGTTGTCGATGTCGATGGAGTCCTGCGGCTCGTCGAACGCGAAGTCCGAGCAACTATTAAACTCGGGTGGTATCGAGCCGGTGGATGCGTCGTAGAGCTCGGCGAACGTATTACAGAGAGCGACCGTTCCCTCCGCGTTCAAACGGGCGCTTCTCACCGCAGACTCGATCGAGAAGTTCGGGTTGGTCTCCTCACGGGTGAAGCCGCTCCAGCCGGCGCGTAGCGAGAGGGTCGGGAAGTATGATGCCTTCGCCACCTTGACACTCGAGTTCGCCGCTTCCCGGTCGGCCCGAGCCGCGATGAGGGTCGGGTGAGCCGCCATCGCCTCGGCGACCCAGGCCTCCATCTCAAGCATGGGCTCGAAGACCTCGAACTCGCTCACCAACTCGATCTGCTCTGCAGGCATCTGGACGCCCAACGCCTGGATCAGCCTGAGCTTGGCTACCCGGGCGGTGTTGCGGGCCTGGAGCAGGGCGACCTCGGCCTGGCCACGGGCCACGTCGGCCTGCATCGTCTCCAGCCGCGTCCCGGCACCCACCTCCTCGCGTGCCTCGGCCAGGCGCAGGTGTTCCTCGGAGCGTCGCAACTCGCGCTCTGCCTGGTCAGCCCGGGCCTCCAGTCTCAGGACCTCGATATAGAAGCTAGTCACCGAGTTGCGAAGTTGAAGCTCCGCGTCATCGATCCGACGCTCCACCGCCGTGCGCTCTGCTCGGCGCTGGCCCGGCGCGAACAACGTGTTGCCGTTGAGCGCGTAACTGAGGCTGAACGAGTAGTTCGAGATCAGCACCGACGGCTGGTCGCTGGTGAAGCCGCCGAACTGCTCCTGTCCGGCGTCCTGCCAAGAGGTGCCGAAGAATAGGCTGGCGTCCGGCAGGAACAGGTTGGCGTTCGCCGCCCTCACGTTCCATTTGGCGGGCGCCAAGTCGGTCAGCGTCTGCTGGAACAGTGGGTTGTTCTGCCTGGCCAGCTCGATCGCTTCCTCCAGCGTCATCCGTGTTAGCTGCTGGGCGTTGAGGCCCGTTACGGTAACCAGCAGGCACGCGAGAAGCGCGCTCGGGACTGCTGTCCACTTCATAACCAACTCCACGCTTGGGTTAGCTAGGGCTCTTCGAATACAGTAAACAGCTTGCTGCAGTGGACCGATGCGAATTCCACACCGGGCAACGAGCACCTGCTGCACCCAACCGCTCCGGCAGCCGGCACGGGAGGCCGCTCCCGGCGCTATCCGCTTGTGTGCAGCGCTCTTGCCTACTCGTACGAGGCTGCTCAGTCAAGAGTTTCGCGGCATCTGTCGCTCTGTCGCTCAGCCTTGCCGCGACGGGGCCGCCCGGCCCGAATCCGCCGTGACCCAAAGAACACACGGCGGCGGCCGGGGCCGAGACCCCGGCCGCCGCCTCAGATCGTTGGCCTATGGCGCTGGCCCGGTGCCCAGGCCCCGAATCGGTCAGGCGCCGAACAGCGTCTGGCGTGCCGCGCTGAACAGCACCCAGACGCCATAGAGTGCGAGAACGGTCCCGATGCCTTTGCCCGTCGATAAGCGTCCGCCCGAGAGGCCGGCTTCCACCGCGCCGAGGGCTGCCGAGCTCCAGAGTCCGAAGAGCGTAACGCTGTTCAGTAGGTAGCCGACAAACGTCTGCGGCGCCTCGGCGAGCAGGAGGCCGAGTCCAAGCTGTGTCGTCATCTCGCCCTTGGAGATCCAGACCGGCAGCACAACGAAGAAGCCCAGGAGGCCGATCCAGTAAGCGTGGGCCGTCGCACTCAGGTGCTGCTTGTAGGTCGTGTCCTGGCCGAACGTGACATTGAAAGCGAGGTACAAAACGCCGGCGACGACCGCTGCTGCGACGAACGACCCGACCAGTGCTCCGAGTGGACCAAAGATGCGCGCCATCCTGAGCATCTGCTCCGGGTCGGGCGGCTCCTGTCCCTGCGGGCGCGCCCGCGCCTGCGCCTCCAGTGTGCTTTGCAGGAGCTGTTCCGGGAGCAGGAAGTATGCGACGGCACTGATTATCGCCAGGATCGCCAACGTCCAGAACCAGGGCGCGGTCCGACGCAGGGCCGCACCCAAGCCGGTCGGCGATGTGAACACCATGATGACGCGCTGAACGAGGTTGGGTGTCGCTTCGACGCCGGTGGGCTCAGCGCTTTGGGGTTCGAAGTTCATTGATCCCCCTGTTCAGTTGAACGAATCGCCATTGTCGGAACGCACGGCGAGGAACGCATGCTCGGGGACTTCAACTTTCATTACCCTGTCACCGTCCAACCACACATGGTGGGTTGCGTCGGTTTGTGAGACAATTGTGATATGACGTAGCTCGAGTTCGGTCGAGCCGATGCTTACCGGCTCTACGCCCTGATCTACGATCCGCACCGTCTCCTGGTTTCGGTCGCGGGGCACGATGATGCTCGCCTCGACGTAGCGCTCGGCCGCCAGCAACTTGCAGGCGAAGAAGTAGTGGTGCGCTACGTACTTATCGAGCAGTGTTACCTGTCCCGGCACTAGGAACTCTTTCATTTCATCGCCGCGCGGCGATCGGACGTCGAGCCGGATTCGGTCACGTGACAGCGTGCCGACTATCGTCGTCGCCGAAGAGCCGTTGATCTCGGACTCGTAGCGCAGCGGGCGATAGCTTGGTCCAACCGTCTCGAGCGCCACGCTGACGCGCATCGTACTGCCTGCGAGCTTTAGGCTGAGCTCGGCCCCCGCTCGGAAAACGAACCCAGCGGAGCCCGCCCGCTCGCGGCGGATTATGAACCTTTCCACTCCGATCCGCGCACCCTCCAGATAGAGGGTGAAGGTACCGCTGTCGACCACGTCCGATCGCTCACCTGCTGGCAGACCGGTAGTAGTCCCCAAGTTGATCAGGAGCAAGAGCGAGACGGTGCAGGCGCGGCCGATTCTCCTAATCGGCGGGCTCCAGAAACAGCCTCGTCTTGACCTTCTCGAGCACGTAGCTGTAGATCTCTTCACCTTTCTTGGCAGTGGCAGCGGACGGATGACCGATGGCGCCCTCGCAGCCCGGCGGTGGCTTCGGCATCCGGCCACGAAGGTAACGCCGCAGCTCTTTCGCGTCGAGCGGGTAATCGTGGATTTCCTCGCGTCGCACGAGCTCAGGGAACAGGTACATCATCACCGACGTTTCCACCTCACCCGCATGCTCCGGCTGGCGCTGCATATCCAAGAACTGCCCGACTCTCACGCTCTGCAGGTCAACGACCCGTACCCGGGCATGCTCGGTCACGACGGTGGTGACCGCATCGAGATGTGGGTCGTGGAAGTGCGCAGTGATCAAGATGAACTCCTCGAAGCCGTGCCCCTCCCAAGCGGCCAGCAGATCGTTCAGGGCCCGGTGCAGGGTCTTGCGGCGTAGAGAGGCAGTGCCGGCGTATCCCTGCTCGGTATCCACGTTCACCCCGTAGGCCAGAGTCGGGGCGACGAGTACGCCAAACTCCGCCGACAAATCGTGGGCGAGTCGCTCAGCGAGTAGCGAGTCGGTCCCGAGTGGGAGGTGTCTGCCGTGTTGCTCGCAAGTCCCGATCGGGATGATCAGCCGGCGATCTCGCTCCAGGTATTCAGCGACCTCCGGCCACGACATGTCCTCGAGCAACAGCGGCTCTGCGGCTTTGCGCGAGTTGGCCACGCGGCCTCCAGGGTAGAGCATTGTGGGTGGCCTCGACTTCGTCGCCACGTTGCGCCTGGGGTCAGGCGGAGTCAAGGCTTGGCCGAGCTGGTGCCCGCCTGTGGTGCGGGAATCGCACTCCAGGCGGCCGTTGATCTTCCTTTGATCCCGCCCCGGCACAGTGGACGCGGGGTGTAGGAAGGGAGGTCAGCGATTGCTCGCGTTCGCTCGTAGTGCTGCGATACTGGGCATCGACGCGTACATCGTCGTCGTCGAAGTAGATGCTGCGGCGGGATTGCCGGCGATCGCGACGGTGGGACTCGCGCAGAGTGCCGTGAAAGAAGGGAAAGAACGCGTGCTCTCCGCGCTTCAGAACTCGGGTTTCGAGGTCCCGCCCCGGAGGATTACCGTCAACCTGGCCCCGGCCGATGTCAAGAAAGAAGGAAGCCACTTCGACTTGCCGATTGCCTGTGGCCTGCTGGCGGCCAGCGGGCAGCTGTCCCCTGATTCTTTCCAGCGCTACGCTCTGGCTGGCGAGCTTGGCCTCGACGGTTCCTTGCGGCCGATACGCGGCGCGCTATCGATGGCTCAGGCGGTGGCGCAGGCGGATCTCACCGGCTTCATCGTCCCGGCCGCCAACCTCTCCGAGGCCTCGGTAATCGAGGGTCTGGATGTCCGGGGCGCGGGATCGCTGAGCGATGTGGTCGCATTTCTGAGCGGTGGCTCGGAGCTTCCGGCGAAAGACTTCGATGCGGCCGCCGCGCTCGGCCGGCGGGCAGGCTCGACTCTCGATCTGGCTGACGTGCGCGGCCAGGAGCACGCAAAGCGCGCCCTCGAGATAGCCGCCGCCGGCGGCCACAACATACTGTTGGTGGGGCCACCGGGTGGTGGCAAGACTATGCTTGCCCGCAGATTACCCGGCATCCTGCCGCGCCTGAGCCTGGCTGAGGCAATTGAGGTCACCCGGGTCCACTCGGTCGCTGGCCAGCTCGCGCCGGACCAGGGACTCGTCAGTCGACGGCCGTTTCGCGCACCACACCACACGATCAGCGACGCCGGCCTGATCGGCGGCGGAGCTTTGCCACGGCCGGGTGAGGCATCGCTGGCCCATCATGGCGTCCTCTTCCTCGACGAGCTCACGGAGTTCCGCCGCAACGTCCTGGAGGTGCTGCGACAGCCGCTGGAGGACGGCGAGGTCACCATCGGTCGCGCCTCGCGGTCGCTTAGCTATCCGGCACGCTTCGTTCTGGCCGCGGCGATGAACCCATGTCACTGTGGACTCCTGGGCGACAGCGGGAAGACATGTCGCTGCACGCCCCGCATGATCCAGCGCTACCGCTCCAAGGTCTCGGGTCCGCTGCTCGATCGCATCGATCTGCACATCGAGGTGCCGCCGGTCTCGTCTCCCGAGCTACTGGATTCGATCGACGGGGAGAGCTCGGCTGCAGTGTCCGCGCGTGTCGAGGCCGCCCGGAGATTGCAGCGGGCGCGCTTCGCTGGCCGTGATCGGCTGTACGCCAACGCCCAGATGAGGGCGCGCGACGTGCGGAAGTTCTGCGACGTCGACGAGACAGGGTTGTCGCTCTTACGGTCGGCGATGGCTAGGTTCGGGCTTTCGGCCCGCTCGTTCCATCGGGTGCTCAAGGTCGCGCGTACGATCGCGGACCTGGCGGAGAGCAAGACGACCCGGTCCGCCCACATCGCCGAGGCGATCCAGTATCGCGGCCTGGACCGTAACGTGCTTTGATGCTGCCGTGCGGCCGCGCGCGAGCGGGGACATCCTACCGGCGGCACAATTGAGACACGAGCGGCTCAGTGGCCCTCGTGCTCTGGAATCGCGGCCGACAACTTGACAATCACCGACCGCTATCCTGAGTATTCGCCGACGAGACAATTGCCGACGACTGGCTCATGGATCCGGAGAGAGACGTCCTACAACAGAAAGAGCGGGCGCTGCATGCCCTGCTCCGCGAGTGTGGCTCGGTTCTGGTCGCCTACAGCGGAGGTGTCGACTCGGCCTACCTGGCAAAGGCGGCGCTGGACGCGCTGGGCCCTGGCCAGGTGCTCGCCGTCACCGGCCGTTCGCCCAGCTATCCGGAAGCGCAACGAAAGGTCGCGGAGGCCGTCGCCGATTCCATCGGGCTGCCTCGGGTCGAGATCGACACCCACGAGCTCGACGACCCCAGCTACGCAGCCAACCCGCGGGAGCGCTGCTACTTCTGCAAGGCCGACCTCTACGGCCGGCTCGTGGCGTTTGCCCGGGAACAAGGCTGCGCCGTCGTGCTCGACGGATCCAACGCCGATGACCTCGACGACCACCGGCCCGGCCTGATCGCGGCGCGGGAGTTGGGCGTCCGTTCTCCGCTACAGGAGGTGGGTCTACGGAAGGAGGAGATCCGTGCCCTCTCGCGGCACGCCGGCTTGCTGACGTGGGACATGCCGGCCTCGCCGTGTTTGGCCAGTCGCATTAGCTACGGAACGCCTGTCACGCCCGGCCGCCTGCGCCGCATAGAAGAGGCGGAGTCGCGTTTGCGGTCGCTAGGGGGTTGGCGTGACCTCCGGGTGCGACACCATGGTGCGTTGGCGCGGCTCGAGATCGATCCCGGTGGACTGGCCGGGCTAGTCGAGCCGGGACTGCGCGGCCAGGTCATCGAGGCACTGCGAGATGCCGGGTTCTCGAGCGCCTGCCTGGATCTGGGCGGGTACCGGCGCGGCGCGCTCAACGAGGGGCAAAGTGCAGCCCCCCGGATAGGCCTGGACCGAGAGGGTGGCCGTGCAGGGGAGGCGGAGGGCGGCCTGATCGAATTGGGCATCGATGCCCGGGTCGAGGATGGCGGCGCCGACGGCGAGATAGCGGTGCTGGTCGGCGGTGGCGATTGTCTGGCCACACTGCTGGTCGGGGCCCGCGAGGTGGTCGTCGAGAACTGTCGGGCGGCAGGCTTTCGCTACGTCGCCTTGGGGCTGTACTAAGGGATTCGGGGATTCGGGGAGTAGGAGATATTCTAGCTCGTTACTGTTGATTGCGTACCTTTGTCGCACTGGTCCCGTCCGAGGCGGAGCAGCGGCGGCTTGCCGATGCGGCCGCCGGCTTACGTGACGCCGGCTTCCCCATCCGCTGGGTCCGACCGGAGAACGTCCACCTCACGCTCAAGTTCTTGGGCGAGGTGTCAGAGGGGCGAGTGCGCGAGGTGTGCGCCGCCGTCGACGGCGCTGCCGACGGAGTGGCGCCGTTCGAGATGGCCGTCGCTCGCTTCGGCGCCTTCCCATCGCTTCGCCGGCCGCAAGTCGTCTGGGTCGGTGTGGAACTCGAGTCGACGTTGCAAGGGCTGCAAGAGTCGCTGGAGGAGGCGCTGGCGGCGCTCGGCTTCCCACGCGAAGAGCGAGCGTTCCGACCGCACCTGACGTTGGGTCGAGCCCGTAAGCATGTGTCCCCCAACGAGTTCAGGGGGCTGGCCGGTCTGGTGGAACGCCTCAAGTACCGCGATGCGTTCCAGGTTCGATCGGTGGATGTCGTTAGCAGCAACCTCATGCCGACGGGAGCCATCTACGACGTCGTTCATAGCGCGAGACTCGAATCGTGATTCCTTTGCCTCGCGTAGTGAGAATATGCGAAGCTGCCTGAAACTGATAGGATTCGGGACGCTGCTCGTGGCTGGCCTAGTGGCCGCGTGGCTGGCCCGGGACCAGATAGCGTCCTACGTGTCGGATATCGTCGGCCGACGTGATCCCCCGTTCGAGGCAGCGTCATCGAACCGTCCCGCTCTAGCGCGGCGGGCAGAGGAGAAGATCGTGGCGCTGGGCCAGGGCGAGTTCGATGAAGCCACGCTGAACGCCGACGAGCTCAACGCCTGGATACAATACGGATTGCGAGGTTTCTTCCCGTCGTACGTTAGCGATGTCGCTGCCACGATCGAGGAGGAAAGGCTGGTGTTGGCGGGCCGTGTGGTGCTGCAGGAGGTGCCGGGGATCGAGGGGATGGGTCCCTGGGTCGCGTTCCTTGGCGACACGGCCAGCGTCTCGTTCAGCGGGCGGCTGGACGGCCTACGGCCCGGCGCGGGGGTCTACTTCGTCGACGACGTACAGGTGGGAGCGCTGCCACTGCCGGTAGCGATGCGCGACCAGCTGTTGGCGCAGTTGAAGGGTGGGTCGAGCGGCGAATTGCCGACGAACGCTGTCGCCTTCGAATTGCCGGAGTTCGTCACGGACGTCGGCGTGCGCGAAGATCTGATCTTCCTGAGAAGCTCGATCGACAGGAGCCACTAGACGACTTGGTGCTGCGCCGCGGTCGTGCTAAGTTCAGCAGTCAGCAAGTAGCGTGAGTGGAGAGCTAGCGAAACCGGAGGGTGCCGAGATAGCTTCCGACTGATGCCGCGCATCGCGACAGGTGGAACGCGGCGGATCTTGAGGCGCCCTGGGAGGTAGGATAGACAGGCGCCCACGGCTTCTTGCCCGAGGGCCGGGGCAGTTGATGGGAATTCCAGGTAATGGCCAAGAAGAGACGACAGACAAAGAAGAGGCAGGATGCGCCAGAGCACGAGGAGCTGGGCGCGAGGCGGCGGCGGGCGGAGGAAGGCACCGGTCGTTGGCTCTGGGAATGGGTAAAGTCGATATCCGTTGCGATCCTGCTGTTCCTCGTCATCAGGACTTTCGCGGTAGAGGCGTTCAAGATCCCGACAGGATCGATGGAGAAGACATTGCTGGTCGGTGACTTTCTCCTGGTGAACAAGGCGGTCTACGGTGCCCAGGTACCGTTCACCGGAGTCCGCTTGCCAGCGATAGAGAACCCCGAACGGGGTGACATCGTGGTCTTCGAATACCCACTCGACCAGTCGAAGAATTACGTAAAGCGTGTTGTCGGTCTACCGGGCGACAAGGTCGCCATGCGTGGCGGTCAGTTGTACGTGAACGGTGAGCGACTGGACGAGGATTACGTGCAGCACACTCAGCCGGGCGGCGACTACTACGATCCTCAGTTTGAGTGGCAGAGAGGCTACGTCGCGCCCGATGTGGACGGTGACAACTATCGCCCGACTCGCGACGACTGGGGCCCCATCCTCGTACCGGTCGGTAATTACTTCGTCATGGGCGACAATCGCGACAACTCGCAGGACTCTCGCTATTGGGGCTTCGTCGATCGGAATCTGATCAAAGGGCGGCCTTTGTTCATCTACTACTCGTTCGATCGCAGCAAGCTGCGGCCGCTGCCGTGGCTGACCGAAGTCAGATGGAGCCGGGTCGGAGACCTGGTCCGATAGATCGCCTGGCGCTAGTCTAGGCGCAGTGCAGAGCACCAATCGGGGGGCGGAGTTTCGCGATTGAGTCGAGAGGGGAAGCAGTTCACAACTGACGGCGGAAGCAACGACGACCGTCGCGAGGAGCGGGTGCCTTTCCTGCCGGCGTTCGAGCCTGCACACCGCGCCGCTACGCCCCCGGGCTCCCTGGATCAGTATCTGAGAGAGATTAGCGCCTACCCGCTCATCGGCCGGGATGAGGAGGGGCTCCTGGCGCGAAAGATCCGGCGTGGTGACCGGGAAGCCCTGGAGAAGCTGGTCAACTCGAACCTGCGCTTCGTCGTGTCCATCGCGAAGAAGTACCAGAACCAGGGTGTCGCGCTCGCCGACCTGATCAACGAGGGCAACCTGGGCCTGATCCGGGCCGCCGAGAAGTTCGACGAGACACGCGGTGTCAAGTTCATCAGCTACGCCGTCTGGTGGATTCGCCAGGCGATCCTGCAGGCGCTGGCGGAACAGTCGCGAATCGTGCGCGTCCCGCTGAACCGGGCCGGTGAGCTGCACCGGATCGGCAAGCGATCCAGCGCTCTCGTCCAGGAGCTGGGGCGCGAGCCCACCGTAGGCGAGCTGGCCGAAGGCCTCGAGGTCGACGCCGACGAGCTGTACAAGACGATGTCGATCGCGATGGCCCACCTCTCGCTCGATGCACCCCTCGTGCCCGGCGAGGACAACAAGCTGCTCGATTACCTGCCGGACGACGTCCGCCCGGGCCCCGAGCAGGAGGCGTTCGAGAAGGCGCTGAAGATCAATGTCGAGGCCGCACTCTCGACGCTCAAGCCCAGAGAGGCAAAGATCCTGCGCCTCTACTACGGCCTGGACGGTGAGGAGGCCATGACCCTGGAGGAGATCGGGCAGCAGCTGGGGGTCACCCGCGAGCGGGTCCGGCAGATCAAGGAGCGGGCTCTGGCTCGCCTGCGCCACGTTTCCAGGGCCCGGTCGCTCGAGAGCTTCCTGGGGTAGAGTTCTCAATTGAAGAGGCCGGGAAGTGGTTTGGGAATTCTCGAATGTCGA
>CAYFSW010000032.1:0-30610 GCA_964345885.1 uncultured Gemmatimonadota bacterium | reverse complement strand
ACAAGCGTGTAATCAAGCTGGTCAAGCCGGAGATCTCGGTCCGGCACCTGATCTTGCCGCTGCGCCGCGTCGGTCGGACGCTGACGGTGGCGATGGCCAACCCCACCAACCTGGAAGCCATCGACGAGCTCAGGTTCTCGACCGGTTACGACATCGAGCCGGTCGTCGCCGGCGAGTACTCGCTGCGCAAGGCGGTCGAGAAGTACTACGAGACGACCGAAGACAACCTCCAGGATTTGCTCAAAGAGTTCGACGAGGAAGAGATCGAGGTCGTCGACGAGCACACGGCCGAGGACGAGATGTCCGTCACGGCGCTGCAGGCGCAGGTCGAGGAGGCACCCGTAGTCAAGCTGATCAACGGAATCCTCACCAGCGCTGTCTCCAAGGGTGCCAGCGACATCCACATCGAGCCCTACGAGAAGGAGATCCGGGTCCGCTTCCGGGTCGACGGCGCCCTGCGCGAGATCATGCGGCCGCCACTCAAGATGAAGGCCGCTCTGACCAGCCGCGTGAAGATCCTCGCCGATCTGAACATCGCCGAACGCCGCGTGCCGCAGGACGGACGCATCAAGATGCGGATGGGCAAACGCGTCATCGACTTCCGTGTCTCGACGCTGCCCGGCATCTTCGGCGAGAAGATCGTGCTGCGTATCCTGGACAAGTCGAATCTGCAGCTCGACCTCGAGCAGTTCGGCATGGAGCCCCAGTCCGAGAAGGATTTCCTTCACGCCATACACAACCCCTACGGCATGGTGTTGGTCACCGGACCGACGGGCTCTGGTAAAACCACCACTCTCTACTCGGCGATCACCAAGATCAACAAGGAAGAGGTCAACATCATGACTGCGGAGGATCCGGTCGAGTACAACCTCCGCGGCATCAACCAGACACAGGTCAGGCCCGAGATCGGCCTGACGTTCGCGGCGGCGCTGCGCGCCTTCTTGCGGCAGGACCCGAACATCATCTTGGTCGGTGAGATCCGAGACATGGAAACGGCCTCGATCGCCATCAAGGCCGCGCTCACCGGCCACCTAGTGCTATCGACCCTGCATACCAACGACGCGGCGTCCACGATCACGCGTCTGATCGATATCGGAGTGGAGCCCTTCAACGTGGCCTCGGCGGTCAATCTCGTGACGGCCCAGCGGCTAGTTCGCCGGATCTGCTCCACCTGCCGGGCCGAGACCACGTATGATGCGGATATGTTGGAGGCCGCGGAGATCCCCCCTGAAAAGGCCGCGGCGATAAAGTTCTACAAGGGTGAGGGATGCGATCACTGCGACGGTACGGGCTACAGGGGTCGCCAGGGCCTTTACGAGGTCATGCCGGTCACCGCTAAGATCCGCCGCATGATCATGCACGGGGACAGCGCCGACGTGATGAAAGAGCAGGCAATCGACGACGGGATGCTGACCCTGCGCGACGACGGGTTGATCAAGGTTAACAGGGGGATTACGACGCTGGAGGAGATTCTCAAGGAGACTGCGGCGTAATTCGCGCGGCCGACCCGGCCCGGGCCGACCTCATCACTTCGGCCTGCCGTCCGGGAACCACCTCCCCTGCCGCGAGTACCATAGCCTCATGAGTCATTCGGCCGCCGCCGAGGAGTCCGGCGGGTGGCCATGCGCAAGAATTCCGAAGCAAACAGGCAGCCGGCAGCCTCGCCAAGAGGCGCGAATTACGGGCACGAGCATATGGTGACACTAAGCGTACGCGGATTACTCGAGGAGATGATCGATAGGGGGGCTTCCGATCTCCACCTGACCGCCGGCGACCGACCGAAACTCCGGGTCGATGGCGATCTGGCCAACGCCAACGTCGATCACGTGCTCACTCCCAAAGACACGCTGCAGCTCACCTATTCGATATTGACCGAGAGCCAGAAGAAGAGGTTCGAGCAGGAAGATGAGCTCGATTTCTCGTTCGGGATTCAGAACCTGGCGCGCTTCCGCGGCAACGCCTACCGGCAACGTGGCTGTGTGGCGCTGGCGATCCGCCTCATCCCGTTCAACATCCAGACATTCGAGCAGCTCGGCCTACCGCCGATCCTCAGAAAGCTGTCGGAGCGTCCGCGCGGGTTGGTCCTTGTCACCGGGCCCACCGGGTCCGGTAAGTCGACGACGCTCGCCGCGATGGTCGATCACATCAACAAGACGCGCAAGGGCCACATCATCACGATCGAGGAGCCGATCGAGTTCATCCATCGGCACCAGAACTGCATGATCAATCAGCGCGAGGTGGGCAGCGACACGCAGAGCTTCGCAAACGCTCTCAAGTACGCGTTGCGGCAGGACCCGGACGTCCTGCTGGTCGGTGAGATGCGCGATCTAGAGACGATCGCGATGACGCTGACCGCCGCCGAGACCGGTCACTTGGCGCTGGCCACTTTGCACACCAACTCGGCGGCGGAGAGCATCAACCGAATCATCGACGTCTTTCCGTCGCACCAACAGTCGCAGGTGCGTGCGCAGCTCTCCTTCGTGCTCGAGGGTGTCGTGACCCAGACGCTCCTGCCCAAAGCGCGTGGACGCGGCCGCGCAGTGGCGTGCGAGGTGCTCGTCGCCACGCCCGCCATTCGCTCTGTGATCCGTGAAGCGAAGGTCCAGCAGATCTACGGACTCATGCAGGCAGGCAAGAAGCACGGAATGCTTACGTTGAACGATGCACTGTATCAGCTCTACCTGAACGGTGAGGTCAAGCTCGAAGAGTGCTTGAAACGTTCTTCGGATCCGAACGAATTGCTGAGGTTGGCGGGTGAGCCCGTTCCGGCGTAGAATTACTGCAGGTGCGACAGCGGGTCGCACGGCGCCACGGCAACCGGCATGTGGGGAGTAACAGATGCCAGTTTACATCTACAGCGCAAAGACCGTAACCGGAGAGATACAGACCGGTAACGTCGACCTGCCGAATCGTGAAGCCGTTATCGGCTATCTCAGGCGGCAGCGACTCATCCCCGTGACGGTCAGGGAGAAGCCGAAGGACATCAGCTTCGTGATCGGCCGTCGCGTGAAGATGAAGGAGACGGTGCACTTCACCAGGCAGTTCGCCACCATGGTTAACTCGGGCCTGCCACTGGTGCAGTGTCTGGAGATCCTCGGTCAGCAAACGGAGAACAAGTTTCTGGCCACCTCCATCAAGGAGGTCCAGGCCGACGTCGAGTCGGGCGCTACGCTAGCCGACGCGCTACGCAACCACCCGAAGGTCTTCACCGAGCTGTATGTGAACATGGTGGCGGCGGGTGAGGCCGGCGGTATCCTGGACACGGTTCTGCTGCGACTTTCGGTGTTCCTGGAGAAGAACGAAGCGCTGGTGCGCAAGGTAAAAGGTGCGATGATCTACCCGGCGGTCATCCTTTCCGTTGCAGTGATCGCCGTCACCGTGTTGCTCGTCTTCGTTATCCCCACCTTCGAAAACATGTTCTCGAGCGTCAACCTGGAGCTGCCCGCCCCGACACGCCTCGTCATCTGGATGTCAGACATGCTTCAGACCTACTGGTGGCTGATGCTCGGTCTAATCGCCGCCGGTATCTACAGCATACGCATGTACTACAAGACATCCGCCGGACGACTCGCTCTCGACAGGCTGATGCTGCGGGTGCCCATTCTTGGTGACCTGCTGCGCAAGACCGCCGTCGCCCGCTTCACGCGGACGCTCGGTACGCTCCTGTCGTCGGGCGTCTCGATTCTCGACGGACTCGAGATCACGGCTCGTACCGCCGGTAATCGCGTGATCCACGACGCCGTGATGCGCAGTCGCTCATCGATCGCCGGCGGTGAGACGATCGCCGAACCGCTCAAGCAGTCGGGCGTATTCCCACCGATGGTCACTCAGATGATCAACGTCGGCGAGCAGACCGGTACCATCGACGAGATGCTCGACAAGATCGCCGACTTCTACGACGACGAAGTCGACACAGCGGTCGAGGCCCTGCTCGCGGCGATGGAGCCCATGCTGATCGTCTTCCTCGGCGTGGTCGTCGGCGGTATGATCGTCTCGATGTACTTGCCGATCTTCGACATGATCAATGTCGTAGGTCAGTAGCGGCGAACTCAGACCCTCACTCAGATCACCCAATCGGTACGCTACCGGTTGCGCGCCGTCTTACCCGTGTCTCCGGCGCCATCCGCCGGGCGCGTGTGGCCATCGCGGCCGCGCTTCCGCGTGGGAGGGGTACTGCAATCGGGCTGACTAGCCTGGGCCGTCGTCGCGAGGAGGTGTCTTGACCCTCAATGGACAGCGCGCCACATCGGTTGGCGAGGGTCTGGGCTTGCGGCTGCGGTCGAGAACGCGGACCTACGGGTTGATGGCGCTCTGTCTCGCACTCTACGGCCTCGGCGCGTCTTACATCAGCATGCTACCAGCCAACCACGACGTTGCTTGGCTGCTCTACGCCGCCGGTGAGATACTGGGCGGTGCCGAGCTGTACGTCGAGATTATCGAGATCAATCCGCCACTCATCGTGTGCCTGATGGTCGCGATCAAGGGCGTGTCGCTGCTGGTTGAAGTCAGCGACCTGGCGGTCTTCCGCACGACCGTGCTGGCGCTGATCGCAGTAACGCTGTGGTTAGGCTGGAGGAATCTGCGACAAGCTGTGGCGAACGCGCTCCTGGCCGTGATCTTCTTGCTGGTCTCGATCTTCTTGCTGATCCCCGGGGTCGAGTACCATTTCGGTCAACGAGAGCATCTGACGATCGTCCTCGTTCTTCCGTATCTCTACGCGGCGGCCGCCTTGAGTTGCGGCATGTCTTTGCCGAGGGGCCGGGCGATTCTGACTGGTTTGCTGGCCGCCGTCGGCTTCGCACTCAAGCCGTATTTCCTCCCGGTCTGGCTGGCGGTCGAGGGCTACGTCGGGCTGAGGTGCTCGCCGGCGATCTGGAAGCGTCCCGAGAACTACGCGATCATCGCCTTCGGCCTGGTCTATGGCTTGTCGATTCTGCTCTTCACACCGAGCTACATAGAAGTGGCTGGGACGGCGCTCAAGGTCTACGACGGGTACTGGTCATTCGGTTTCTGGGCCGTGGCTAGGGATCCGCGGACCCTCTTCGCGGTGTTCGCCGTTCTCGTTCATGCGAGCACGCGCGCTAGCCTCCAGACCGTTG
Source organism: uncultured Gemmatimonadota bacterium (assembly GCA_964345885.1). Classification (GTDB taxonomy): domain Bacteria; phylum Gemmatimonadota; class Gemmatimonadetes; order Palauibacterales; family KS3-K002. The sequence goes on along the minus strand of CAYFSW010000032.1, from coordinate 25,511 downwards.
AGCTGCGTAGAATACTGGCGGTGGCCTGCGTGATGTTTCTGGCGGCGGTATTCATGCAGAACAAGGGGTGGGCCTACCATTGGATCCACGTTGACACGGTGGCGCTGCTCTTGCTCACGGTGGTCGGCGTCGATGCGTTGCGGCTGCTGGAGCGCGGACGTCTGTCACGACAGGTGCGTCCGGCAGCACTCGTTTTGGCCGTTGTGGCACTCTTGGCGCTCAACGTGCTAGCACGTCGACCGGTCCGCGATGTGTGGGCTAGGCCCGGCGGCGAGCCTTCCTGGCTCGACGACTTGTCTGAGATTGTGGAGGAACATGCCCCGGGCGGTGTGATCAACTCGTTTGCCGCGAGCGTGAGGCTGAATTTCCCGCTGGTGAACTACACTGGCGTGCGTTGGGGCTCGCGGTACAACAGTTTCTGGATGTTGCCCGGGCTCTACCGGGAGGGGCCGCGTGAAGGGCAAGGGTTCCCCTATCGGCCGCCTGAGGAGAGGGGTGAGTTGGAGCGCGACTTCGTCGATGCCGTCATGGCCGATCTCCGTCGCCGGCCACCGGACCTGCTGATCGTCGACAGACGGCCGCCGGGACTTCACATGCACGGTTTCAACTGGCTGGACTACTTCGCACTGGACAGCCGATTCCGCGAGCTTTTCGACCAATACGGTCGGATCGCCGAGGTCGGTCCGCTCCTGATCTTCAAGCGGCGCGCGGCGGAATGAGCTGCAAGGAGCTCGGGGATGGACGTTGACCGGTTTGAACTGCATGCTGCGATGGAGGATCGCCACTGGTGGTTCTTGGGCCGGAGGCACATCCTGCAGAGCCTGATCCACCAGCTGCCGCCTGTCGGTGCCGGCAAGAGGGTCGTGGATGCGGGTTGTGGGACGGGTGGGAGCGTCGGGGCGCTGCAGGCAGACTGCGCCACGGCGGGTATCGATGTCTCTGCGCCGGCCATCGAGCTCGCGCCGCGCAGGTTCCCGACCCGCAGCGATGGAGCCCATGCTGATCGTCTTCCTCGGCGTGGTCGTCGGCGGGATGATCGTGTCGATGTATCTACCGATCTTCGACATGATCATTGTGGTCGGCCAGTAGAGAAACAGCCGGCTCGGCTGTCTCATGCCCAGAGCAGTGGCCAGCCGGTGTGGCACAGCCCTCCCCGCCCGTCGGTTCCGACTGGCTCGTTGCCCGAGTCCAACCGCCGATTCAGTATATCGAGTCGGGTGAGTATCTGGTTGCAGGCGGCCGCGGCCTCACGCGGGCCCACCGACACTCCGCCGTGCCCGAGGCGGGCGACGGAGATCGGTGTACCTCGAGAAGGCTTGTCCTGATGTTGAGGTTATTGGGACACCTGCACCGCGAGCTCGTCTTCCAGCGTAGAGCCAGGGTCCTGAGCGAAGTCCTCTCTGATCTTCTGCCGCCCGACGCGCAGGTGCTTGACGTCGGTTGCGGCGACGGGCTCATCGACCGCCTCGTCATGGAAAGACGTGCGGACGTAAGGATTCGCGGCATCGATGTGGCAGTGCGCTCCGATGCATGCATCCCCGTCGAGCTCTTCGATGGTGCCAGTATTCCATACTCCGACGCGGGTATGGATGTCGTGATGTTCGTGGATGTGCTTCATCACACCACGGATCCCGAGGCACTCCTGCGTGAAGGAATCAGGGTGGCTCGCCAGCACGTGGTTCTCAAGGACCACTTGCGAGAAGGCTGGCTGGCGGGCCCGACTCTGCGACTGATGGATTGGGTGGGCAACGCGCCGCACGGCGTCGAACTGCCTTATAATTACTGGCCCGAGAGGCGCTGGCGCGAGAGCTTCGCCCGGTTGGGCGTGAGGCCGACGAAGTGGATCGACCGACTCGGACTCTATCCCGCGCCCGCCAGTTGGCTGTTCGACCGGTCCCTGCACTTCGTGGCCAGCTTGCGGCGAGGCTGACGGGCCGCGCCAATCGCCGGAGACCTGTCGGTACCGAAATGGCTGAGGCACTTCCAACGAAGCTGTTGTACATAGCGGGAGCTGGCCGAAGCGGCACTACGCTGCTCGAGTGCATTCTCGGCCAGCTTCCGGGAGTGTTCGCGGCCGGTGAAGTCACTCACATCTGGGACCGCGGTTACGCCCAGAACCAGTTGTGCGGCTGCGGCGAACCCTTCCGAGAGTGCCCCTTCTGGTCGCAAGTCACCCGGGAAGCTTTCGGTGGACCCGACAGGCTGGATTACTCGGAGCTGATAAAGTTACGGTCGGTGATCTGCTCGCTGACGAGGGTGCCGCAGCTGCTCAATCGGTATCTGAGAACAAAACCTTTTCAATCGAAACTGGATGTCTATCGCGAGTATCTGGCCAAACTGTACGGTGCGATCCGCACAGTATCGGGCTGTGAGGTAATCGTCGATTCATCCAAGTATCCGGCTGAACTCTTCCTGCTGCGGTCGGTCCGTGCGGTTGACCTTTCGGTGGTGCACCTGGTTCGGAACAGCAACGCCGTCGCATATGCCTGGCAAAAGCGGAAGGTGAGACCGGAGGTCTACTGGGCCACAGAGCACTTCGCCCGATACTACTTTCTGAAGACTGCCATAGCATGGAACGTCTTCAATCTGGTCATAGGGTCCGTCGAGAGACTGGGTGTGCCCTATGTAACAGTCCGTTACGAGGATCTGGTCGAGCGACCGGCTGCGACCATCCTGGGGATCGTCGATCTGCTCGGCAGGCGGCGAGGGGATCTCGACTTCATCGGCGAGCACAGCGTGCAATTGCGCGGCAATCACACCGTGTCGGGGAATCCAGCGCGATTCGAGACCGGTGAGGTCGCGTTGAGACTCGACTCGGAATGGCAGGAAAGGTGCTCGCCCCTGCAGAAGATGTTGGTCGATCTTGTTACCTTACCGGTGCGGAAGAAGTACGGTTATCGCTGAGACACCTGCGCAGGCGATCCTCGAGGGAGAGGAGTATACGACTCGGACTCGGCTTGGCCGCTGCAAGATGCGACAGACAGAGGGAGCCGAGGTCATCGCTCGTGGCATGGAACAGGCGATACGAGAGCACGTATAAGACGGCGAGAGCAGAGCAGCGGCTCTCCGCCCGAGTCGGTGGGTGGCGCGTGAGCCGGCCTCAGAGGGAGCGAAGTCATCATGCCAGGCGCCCGGATCGATAGTCCTCCAACCTCAGCCTCCGCCTGCGAGTTCACCGTTCTGGTTCCGTGCCTCAACGAGGCGGAGACGATCGGCATCTGTACCCAGAAAGCCAGCGAGTACTTCGAGAATCGGAAGATTGCCGGCGAGGTACTAGTCGCCGACAACGGGAGCACGGACGGCTCGCAGGACATCGCGCGGCGACTCGGCGCTCGAGTCATCGACGTCGCGGAGCGTGGCTACGGTGCCGCGCTGATGGGCGGAATCGCGGCGGCTCGTGGTCGCTACGTCATCATGGGTGACGCGGACGACAGCTACGATTTCAGCAACCTGGATCCGTTTGTCGGGAAGCTGAGGGAGGGCTACGAGTTGGTGATGGGCAACCGGTTCCTGGGCGGCATCGCGCCGAACGCCATGCCGTTCCTCCACCGCTACCTCGGCAATCCGGTGCTGACCTGGCTAGGCCGACTCTTCTTCAAGAGTCCGGTCAGGGATTTTCACTGCGGGCTGCGGGGCTTTGATAAGCAAGCGATCCAGCGACTCGGCTTGACGACTACGGGAATGGAGTTCGCCAGTGAGATGGTGGTCAAGGCGACGCTGCAGCGGCTCAAGATTGCCGAAGTTCCGACGACGCTTTCGCCCGACGGACGGAGCACGCCGCCGCATCTGCGCACCTGGCGCGACGGCTGGCGACACCTGAGGTTCTTGTTGCTGTTCAGTCCGCGCTGGCTGTTCCTCTACCCGGGGCTGATTCTCATGATGCTGGGGCTGGTTTCGATGGTCTGGCTGCTGCCCGGCCCGCGCCGCGTCGGCTCCGTCGGCTTGGACGTGAACACTCTGGTGTACAGCGGCGCGGCCGTGATCCTCGGATTTCAGGTTGTTGCGTTTGCGGTGTTCGCCAAGATCTTCGCCATGAACGCCAGGCTGCTGCCGGACGACCCACGCTTCCGCAGACTGAGCAAGTTCTTCAACCTCGAGGTGGGGATCGTCGTCGGGCTGGCTTTGGTCATCGGGGGCTTGGCCGCTTCGGGGTACGCGGTTGGCTTCTGGGGTCGATCCTCCTTCGGCGCGCTGGATCCGCAGGCGTCGCTGCGGATCGTCACCCCATCGGTGACCGCTCTGGTGCTGGGACTGCAGATCGTGTTCTCGAGCTTCTTCGTCAGTATCCTGGGGCTGCCGCACAAGACCTAGCGAGCCTCGAGCGGCGCCACGTTCGCATCGCCCGGCTCCGAACTTCGGCTCCTTACCTGAAACAAGACCGTATTGAAGCCCTGGAAGACCGGCTCAAGACAGCGGCCGGCGAACTGTTGGAACGCGCTCCAACGGATGTCCTCGGGATCGAGTCCTGCTTGAACGAAGTGCCGCAGCGTCGCCAGCCCGAGCAGGACGTGAGTCACGCCCACCGATTCGAGGCAATCGTCGTCGTCGATCGCAGAAGAGATCAAACGCCAGTTGGTCATCTTGTTGTCTTGCAGGACCGACCGCTCGAAGTAGTAGCCGCGGGCCTCGAACAGCATGAGAATGCGGCTGTCCGCCGCCAATTCAGTGTCGGTCAGCCGCACCACCTCCAGGTATTCCGGTCCTAGCGAGTTGCCGATGTAGTCGGCGGCGGAGACCGTGCCTACGAAGTGTCCGGCTGCGCGAGTCCAGGTCAGCCAGTCGCGCACCGTGAGCGCGGTTGGGACAAGGGCCAACCCGGTGAGGGCCACGAGTAGTACGCGGGCGGTCTGCTTCGAGAGGAAGCGGTCGCTAATGGCAACCATGATGTGCGCCACGACTATGGTAGGTGGGACCGCCGCCGGGATCAGGTAGCGCAGATTGGGGCTGGGTAAGATCGCGAGGACGATCAACAGGAAGATCAGCACGGGGAGCACCAGCCAACTCAACGTCTTGTTCCTGATGAATATCAGCCAGAGCGGTAGCAGCAGCAGCGCGGGGTTGAGGTACTGGTAGGCGCCCTCAGCCTCGATGGTCAGGCGACCCGGCGCGAAGAACGCGTCGCGCAGGTTGAACGGCGCTCGCAGCCCCCAGATAAAGTTGAGCACGTCGGGATCGATGGCGGTCGGCCAGGGTGTGCTCCCGAACAGTGGACGAAGCCAGGGCTGCAACACGGGGGCGGCCAGGAACGGGTGGAGCGGCGCTCCCAGCAGCATCCAGTTCTTGATCAACCAGGGCAGAACAGCCGCCAAGAAGCACAGGCCGAAGAGACCCAATGGCTGCAGCGAGTTTGCTACCGTGCGCGTGCGATGGTAAGCGATCCAGGCAATGAGCGGACTGAGGCCGGCAATGTAAGGGAGGGCTGTGAGTTTCACGCCGACGGCGAAGCCGAGGAATGCTGCGGCCAGGAAGAAGAGCTTCCGCCATTCCGGCTGCGAGAGCGCTATCAGCAGCGCGTAGTGTGCCAGGAACAGGTAGAGCGTCAGCGACACGTCCACGCGCGGGCTAATGGCAACCAACAGGATCGTCGTCGTGCCCCACAACAAGCCGAGGCTGAGGCTGGCTGTCTTCTCACCCAACAGGCGTACACAAAGGGCGAAGACGGCGAGTCCGAGGAGCGCGGCGAGGACTGCGGCGAGCGTCGCGGGGCCGGCCGAGCTCGATAGAGTCAGCAGCGGCAGGTACAGCATGTGAGCGAGCCCGACTCGAGACACATGCAGGTTGTCCGTCGGAAGGTAGATGCGGCGGTGGTCGAGAAACTGTTGGGGCACTCGCAGATGGTACATGAGCGCGTCAAAGTCCACCGGCGGCCCGAGAGCGTAAAGGAACATGAAGACAACCGCCGCTGCGAACACGGCTATCCCGAAACCCCAGAGCACGCGGTCACCCCTCCGCTGCAGCAGTTGGCGGGCGGCTTGCCGCGAGAGCCGGGGCAGGTCTCGCAACTCCCGGAAGGCCGCTAGGCCCAGCAGGACCGGTAGGAGGAGCACGGCCGCCGGATGAAGACCGCCGAGCAGCCCGAGGATCAATGTGGCCAGGGAGAGCACGGCGATCCCGAGCGAGGCGGCGAAGACGAGATCGTCCAGCGGGCCGAGTTCAACATCGATGCGCCGGAGCAAGACGCGGCCGACCGCCGTGCCGATCGCCAGCAGCAGGAAGACTACGGCGAGCGTGAAAAGGTGGTCGAAAAGAAGAAGCGGGCCGCTGTAGTCGAGACCCTGGCGGGCCACGTGCAGGTGGACGGCCGTCAGTCCGCTGCCCCCGCCGAGCACGGCAAGGAGTATTAGCATCGGCTTAACGATCGTCGGCCGCGCCATGCTCGCCTTTCACACTCGAATCGGTCAGCGCTTGTAAGCAGGCGTCGTCGTGGACGACGCGGAAGAACGCGGGCATCCCGCTCTCGCTGGCGGCACCCATGAACCGCAGTGCTTCGGGGCAACGCCGCTGAACCATGGCGACCTCGGCGGCTAGCGGGGTCGCGAGACTACCGAGGCCGATGACCGTGACGCTGTCTTCCGCGATGCGCTCCGCGATGTACTTGCCCGGCGCTTCGAAGACCGACGGCGCGACTAGATTTTCGGCGGGCATGGAACCCACCCCGCGCCGGCCCGTGTGAAGATACAGGCCGGCGGGAAGCTCGACCAGCATCCGGTCGTCGCGACTCGTGTTGCGGAGCGCCCAGCCCGACAGCAGGGCGAGGTATCCGGTATTTTGCTTCAGGAAATAGGATGGGTATGTGATCCCCGTCGCCGCCACCGGGTCTTCACCGCTGTACGCGTAGCGACGGATCGATAGTTGGCGCAGCCCGATGATCGCCACCACCACGGCCAGAGCTGCGATTGCCGGGCGACTGGAGAGGGCCGTCCAGCGCCGCGTCAGCCAAACGATCGCCGACGCCGTCAACAGGCCCGCGAAGGGGAGGATCGGTACAAGAAAACGATCCTGGGCGAATGGCCAACACAGTACCAGGACGGTGTTGGCGGCCACGCTGAGCGTCAGCGCGGGATGCTTCCGGAGCAGGATCAGCCCTCCGCTCAAACCGAGGAGCAGGAAGATGGAAGCCAGAACTGCCCCCACCAACCAGGGTTGGCTAAGGTTCAGCGGCCCGATCTTCCAGTAGCTCACCCAATTCGAACTCACGGCCGAGCCCACGAAGTCGAGCAACGCCGTCGGATCATCCCACGGTATCCAGTCCAGATAGGCCGCTTCGTCCGGCTGGCTGGACACGGGCCCACGGGCCACCAGTCCCCGGTGGGCCAGGCCCCACAAGACCAGAGGCACCAGCGCCGACACGACGAATGCGCCGATCGCTCGCCAGTCGATGCGCCGGATAGTCAGCGCGAGAGTGAAAGCGGCGAACAGCGTGATCGCCTGCGACCGGATCAGCGTCGTGCCGGCGAGCAGGGCACCCAGTCCCGCCGCCAGGGCGACCTGTTTCCAGCCTCGCCCGGCGTCCTCCACCCGGTAGCCGAGTAGCAGAGCCGCCGCCCAGCCGAGTACGAAGTACGGCTCGCTGACCGCCAGGTTCAGGTACTGGATCGAGCTATCTAGCAGAAACGGCGAAATGGCGAACAGAAGGACGAGTAGCGGGCTCAGGTGCAGCCGCGCCCGGCCGATCCACCAGATTAGCGCCGCCGCCGCCCCGTTCACCAGCAGCGCTAGGTTGATGGCCAGCAGCTCCACCGTGCCCAGTGTGCCGCCCAACCACCAGAGCACGGCATAGAGCGCTGGCAGGCCCGGCGGATACTTCATGTGCACGGGCGCTCCGACCGCGTAGATCGACCGGTAACCTTCGTTCGACGCCAGCGCTTTGCCCAGGGAGAGGTAGATCGCGTCGTCGTTGAATGCTCCGATCGCGACGATGGAGGACATGCGGACGATCAGATAGGCGAACACCAGCCCCACCGCCACGATGATCGCCTCGCCGGCCGCTCCACGCTTTCGGCCCCTCAACCAGGCCGCGAGATCAGCGGCCGTCAGTCCGCCACGTGCTGGCGGTTCGCCGGAACTCACTCGTCTTCCTGGCACTCGATGACTTGGCGTGGGCATGCGGCTGGAGGCCGGACAGGTCTCACGTCATACTACTTAGCGCTGCAGCCGGTGTTCCGTCAATTATCTCGCCCATCGCCGCTCGTCGGGTCTTGGATCGTCTGGTCTTGCATTTTGCAACATATCGGTATTATCCTTTTGCCGCCGAGTCGACCCGCTCCTGTCTGTGACAGCTTCCTTGGAGTTCCCTCCCCCTTCCGCCGCGCTGAAGGTCGATCGCGACCGGGTTTGGGGTCACACGTAATGGTCGAATCACGAAACGCGAACGCCGCGCTCTCTGCGATCAAGGGCCGTCTCTCGCAAGCCGTGCCCACCCTCTCACTCGCCGTCCAAGTCTGGGTGCTGCTCGCATTCTTCACGGTCACCGCGCAGCTGACACTGACCGGTACGGCATGGCACATTGAAGGGTTGGATTTCGGCGAGCGCTTAGCACTTGTCTGCCTCGAGTTGCTCGCCGCGGTGCCGCTCGCCCTAGCGATCAGCTTGGCGATCGGGGTCTATCGTGCGCCTGAAGTTGCCGCTAACAGCAGGCGAATCGCCTACCGCGCACTTTCCCGGGGTCTGCAGCTGCTGCTGACCTGGTTCATTTGCCTGCTCTACGCGGCGAGCTGGGTGAGCTTCCGCGGGGTCGGGCGGTTCCTCGACCTCGGCGCGCTGCGCTTCTGGCTGGCCGATCCGCTGCAGATCTTCCAACACATCGGGCATATTGAGCCCTACACGTTGATCGTGGTTCCGATCGTCGCGCTGGCGGCGGCGGTGTCCCTCTGCCTGCCACTGCCGCGGATCAACCGGCGTCTGGATCGGCGTGCCAGTCACCGGGTCGTCGCGGTGGGCGGTGTGGTTGTAGGCGCTCTGGTGCTGGCCGCCTGGACCGGCGGGACGAGCAGAGCGGATATCACCGAACGGGTCGAGGACCCAGTCGCTGGGATGATCTATACGCGGGGCGATCTGTACGCCGATGCGCGTGACGAGCGCACGGGCCCTCTGACACATTTCCTTGCGGAGCTGCACCACCGGTTCTGGGGCACCTCGGAGCCGACCGTAGCTTCGGATGAGATCCCTGTTATCCAGAAGCCTATCATCTCAATGGAAGAGTACCTGGCGGGTGTCGAGAGCGAGCGGGTCGATCGCTGGAACGTCATCGTCATCATCATCGAATCGCTCCGCAACGATCAACTGCTGTTGACCGGTGGGGCGCGTGAGGTTATGCCGGCGCTCGAAGCGCTGAGTCGCGAAGCTAGGGTATTCACGAACAACTACACGCAGTCGAGCCACTCGAACTACTCCGATCTCGCTCCGCTGTCCTCGCACTATCCGCTGCGCGCGCGCCGCTATCACATCTACCCGGAAAATCCGACGTACCCGCGTGTCCTGGTATACGACGTGCTCAAGGCGCTGGGCTATCGGGTCGCGGTATTCTCATCGCAGAACGAGAACTGGGGCGGAATGATCAACTACCTCCGCACTGGTAGCATCGACCGGTTCCTGCACGCCGAGAACTTCGAAGGGTCCACCTACGTCCCGCGCCACGACATTGGGTTCGCGGAATTCGTCAAGGGAGGTAAACGTTCCGGTAAGATAGATGATCGGTTCACCGTCGCCGCGGCGACGGAGTGGATCGACAGCATCGGCGCCGATCCCTTCTTCATCTACATGAATCTGCAGAACAGCCATCTGCCTTACGAGACGCCAGCCGATTTTGTGCCGCGGTTCGGGCCGGGGCGGGCCTCTTTCACCTTACACTTCGGTTACTTCCCGCCCGATTCGGTCGACGCGGTGAAGGACCTCTACGCGAACAGCCTGGCGTACGTCGATTTCCAGCTCGAACGGCTGCTGCGCCACCTCAAAGAGAAGGGGCTGTGGGACCGGACGGTCATTGTCGTGACCGGTGACACCGGCCAGGCGTTCTGGGAACACGGCTTCATTGCACACGCGAACATGCTCTACAACGAAGTGATGAAGGTTCCGTTGCTCATCAATGCTCCCGGCCTGGAGCATGCCGTCGATGAGCGGCTGGCCCAGCACATCGACGTGCCTCCGACTGTGCTAGCGTTGCTCGGCCTGCCGGCCCATCCGAGCTTTCAGGGCCGCGACTTGCTCGAGCCCGGGCCCGCGGACGACCGGTCGGTCTACCTGGTGGCGCAGGCGCCGCTGGCCCACCAGTACGCGATCGTTAGACAGGGCCTCAAGCTGATCTACGACGCGCGCCGCAATGTGTACGCGCTTTACGATCTGGAGCGGGACCCCGGCGAGACGATCGACCTGAAGACTCGGATGCCGGGGGTGGCGGCGGAACTGGCCGTCAGGCTGGACACCTGGCGCAAGACCCAGCTCGACTATTACGAGAACCCGTTCCGGCATGAACGTTGGTACCCGCCGGTGCTGGCGGAGTAGTGCATGAAACGCTGAGGGGAGTGGCGGCCGGCGGACGTCGCCGAACGGACAGCTTAACCGGTTGATGTCACCGAACACGAGCCGGCCGCGTTGCAGGGTGGAGAGAATGGACGTCGAACAGCTGGAGCTCCACGCTGAGATGGAGGATCGCCACTGGTGGTTCCTGGGCCGGAGGCGCATCCTGCAAACCCTGGTCGGCAGGCTGGTCCCCGGCCGCCTCGGCAGGCTCGTCGTCGATGTCGGCTGTGGCACGGGTGCGAACATCGGTTCGCTCGCCGAAGACTACGCGACGGTCGGCATCGACACATCTGCCGCGGCGATAGAGTTGGCGCGGACGCGATTCCCGAACACCCGGTTCTGGTGCGGCGCGCTGGCGGACGCGCCGCTCGACCTCGACTCCGAGGCCGATCTGTTCATGCTGACGGACGTGCTCGAGCACGTGGCCGACGATGTCCTGTTGCTCTCCACTCTGCTGTCCCGTTGCAAGGCCGGAGCGCACGTACTGATGACGGTTCCGGCGGACCCGCGGCTCTGGTCCAGTCACGATGTGGCGCTAGGCCATTATCGCCGGTACGACGTCGCCAGGTTGCGCCGCGTGTGGGACGGTCTGCCGGTCGACGTGCGGCTGCTCAGCCACTTCAATGCGCGGCTGTACGTTCCGATTCGTCTCGTTCGCTGGCTCAACCGCCGGTTTGGCACCTCGGCGGGAAAGTTGGGGACCGACCTGAGTCTGCCACCGCGGCCGGTCAATCGACTGCTGACCCGCATCTTCGCAGGAGAGGCGGACGGCCTCGCGGCGCAGCTTTGCGGCAACGGCTCGGGCGCCTACCGGGCCGGTGCCAGCCTGATCGCAGTGCTTTGCGTCCGCCGGTCGGGGATCGTGCCGCGGAGCAAGCCGGCCGATCTTCCGCCGGACGAGGTGGACATCAGCGGCGGTGTGAACGCATGACCGAGGTTACGATCGTCGTACCGTGCTACAACGAGGCGCGCCGGTTGCCGGTCGGTGCCTTCAAGGAGTTCATCGCTGACAACCCGAACGTCCACTTCGTGTTCGTGGAGGACGGCAGCAGCGATGGGACCGAGGCGGTCGTCCGGGAACTGGTCGAGTGGAGACCGCAAGCGAGCTCGCTGATCGTGCTTCCGCGCAACATGGGCAAGGCGGAGGCCGTGCGTCGCGGCTTTCTGGAGTCGTTCAAGATCGGTTCCGAGTTCACCGGCTTCTGGGATGCGGATCTGGCGACCCCGTTGAGCGTGATCCCCCGGTTCTGCCAGGTTCTGCGCGACAACCCCGACCTCATCATGGTGCTCGGTTCGAGGGTGCGCCTCCTGGGTCGGAACATCGAGCGGCGTGCCATCCGGCACTATGCCGGTCGAGTCTTTGCCACAGTGGTATCACTCATGCTCAGGATCCCGGTGTACGACACGCAGTGCGGAGCCAAGCTGTTCCGACGCAACGCCGTCGTCGAGCAGGTGATGCAGCAGCCGTTCTGTGCCCGCTGGGTATTCGATGTCGAGATCATCGCCCGGCTGATCCGCACGCTCGACGCTGATGCGACTGAGCGCGCCGGCACGCTGTTCTTCGAGTTCCCGCTTCATGACTGGCGCGACGTTGCAGGTAGCCGGCTGCGGCTGCGTGACTTCGCGCGCGCGGCGCTCGATGTGCTGAAGATTTGGCGCCGCTACCTGAGCTAGTCTGGGCAAATTCTCAGAGCGCCGCGGAAGAACTCCGGCGCGACCGAAGACGACTGGCCGGCCCGTGCCGGTTGCTGCGAGACGATTACGCTGAGGGGGAGAGATCCTGGGAAGATCGTTGAAGGCGAGCCTCAACAGCTTGCTGTCAGACCGCTGGCTGGATCGCGAGCGGCTACTGTTCGCGATCGCCTGCCTCGTCTTGTTCACGCTGGGCGCGCTATACGTCCAAACGCTCCCGCGGAACCACGATGTGACCTGGCTCCTCTATGTCGCGGGACAGATCCTCGCCGGCGCCGAACCGTATGTCGACGTCGTCGAGGTCAATCCGCCGCTCATCCTCTATTTCATGATCGCGGTGAAGGCAGCAGCCCAGCTGACGGGCATTCAGGACGTCCTGGTCTTCAAGGTCGTGGTCCTGGGGCTCGTCGCGGCCTCGCTCTTGCTCGCCTACGCCGTACTGCGACGCACGATCCCGGAGTCGCACCGACTGGCGCGGCGCGTGACCTGCCTCCTCGCGATCGCGATGCTGACGATGTGGGTGGGATACCAGTTCGGGCAGCGGGAGCATTTGGCGATCGCGCTCGTCTTGCCGTACTTGTTTGCAGCTGCGGGTAGAGCGGAAGGCAAGGAGCTTCCCCTCGGGCTAGTCGTTTCCATCGGGGTTCTGGCCGGGGTGGGCGTGGCGGTCAAGCCGTTCTTCCTGCCGGTCTGGCTCGGCGTGGAGGGCTATCTGGCGGTGACTCGTTCGCCCTCGCTGCTGCGTCGACCCGAGGGTGTCGCGATCGGCGCCACCCTGGCGGCGTATGCGCTCTCAGTCGTCCTCTTCATGCCGGCTTACCTCGAGCTGGCCGGCTTGGCCGCACGACCGTATCGCAGCTACTACTCGAACGAGATGTCCGAGATCGCCACGTCCCCCCAAGTGTTGTACGCCGCACTCGTGCTACTCGCCGCCGCCAAGGTGCCGGCGAGCGCGCAGCTCAGGCGTCTGCGCGGAGTATTGACCGTTGCCATGCTGATGTTCGGCATTGGCGTCGTCGTGCAGGGTAAAGGTTGGGATTACCATTGGATTCCCGTGCAGGCGCTCCTCGCCCTGATGTTGGGTGCCATAGGCGTCGACGGGATAGGAAAGCTGACTGGGCGCTTCAGCTACCGACACCTGAGTCGTGCATTGTTGGGGCTGGTCGCAGCGCTGACCCTCGGGTATGCGGTGGTCAGGCACGCAACGGCCGAGAGAATCTGGGTCAGGTTGGGCGAGACCCCCATCTTCCTCTATCAGATGATGGACGCGGTCGAGGAGCACGCACCCGGCGGGACGATCAGTACACTGGCCGTGACCATGCAGGTAGGTTGGCCACTGGTCAGCTACACCGACGTCGGATGGGGCTCGCGCTTCAATTGCCTCTGGTTGCTGCCGGGGATCTACGAAGGCGTTACGCCCGGCAGCGAGCCGTTCCCTTACGGTCGTTTGGAGGAAGCGGGCGAGCTGGAGAGGTACCTCATCGACTCCGTCGTGGCCGACCTCCTCAAGTACGAGCCCGACCTGTTATTTGTGGATATCTTCGCACCAAACTGGGAAATGCGCGGCTTCAACTACGTCGATTTCTTCTCGCGCGATCAGCGGTTCCGCGAGATCTTCGCTCAATATCGGTTGGTCAGTTCGGTTGGGTTCCTGGCGATCTACAAGCGCATCCCTGCCCCTGTAGTATCGGGCGCGACCGACGGCGGTCGGTGAACTGGTGCGAGGGGGTGGCTTGAGACTCCGAGAGCTCCTGTCGAGGACGATCGGGGAGGATTCGACGTCACCGCTGCCGGCCAAGATCAGGTCGTACGGATTCCTGCTCATCTGTCTGCTGCTCTACGGCCTTGGGGCATCTTACATCCGATCGCTGCCCGCCAACCACGACGTCGCTTGGTTGCTCTATCTATCCGGTCAGGTCCTGAGCGGTGCGGAGCTCTACGTCGACATCATCGAGACGAACCCTCCGCTCGTCGTGTACTTCACGATCGCGGTGAAGGGCGTGTCATTGCTGACGGGCGTCAGCGACCTGATGGTCTTTCGCATGATCGTGTTGGTCGTCATTGCGCTCACACTCTGGCTTGGCTGGTGGAATCTGCGGCAGGCCGTGCCGCAGCCGAATGGTGTGCCGACAGCGATCGTCCTGCTCGTCTCGATGTTCCTGCTGATCCCGTGGGTCGCCTACCACTTCGGTCAGCGCGAGCATCTCACGATCACGCTCGTACTGCCGTACCTGTATGCGGCGGCCGCCCGAGCTCGCGGCGCCTCGCTGCCGCGTGCCAGAGCGATTCTGACGGGAGTCTTGGCGGCCGTCGGCTTCTCGTTGAAGCCGTTCTTCCTCCCGGTCTGGCTGGCGGTAGAGGCGTATATGGCGCTGAGACGCTCATGGGCGATCTGGAGGCGCCCGGAGAACTACGCGATCGTCGCGTTCGGCTTGAGTTATGGGATCTCCGTCCTGCTGTTCGTGCCTGCCTACATTGGCCTCGCACGGTCGACGTTCGCGGTATACGACGATTACTGGTCTTGGGGGTTCTCGACGCTCGTTAGAAATCCGGTTACGGTCTTCGTACTGCTCGTCTTGCTCGCTCATACGATCTTCCGGGTCACTCCCCAGACCTCCGAGTTACGTGGAATACTGACGGTCGCGACGCTGATGTTCCTGGCGGCGGTGTTCATGCAGAACAAGGGGTGGGACTACCACTGGATTCACGTGACTACGACGGCGGTGTTGCTGCTGACGCTGGTTATTGTCGACGCGCTACGGCTCGCGGATCGCTGGCGCTTCGCGCGCTATCTCCAGCCGGCAGCGCTCGCTCTCACAATCCTGGCGCTGCTCGCGCTCACCCTTCGGGCGCAGCGGTCGGTTCGAGAGACATGGGCCGAGCTGGCCGGGTCGCCCCGCTACCTCTATGGGTTGGTCGAGGTCGTCGAGCAACACGCCCCGGGTGGCACGATTGGCATGTTCGCGGCCAGCGTGAGGCTGGGGTTTCCGCTCGTCAACTACACCGATGTGCGGTGGGGCTCGCGATTCAACACGCTCTGGATCCTACCGGGCCTCTATAGCGACGTGAAGCGCGAGAGCGCGGCCTTCCCCTACCGGCCGCCGGAGGAACGCGGCGAGCTGGAGACGTACTTCGTAGATGCCGTCATCGCCGATCTCCGCCGCTCGCGACCCGACCTGCTGATCGTCGATACCCGTCCGCCGGGTTTGCACATGCTCGGCTTTAGCTGGATCGAGTACTTTTCGATCGACAGCCGCTTTCGCGAGCTGTTCGACGAGTACGATGAGCTCACCTGGGTCGGCCCGCTTCAGGTCTTCAAGCGGACGCAGGCGTCCTCCTAGGATCGCCAGCGGTGGGGCTGCCCGGCGAGTTCGGTCAGCTGGCCTACGGGTTGGGGGCGCTCTTGCATTTTGCAAGAGTCGGTGTTATGCTTCGCCGGCTGAGTCGACCGATGTTGGCCCCATGATTGCCTCCTGGAGGTCCCTTCCCCCTAACGTGTGCACTTGGTGCAGTCGCCCTGCGGGTGACAGCGAGGATTGTCGGGGATGGAACATCGATACCCAGGCCGGGGAGCGAGCCGATGAGCGATCGGTTCCCGGGTCACGACGAGGGCGACGCCTTGGCTGAGGCGCAGAGCCCGTCGATGCCGGACCGCGGTGAGGCTCCCGCCGCCGAGGAGGGCCAGTGGCTCGTCGGGCGGGGCCTCGAGATCTTGCGCTGGGTCTACATGGCGCGGTTGGGTCTGGCGGGCGGCGTCTTTGCCGCGGCGGTGTTCATGTGGTCGGCCGCCGCACCGACCAAGACTCTGGCGGCAACCCTGGCTCTCGTCGTCACCCTGATCCATACCCCGGCCTCCTTCTGGTACACTCACGTCCGCGAGCAACGTCCGGGCACGAGCTTCTTCTACGCTCAGGCGGTGCTCGACGTCGTGCTGGTTACGCTGGTTGTGGACACCACGGGTGGTAGCGAGAGCGTGGTGTCACCGCTCTACATCCTTCTGATCAGTGCCTACACGCTGTTACTCCCGTTGCGCAGCGGGTTGCTCGTCACACTGCTGGCCTGCGTGGCCTACATCGCCGATGTCGTGTGGTTACAGGGAACCGCCGTGGACATGGTGGTGGCGCTGCAGCTGGGGATCTTCGTGTCGGTAGCCCTGGTGGTCGGCTTGATCAGCCGGAAGCTTCGCGAGACCGGCGCCGAGCTGAGCTCGATGGAGGATGCGCTGGAGCAGCTGCGTCTCGATACGGGAGACATACTGAGCAACATCCCGACCGCCGTGCTCACGATCGATGGCGAGGGGCGGCTCGCATACGCGAACCCTGCCGCGCAGGAACTGCTCGGCCTCTCGCTTGTCGAGTGGCTTGACCGGCCGGTGATGGAGGAGCTCGGCCGCTGCTCCAGCGGCTTGCGCACCGTCGTCGACCGCACCCTCAAGCACCGCATACCTGTGGCAAGCGCCGAGATCCGGGTGCGTCACGGCGCCGCCGACGTGCCCGTCGGCGTCAGCACGGCGGTCCTGGAGCGGCGCGCGGGTCCGCCCTCGGTCACGGCGATCATGCGTGATATCTCGGATCGGGTTCGGATGGAGAAGCTGAGGCAGCGAACCGAGCGCCTGGAAGCGGTAGCCGAGCTCTCCGCCTCGCTCGCCCACGAGATCAAGAATCCGCTCGCTTCGATCAGCAGTTCGGTTCAGCAACTGGGGCTCGGACGTGACACGGATGAAGACGATCACCTGCTGTCGCAGCTGATCCTCAAGGAGTCCGATCGGCTCGCCCGCTTGCTGAGCGACTTCATCGACTTCGCACGCGTCCACATCGAACGGACGCGGGAGCTGGACCTGCGCCAGATCGTCAGTCAAGCGTTGCGGGTAGTCCAGCGACATCCGGCTTATGGCAAGGATGTCGATCTCCGGGTATCGGTCGCAGACGAACCGGTGCTGTTCGAAGGAGATGAGGACCTGATGCACCGCGTGGTGACCAACCTGGTACTCAACGCGATGCAAGTGGCAGGGACCGATAGCAAGACGGTGGTCGAGGTCGAAGTCCGTGACGCGGAGGCCGAGGTGGTAACGCCAGACGTCGACCTCACTCGTCCGGTCATCTTACAGGTAAGCGATAATGGCCCGGGTATCGAGGAGGGCGACCTGAAGCGGATCTTCGATCCGTTCTTCAGCAAGCGGCGCGGAGGAAGCGGTCTCGGACTGGCGATCGTCCATCGGGCGGTGCGCGAGCACCGGGGCACCGTCTTCGTGACATCGAGCCCCGAGACGGGCACCCGCTTCACCGTCTGTTTGCCTCGCAAGAAGACCCCCGCCTCACCTGAAGTCGCAGGGGAGAAGACGTCGTGACGAACAACAGGCCCAAGATCCTCATCGTCGACGACGAGGAGAGTCTCGTCGAGACGCTGCAGGTCCTCCTGAAGCGTGAAGGCTTCGATACGATAACAGCCCTCTCCGGTTCGGAGGCCATCGATAAACTGGTCGAGATCCCGGATGTCGTGCTGACCGATATTCGCATGCCGGAGGTCAGCGGGATCGATGTGCTGGCCGAGACTCGCGCACGCCGACCCGACGTTCCCGTCGTGCTGATGACAGCGCAGGCGTCGCTGCAGTCGGCTATCCAGGCGGTCAACCAGGGCGCGTTTTACTACGTGCAAAAGCCGTTCACCAACGAAGAGCTGATCGCCATCCTGCGTAAGGCATTGGATTTCGCGCGAGTGAAGATAGAGAATCGCTCGTTGCGCAGCGAAATCCGCAAGCGCGATGCGCGCGCAGCCTCGAAGCCGATCGGCAAGTGCCGGAACTTCCTCGAAGCCCTACAGGTCGCCGAGACGGTCGCGCCCACCGAGTCGACGGTTCTCGTTCAGGGCGAGAGCGGCACCGGCAAGGAAGTGCTGGCACGGTACTTACACGAGCTATCCGGCCGCGCCGAGAACTCGTTCCTCAGCATCAATTGCGGAGCGCTGCCGGAAAGCCTGCTCGAGTCCGAGCTGTTCGGCCACGTCAAGGGAAGCTTCACCGGCGCCCTCAAGGACAAGCAAGGCCTGTTCTTCGCCGCCAACGGCGGAACGCTGTTCCTCGATGAAGTCGGCGAGATGGTACCGGCGACGCAGGTCAGGCTGCTGCATGTGCTCCAGCAGCACGAGGTGATCCCCGTGGGGGCCACCGAGCCGATCAAGGTCGACGTTCGCATCGTAGCTGCTACGAACGCCGACCTCGATGAACAGATCCGCCACGGCAACTTCCGCACCGACCTCTTCTATCGGCTGAACGTGATCGCCATCCACCTGCCGCCGCTACGCGAGCGACGCGACGACATCCCATTGCTGGCGGAGAACTTCCTGCGGCGGTTCGCAGGGCGGCGCGAGGCCGAGCCGAAGCGGCTGGACGATGATGCTCTGGAGACTCTGATGGAATACGATTGGCCCGGCAACGTCCGTGAATTGGAGAACGCCCTGGAACGGGCCGTCGCTATGACCCCGGGCAGCGTCATCAACCGGGAGGTGCTCCCGGAGCGGGTCCGCGAGCGGCAGCCGATGCCGCTGGTCACCTCACAGGTGCCTGCCAACCCACCGCTCGAAGTCATCGAGCGGGCCTACATCGAGTGGGTGTTGAGGGCTGAAGGCGGCAACAAGACACGAGCCGCCGAGATCCTCGGCATCGATCCCTCGACTCTCTATCGGAAGCTGGCCCGCTTTGAAGCCAGCGAGTGATCGACGCGTCGCGCTGCGCCTCGCGCTCGTGGTCGCCGCGGCACTCGTAACGCGCGGCCTCTTCTTCTGGCTCCGCGGCGAGTACCTCGATTGGGACGAGGCGATGTACCTGCTCATCGCCCGAAGCTTTCTCGAGGGCGGGGGGCCACAGCTCAGCGGGCTGCCCCACACGGCCCTCGGACCCTTCGTGCCCCTGGCGAGCGCCGCCGTGTCGAGTCTCACAGGACTGGAGCTCCTGGTCGCCCAGCGGGTCATCTCGGCGCTCGCCGGTGCCGCCCTGATCATCCCCGTCTGGGTCCTGGTGCGGCGCAACGCCGGCGATCGTGTCGCCTGGACGGCGGTCTCCCTGTTGGTCGGCTGGCCGGCGCTGATCGATGTCGCTCCGAAACTGGGTCCCATGTGGTCCCACATGTACGCCGGTACCGAGCCGACGTACCTGTTCTTCCTGTTCGCCGCGCTGGCGTGCGGCGAATGGGCGCTGGAACGGCGCGGCTGGTCGGCGTTGATCGTCGCCTGGGTGGCGGGGAGCTTGATGGGCTGCGCCTACCTGACGCGGGCTGAGGCGGTCGTCTTCGCCGGGTTTTACGTGGTCGTCCGAGGCGTTCAGTGGGTCCGCGCCAGGGGCGACGCGCGAGGGCTGACGGTTCCGTCCCTGGCCGTCCTCGGCTTCCTGGTCACCGCCGGGCCGCACCTCTACTACCTGCGTCAGGCGGGTGGCGAGTGGATGCTGAGCGGCCAGCCGGCGACGATGAGGCCGATGGCAGAGACGCTCCAGGACACCTTCAGGGATGACGCCTACCTGGGTGACTTCGTGCGGGTCTGGTATCAGCTCGATCCAAGCCACCGCTACTTCCAGAACCCGTATTGGGGCACCCCGCAGGGCGTATCGCGGGAGCAGCAGAAGAGGCAGTTCGCGCGGCTGGCGGCGGCCGAGATGCCTGTCGAGCGCGAGTGGTGGGGTCGGGTCGGGAACCGGCTGGTCAACTACGGATACGCGCTCTGGACGTTATGCGGAGTCCTGTTCCTGCCGTTCGTCGTCGTCGGGATCGTCGCGGCCCGCAAACGCGAGCCTCCCACCTTCGCGCTCGCCGGACTTGGCGCCAGTTTATTGATCAGCCTGTACCTCGCCGCCCTGCCGCGCTTCTTCCTCTATCTGGTACCGGCGCTGGCGGGATGGGCGGCGATCGGCATTCTGGCCATCGCCGATCGCCTGCCTCACTTCAGGGAATTGGCGAGTCGCAGCCTGGTGGTCGTTCTCGTCGTCGCCTCGCTGGTCGTCGTTGGCCGCCGGTCGATGGGCGAACTGGCCCAAGCTCTCTTTATCGTGGCGGACGAAGACCGCTGGGCCGGGGAGACGCTTGCCGCTGCGCTGCCCGACGCCGACCGAGTCATCCATTGGCATCCGCGCTTCGCCTATTGGGCGGGTTGGGGGTGGCGAACGATGCCGTTCGCCACCCTCGATGACATAGCCCACTACGCTGCGGTTCAAGAAGTGCACTACGTATTGCTGGCTCGCGGCGGCTTCTCGCCGGTGACTGCTCAGGTCTCGCACATACTCGTCAGACTGGACGACGCGCTTCTCGATGCTTTGCGCGCACACGAGATCCCCGGGAAGGGCCGGCACACGCACCCCGATATGCTGTTGAGCGAGGTCAGCCCGGTGGCCGGATACGCGACCGGGGTGCTAAGCCTCGACCGTCGGCTGGGCGCCGGTGACGGGATGGTCGAATGAGTCTGCAGCGCGGGCGCAGCTGGGGAGCGTTTTGTGTCGCCGGGCTGTCGATGGCGCTGTTTATCATCACCTTTCTGCCGTGGTCGACCTGGCTTGGGTTCACTGCGGCCGAAGAAGCCCTGGGGTACAGCCGCACGGTCCGCGGGTGGCTGCTCTGGACGGTGGCGATACTGGCGGTGTCGGCGGCACTCACCTTCGTCTGGCGCGACGGACTCGAGAGGTATCTGGAGCGCTGGCGGGCCAAGGCGCTCGGCGCACCGGATCGTGGCTACGTGCTCGTCTGCGCCGTCGCCGTGCTGGCAGCGGCCGCCCTGCTGTCGGGCCTGCTCTTCGCCCGCAATCCGCACAACGTAGACAGCATCGCCCAGCTCTTCCAGGCCCGCATCCTTCTCGGTGGCAGCCTGACGGCGCCGGCGCCCCAATTCCCGGAGTTCTTCGGCGCCACACACCTGGTGATCCGGGGCGGGCGGTGGTTCTCGCAGTATCCGCCGGGCCATCCGGCGTTGCTCGCGCTGGGCCTGCTCGCCGGTCTGCCGTGGTTGATCAACCCGCTTTTCGCCGCCGGTACCCTGGCGCTGGTCTTCGCAGCGGCGCGGCGGCTGCTGGGCGCGGGTGGTGCCAGGCTGTCGGCGGCGCTCTACCTGGTCTCGCCGTTCGCACTGTTCATGAGCGCCAGCTACATGAACCATGTGACCACCGGTTTCTTCCTCGCACTCGCTCTCTACGCGGCGGTTCGCACGGTGGGTGGCGCGCGGGCGCGCAGCTGGCCGGTCGTGACCGGCGTGGCGTTGGCGGCAGCCGCGACGATCCGCCCGCTCGAGGCGGCGGCGTGGGCCGCCGTGCTGGGCTTATGGATCTTACTGCGCGGGGGTTGGCGGCCGGCTGTCGTGGTAGGCGCGACGTGTCTGGTCGGACTGGTTCCGCTGCTGTTGTATAACGGCTCGACGACCGGCCACCCTCTACGCTTCGGATATAGCCTGCTCTGGGGCGCCGGCCATGGTCTCGGCTTCCACACCGATCCGTGGGGCGAGCCGTTCACGCCCATCGTGTCGTTCGCCAACACGGCGCTCGATTTTCAGCGGCTCAACGTGCTGCTCTACCTCTGGCCGTTTCCGTCGTTGATCTTCGTGCTCGTGGCACTCGTTGCCCCGGTCAGAGCCGACGGATCGCGTGGCGCCGTCGCCCTGCTCGGCGCGCTGCTGTTCGCTGCGCCGCTCGCCTACTTCTTCTACTGGCACCGTGACAACTTCCTCGGCCCGCGCTTCCTCTTCGCTTCCCTCGTGCCCGCCGTGATCCTTACCGCGGCGGGCATCTTGGCGCTCGACCGGCGGCTGGGCCGCTGGCGCGGCGCGCTGTGGCTGGCGCTGCTCGGCGGGACCGCGCTCGGCCTCACGGTGAACTTCCCGCAGAGCGCGGGTCTCTTCGCCGGGCGCATGCTCGAACGGAAACTGCACCCCGAGGTCGAGGTGCAGCGTGCGGGGCTGCGCGATGCGCTCGTCTTCGTCAAGGTCGGGTGGGGCAGTCGTCTGATACCGCGCCTCTGGGCCTGGGGGATCTCCGCCTCCCAGACCGAGCGGGCGTACCGCGCCGTTGACGGATGCCGTCTGCAATCGGCCCTGGACAGGGCGGACTCACTGCTGCTGGCCGGCGTCGATTCTGCGTCGGCGCGGGCGGCCCTCACCTCCCAGCTTCAGACCTGGCGCGACATGGACCTGACGGTTGTCCGCGACGTATTGCCGGACCAATCGGTTCGAGTCGACACCAGCGCCGCGTTGCCCGAGCACTGTTACCGCGAAGTCCGGAAGGACGAAGCCGGCTTCACCGTCTACGGCACACTGATTTGGCGTAACGATCCGTGGCTGACGGAAGGCGCGGTCTACGCCCGTGACTTCGGCCCGCAACGAAACAGCCGACTCCAGGCGCTGTACCCGGGGCGCCGGTCCTACCTCTACGCTCCGCTGAGCGGTGATCCGGGCGCACAGCCGGTCCTCAGTCCATTGGCCGGGCCTAGCGGTAGGGCCGTTTCTGTGGAGGGCGAATGAGCCGGCCGGCCGATGGGAGCTGGAGATTTCATCTCCTGCTGGCTGTGCTAGTCGCGATCGTTGTTGCGGCGGTGGGCGTCTGGGCCCAGAACGAGTCGCTGGTCGGCGTCAACTACGACGACGGGATCTACGTGCTGCTGGCCAAGGCTCTCGCACACGGCGAGGGGTATCGGGTGACCTTCTTGCCGGTGGACGTCCCCGGCGTGAAGTATCCACCGCTCTACCCGATGAGCCTCGTCCCTTTCTGGCTGTTCAGCGGATCGCAAGAGGCGGCCCTCGCTGCGATGAAGCTGGCGAACGGGATCTACATCGGCGCCGCCGCGGGGCTCTTCGCCTTCTTGCTCCTCGAGCTTGGCCTCCTGGCGACGCCGTTGGCGGTGCTGCTGGCGCTTCTCGGTTTCGCGGCGGGCTCGATGATGCTGGTGGCCAGCGGTCTGCTGTCGGAGCCGCTCTATCTCGCTCTGCTCTTCCTCGCCCTCTGGCTGAGCGACCGGGCGACCGAGAAGCCGACGTATGGTCAGCTTCTGGTCATAGGAGTCTTGACAGGGCTCGTCTGGCTTACCCGCACGGTCGGTCTGGCGCTCTTGGGTGCCGTACTGATCACGACCTGGCAGCGCCACGGTCGCCGACCCGCGACGGCAGTGGTGGCAGTGGCGCTGCTGGTCGCCGCGCCGTGGATCGTGTACGTGCTTCTGCGGTCCGGCCGTGTGCCGGAGCTCCTGGTGCCCGGATACGGTTCGTACGGGCGGCTGTATCTGGCGCTGATCGGCGAGGCGCCCGCGGCGGCGCTCCACGTGGCCGTGACCAACGTCGGAGCCGTACTGCAGACAGTGGGCGGCAAGCTATTGCCCGAGGCGGGAGCGACCGTCGAGTCTTTCGTCGGTGCAGCGTTCATCGCGCTCGCAGCGTTCGGCTCGCGCCGGATCTACCGCAAGGCGCCGGCGACGGCCGTGTACCCGTGGCTCTACCTGGTCCTCGTCGCCATCTGGGTGTTCCCGCCGTTCCGTTTCGTCTTCATCCTCTTCCCGCTGCTGCTCGCCCTCGCGGTCATCGGCTTCCTGGCGCTGGCCCGCCGGGCCGAGGAGAAAGCGAAGGTCGGACCGGGTGGGCGTCTGCGGACCGCGATCCTCGTCGCCGGTATGGCCGTCCTCGTTCACCAGGCGTACCTGGAGTTTGGGGCGGTTCGCGCCCGCGTGTGGGACGGCGGCCAGCTGGTCAAGTCGGCGGTGGGTCGGGAGCTGATCGACTGGGTCATCGCCAACACCGAGCCGGGTGCCGTGGTGGCCTTCGAGTTCGATCCGCTGATTGCTCTGCACACCGGCCGGCGCGTGGTCCCGAACAACTACGTACCGGTGCATGCGTGGTACGGTCGCGGTGAGCCGCCGGCCGATAGCTTGGCGCGGCTGTTCGCCGGAATGGGCGTGGACTACCTGGCGGTGAGGCGGCATATCCCTGCAGCGGTCGAACCGATCGATCGTTTGCTGGGACGGTATCCAGGGAGCCTGGAGCTCGATTACGTGACGCCGGGAGGTGTACTGATCTTCAAGACGAATCTCGAGGCACTCCACGCACCGCACCGAGTTGAGGAGAACGCGGGTAGTGTGGGGGAAGCGGATTCGGAGGTTCGGGGAGTTAAGGAGTCGGGGAAGTAGGGACAAATGAGAGATCTCTCGCTTCGGGCGATAACGGCGGATCCGAGCAGGGCGCGGATATTCATGGTCGGCTGCGTGGTGTTGGCGTCGGTGGTCGTCTACGCCAACTCGCTCGGCAACAAGTTCGCATACGACGATGTCGTGGTCATCGAAACTCGGGAAACGGCGCACGGCATCGGCAACATCCCCGAATTGATCACCGAGCCCTACTGGGTGGACGACTATTTCCCCGGCGGTATCTACCGGCCGCTGACCCTCGCCAACTTCGCCGTCGACTGGTCGGTCTGGAACGGGAGCCCCTTCGGCTTCCATCTGGTGAACGTCGTCCTGCATGCTGTGGTAAGTGGTCTCGTCGCTCTCTTCCTGCTCCTCTACTTCCCGTGGTGGGCGGCACTGGCCGGCGGTCTCGTGTTTGCCGTGCACCCGGTCCATACCGAGGCCGTCGCCAACATAATCGGCCGGGCGGAAATGCTGACCGCCGTCTTTGTTCTCACGGCGACCATCATCTATGTGCGAGCCAGTCGGCGGGGGCGAATCTCGCCCGCCGTCCTCTTCCTGATCGCTGCCTGCTACGCCCTGGCCAGCTTCTCGAAGGAGGTCGGTGTGGTTCTGCCAGGGCTCTTGCTCGCTACCGACCTCACCCTCCCGTCGCGCGGACCCGGTCGGACGTTCAAGGGATACGTACGAGCCAGACTCCCTCTGTTCGGTGTGCTGGCTGGCGTGCTATTAGTGGTCTTCGCCGCCCGCTGGACAGTCCTCGGGGCCGCGCTCGAGAGCTTCCCGCACATGACCTTCGCTCTCGACAGCAGCTTTACCACCCGACTGTTCACGATGGCGCGGATCTGGCCGCGCTACCTCGAGTTGTTCGTGCTTCCCCTGGACCTGTCAGCTGACTATTCGCCGGCGATTGTGCTGCCCGCCGAAAAGCTGAGCCTACTGGGAGCGCTCGGTTTCTCGTTGCTGATTGGCTGCCTGGCCATAGCGATCGCCACCTACCGCCGCGCTCCCGAGTTCAGCATGGCCTTGGCTTGGGCTGTCGTCGCTATCCTTCCGGTATCGAATCTGATCATCACTGCGGAGATCGTGCTGGCCGAGCGCACTCTCTATATCCCCTCCCTGGCCGTCTCGATCATCGCGGCTCTGACGGTGGCCAAAGCCGCGCCG
>CAYFSW010000031.1:0-7168 GCA_964345885.1 uncultured Gemmatimonadota bacterium | reverse complement strand
TGCCGTTGCCTCTGAGCTGATGTTGCCAGTAGCCCTCCGACCTGGCCGGGTTCCCCAGCGGGCCGGTGATGAGAACCGGGACATGATCTTCGGCGGTGGCCAGATCGTCATCCACCGACATGAACCCGACCTGGTACACGCAGGCCTCGCCGAAGGCATGGGACTGGCTTTCCGTCACGTCATGCGGGACCGGGTAAGTTGTCGATATGTCGGGGGACGGCGCGCCATCACCCCAATCCCAGCTCAAGGTGAGGTCGTCACGGCCCGGATCGGTCGACCGTCCGGAGAATGTCAGCAGGTCTGAAGCTTGCCCTGTGAAAGTCGGCACGCCGTTGATCAGCGTGGTGCCGCTGCGGTCGATTTCGGCGGTTGGCACTACGTTCTCGATGAGGATCGACGTGTTGAACGTGCCGTCTGTGCCCTCGTGAACAGGCACGGCGATGTCGGGAAAGAGATCGCTCAGGTCGAACGTCGCCAAATCCTGGTCGAAGGTAAGCTCGTCTGAATAACCTACCTCGAATACCGTGACGTCGATTCCGAGTGTGACGGCGAAAGCCAACTCGAGGACGAATTGGTTGAAGTAATACTTGAGCGTGTTGAGCTCTATGTCGGCGTTGCCCGGCCCGTCGATCGCCTGTATCGGGCCGACGGTTACCGGAACGGCTGGGTCCGTGTACTCGAGGCTGCCGCCCCCCGAAGCTTCTCCGGTGGCGGCCCAGTTCGCCGTGAACTTGTCCGACCCGGCGCTCGGAGTGAGCTCGAAGCCGACCTCCAACGAAGCCACACCGAAGTCCTGATCGAAGAGCGGAATGTCTATCGTCACCAGATCCCACAGCGCGCCCGGCCCGAACGGGGTCGTGAAGCTCTTCGACTTGTCGACGTCGGGCCCGAAAGTTTCGTCGATGATGTCGCCCGCCCCGACGACCCACAGATGGATGCTGACCTGAAAGACGAAGAACATCACCAGCTCGTTACCCGCTTCGGGCTCGACACCGGCCGCGTCGTAGTCGTCCGCCGACCAGTCGAGCCCCATGGCACTGCTGCTTGACAAGTATGCGGAACCTTCGAACATCGGCTCGGTGCTCGTGAGGCTCAGCTCCATGGGCAGCCTCAGGCCCAAGCCGAAATCGAGTCTGAGGCTGGCGCTGAAGTCGAAGATATCGACATCCCCGACGAACGGGATCGGGATACTGACCTGCTGCGATATCTCCCAGGGTTCGTCCCAAGGGCCGGAGATCGTGAATCCCATGACGAACTCGTCCAAGGACGTGGTACTGGCAAGCGCGTCGAGCGATGCCGGGGCCACGGCGTTCTCCGCTGTGGCATCGCGGCTCGAGAATCGCTCGGTGTAGGTGTAAACCCGCGGCTCGTACCCGAACTCGTGCTCATCCCAGTAACCGGGACTCAGCGCCTCGATCTCTTCCTTGACGAGTTCGGAGTAGTCTCCCGCTTCTACGAAACCTTCCGCGCCCTCGAGCAGTTCGCCTTCTACCACCAGGTCCGGCCACTTTTCCAGGCCTGCCTGAGCCGGGCTGTCGAAACGAATGGTTGTCGTCGCCACCATGGTCGTCGCGTCGCCGGCCTCCGCTCGCCCCGCGGGCATCGCCACCCCCGCCTCTTCGGCGGACACGTACTCGAAAGACACCTCCGCCGGCACCGGCAAGCCCTGCGCTTCCCGCTCGGCGATGATGTCCTGAATTCCCCGCTGGAAGGCTGTTCTGTCGAGAACCTCCTGGAAGACGGGCGCGGTCGGCGCGTCCTCCGAACCTCCGGGGCCCGCCGGCTCTTGGTCTGCGCAGCCCGCCGCGAGTGCCAAGACGAACGCGCAGATAAAGAGCGTACACCCCCTTCGAAGCGGCTTGAACATGACGACCTCCTGGTGGATAGGTGCCTAGTGAGAGATGAGCGTGCGTGATGGCGGCGCTGGCCAACCGACATGACCGGGACACGCGGGACTACCGCCAGTAGCGGGGGAGTGGGCGAATGACTGATACTGCCAGGATACCAGGACTGAGAACCTGCGGGCGGGATGGTACACGGCCTCAGCTATCTTCCTTTCCCACTAGTTACAATCGATGGGGAGATCCGTCAAGAAGGAATATTGTTATTGCTGGGCCGCCGGGCGAGTCGGGCCGCGGCTCGCTTGGCGCTACGCTGATGCCAGCCGCGCGAAGCGGCGGGCGGATCCGGGGAAATCCACTCCCATGGCAAAGCCGACGAGAAGGCCGTACAGGGCGCTGGCCAACGCCAGCCGCGGATCGAACGCGAAGTCCAGGCCACGCGGGTTCCCGCCTGGAATCATCGTGAGCACGATGCCGCAGGCGAACGACAGTACGGCCATCCATTGGTAGATGCGGAGCCCACCGAGGATCGGCGTCTGCGGCTCGCCGCGATACGACTCCTCCACGAAACGGGCGGCCCCGGCGAGCATGAGATACGTGCCGGCTATGAGACCGAACGCTGCGCCCAGCGACCACAGTCGAAGGAGCAGCACCCCGATCACGACGTTCCCCAGGATGGAGTAGAGCGGTGTCGGATGAAGCGGAACGCCTCGAAGGTCACCGAGGGTGCATACGCGGGAACGCGATGTCCAGTAGCGGATGCCGACCCCCTCCGGAGCTTCGGACCCGTGGCAACATCCTTGAACCAGGCAGCGCAACCGGCCCAGCGACTGCAGCCACGGCGCCTCCATCGCGACGAGGGCCAGAAGGAACATCGTGTTGCCGCCCAACCCGCCAACGATGACCGTACTGGCGGCGGCACCGATGACGCCTCCGTAATACCCGAACGGACGGGAAAGCTTCGGGGACCCTTCGAGTTTTTGGGCCCAGAGTCCCGCACCCGCCAAGCCGCACAAGTGCACGAGCACCAGCTGCCAGAAGACCTGTGGGCCGCCGAGTGAACCTGATATCCACAGGCCCACCGCGCCGGCCAGGCCGGCGTAGAGGCCATGGTTGATGACCCGCACGCCGCGCCAGCGGAACTCGTGCCATGAGTTGGCGATGGCCTCCGCGGCCCGGCGCATCAGTTCCCAGACGCGGCGGCGTAGCAGCAGCAGGGCGAAGACGATGGCGGCCGCGACTAGGTCGGCCAGCGCGTGCATGCCCGTCGTGATACAACTGACGGTGATGAGGATCGCCCACGTCCAGCCCACCACACCCCAGGCCCGGGATCGCCTCGCCCACCCATCGGCGGCGATGAAGCTCCAGATAACGTGAAAGGCCGGAAAAGCGGCGACCGTGTGCGACATCGACCGCTCGAACATCAGGGCGTGGCCCAGGAACGTACGGGGCTCGAAGGGGCGCGGAGGTGCGACGATGGGCACGGTCAGGTAGATGAGCGTCACCAGCGCCGTCGAGATCAACCCCAGCTCCGCCAGACGGCGCAGGTCGCGCTGCGTCCGCAAGATGAGCGGCGTGGCCAAGACGAAGATGTATATGCTCCCGTAAACCGCTTCCGTCCACTCCAGAACCGGCCAGCCGCGCTCGAAGGGGAGATGAGCGACGACTGCGTCTGCCGGTATGCCCAGCCGGTACACGGCCTCGAACGCCACCGACCACGGGATGAGTACGAGCAGGTAGACCGACGCACGGTCCCAACCCGTGGGCCGGTCCGCGCGGTCGGGAGGGAGCGAGACTAGCGGCACGTGAATCGCCTCCGGTCCGAAGCGCCGGCGGAGATCGTGCCGCTCGTATCCCAGTACGAGGGCGGTCAACGCCAGCGCCACCATCGGCGCGACCAGCCAGGTGCCGCTGGGCGACTCCAGGAGAATAGCCACTCCGAAGCAGGCCAGGACAAAGCCCAGGTAGATCGGGTGCGGAGTGAACGTGTAGATGCCGCGTATCACGTACACGGGAGGTGGGTAGGGATTCATCGGTAGGCCCTTCCCGTACTTCAGGAGTGCGGCCATGCCGGCCAGCATCAGGGCCACACCGACGGCGATCGGGATGATCGCGGCCCAACCGTAGGGGATCGCGGGGAGCGGCACGACCGGGGTCGTCACGACGGCCCACCATACCAGAGCGGCCGGCAGGACGACCACGAACAGGATCCCGTAGAGCGGCTTTCCAAGCACTGTCTCCGTCACCTCAAGCGGACGACCTCGTGTATCACCCATCCCGAGCTGGAGCGCGTGCTGTTCGTGAGCGATCCGCGCGCGACCCACTTGGTCTCGTAGGCGTTCCTGATCCCGCTGGGCAGCCACACCCGTGCGGCCGGAAGCGTGCGAAGCGCCCTTGACGCCAATCGGCCTTCACGGAGCACGACAGCGTCACCTAGCTCGAGGATGCCGTGGTCGTTCGGCAACTCGAGGTGTCCCGTGCCGACCGTCGCGCCCTGCAACTCCATACCGTTGTGGAACACCCACTGCCGCGACTCGCGACCGCGCCACTCGATCCACGCCACCGCATCCTCCGCGGACAGATAGCGTCCCCAGCGGAGCTCATCGAACGGCAGCCGCCACGGCTTCACGGACATGCTGAGCTGTTCGGCGTATCCCAGGCCCGAGAACCCCTCGTTCCCGGCGAGGTCGATGCGCACCTGGGCGCTGGGAAAGTGGCAGGACCAGGTAATCGAGCCCTCGTCCGTCTCGAGTAGCACGCGACGGACGGCGGGGACGCGGCCGGTCCACACCGCCCTTATGCCGAGGCGCTCGCACTCCCAGTGGAGCGCGTCGTCCTGGACGGTGGGAGCGGCGCACGGACGTATGAAGTACCGCTCGCGGGTGGCGTCACCGGGAGGCTTATAGAGGCTCGCGGTGTACGGAATCCTGAGCAGCCCCCAGCGCATACGGGCCCAATACCCGACGAACGCCAGGCCTTCATCGCTCACGCAGTCGCAGTACCACTTCGAGAGGGCAAACATCAGCAGTCCGTCCTGCACATCACGTGGCTGGGGCTGCCATATATAACGGCGGGGGCGGTCAAGCCGGAGTCAAGCGTGAGCTGGCGGCAATATTAGCACCGTGGCCAGACTAACACATTTGTCAGCGATAGGCTCGGCACGTGGCCTACTCGCGCGCCGAGCTCGCGGCGGCGCTCAACGCCTGGATGGAGACGCTGCGTACGCCGGGCTCAGCGCTTGGGCGGAAAGATGTGGGCGAGCTCGAGCTCGCCGATCGTCTTCCCGGCTAGCTGTACCGGCACGCGCTCGCTGTGTCGTTCGGGTGCCGGAGCGCCAGCGGCGAATCGCCAGATCTCGACCGATTCAGCCTCGGGGTCAACGATCCAGTACTCCGCGACGCCCTCCCGCTGGTACAGCTTGCGTTTGAGGTCGCGATCGCGTTCCGCGGTAGTCGGGGAGAGGATCTCGATGACGAGGTCCGGGGCTCCGCGGATCCAGTCGTCGTGCACGATGTGGGACCGGGCGCTGGAGACGAAAACGATGTCAGGCTGCACCCCCTCCTCCGTCTCCGGGAACTCGACACCGATGGGGGCGTGAAAGACGAGACCGTGTCCCGGCTGTACCAGCAGCCGGTCCAGCTCGCGCTCAATGTTGAAGCTGATCCACTGGTGGCGCACTGAAGGGGCGGGCGTCACGCAGAGCGCCCCCTCGATCGCCTCGTAGCGCTTTCCGTCTTCCGGCGCCTGCAGCACATCGCGCCAGGTGACCCGGGTCGAAGCCATACGCTCCACATTATACCTCGCTGCGTCGGATGCGGCGAGCATCGTGGGCGTCGCCGCCCCAGCAGATTTGGCTCCGGGTCTCAACGAATCGTCAAAGTGTCGGGTCGGCTGGTCCTGCGGCTGGACCGGGTGTCCGGGTTTTCGCCCCGGATTTCCGGGTGATTCAGAATGACGGAAGGGACCACGGCCAGGAAAGGCGTGCAGACGCCCAGATGCGGTGGCTGGCGGTAGACGGACGTGCAGGCGGCGCCCCTGGAGTGTCAGAGCCCCCCGATAGCTTCAATTCGCTGGCCGAACCCCGACCAGAGCCGAGCCTTTGACGGGAGTCAGCGTCAGAGCGGCCCGCCACGACTCGCGCTTCCCAGC
Source organism: uncultured Gemmatimonadota bacterium (assembly GCA_964345885.1). GTDB lineage: Bacteria > Gemmatimonadota > Gemmatimonadetes > Palauibacterales > KS3-K002. The sequence goes on along the minus strand of CAYFSW010000031.1, from coordinate 1,178 downwards.
TAGGGCCTCGCGGAAGTGAGAGGACAGAAGATGCGTGTGCAGATGCTCGTTTTGGCGGCCGTAATGGCGACCGCCTGTTCAGGACCCGGCCTCACGGCGCCCGACTCGGCGCGGCCGCTCAGCCTCTACTACGAGGCGCTGGCCGTCGATACGGAGAAGGGAAACCGCTGCTCGGCCAGCGGCAGGCTGGGGGAGGTGATCCCCATCACCGTGATCGTCGCCTTCGACACGCTGTTCCTGGCCGAGCCGGTGGCCACGGCGTCGAGCCTCGACGTCGACGTGTTGCCGTTCAGCGGCCCGGTGGTCCGCCAGGACGAGCGCGAAGTGTTCGGCTCGTTCACCTGCGGCTCGACCTATGGCTGGTGGCTCGTCAGGTCGGACGATTAAAGAGGAGAGCCGCGCACATGAGCGATGGCGAGCTTCGCTTCTCGATCTCGATACCGAAGGGCACGAAGTACGAGCCGTTCCCCGGCAGCTTCGAGGACGGCGAGCGGCATTGCCTGGAGCGGTTGGAGGCGACGGGCTCGCTCGATGCGCTCAACTACCTGATCCGGCACTACCGATTGCACGGGCGCGAGGACCTGGCGCGCGCCAAGCTCGATGAGCTCATCGAGGACTGCCGAAACCTCGAGGTGCGGGCGCTGCTCTACGTGTATAAAGGTCAGTCCTACGAGCGAACCAAGGAGTGGGAGTTGGCGATCGATGCTTATCGCGCGGCGCTGGCCCTGGAGCCGTGCGACACCTGGACCTCGTACTTCACCCACAACAACCTCGCGTACTGCCTGAGCGTCCTCGGCCGCCACGCCGAGGCGGAGCCGCTCTGCCGGCTGGCCATCGCCGTCGATCCCGGGCGCCCCAACGCGCACAAGAACCTGGGGATCGCGCTGAGCGGCCGGGGCGACGGGGCGGGTGCGGCCCGCGCCTGGGTCGAGGCCACCCGGGCGAACGCCGCCGACGGCCGGGCGCTGCATCTGCTCGAGCAGCTCGTCGAGCAGCAGCCGCACGTGCTGGAACAGCTGCCGGACTTGGGCGTCTGGCTGGAGGAGTGTCGCCGCGCCGTCGCCCTGGCCCGCGAGCTGGTGGAGGAAGCGAAACGCCCGCCAGACCCTCCGGACCGCATCGCGCACCGACGGCAAGGCCGTGGTCGCGGCGACGGCGCCGGTCGCTAGCAGGCCCAT
>CAYFSW010000030.1:0-3872 GCA_964345885.1 uncultured Gemmatimonadota bacterium | reverse complement strand
TACGAACAGAAAGAGCGCCGTCGATACGCTCAGCGTCGTGAGAATCGTGCGCCGCTTGTTGCGGGTCAGGTTCACCCAAACGAGTCGCGCGAACTTCACAGCGACAAGATCCCTTTGTCGAGGTGCATTATCGCCTCACCGCGTTCCGCGGCGCGCTGGTCGTGGGTCACCAGGAGGATGGTTTTGTCGAACTCACGGTTAAGCCGCTGCATCAGCGTGAGTATCTCGTCGGCCGATTTCGCGTCGAGGTCGCCGGTCGGCTCGTCGGCCAGGATCAGCGTCGGGTCGCTGACGATGGCGCGGCCGATGGCGACGCGCTGTTCCTGTCCGCCGGAAAGCTGGCGCGGGAAGTGGTCGGCCCGGTCGGAAAGCCCTACCACGTCGAGCGCGGTCATCACGTGCTCGCGTCGCTCTCTCTTGGACAGATGCGTTAACAGCAGCGGCAGTTCGACGTTCTGGTAGGCGGTGAGGACCGGCAGCAGGTTATAGAGCTGGAAGATGAAGCCGACGTGATTCGACCGCCATGCGGCCAGCTGGCGCCGCGACATCGCGGTCACCTCTTCGCCGCCGACGGTGATCGTGCCCGTGGTCGGCTCGTCCAGTCCGGCGATGAGGTTCAGCAGTGTGGTCTTGCCGCTTCCCGACGGACCCATGAGCACCAGGAATTCGCCGGTATCGATGTCGAGGTCGATGTCCTCGAACACCGGGATCGCCTGGCTGTCACGCTGATAGACTTTCGACAAGTTACGTATCTGGAGTAGAGCCATGGTCATGTTCTAGTTAGCGGGGAGCTATCCGTACTCTCGATCCATCTTCGAGTCCTTCGTGTCCTGCTACCACGACCTGTTCGCCGGCCGATACGCCGACCCGGATCTCGCGCCGCTCGCCGGTCACCGGGCCCGCTTCGACCTCGCGACGCTGGACGCGGCCGTTAACGACGACCCAAACGATCTGCAGGCCCGCTTCATCGCGCACCGCCGCTGCCGGCACGAACACGCGTGCCGGAGTCGTTGGTTCCGCTTCTTCCGCCAGCTCGAGGAACTCGACGGTCGCGCCCATCTCGGGCAGGATGCGGGGGTCGACGTCGAGTATGCTGACCTTTACCTCCACCGTCGCCCGCTGACGGTCGGCGGTGGGAACGACCTGGCGGACCCGGCCACGGAAGCTGGTGTCGGGGTAGGCATCGAGATCGATGGAGGCCGGCTGGCCGTTGCGGATGCGGGCGATGTACGCCTCGTTGACGTCGACCTCGACCTCGAGCGTCTCGAGGTCGGCCATCGTCACCACCGCGCCGCGCGTCAGACCGCCGCCGGTGACGGCCGGCGCCACCACCTCGCCGACCTCGGCATCCTTGCGCAGCACCGTGCCGCTGAACGGCGCCCGGATGTAGGTGTTCTCCAGGTTGGCTCGCGCCACGCCGACCGCCGCCGCCGCCGCGTCCACTTGCGCCCGCACCCTATTGACCCGCGCCTCGGCGGTGGCCAGCTGCATCTCCAACTGCTCGGTCTCCTGGTCGGAGGCGAGACCCCGGTCCCGCAGGTCACGCGAGCGGGCTACGTCACGCTGCAGTTGGTCGCGTTCCGCCTCGGCCTCCAGCAGACCGGCCCGCGCCGTGCCCAGCTCCGCCTCGCGCTGCGCCAGCGCCGCCGCGTAGTCGGCGCTCTCCAGCCGTGCGATGATCTCACCCTCCTCGACGACCGACCCCTCCTCGACGCCGAGGTACTCCAGCCGACCGGTGATCTTCGAGGAGACGGATGCCTGGGTGCGGGCAACTACGTAGCCGTTAGCGGTCACCCCGGTGGAGGCGCCGGCGCCACCCCCCACCAGCTGGGCGCGCGCCACCTCGACCGCAGGCCCGCCGGTCCCGCGCAGCACGTAGAAGAAGCCGACCACCAGCGCCGCGGCGCCGATGACGATGACCACGCTCCAGCGCAACGCCCGGCTGACACCGGGGGGCGGCCGGTCGCGGTCGATCCGCAGCCCTGAGAGGTCTTGGCTCTTCTCGTTCATGGTGGCCGGTCGAAGCATCATAGGGCGCGACGGGTCTTGCGGGAATAGGCAAGGCCGCCGATCTTTACGAAGTAAAGATAGAGGAGGATCTTTACGCTGTCAAGATTGGAGGCGCCATTAGCACACCGGACGAGGTCAAACGCGCTAAGCCGTACCATCATGGCGACTTGCGGAAGGCGCTGCTCGATGCGGCGCTGGAGATCGTGCGCCGCGAAGGGGTCGGGAGCCTGACACTGCGCGCGGTGGCCCGGGCGGCGCGGGTCAGCCACATGGCGCCGTATCACCACTTCGCCGACAAGGCGGCCCTGGTAGCGGCGGTGGCCGAGGTGGGCTTCCGCGGGCTGCGCCGTGAGATGGAGGAGCGGATCGGCCGCTGCCCGGACGATCCGCGGGCCCGGTTCCGCGAGTCGGGGATTGCCTACGTGTCGTTCGCCGTAAAGCACCCGAACCTGTTCCGCGTGATGTTCGGGCCGGAGGCGGCGGACGCCGAAGCGCACCCCGACCTGCAGGCCGAGTCGCGGGGTGTCTTCGACGTGATGCAGAGGTTGTTGCAGCAGTCGCAGGCGGGCTACGCGATCCGCGAGGACGACGCGCGTCAGATCGGTCTCACCGCCTGGTCGCTGGTACACGGGCTGGCGATGCTCTGCATCGATGGGCAGTTCGGGCCGCAGGCGGCCAACCCCGAAGGTGCCGAGCGCCTGGCCTACGCGGCGACCGGCGTGCTGTTCCGAGGCTTGCGTCGCTAGAACGGATCTTGTGGACCGGCCGCTCCCCGCAGCGGGCAGGTGGGACAGCGAGTACCAGGAGCCGATAATCCTGGTTCCACGGTTCACGACCGGTCCATCAACTCAAGCGGCGTTCTTCAAAGTTTTGCGCCTGGGCCCCAGATAGCGCGGGACCCGCTCGCAGTACCGGACATATTCGTCACCGTAGCTGTCGCGCAGGTGCTCCTCCTCCGTCAGCACCATCGTGTGGCTCACGACGACGAGGACCGCCACCGATCCCAGGCCGTACCACGAGGGCCAGAGCACCAGATACCCGATCATCGCCAACAAGAACGCCACGAGCTGCGGGTTCCTCGTCAGTCGATAGAGGCCCGACTGCTTGAGCACGTCGACGCGCACTCCGAACGCCCGACCCATTCCGAACACGAACATCGTGCCGAAGGCGATGACCATCCCTCCCGCCAAGGTGACCCAGCCGACGACCTGCAGGACAACCGCGACCTGGATCGCCGGCCAATCGGGCGGCCGGTAGCTGTAGGCGAGCGAGGCCCAGAGGCAGAAGACCAGCAGCTCGAAAAAGCTGGAGAGGAACGACAGTCGTCCTCGGCGTTGGTAATCGCGTCGAACCACGACGCGGAAGACGAAGATACTCACGACGAGCCACAGTAACGCCGATGCGATGAATACCACCGTACTCATTTGCTTTCTATCCAGCATTAGAGATCACCCGGCTATGACGCCGGTCTGGCCGAGGCCCCCTCTCCGCCTGCGGGTTCGGAGTCTTGTCCCGCGCCGGCCCGGCCGAAGGCGGTGAGGCCGCCCAGCGCGCCCAGCCCCATCGTCTCCACCGCCGTCGACGGGACTATGATCATCGAGCCCTTCTGCCTCAGCCCTTCGAAGACCATGTTCATCGCCCGCAGGTGGAGCGCCACGGGGTTATCACGGTAGTGCTCGGAGGCGCGGGCAAACTTCTCGGCGATCTCGGTCTCCGCCGTCCCGAGGATGATGCGGCTCTGCCGTTCCCGTTCCGCCTGCGCCTGGCGCGACATCGCGTCCTCGAGCCCCTTGGGGATGATGATGTCGCGGATTTCAACCGCCTGGGTCGTGATCCCCCAGCCGTTGGTCTTCTCGTCCAGC
>CAYFSW010000029.1:0-70755 GCA_964345885.1 uncultured Gemmatimonadota bacterium | reverse complement strand
TCGAAGATTACTTCTTCATCCCATTTTGCTTGATGGAAATTGCGAAGCCTGCTCCCCTTCTGTATCTCCATGAACGTGATCCCCTAACTCAGGTACGCATCCAACCGATCCACCAGACGGTCGATATCTTCTCGGGTGGTAACCTCGGTTACCGCGTAGAGGGCACATCCTGTCAACTCCTCGAAGTCGGCTCCGAGGTCGCTGCCCCCGAAGATGCCATCTGCCATGAGCGCACGGTTGATCTCCTGGACGCTTCTACCTGTGGCCGAGAAGTCGACCACGAATTCTTTGAAGTGGAACGCCTTGAAACTGATCGCGACGCCCTCGAGCTCGGAGAGTCGCTTCGTCGCGTACTGTGATTTCTGGATGATGTTCTGGTTGAGCTCGCGCATACCTTCGGGACCGAGAAGCGACAGATAGACGCCCGCCGTGATCCCGTGCAGTGCGGCGGCAGTGCCGACGAACTCCTTGCCCTTTTCTCTGACCGCGAAGGACGTTCTTCCGTAGGACACATCTCCGAACCCCCACTCTCCAGCCCGTTCTGTTTTGCTAATCCCGAACAGTCGCGACGGGTACTCCATGACGTACTTCTCCTCATCGCGAGTCCCTATGAAGCCGCCCAGTGCGCCGCCGAAGTACATGTGGTTGCCGAGACTCTGAATATCGCCGCAGGCGATGTCCGCACCGTACTGGCTGGGAGGCGCCAAAACGCCCAGCGAGAGTGGGTCTACACCTACGATGAAAACGCTGCCGTTTGCATGGACCGCAGCGGCGATTGCGCGACCGTTCTCCTCCAGCGTGCCGAAGTAAGACGGATTCTCCAGGTACAGTCCGGCGACCGAATCGTCCAACCGCTTGCCCAGGTCTGCCGTGTCGAGTCCGGCCGTGCCCTTCGAGTGTCGCACCAACTCGATCCTCATCACGGGTTCACAATAGGTCCTTATTACCTGCAGGCGGTCGGGGGAGATGCTGTCGGCGATCAGGATGACCTCTCGGTCGGTGATCCTACCGGCCATCCGTATCGATGTGCTCGCCGCCTGACCCCAGTCGTAGGTGGGCACGTTGACGACGTCCGTCTCCAACAGCTCGCCCATGAGGCTCTGGTACTCGAATAGCGCTTGGAACCTGCCGTGGTCCTCATACGGCTCGCCGGCGTAGGCGGTGAGGAACTCAGAGCGTCCTGCGATCTCGTTACAAATGGCAGGGACGTAATGCTGATAGCAGCCGGCACCCAGGAAGCTGATGTTGTCACGACAGGTCGTGTTCTGGGAGAGAACACTGTCCAAGTGACGCTCCAACTCCATCTCGGAAGTGATGCCGTCGGGGATGTTGAGCTCCCCTTTGAGCCGAAGCTCTTCCGGAATGTCCTCATAGAGTTTGTCGATATCGTCGATACCGACCTCAGCGAGCATTCTGGCTTTCACTTCCGGGACAGAGTTAGGGATGTAGGGATGGACCCTATCGCCTCCCGCCATTGTCAGCGCCTCCCGTTCTCGAGGTATTTCTCCAGGGTATCTCGCCGCGGCCAAATATACGGCGGGTATTTGGGGCGTCCAGCGACCCCGGGGCAGGTAATTGGATCGCTGTGGGATCGACCCGGCTTGTGGATCTGCGGCGCCGAGGCCAAATTCCGCGGCTATATCGTCGCCCTTAGCCCCAACCGAGAGGTAACCATGGACCTGACCCGGCGAGATATGCTCAAGCTGAGCGCCGGTGCCGGCGCCGCCCTGGCGCTGGGTGTCCGGCTGCCCGCCTTCGCGCAGTCCTCGGAGATCATGAAGCGGCCCATCCCATCCAGCGGTGAGCTGATCCCGGTGGTCGGAATCGGCACGGCCCGAACGTTCAACGTCGAGACGACCGAGGAGGAGCTGGCGCCGCTCCGGGAGGTCATGAAGACCTTCGTCGACATGGGCGGCACCCTGCTCGACACGGCGTCAGGCTACCGCAACTCGGAAGCAGTATCGGGCGTCCTGGCGAACGACCTGGGCTTCACCGATAAGCTGTTCATGGCCACCAAGGTAAGGGCGGAATCCAAAGAGCAGGGCATCGAGCAGATGGAGAACTCGATGAACCTCCTCAACCGGAGCGTCATCGACCTCATGCAGGTCCACAACCTGAGAGGCTGGCAGACCCAGCTGGCGACGCTCCGCGAATGGAAGGCCGAGGGCCGCTTCCGTTACATCGGGATCACGACCTCCAGCACTCGGCAGTACGACGACTTCGCCGCCGTGATGGAGCGAGAGGACCTCGACTTCATCCAGGTCAACTACTCGCTGGCTCAGCGGCAAGCGGCCGAGCGCATCCTGCCGCTGGCAGCGGACCGCGGAATGGCGGTGCTCGTGAACGTCCCGTACGGCCGCGGTCGTCTGTTCCAGGCCGTCGAGGGCCACGAACTGCCCGAGTGGGCCGCCGAGCTCGACGCGAATAGCTGGGGTCAGTTCTTCCTCAAGTTCATCATCTCACACCCGGCGGTCACCTGTCCGATCCCCGCCACCACCAAGGCGCATCACGCCGCCGACAACATGGGCGCGGCGTATGGGCGCCTGCCGGATGACGCGATGCGCAGACGGATGATCGAGTTCTTCGACGCCCTCTAGTGCGCCCTCGAGTGGAAGCGTGTGAGCCGTGCATTGACAGCCGGAGGAACGCTCCTTAGCCTGAATATGTTCAACCGTCAACACCGCGTAGCGCGTCGATGGCCGCTCGGCGGCTGTCACCTCGTCACGTGTACGCCTGGCCATGGGAGGAACCATGTTATCTCGGTCACTATTCGTAACCCTGCTGTGCGGGCTCGCCCTCGTTGCCTGGAGCTGTCAGGCGCAGGAGGAAGGTGCTGAGACCGGCGCGATGGAAGAGATGGGCGAGGCGGTAGCCATGCAGGAGGTCGCTCTACCCGACACGACCGGGTCTGCCGTGTGGGATTACCTGGAGGCGGTCGACTACACCGCTAACTGGGAGCTCTGGCCAGATAAAGGCGAGCTGTATACGGGCCAGGAGCCGCACGGCGTGCTCTTGACCACGTATCTCAACCCGGCCGCCTACGAGGCCCTAACCGGGCAGGCTGGGTCGATGCCGAACGGCGCGATCATCGTGAAAGAAAACTACATGCCCGACAGCACGCTGGCGGCGACGACGGTCATGTACAAGGTGGATGGCTTCGATCCGGAGCACGGCAACTGGTACTGGTTGAAGGTGCTGGCCGACGGTACCATCGAGGTCCAGGGACGGGGCGCTGGCTGCATAGCCTGCCATAGCGGCCAGGCGGACAACGACTACGTATTCACCGGCTCGCTGGGCGGCGGCGCGATGGGCGAGATGTAGGTCCAATTGCAGGGTGAGTGCTCCCCGGGCACGTAGGGCTTGGGGAGCACTCGCATCTTCTCGGCACGGGTGAGTCGATCGTGGTCGAACCTAGCCAGAGACATCACTGGATCATAAGGGTTACCCACTGGGCGGCGTTCGTCCTGATCTTCGGGATGGTGACCAGCGGGCTGCAGATCTACCGCGCCTACCCTCGCTTCGGGGAACGCGGGGGCCCTTACTACCCCAATATCTTCCATAACGTGGCGTTCCCCGAATGGATGCGGCTGGGCGGCTGGCTGGCGGGTGGGATCAACTGGCACTTCTTCTTGATGTGGCCCCTGGTGGGTATAGGACTGCTCTACGTGACGTATCTCATCGTGTCGGGTGAGTGGAAGAAGCTCCTGTTCCGACCGAGCGACGCCCGGCCGGCCCTCGAGATGTGCAAGTACTACCTGAGGCTGAGGAAAGATCATCCGCCACAGGGTAAGCACAACGCGCTGCAGAAGGCCGCCTACACGGGGATCGTGCTGCTCGGCGCGCTATCGGTCTTGACGGGCCTTTCGATGTGGAAGCCGGTACAGATCGCCTGGCTCACAGGTCTCTTCGGCGGCTTCCAGGCCGCGCGCTACTGGCACTTCTGGGCCGTCTGGCTGTTCGTCGGCTTCACCATCGTGCACGTGGTGCTTGTATTCGTCGTCGATCCCGCTTCGCTGCGCGCGATGATAACTGGTCGCTATCGAGGGAGGTTTCCAAGCGATGAGCCGTAAGATTGGCCGCCGCGGTTTCGTCATCTCGACGGCCGCCGCCTTGCTGGCCGCCTGCGGTTGGGACGGTGGCCGTTCGTTCCGACCAGTGCTGAGCGGATTCAGCCGGTTCAACGACTGGGTCAGCGGCCTGTTGTTCTCGGCGGGCCGGCGCGCGCCGAAGTACGATACGGCGGACCGCTCCCGCAGTTTCCCGGCCTACCACATTAGCGCCATGACCCCGGCGCTCGCCGAGCCCGAGGCATGGCGTTTAGAGGTCGGCGGCCTGGTGCGCACGCCGCTGACGCTCTCAGCCGACGAGATCCGTGGCTTCGAGACGGTCAAATACACGGTGAAGCATCACTGTGTGGAAGGCTGGTCGGCCATCGCCACCTGGACCGGCGTCCCCTTCCAGGCGATCGCTGAACGGGCCGGCGTGCTGCCCGAGGCGCGCTACGTCCGCTTCGACTCGTTCGACGCCGGCTACTACAGCGGCTGGGACCTCGAGTCGGCGGTGCACCCCGAAACTATCCTCGCCTACGGGTTCAACGATCAGGACCTCACGCCCGACCACGGCGCCCCGCTGCGCCTCTACGCACCCCACAAGCTTGGCTACAAGATGACCAAGTATCTGACGCGGATCACCTTCACTGCCGAGCGGCCCGGCGGCTACTGGGAGGACCAGGGCTATCCCTGGTTCGGCGGCGTATGAGAATCGCCTGGCTCTTTGCAGTCGCTTTGGCGGTGGCGGCCTGTGGGCGCGAGCGCGACATGCCGGAGCGGGTAGAGATGCCGGACAGCACCGCCGTCATGCGGGCGCTCTCCAGTGAGGCGGCGATGGACTCGATGCTCGATACGATCCCGGGCGGCGAGATGGCGCGGGGCGACTCGGCGACGGCGGCCGCGTTGCTGAAGAAGAAGATGTAGCCGGCCTTTCAGGTATTGCGTGTTATTCGCCACCATCTGTCCACTTTATGCCCCAACCAACAGGCAGGGGATGAGGAGGAGACACGATCAATCCGCTGTCTCATCCTACTCCAACGGAATGCGACCCCTGTTCGCAGCGAGCCGATCGCTGAAGGTCTGAAGTGACGGGTTGAGGTCTCGCGCGAAGGGTATCTCGCCGCGGTTCCCACGATCCTGAGCGCCGCTCTGTCACCGCTACGCCGGCTGGCGTCTCTCCGAGGGTTAGTCTCATCTTCTACCACAGCTGAAGAGACGCACCACCTAGGAGGTGGAGGTCAGATTGCCAGGTCGTTTACCCAGGCTGGGGGCGTTAGCGCGGGGACTGTCCGGCGCCCTCGGCGATAGCGGCGTTCTAGCTCCTTTCGCCCTCGCGTTGATCGTCGTGAACGGGCTTCATCCTTCACCTCTGTTCCTCGTGTTCGGCGTCTCCTACGCGGCGGCTGCGCTCTATTACCGACTGCCGGTGCCGGTTCAACCGCTCAAAGCGATGGCGGTGATTGCCCTGTCGACTGGGGCGAGCGTGGGGATGATCGCAGTGGCGGCGTTGGAGATGGCCGCCATTCTGGGCTTGATCGCCGCGACCGGTGGCGCGCACTTGCTCGAGCGGATCTTCACTCGTCCGCTCGTGCGTGGAGTTCAGCTCGGAGTGGGTTTGCTGCTCTTGCGAAAAGCGTTCGAGATGATGCTCGTCGATGATGGCCCCGGCCGCCTGGCCTCGACCGGCGGGCCAGTCGTACTCGCGATCGCAGTGGCCTGCACGTTGCTTCTTCTCGCATCGGCTGCCCATGAACGCCTGAGCCGTGTCCCTGCGGTGCTACTCCTCCTCGGGCTCGGTGCCGTCTTCACCTGGACCGCTGGCGGTGCTCCCAGTCTGCCTCCGCTCTCGGATTGGGTCGCCCCCCAGGTCGATTGGTCTCTGGCGGGAAGCGCGCTGGTCCTGCTGGTCATTCCACAGCTGCCGCTCACCCTCGGCAATGCGGCCGTAGCGGCCGCTGCCACCGCCCAGGACTACTACGGCGAGCGGGCCGGGCGCGTAACGGTTCGTGCGCTCTGCGCGTCGATGGGCGCGTTCAGCCTGATCGCTGCTCTTACCGGCGGCTTCCCGGTCTGTCACGGCTCGGCTGGGTTCACCGCGCACTACCGCTTTGGCGCGCGGAGCGGCTGGAGCACGTTCACCCTCGGCGTCGCTCTAATCTTATTGGCGCTATTAGCGCCGGGTGCAGTCTGGGCGTTCCTTGCTCTCGTGCCCACGGCCGTACTCGCGGCCATGCTCGCCTACGTGGGGGTCCTCCACGCTACGCTCGTCCGCGACGTGCTCGGGGAGGTCAGGACGGCGGTCCCTGCCTTGCTGGTCGGGGTCAGCGCGACCATTGCAGCCAACCTGATGATCGGGATCATTATCGGCGGGGCTGCTGAGCTCATCCTCGCCGTTCATAGGCGGGCGTCGGATTTCAGGCGTTAGTATCGGGCCGGGCGATTACCTTTGGCTTCCTTCCCAAGGCTGACCCTTGAACAGTTCGAGGACATAGGAGGCCAGGATCTGTGCGGTCTCATCGCCAATCGGCCAAGCGGGTCCCTCAAAAGCATGGAAGTGATATCTGGCAAGATCTTCTTCTCGATAGATCGTGTTCGGTGGATTGTCGTTCACCCGGGTCCACGGCGATCGACCGGCTGTGGCAGCGTTAACCAGCTCCATCATGTGGTACTTGCTCGTTCCTTGTACATGATCCACATCAGCTTGAAACCGCAGGTACGGCACTCCAACATCAGATGCGTAGCGCGCCGCATCGCGTTCAGCCCAATATGCCGTGTCCGTGACTGCTACGTTGCAGGCCCAAGGGGCTCTAAACGACTCCAGCTCCTGCTTTTCGATCACACCATCCTCATTGATATCTAGAAAACGTTGGACCCATTCTTCGCCGTTTAGATACGCCCGATGAAAGTCTCTTCCCCCGCACTCGGGTCCTTCCCAGTCAATCACGAAGAGCACGGGCAGCTCGGGATACCTCGCGAGAGCGCCGAAGGTGATGGTGATACCATATGAGAAGCTGGCAATGGCCAACCGCGAATGATCCACGGAACTCAGCGTGGCTAGATACTCGATAATGGCCTTCAGGTCGTCTTGATGGACATGACCATTGCAGTTCTCCTGTCCCTCACTACCCTCCCGGCCTTGCGGTGCGAAATCTACGAGCTGGATACCGTTGTCTATAAGTGTCGCCGATAGAGCAGGCGTTCGTCCAAACGTGAAAGTGCCTATTCCACCAGGTACTCCGACGAGTGTAGGGAAGGGCGCTCCCGCGCCCGGAGATGCTACCCTGACGCGAATCGTATTGCCGTTGGAGGATTGCAGAGCGTGCTCGACGAAACGGACATCTTGGGCGCTTACTGCACCCGGCACACAGATAAGCAGAAGGAGTGCTCGAAAGGTCATGGCCTTGCTTCCTTTTCGAGATTCGCTTTTGCCGCGCCGCACTCTCCACCTAATGGATCAGCGTTTCAGCCGGATGCGCCACCCTCCTTACCTCTTCAGGTGCTGGTCGAACCAGTCAATCAGTGCGCCGATATAGTCTGGCGGGTCCTGCGCACCAGGAAACCCGGGTCCGTGACCCGCGCCCGCGATCCGAATTAGGGTGGCCTTGACTCCGCCCTCGTTCAAAGCGTCGCGCATTGCCTCGCCCTGCTCGTACGGCACGGACTCATCCGCGTCTCCGTGGAGCAGTAAGGTCGGCGGATCGTCCGCCGACGCGAAGTTGACTGGCGATGCCTCCCAGCACCTTCGGCCCTCTTCCGTTTCGAGATCCTGTGAAGGTGCGGCGCTGATCAACAGAGCTACGTTCGGGTGTGGAAGCCGAGCCAGGTCCGCAGGGGCAGCTCGTGCTACTACGGCCTGCACCTTCGCACTGACTCGATTCACAGGGTCGGGATCGTCCGGGTTCCCTTCACCGTCAAGGACTCCAAGCATGAGGACTAGATGCCCGCCGGATGAGCCGCCTACCGCCCCGATGCGCTCCGGATCGATTCCGTACTCGTCGGCACTAAACCGAATGAAGCGAACAGCACGCTGCACATCCTGTAATGGTGCAGGATAACGGAATCGTGGGGTCGCCCGGTGATTTAGCGAGAATACGGTATATCCCCTCTCAACGAGCGGTTTGCCGTAGATATCTACCTGGCGCTCGCTGAGGAGCTGGGCGTCGTACGCTAGTGGTCTTGCCCAGCCACTCCCTGCGATGTGGATGATGCCATAACCGTTCGGGCTTTCGGGATGATGAACGTCCATCACGAGCGCCAGCCCTGAGTACATACCTATGACCACGTTCTTCTCGACCCTGGCTTGCGCCACGGCCAGCGTGGGGATCAAGATCAGCGCTCCCGCAACCAGTGGTAACGATCGTCCTGAACGCATCGGCTGGTAACCCCCTCGTCTCTGCGTCGGAAAGGCTGCTGGTCAGGCTTGCTGTCGCAGCTGAGCAATAACTAGTATCGAGCTGCGCGGAGGTCTCGGGCGGAGCGCGGAGGTGCTGCGCAGGGCGCAGCCTAAGAAGAAGGGGCCGTCCACCGCCCGGCCCCGCACGTTGCCCAAGATACGGTCGTTATCGCCGCCTGACCAGCGACGCTAGCTAGGGGCGGCGGTTCCCGGCCGTTCAGAGTTTCCGACGTGCGAAAGGGCTCAAACGAGGGCTCGGAATCCCCGCCCCGGGTCCCCGAACCCCCGCAAGTCGTTATATTTCAACGCACGGAGGGCTAGACCTAATCGGCAAGGCAGCGGTCTTGAAAACCGCCGGGGGAAACCCCTTCCGGGTTCGAATCCCGGGCCCTCCGCCTTACCAACAAAGGACTTCCGTGGATCACGTCTTGGCCTCTTCGGGGGCTTCGGCAGGGGTGTAACCTGAACTGTCACCTGTCAGGCCGTAGGTTTCGGCCACGCGGTCCAGGTAGGGGCGGGCGTCGGAGTAGGCGGTATTGAACCGGGCGTAGCGCATCGTCATCGCGATCGTCTTATGCCCGAGCTGCTGCTGGACCATGTTGAGCGGCATCCCGGCCCGGCAGAGCGAGACAGCGGCCGTGTGGCGGTGGTCGTGAATCGTGTAGGCGTGTATGCTCGCCAGCTTGCAGGCCCGCTTGTGTTCGTCATAGACGGTATCATAGGGGATCGTGAAGATCGGGTCGGTGCCCGAGAGTCCACGATCGGCGATCTCGTTCCGTAGCGCGTCGGCCGCCCACGGTGGAATGAACACGTCCCGGGGCTCGCCCGTCTTGGAATCCGCGATCAGCGCCCGGGCCTCTTGTTCGCCGAACCGTAGATCACAGACGCGCAACGGCGCCGGGCACTCGCTTGACCGCCCCTACGTCCCGCGTCCCGGGCCTTCTCACGATCCTCGAATGGTCGGCTCATGCTTCACCCTCTGCTGCCCGCCAGGTTACAGGCTGAGTGACACCACGCTGAAAAGCCGCACCGCGTAAGGCTCGCAAGCGGTTATTCAAACCGATGCCCCCCGTGCGCGGAGGGGCCGGCCTGTGGCACGGCCGTTCCCCCCCCGCCTTCGGCGAAAGCACGATAGCGATAGTCCGTCGCGGTTCCCCGCGTCGTGCTTGACTGGTGCTTGACTCGCCAGCAGGATGTTGAAGGCGTCTGGAACGAGAGGAGGTTGCAGTATGATCGCTCCACGGATCGCCTTACTCGCTGGCGCGCTCGTCCTCACAGCGTCGATCGATCTCTTTGCCCAGCAGGAACCGCCAGTCGCGCCGGGTGATCGCGTCCGCGTGACGGCGTGGTCTGTTGTACCCGGCCGGCCTGTAGGCACTATCGTGTCGTTAGGTGCCGATACCTGCGTTGTGGCGCTCGAAGGCCGCGCTGAGCCGTTGATGCTGCCGCTTGCGTCCGTGACGAGGCTCGAGGTAAGTCGGGGACAAAGGTCGAACGTTGGTAAAGGCGCCCTTACGGGAGGCTTGATTGGCACGGCGCTTGGCTTGCTCGTGGGTGGATACGTGAGCACGGACCCCGAATTCTTCGGAGAAGATGCTTTCGCCAAAACTGTAGCCGTCCTTGGCGGCGTCGGAGCTGGTGTTGGTCTCCTGATAGGGGCGATGAGCCGCAGCGACCGCTGGCAGGAAGTCCCGCTGGACCGACTGCGCGTCAGCACGGTGCCGCACCGTAACGGCGGGCTTGCGATCCGGGTATCGGTCGCCTTCTGACGGGGATTGGGAACGTCACATCTTCCTGCCAAATCGCCGCCCGAACGCCCGGTGAAGGCGGAACGACAGTGCTCTGGGTCCGCTTTGGGTGTTACCTGATCTGTTACTTGGCTAGATGGACTTAGACCTAAAACGGGGGACACCGAAGGAAACGGCACCCCCCGATCATCTACTACTGGCAACGAGAATGGACGGCGGGGGACTACGGCGGAAAACTTGCATCGGCCTTGAAAACCGCCGGGGGAAACCCCTTCCGGGTTCGAATCCCGGGCCCTCCGCTCGGTCTTTTCCACACGTTCTCGCTCCCGCTTCGTATCTCGGCGCGGCCATCGCCACTTGGCAACCTTCTGGCCGCAGACCTCATCCAACTGGTCGACCGTAAGCTCGGAACGAGGGCCCGAGGGGGCCGAATTGCGTGTTGCCGGGCCATGACTTAGGGCGGCTCGGCTTGCTCACGCTGGCGGCTCGCTACGACGTGAGGAGGCCCGAATGTTGTTTGGCGGAGCCGTGGTGGCGGTGCTGATCGCCGCTCAGCAGGGCGGTACGGATGGGGGCGAGCGCCCGACGGCGACCACGGTGGTCGCGACGTTGGCGGCCGAGGCGCCGACCATCGATGGCCGGGACGACGATGCGGTCTGGCGAAGCGCGCCGCCGATCACCGAATTCCGCGAGTTCGTCCCCGTTGAGGACAAAGATCCGCGTTTCCCCACCGAGGCGAAGGTCGCCTACGATACCCACAACATCTACGTCTTCGTCCGCGCGTTCGACCCCAGTCCCGACAGCATCCTCGAGTTCCTCGCACGGCGAGACAACCGCACGCCCTCCGACCAGCTGAAGGTCGTCATCGACTCGTACCATGATCGGCGGTCGGGCTACGAGTTCGCGGTGAACCCGGCCGGCGTCAAGCGGGACTACGCGATCTACAACGACGGGGACGAGGACGAGGCGTGGGACGGTGTATGGGAGGTCGCGGCCCGCGTCGATTCGCTCGGCTGGACGGCGGAGTATCGCATCCCGCTCTCCCAGCTCCGCTACCCGCATGCCCGTCCGCCGCGCTGTAGAGCTCCGGCGATCTGCGGGGAGCTGAGAACGCGAGGTAAGCTGGCAACGCAATCGGCGGCTTACTGACGGTTTCCTGACGGGGCCGGGCTTCTGATGGCAGACGCCTGGCTGGCGTCGGATGTTACCCAATCTGTTGCTGGGTGCGCGGATTCGGACCGAGAACGGGGTATACCGTAGGAAACGGCATATCCCTATCATGCAGTGGTGGCAACGATTGCGGACTGACCGGGACCACGACCCCTTCTGGGTTCGAGTCCCAGGCCCTCCGGTTGCTTCTCAAGCCGTTCTTGAGCCCCAAGCATCTTCGGAGTCCTCAGCTGGAGGCGACCATCGCCCCCGTAGTTCAACCGATCAATACGCTGCGAAGTGGCCGGCTCCGTGTACCGTCGGCTGCTCTCGAAAGACAAGGAGTGACGATGAGGACCATGGAGTTGGGCATCAACAGCAGGCTGGTCCACGGTGGGTACCATCCCGATGCAACGGGAGCCGTGACCGTGCCGATCTACCAGAGTTCCACCTTCGCCTTCCGAAATGCGGCCCACGGCGCCGCCCTCTTCGCCGGCGAGGAGGAGGGATACATCTACACGCGCATCGGAAACCCGACGATCCAGGCGCTGGAGGAGAGCGTCGCCGGACTGGAGAACGGGGCCGGCGGGATTGCCACGAGCTCCGGGCTCGGAGCGGTCAGCACGTTGTACATGGCTCTGCTCGAGCGGGGCGCCCACATGGTGAGCACGGCGTCGGTGTACGGGCCCAGCCGGGGGCTCATCGAGAAGCACTTCTCGAGGTTCGGCGTCGAAGCTTCGTTCGTGGACACCTCCGACCTGGACAACCTCCGCCAGGCCATCCGACCCGACACGCGTCTGGTCTATGTCGAGACCCCGTCGAACCCGGCGATGCAGGTGAGCGACATCGCCGGGGCCGCGAGTATCGCCCACGATAGTGACGCGCTGCTGGCCGTGGACAACACCTTCGCCAGCCCCTACCTGCAGCAGCCGTTGAACCTGGGGGCGGACGTGGTCCTCCACTCGGTCACCAAGTTCATCAACGGCCACGCAGACATCGTCGGCGGCATTATGGTGGCTAAGGACGACCAAGTCCTTCGGCGTCTGAGGGGCGTGATGGTGGACATGGGTTGCAACATGGATCCCCACCAGGCCTTCCTGGTACTTCGGGGGCTCAAGACCTTGGGGCTTCGGGTGGAGCGGGCCCAGGCCGGCGCCCAGGCCATCGCGCAATGGCTGGAAGCGCACCCCAAGGTCGAGAGTGTTCGCTACATCGGCCTTCCCTCCCACCCGGGACACGATCTGGCCAAGCGGCAGATGCGTGGGTTCGGCAGCATGATCGCCTTCGAGCTAAAGGGAGGACTCGAGGCGGGCCGGAAGCTGATGAACAACGTCAAGCTCGCCATCTTGGCCGTCTCGCTCGGCGGCGTAGAGACGTTGATCGAGCACCCGGCGTCGATGACACACGCCTCGATGTCGAAGGAGGCCCGGGAAGCCGCCGGCTTCGCTGATGGCCTTGTGCGTTACTCGGTGGGCATCGAAGATGCCGACGACCTCATCGCCGACCTGGAGCAGGCTCTAGATACCGTCTAGCACGATGTCACGCAGTGCGGAGAACCCGGAGTCCAGAGATCGAGGCGCAGCGCTCGCCGCGTTTCGTCGAGCCCTGGCCCGGGAGATGCACGTGCTGCGTCGCGATCCCGGGCTGCTGTGGGTACAACCGGATGCAGTGGGAGGACGAGCCGGTTCGCGCCCTACTCGTACCAGAGTTCGAGCGCCGCAGCGTGCCGGGCGCTTCACCCTGGTTCCGGACGCGGACGCGGTCTCGGGAGTCGGAGGCGCTGGTCCGGACCCTCGAGGGCCATACCAGCATGGTCAACGCCTGTGCCTTTAGCCCCGACGGCACCCGGGTGGTCTCGGCCAGCGACGATGAGACGCTAAAGCTCTGGGATGCCGAGACGAGCAAGGCGATTCGCACCCTCGAGGGCCACAGCTACACGGTCGAGGCCTGTGGCTTTAGCCCCGACGGGGCTCGGGTGGTCTCGGCGAGCAAGGACGGAACGCTCAAGCTCTGGGACGCAGAGACGGGCCAGGAGATCTTCACGCTCGAGGAGCAGGCCAAGGTCCTGGCCTGTGCCTACAGCCCCAAGGGCGGCCGGGTGGTCTCGGCGGGCGACGGTTTTACACTCAAGCTTTGGGACGCCGACACGGGCGAGGTGCTTCGGACCCTCGAGGGCCACACCGACAAGGTGCGGGGCTGTGCCTTCAGCACGGACGGGGCCCGGGTGGTCTCGGCAAGCTGGGACGGGACGCTCAGGCTGTGGGACGCCGAGACGGGAGATTGTGTCGCAACGCTGGCGCTGCTAGGTGACGCACACGCGGCGGCTCATCACCCTCACCGGGCGAGCGTTGCGTGCGGCGACAGGGGTGGTTCAGTCTACCTCGTCGACCTTGTGGGCGTCCCCTTGGGTCCCCTCGTCGTCACTGCGGTCGATCTCGGGAACGGCCCGGCGGTTCGCTGCCCGGCCTGCCTCGAACCTCATCCCCTTCAAGAGGCCTGGCTCGGTCGGGAGGTGGACTGTCCTGGGCGGGCTTGCGACGCAAGGTTGCGAGTGAATCCATTCATCGCCGGCCGGCGCGTACCGGGCCGAAAGCGTTCCGACGACGTCCGCGGCGACAGGCGGTAGAGTATTTGATGTAGAGGAGGGTACCATGCCCAGCAAACCCGAGGAGCGATCCAGTGCCGGCTCGATGAGCGGCCGGTCCCGGACCTTCCGGCTCTTCGTCAGCTCCACCTTCCAGGATCTGAGGGCGGAGCGCAATGCGCTCCACGCCCATGTATTCCCCCGGCTGCGCGAGCTTTGCCGGCGCCACGCTTGCCGCTTCCAGGCCATCGATCTGCGCTGGGGCGTGAGCGAGCAGGCGGCGCTGGACCAGCAGACCATGACCATCTGTCTGGGCGAGATCGAGCGCTGCCATCAGGTCACGCCGCGACCCAACTTCCTCGTGCTCCTGGGCGATCGCTACGGCTGGCGTCCGCCGCCGCCCCGCATCCCCGCCTCGGAGTTCGACGCGCTGCTCGAGCACGTCTCGGAGGAGGATGCGGAGCTGCTGCGCTGGAGTGAGGAGCAGCCGGCCGAGGGGGTGGGCTGGTACCGGCTCGACGAGAACGCGCGCCCGGCCGAGTACAGGCTGCGCCCGCGACAGTTGGACCTCTCGGGTTGCGAGACGCGAGACGAGGAGGAGGCGGCGCGCCAGACCGAGGCCGCGGCGTGGGGAGAGATCGAGGCCCGACTGCAGCGGGCCCTCGAGGGCGCGGCCGGCAAGTCGTCGCTCCTCGCGGAGGCGCGGCTCAAGTACGAGAGCTCCGCCACCCAGCAGGAGATCGCCGTCGGTGCCTTGGAGGTCGAAAACCCGGAGGACAAGGTCTTCTGCTTCTTCCGGACCCTCAAGGGGCTCCCAGATGACATCCAACCCGGCGAGTCCCTGGCGTCCGAATACCGGGACCTCGACGACGACGGTCGGCCCGACACGGTGGCAGAAGCGCGGCTAAAGGCGCTAAAGGACGAGCTGCGTGAACGCGTTCCGGCCAGCGTCCACGAGTACGAGGCGCAGTGGACAGAGGAGGGCCCGAGCAGCGATCACCTCGGCACGCTCCCCGAGGATCTGGACGAGTGCCTGGCGCTCCTCGACGCTCCGGAACCGCCCGACACGCTCTGCGCCAGCGTGTGGCGCCGGCTGGCGTTGACGATCCTCAATGAGATCGAGCACCCCACGGAGCTCCCGGCCGGGCCGGAGGAGCAGATCCACGTGCGGCCCGACGAGGGGCTCGATCCCGAAGGGCGGGCCCACTGCGACTTCGCCAACGGGCTCCTGCGCTACTTCGTGGGCCGGGAGACGCCGCGCGGGGCCGTGCGCGAGTATCTCGCAGGTGGAGAGGGACGTATCCTCGCCGTCGTTGCCGAGGGAGGCGCCGGCAAGTCGGCGCTCATGGCAAAGGCGCTGGAGGAGGCGAAGGACGCGCACCCCGACGCGGAAATCGTCTATCGTTTCATCGGGGTCACCCCTTCCTCGTCGGACGGCCGCAGCCTGCTGGTGGGCCTCTGTCGGGAGATCTCGCGCCGCTACGGCGCGGACGAGGAAGTTCCCTACGACTACACCGAGCTGGTCTCGGAGTTGGAGAAGCGGTTGGCGCCGGCCAGCGCCGACCGGCCGCTCATCCTCCTCCTCGATGCGCTCGACCAGCTCTCTGAGGCCCACGGAGCCCGGAACCTCACCTGGCTGCCCCGGCAACTTCCCGACGGCGTGCGCGTGGTGGTCTCGACCCGGAGGGAGGCGGATACCTACACGGCGGTGGGGCGGCTCGGGCCGGAGGAGGTGGAGCTCGGCCCCATGTCGCGCGAGGAGGGTGAGGAGCTATTGGGCCAGTGGCTCGACGATTCCCACCGGACGCTGCAGGACGACCAGCGTGAAGAAGCTCTCAGCAAGTTCGAGCAGTCGGATGGCCGGCCCCTCTATCTGAAGCTCGCCTTCGAGGAGGCGCGGCGTTGGACCTCGTACGAGCCGCAGGAGGTCCTGGAGCCCACGATCCCGGGGATCATCCAGAAGAACCTGTTCGAGCGGCTCGTCATGGAGGAGAAACACGGGGAGGAGCTGGTCTCCCGCGCCCTCGGCTATCTGGTGGCCTCCCGCCACGGGCTGGCCGAGGACGAGCTCCTCGACGTGCTGTCGCGGGACGCGGATCTCTACGAGACGTTCCTCAAGGGCAGCTTCCATCTACCGTCCGACCTGATAGCTCGGGCGATCGAGTACAGCCGCTCCCACGGCGTGCAGGGATGGGAGGCCGAGGGGGACGAAGAGCAGTTGGCGGAGACGTGGCTGCGCGCACTCGTCAAGGACCGTGAGGACGCGCCCGAGCTTGGGACCTTCCTCAAGGAGGTCTTGCCCAGACGGGACGGCCCGCGGCTGCCGGTTGTGCTCTGGTCGCGCCTCTTCTTCGATTTGGCGCCCTACCTGACGGAGCGTCTGGGTGACGGCACCTCACTCCTGGCCTTCTATCATCGCGAGCTCAACGAAGTGGGCGCGCAGGAGTACGCTCACGGCGAGCGCAAGGGAGAGCTACACAGCCGGCTGGCCGACTACTTCCGCTTCCGCGCCGACCCGGAGGACGACGGCACCTGGACCGGTAGTGATGTGCGGGGACTGAGCGAGCTGCCGTATCACTTGACCGAGGCCGCCCGCTGGCAGGAAGTGCACGACACGCTGACCGACTTCCACTTCCTCGAGCACAAGGCGGCCGAGGTCGGCGTCGAGGTACCGGGTGGTGACGGTGAAGGTGAGACGGTCTACAGCGGTGTGTTCCATCTCCAGCAGGACTTCGATCACGCGCTGCGGAAGATGCCCGGCGGTGGCGGCGCGGCCGGCGGACGTCGCCCCCTCATCGTGACGGCGGTTGACTTCGGCGACGGGCTCGTCGTCCGCTGCCCCTGGTGCAACACCTCGCACCCTCTCACGGAGGAAAGAAAGAGGGGTTGGCTGGGGAACGAGACCCCCTGCCCGAACGAGGAATGCGGCGGCCCGCTCAAGGTGAACCCGTTCGTGGTCGAGCGAAGCCGGTAACGCGCCGGGCTGGCGGCTCGAGACCTTGTAGCTGCTGAGGCGGTTGTCGCTTAGGTTGACATCGTCAACTCGCCGGCTTAGATTGACGGTGTCAACTCAGCGCGATGACTGGCTGGCTCGAGCGACCTCAGGGTCGATCGGGCAGGAAAGACTGGAAAGAGGAGAACGATGGGACTGGATGTATACGCGCAGCGAGGACCCGGACAGGACCTCACGAAGGAGGACGACGAGGCCTTCGAGGCGGCCGAGATCGAGCTCTGCGGTGGGCTGTTGAGCGGAGCAGGGGGCAGCTTTCGCGGTAAGGTCTACGCCGGACTCGTGCACTCGATTACCGGGGAGAGCCTGTACCAGGAGTGGATTCCACCGGAGCGGGTGAAGGCGATGCACGAAGCGCTGGTCCGCTGCGAGCCTCAGGAATTCGAAGATGTACACGACGAGCGTTTCAGCGACGTCGAGGAGGCCGTGGCCAAGCTGCGCGAATTCTTCAGGGTGTGTGCGGAGCGCGGGCTCGGCCTGGTCGGTTGGTGGTGAGGTGACCCGTCTGGTGCAAGATGATTTTCTGCCCGGCAAGACCGTACGCGGGATGAAGGTCTACAGGTTCACTGGTTGCGGCGGGTGTCCGATCAGAGACTGCGGAGAAGCGCTATCAGAGTCCGTTATCATGCTCCGCCACACAGGTGATGAGCGTTGGGACAATTGGGGCAGGATCGTAGAAGTATTCGGACCTGGGGACGTCGTAGAGGTGACGATCAGGCACGACCAGAGCACTGTCTATTGCGGAACCGCAGGTTCGAGCCTCTATCCGGGTGTGCATGACTTCGTGAGCTTGGAGAATTTCGACGAGGCGGTGTGACCATGAGTGGTCATCGTTCGTCTGCTTCATCTCGGTGCGACGCTACGCGTCTGTGTTCTCTGGGGATGTCGTCATGAGCCTCTTCACAAGCCTCTTTGCACGCGCGGCGGACCTGGTAGAGGCGGTAAAGGACGGGGATCTCGAGCGCGTGACGCGTCTCCTGCGGCGGCGGGTCGATCCGAACGCCAGAGACGAGGAAGGATTCACGGCGCTGCATCACGCCGCGGCGCTGGGTCACTTCGCAATGGCGGAGCGGCTGCTCGCGGCCGGCGCCGACGTCGATGGCCAGGACGAGGATGGTCGCCCGCCGGTGTTCATGGCCGTGCGCGAGGGACACGAGGAGTTCGCCGAGTGGTTGCTCGAGCACGGGGCGTCGGTGGTCCTCACCGACAAGCGGGACTTCACCCTGCTGCATCTCGCCGCTCTGTACGGTCAGGCCGGCGTGGTCGCGCGGGCGCTGGACCTCGGGGCCGACCCGAACGCGGAGAGCACAACTGAGTACACGCCGCTCGACGGCGCCCGTGAAGGTGGGCACGAGGAGATCGCCGCGCTGCTGCGTGCGCGGGGCGCCTATCGCGTGCAGGCATCGGAAGGTGGAACGGAGGACTGGATCGCGAAGGCTGACGCCGCTGCCGAGGGAGGCGATCTTGCTGAGGCGATCGCCTGCCTAGACCGGGCCGTGGAGCGGCATCCCCGCGCTGTGCGTGCGTTCGTCCACAAAGGAGAACTGCTCAGGCAGCGAGGGCGTCTAAGGGAGTCCCTCGACTGCTACGACCGAGCGATCGCCATCGATCCGAGCTTCTCCGGTGGCATGGCATGGGGCAACAAGGGCGTCGTGCTCCAGGAGCTGAACCGACTGGAGGAGGCGGCCAGGTGCTACGAGGAAGTGCTGAGACTGAATCCGGAGGATGCCGTAGCCTGTCTCAACTTGGGCGTCCTCCGGCACAACGCGGGTCGAACAGAGGAGGCGATCCGCTGGTACCGCGCCGCCCTCGAGCGCGATCCCGACTATGTCCAGGCGAAATACTATCTCGCAGGTGCCCTTCGGGAGCTGGACCCGGACGCCGAGTGATCGCAGGTCTGCCACTCGGTCAACGACCAGGTTTGCGCCCTCTTCGAGGAGGGATGAAGGGGTGAGTTGATGATCGTTCCGCGCGGCGGTGGGAATTCACGATGACAGGGAATCCGGGAACGGTGTCGTCCGGGGACCCGGGCCCGGTCGTCGCCGCCTTCCGTCGTGCCTTGGCCCGAGAGATGCATGTGCTGCGTCGCGAGCCGGGGCTGCTATGGCAGCAGCTTTTCAACCGGCTCCAGTGGGAAGACGAGCCGGTCCGCACCCTGCTTGAGCCCGAGTTCGAGCGCCGCAGCGTGCCGGGTGCTTCGCTCTGGCTCCGAACCCGGACGCGTTTGCGGGAGTCGGAGGCTCTGGTTAGGACCCTCGAGGCCCACACCGGCACTGTCTGGGCGTGTGCCTACAGTCCCAACGGCGCCCGGGTCGTCTCGGCAAGCTGGGATGAGACGCTCAAGCTCTGGGACGCCGAGACGGGCGGGGAGATTCGCACGCTTGAGGGCCACACCGGCTCGGTCGAGGCGTGTGCCTACAGCCCAGACGGCGCCCGGTTGGTTTCGGCGAGCGACGATGGGACACTCAAGCTGTGGGACGCCGAGTCGGGCCGAGAGATACGCACCCTCGAGGGCTACAGCAGCGACGTCACCGCATGTGCGTACAGCCCCGACGGGGCCCGGGTGGTCTCGGCAGGCAAGGAGGGGACGCTCAAGCTCTGGGACGCCGAGAGGGGCGAGGAGATTCGCACCCTTGAGGGCCACACCGAGGCGGTCTTCGCCTGTGCCTTCAGCCCAGACGGCGCCCGGTTGGTCTCGGCAAGCTTTGACAAGACCCTCAAGCTCTGGGACGCCGAGACGGGCCAGGAGATTCGCAGGCTTGAGGGCCACACCGAATCGGTCCAGGCCTGTGCCTTTAGCCCAGACGGCGCCCGGGTGGTCTCGGCAAGCTGGGACAAGACGCTCAAGCTCTGGGAGGTGGAGACGGGGCAGGAGATTCTCACCCTCGAGGGCCACAGCGGCTGGGTCAAAGCCTGTGCCTTCAGCCCGGAGGGCGCCTGGGTGGTCTCGGCAAGCTCGGATAAGACGCTCAAGCTCTGGGACGCCGAGAGGGGCCAGGAGATCCGCACCTTCGAGGGCCACACCGGCTGGGTCTGGGCCTGCGCCTACAGCCCCGACGGCGCTCGGGTGATCTCTGGAAGCGAGGATAACACGCTCAAGCTCTGGGACGCCGCCGCGGGCCATGGGACTCGCAGCCTGGAGGGCCACACGGCCAGAGTCCGGGCTTGTGCCTACAGCCCCGACGGCGCCCGTGTTGTCTCGGCAAGCGATGATCATTCGCTCAAGCTCTGGGAGGCCGAGACGGGCCGGGAGCTTCGCACGCTCGAGGGCCACACCGACAGGGTCAAAGCCTGTGCCTACAGCCCCGACGGAGCCCGGGTGGTCTCAGCAGGCGAACTCTGGGATAAGACCCTCAGGCTCTGGGACGCCGAGACGGGGCAGGCGATTCGCACGCTCAAGGGCCACACCAAGTCGGTCGAGGCCTGTGCCTACAGCCCCGACGGGGCCCGGGTGATCTCTGGAAGCGCCGATGGGACGCTCAGGCTCTGGGATGCCAAAACGGGCCGGGAGATTCACACCCTTGAGGGCCGCACCGACAAGGTCCTGGCCTGTGCCTTCAGCCCAGACGGAGGCCGTGTGGTCTCGGCGAGAGGAGTCGCGCTCGAGCTCTGGGATGCTGAGACGGGCCGGTTGATTCGCACCCTGACGGGCCACACCAGTATAGTCCATGCGTGCGCCTGTAGTCCGGATGGTGCCCAGGTGGTCTCGGCAAGCTTGGATCGGACGCTCAAGCTCTGGGACGCTGAGACGGGCCTGGAGCTGCGCACCCTCAAGGGCCACACCGGCTCGGTCGAAGCCTGTGCCTACAGCCCCGACGGTGCCCGGGTGGTCTCGGCAGGCGGACTCGGGGACAACGCGCTCAAGCTCTGGGACGGTGAGACGGGAGAGTGTATAGCAGCGCTGCCGCTGCTCGGCGAGGCAAGGGCGGTGGCTCATCACCCTCACCAGCCGAGGGTCGTGTGCGGCGATGCGGGTGGTGCGGTCTACCTCGTCGAGCTTGTCGGTATCACGTTGGGTCCCCTCGTAGTCACCGCCGTCGATCTCGGGAGTGGACCAGAGGTTCGCTGCCCAGTCTGCTGGGAACGTCATCCCCTTCAGGAGGTCTGGCTCGGCCGGGAGCTGGAGTGTCCCGGGGGTGCTTGTCAGGCACGGTTGGTGGTAAACCCATTCATCGCCGGCCGGCGCATGCCGAGATGAGCACGCTCCCAGGGTCCGACGGCTGATGCCGAGTTTCTCGGCCAGGGCGGTCCGGGTCATCCCCTGTTCGAGGTAGTGTCTGAGCAGCACTCGCTTCTCCCTTCCGAACATCGGCGCCTCCTCCCCACGAGTGGAGACGCCAAAGTGGCTTATCGACCCTGGGATTGCCCAGAGCCAGGCACGGATACAACAGTTTCCTTGGCCAACTGATGGGGCGGCGAGTGTGCAATTTTCGTCCGCCACATCTGTGCAATTTTCAGCCGCCGCTTACAGCAATCACTGCAACAGATTGTAATGATCGCCAGGACGTGACGAGCGGGACCGCGCTAACCGGCGGCCCCGCTCGTCGGACTACCTCAGCCTGCCTCAGCGACTAGCGCTTGGGTGTTTCCGGAGCGCTCGGTCCGCGCATGCCGGGCTTGTGGGGAGTGGTGGGACCGGTCTTCGGCGTCTGGGTCGGCTTCGCGGCCGGCTTCGCACCTTGGGTCTTCTTCTCCTTCGGGTTCGTCGGGTTCTTCATCTGCGTCACCTCGCGTTGGCCCTCGGAGGCTGTGAGATGGCACCGTTGCCACCCCTGCGCCTCCCGCGGCCCTGAAGTGCAACCGCTGTGCCGGCCCTCACCCACCCGGACCCTAGCCCGTAACTGCTGACAAGAGAACAGGTTGGTGCGCAGGGCCCTGGGGGTGCTCGGCGATGTTTGGAGGGAGGTCGGCTCTTGCGTTCCGATAATATCAGAATTACAATTCCATATAGGAAAGGACATGCCGAATGCTCGTCCGTGTGCTCCTACTTGTCGAGTCGGCCGCCCTGCGGCGGCGCCTGACTCGGCTACTACGCTCCACCGACGTCCTGGTCTCCCCGGTGCTGCAGCCCGACGAGTTTTGGGCGCAGATGGGCCGGGAGAGCTGTGATCTGGTGCTCGCCACGCGGGCGGCGTTGCCGCAGGTGCTGCCGGAAGCGGTGAGCACGCTGCACGGCCTGCCGGAGCGGCCGGAACTGATCGTGGTGGTAGACAGGGAGGATCCGGAGGACCGCGCATCGCTGCTGGCGGCGGGGGTGATGGCGGTGATCTACCACGGCCTGCCGGATGCCACGGTGCGCGAGGCGCTCGGTGCTCTGGTGGGGAGGCGACGCGAGACGCTGAGGCGAGGTGTACGGGCACAGCAGGCGGAGACGAGATCCCGGCTCAGCGACTTCGTCTCGAACAGCCTGGTGATGCAGCGGCTATTGGCGCTCGCATCGCGGGTAGCGGAAGCGGACACGTCGCTGCTCATCGTGGGCGAAACGGGTGTGGGCAAGGAGTGGTTGGCGCGGGCGATCCACACAGAGAGCCGGCGGTCAGAGGCGCCGTTCGTGGCGGTGAACTGCGCAGCGCTCCCCGAAGGTCTTTTGGAGAGCGAGCTGTTCGGCCACGAGAAGGGATCGTTCACCGGCGCGCTGCGATCGCGGCGGGGGTATTTCGAGCTGGCCCACGGCGGGACGCTATTCCTTGACGAGATAGCGGAGATGGCGCCGCCGTTGCAGGCGAAGCTGCTGCGCGGGCTTCAGGAGCGGAAGATACAACGTGTGGGCAGCGAGGAATTGATCGCCGTCGACGTTCGCATCATCGCCGCGAGCAACCGGGACCTGGAGGCGGTGATCGAAGCCGGTGAGTTACGCAGGGACCTGTACTATCGGCTGGGCGTTGTCACGCTGACGCTGCCGCCTCTACGCGAGCGGCGCGAGGATATCGCCGATCTGGTCAACAATTACGTGAAGCAGTTCCGCGTCCAGTTGGGGCGCCCCGTCGCGGGGATCAGCCCCGAAGCGCTGGAGGCGTTGGAGCATTACGTGTGGCCTGGAAACGTGCGGGAGCTGGTCAACGTCATTGAGCGCGCGGTCTTGCTCTGCAAGAGCACTGAGTTGACAGTGGATGACTTGCCCGAGAGCGTGGTCGCGTCGACGGGCTGGACGCAGACGCCGCAGGCGACAGCCCGGAGGAGCATGAAGTGGCTTGCCGGGGACGAGTTGTTGAGCAAGCCGCTCGGTGTGGCACGCGGCGAGCTGGTTACGAGCTTCGAGCGGGCGTATCTGATACGGGCGCTGCGCTCGACGGGTGGCCGCGTTGGTGAGGCGGCGCGTCGGGCGGGCATCGACCCGCGCACGCTCTATAACAAGATGAAGCTGTACGGTCTGCAAAAGGAGGAGTACAAGTCTTAGCGCCGCCTCCTCCTGGGCGTTCCGCCGCGATAGAATCGAGTATGGAGAGAGCGAGTCAAGCAGCCGAGCCGTGCGTGAGGCGTGGGGAGTGCCTGGTAATCTTCGCATATGACGTGGCGCCCTACATCGATCTCGGCCTATGCGAGCGGAGGATCGCCGCGACCTCGCACCGACAGCGGATCGCCAAGAAGCGGCGCGCCCTGGAATACTTCGAGTACCGGCCGGCGCCGCTGGTCGTGACGCTGAATGCAAAACCGGTCCGCGTCGGCACGCGCCAGACTGAGCCCAGCGTCGAGCTGGTGGTTTACGACTTCGGCGCCGTCACCCTGACCTATTCGATCCCTATTCAGGGAACGCTCTCCGAGCTCGTCGAGCTGAGCTGTGGGATCTACGAGGGCGACGAACTGCAGGAGAATGCGCGGGTACTGGTCGCCGACGCTCTCGATGTGGTTTATGTGGGTGAGGGGAAGGTGACCATCGCCGACGTGGTCGAAGACTACGTGATCTTTCACGTCGAAGAGTTCGATGACGAGCTGGCTCCCGGCGAACTGGCGACCGCTTTCGCCGGCCCGGTGACTCAAATCCTTCGTGCCGAACAGGAGCCGCCTTCCGAGCAGGAGACTCGCGGCGGTGTCGCTCTCAGGATCGCTTTCGGCGAAGCGGATCAGGCGATCCTAGACTGGAACGCGGCACTGCTCTATGGGCGCGAGGTCGATGATCTCCGCACGGTGATCGAGTTCGCCAACGTTCAGTTGCTCGAGTTGCGCTTCCTGGACCGCCAGCTGGACGAGGCGCTCGAGGAGTCGTACGCCATCCTGACCCAGCGGGGCGGGATGAGGGGCTATTCTCTTCGCACGTACCGGCGCGACGCGAGGCGAATCGCCAGGCTGCAGATCGACGCGGCGATCCTCTTCGAGCGCGTGTCGAATGCGCTCAAGGTCTTCGGTGAAGAATACCTGAGCCGCGTCTACGGGCTCACCGCCGAACGACTTCAGCTCGCGGCGTGGGACGCGTCGGCCCTGCGCAAGCTGCGCACGCTGGAGAGCATCTACGACAAGCTGACCGACGAGACGGCTGTTCGCCGGCTCGAGATACTGGAATGGATCATCGTTCTTCTCATCGCTTTCTCCATCGTGCTGCCGTTCCTGACATGATCGGCCGCGCGTGTGTCGCCTGCGGCGACGGACTGCGGCAACGGTTGCACACGACGCGCCGCGGCCCAGCCCGGGGTGATTCGCATGAGACTGCGTAGGTCGCGGCGCCCCGCCGGACGCCGCTCGCAGGCGGTCGTTCTTCCGGTCCGTCGCTTTGAGCAGCCGGATGATGTGACGTGTGGCCCCACGTGTCTGGCGCAGATTTATCGTTTCTACGGCTATCGGAAGACGGTCGCCGAAGTGATCGAAGAGACGCCCGGCAATCCGGACGGCGGCACGCTGGCGGTGTACCTGGGCCTCAGCGCGCTGCGGAATGGGTTCGAGGCCGACCTCTACTCGTTCAGTCTTCGGGTGTTTGACCCGACCTGGTTCGAGATGGAGCCGCCAGCGCTGATCGAGAAGCTGTGGCTGCGCCGTGCCGCGGTGCGGAACGAGAAGCTCCAGCGCGCTATCGCCGGCTATGTGGACTTCATCGAGCACGGCGGCAAGGTGCACTTCGCCGACATGACCGAGAAGCTACTGGCCCGCATACTGGGCCGAGGCCAGCCGATCCTCGCCGGTCTCAGTGCGACATATCTCTACAAGACGTCGCGCGAGTACAAGGATGAGTATGACGACGTCCGTGGCGAGCCGGTCGGGCACTTCGTCGTCGTATCCGGCTACTATCCGAAGAGTGGACGGTTCATCGTGCGCGATCCCTCGAGCCACATCCCGTTCAGCCGGACCGGCAAGTACTCGGTGTCGGCCGACACCTTGATCTCGGCCATCCTGTTGGGTGACGTGACCTACGACGCCGTAGTCCTGGCCGTAAGACCTGGCGAGCCGCTGAGCCGATGAAACGTACCGACAACTACCTGATCGTCGCCGAATCCCAGGACCACGGATCGCTCTCAGGCGGCTTGCTCCGTACGCCGCACGAGTACCTGGAAGGCCGCGCTCCTGGCACCGTGGCCGAGGATGCCACGGTGGTCAACCTCTGCCGGTCGTACCAGTATTTGTCGCGCGGCTACTACGTCTCGCTGCTGGCCGACGCACGGCGTCAGCGCGCCGTACCTTCGCTCAGGATGATCGAGGAGATCACCAGCCCCTACGCCTACTTCATGGCCCTGCGGGCGGCCGGCGTTGAGACGATCGACTTCCGGGTGGTCGGGGGCCGGCGCATCCTGCCGAGGCTGATCGTGCCGAACCGAGCGACGGGCGCCGCGCCGGAACACGGCGAGTCGTTGCTAAGCAGCACCGGCATCGATGAGCCGGCACGCTATAGCCCGCTCGCCGGCGAGTACGTCGACGTGATCTCGGTGTTCGGCAGAACGAGCGACGCACGCTTCCGAAAGCACTGCGCCAGCGTCTTCAAGGTTTGCCCGTTTCCGCTACTCAGCGTCAGGATCTATCGCGAGGAGTCGCGCTGGAAGGTGGG
The DNA here is from genome assembly GCA_964345885.1 of uncultured Gemmatimonadota bacterium. Lineage (GTDB taxonomy): Bacteria > Gemmatimonadota > Gemmatimonadetes > Palauibacterales > KS3-K002. Next base: position 44,854 of record CAYFSW010000029.1, on the reverse strand, counting down.
TCAGCTATCGCCGGTTTCGATCGGCCAGATTGGCGCCGCCGAGCTGGCGCTGCTGAATGCCGAATTGGCGAGAGGAAGACCGGCCGGCGACATCGCCATCGACACCAAGAAGCCGCACCGAATCGCCGTGCTAATGGACGAGAGCGATCCGTTCGCGCCGTCGGACGCGAACACGCTGCGAAGGCTGCAGCGGGCCGGCCAGCGGTTGGGTGTGCGACTGGAGGAGATCGGGCGTGACGACTTCTCATCGCTGGCCGAGTACGACGCGCTTTTTTTGCGCGTCGTCACCGGCATGGACCATTACTCATTCCTCTTTGCCCAGCGTGCCAAGAGCCTTGGGATCCCGGTGATCGACGACCCGCAAACTACGGTGCGCTGCTCCAACAAGATCTACCTGCACGAGCTGTTCGGTAGGGCGGGACTCCCGACGCCACGGACGCTCACCATCTCCCGCAAGACGTCGCTCCGCGAGATGGAGGCGCTTGGTTATCCGCTGATAGTCAAGCAGCCTGACGGCACGTTTTCGGCTGCCGTCAAGCGTGTCGCGGCCCGCGAGGAACTCGAGAAAGTCACCCGCGAGCTGTTCAGACGGTCGCCACTGCTGACACTGCAGGAGTTCCGGCCGACCGAGTTCGACTGGCGGATCGCCGTGCTGGATGGCGCGGTGCTATTCGCGTGCAAATACTACATGGCGAAGGGCCACTGGCAGGTCATTGGCGAAACGCCCGGCGGTCGCCGGACCTACGGCAAGGTGGTGGCGGTGCCCGTCGCCGATACGCCCGAATCGGTGAGGGCGCTGGCCCTGCAGGCTGCGGCGCTCATCGGGGATGGTCTCTACGGCGTCGACATCAAGGAGACGGACGAGGGCGTCGTCATTATAGAGATCAACGACAACCCTGACATCTGGGTGGGCGAGGAAGATGCGGCGGAGGGGGACCGGTTGTACGATGCCGTGATCCGCGCCTTTGTGCACCGCATCGAAGAGAGCCGGAGACACGAGGTTCCGGCGTGATCCGTCTGCCCGCCGCGCCCTACCGGCTGTTCGAGGTTGTGGGACTCGAGATCGAGTACGTCATCGTCGATGGCGACATGCGCCCGCGCTGTCTTCTCGAGGACGTGTTCCGCTCGCTCAATGGCCGGTCGACGTCTGACATCGAGTACCGTGGTGTCGGTTTCTCCAATGAGCTCGCCGCCCACGTATTTGAAGTCAAGACGCTGGAGCCGCTCGCCAGCCTCGTGCAGGTCGAAGCCGACCTGCTGCGCGGACTGCGATACTTCAGCGGTGTGCTGTTGGACCGGTTCGGTGCGCGCCTTCTGCCGACGGGTATGCACCCGTTCATGCGGCCATCGGACACCGAGCTCTGGCAGCGGTCCAACCGTGCGGTCTACGAAGCCTACTCCAACATTTTTCCGATCCGGGATCACGGCTGGTTGAACATCCAGGCCAGCCACGTCAACCTCCCGTTCGGATCCGAGGCGCAGACGGTGGCGATGCATAACGCGCTCGCCTGCTTGATGCCGTACCTCCCGGCGTTGGCCGCGAGTTCGCCGATCTACGAAGGTAGGCCGGGTAGGGCGGTGGACAACCGCATGGAGTTCTACAAGACGAACCAGCGCCGGTTTCCGGTGATCACCGGCGGTGTCGTCCCGGAGTTCATCAAGTCATATGCGGACTACCGGCGCAGAATCTATGCGCCGATTCGGGAGTCGTTGCGTGGCCTGCCGCGCGCCGAGCGCCTGCAAGCCGAGTGGGTGAACTCGCGGGGCGCGATCATGCGATTCAGTCGGCGGGCGCTGGAGCTGAAAGTGTTGGACGTCCAGGAATGTGTGAAGGCAGATGTCGCGATCGCCGCCTTTGTGCGCGGTGCCACGAAGCACCTTGTGACGCGAATCGAAGATGGAGGCATGACTCTTCCCGATCACGCGATGCTGGTCCGTGATCTTGACGCCGCGATCCGCGACGGAAGCGACGCCTGCGTGGAAGCGTCGCACCTGCGACCTGACGAGGCTGGTCGCGAGACGACCGACGTGCGACGGGTGTTGAGGGATCTGATCGAAGCCGCAGATGCCGAACTGAGCTCGGAAGAGGCCGCTTACCTGCCACTCGTCGAGAATCGAGTCGAGCGGGGGAACCTCTCGGAGCGGATCGTCAGGCAGGTACGTCGCACAACCAACAGGAGCGGGAGCGGCCGGATTGCTGCCATCCGATCCGTCTACGGAGAGTTGATGGACTGCCTGGCAGCCAACACGCCATGGGACGGTTAGGTCGGCGGCTGGTCATCACCTGCGAGCACGCGAGCAACCGGTTGCCGGCTCGCTACGGCAACCTGGGATTGACGGTCGCCGACGTGCGGTCGCACATCGCCTGGGATCTGGGGGCGCGCACGATCGCTCGCCGTTGCGCGCGCCACTTCAGCTGTCCGTATCACGAAGGGGAGTATTCCCGCTTGCTCGTCGACCTCAACCGTAGCACGCACAACCCGCGGTTGATGCCCCGACGCGCGTGGGGTGTGCGTGTCCCTGGCAACGAAGCGATCGCGCAGGAGGAGAGAGCGCGGCGTATCGCCAGCTACTACCAGCCCTACCGAGACGCCGTATACCGGGACATCGAGAAGACGCAGCGGCGTCACGGAAGCTGTGTCCATCTGAGCATCCACACCTTCACGCCCCAGCTTCGTGGACGCGTGCGCCGCGCGGATATCGGGATTCTCTACGACCCGGCGCGGGCGGCCGAGCGGGAGTTTGCCGACCGCCTCGCCGCGTCGCTGAAGAACGGAGGATTGTCGGTCAGGAGGAATTATCCGTATCGCGGCACGAGCGACGGGCTCACGACCTTCTGTCGCGCCCGCTATCCGGTATCCAGGTATCTGGGGATCGAGCTCGAGCTCAATCAGCGCCTGGTCACATCGCACGCCGATGCCCGTCGCCTGGGGATAACAATCGTTCGCGCTATTCCTCAAGTACTCGAGGGCTAGCGACCGGGGTCGGTCTCGAGCTTCCCGCTACCGTCCGCTGAACACGAACAGCCAGCCGCAGTAGAGAGCATAGCAGACCAGGAACAGCAAGCCCTCGGGCCGCGAGACCCGCCGGCCGCTCAGCATGATTGGGAGGGCCAGGAGGCTGAAGGCGATCAGTACGAGCACGTCGCGTTCGGCGATATGCGGCGCGATGGGCAAGGGCTTGGCGACGCCCGAGATACCGAGGATGCCCAGCAGGTTGAAGGTGTTGCTGCCGACCACGTTCCCGACCGCGATCTCCGGCGCGCCGCGCAGATCGGCCAGCACCGTCACCATCAGCTCCGGCAGCGACGTTCCGAAGGCCACGACAGTCAGCCCGATGAACAGCGGTGCCAGCTCCAGCCGCAGCGCGAGTTGCGAGGCTCCGCGCACCAGTACGTGGCCGCTGGCGAACAGGCATGCGACGCCGACCGTCAGAGTGGTCAGGGCAAGCAGCAAGATTCTTGGATTCGCGTTGGGCGGGCTCTCACGGGCCGGGCGTGTCGAAGGCTCGTTCCGCGGATGTGGACACAGGCTAAGGCGCTGCCTGGCCCGTGTCCACCAGGGCCGAGGTGACCCTGGTGATGTGCTGGGAGCGAAGGGCCGCATCGAGTGCTGCCAGCGTCTCGGCATCCGATCCAGCCCGAATCAGTCGCTCGCGCACGGCGGCCTCGGCCAGGCCGCTTGCCAGCGCCGCAAGGATCTGGAGCTGTAACCCGCCCTCGCGCTCGGGACTGAGCAGCAGGAAGACGAGGTGGACAGGCAGTCCGTCCGGAGCGTCCCATTCTACCCCGGCGATCGAGCGGCCGAACGCCAGCACCGGCCGCCTCACGCTCGGCAGCCGCGCGTGAGGGATCGCGACGCCGCCGCCTGTGCCCGTCCCCTGGAGCTCCTCACGCTGCCGAACCGCCGCGTAGCAAATCCCCGCTGCGGGTGTCCCGGCATGGCCCGCCAGGCTGCCGCATAGCTCGTCGATAACCTCCCAGCGTGTCGTGCCGCGCAGGTCGGGAACGGCCGCCGAGCGCGCGAAGAAGGCGAGGACGTTCACGGCTTTGCGCCGGTGGATCGACCAGGAAAGCCATGGCGCGACGAGCAGCGACGAAACGATTGCAGAGACCACGATGCCGACGAAGACCTCGGTAGTGAGGATGCCGTGCTCGAGCGCCAGGTCGGCGGCGACGATCCCCGTAACGCCGCTCGGCGTGAAGGCGATTCCTATGGAAAGACGGTCCTCCCGAGACAGCGCCGTCCCAATAGCTCCGAGCCGGGCACCGCCGAACTTGGCGGCGATGGAGATCACGGTCACGAAGGTCACGATGAACCAGTCGAACTCGGCAAGGAAATCGTACTGCAGGCCGATGCCTGCGAAATAGAGCGGAACGAACACCGAGTGAACCATCTGGGACACGACGTTGCGCGTGCGTTCGCTGAGCGCGTGTGATTCCCCGGCCATGATCCCCGCGAGGAAGAAGCCGAACAGCGCCGTCAAGCCGACGCGCTGGGTGAGGGCTCCGCACGCCAGGCCCACGCAGCTGACGAGGCTCAGAACAGCGCCCGGCTGATCTGGCAACCGCTCGCTCACGTAGGCGATGGCGCGATCCACACCGCGCAGGCCCCAGGTCAGACAGAACGCGGTAAAGGCGATCGCGACGATCAGCGATAACGCGACCGAGCCCAATCGCACGCCGATCGGCGTAGCCATGCCCAGCACAACGGCGAGGATGACCCACGCCAGGACGTCGTTGACTGCGTAGCCACACAACGTCACGAGCCCCAGGTCGCTCTTCACCAGGTCGAGGTCGTGCAGCACTCGCGCGATGATCACCATCGCGCTGATCGCCATCGTGGTACCGAGAAATAACGCGAAAGGCAGGCGAACACTGGGATCGGGCATGTAACGGTCGGGTAGCAGCAGCGAGAAGCCGAAACCGAAAGCCAGGGGAACCAGCACGCCAATGACACCGATTCGTAGCGCCGGCCCCCGCTGGCGCCAGGCCGCCGACACGTCAACCTCGAGGCCGGTCTCGAGCAGCAGGAACAGCACGCCGAACCAGGCGACGGTGTCGAGCATCGCCAGCTGGATGGGGTCGGGAGGGAAGAGGGCGCTCTGAAGCGCGGGCCAGGCGCGGCCGAGCAGCGTCGGTCCGAGCAAGAGCCCGATGGCAATCTCACCGACCAGGGGTGGATGCCCCATACGCCGCAACACCTCGCCGAGGCCCCGGGCCAAGCCCAACAGTAAAAGGACCTGGAGCAGGAAGATGCCAAGGTGCTGCTCGGTCACGCGTCGCTCCCCTCGATTTTCCGCACCGGCCTGCGGGTGCTGGGGTGGCTTGTTCGCAATGGCAGGTTACCGATCTGATATTGGAGATGCAGGCTGCCTCTGCGAAAGGACCCGCGACGCGGCTCTGGGCATGACGCTGTGCACGATAGGGCGCCCTCGGTCTCACCCAGCTCGCCGGCCGGGAAGTGATCGCCTAGTTTCGGGACTCGGGCTGACACGATCGACGGGCCGGTCGGCTGCATGGAGCGACGTACGCCATCCAGTCACAAGGTCACTCGACCGGACGATCTACCTCCTTTCTGACCGCGCAAATGAGCCGGAAGCGTGAAGAACGCGCGCAACTCATACGGCGCAGCCTCAGGGCCGCCGAGGAGCTGGACGGTGTCCCGCTACTCGACGACGCCGGCCTCTGGCTCCTGACCAGCACGGCGTCGTCACCGTCGAACCCCGTAGCGCTGGCTCGAGCCCTGACGTGGGGCGAGTTGCCTTCGCGTCAGGAGCTGGCGCGGCTGTTGGGGGCGCGCCAGGTCGTGCGCGTCGATGTCGAGAACGTCAGCCGCTGGCACAAGGCTGTCACCGGCCTGGAGCGGCGACGCGACATCAGGAGGCTCATCCGTGAGGGTGTCCCAGCGCTTCGCCAGCTCACGCTGGAGGGCATCCGCGAGGGGATAGCTGCCGCGCACGTCCGCCTCGAGCGATTGACCAGCACGTTTGAGTCCGCGGAGTCGGCCGCCAAGTGCCGTGGGGCGGAGCCGAGCGAACCGCTCGACGTTGAGACGCTCGTCGCCGCGCTTCCTGCACGCCTGCACGCCCTGGCTGATTGGCGTCCCGGTCCCCTGCAGTTGCTCCTCGACGCCGGGAGCGGTGCCGACCGGGCGCTGCTCGAGTTCGCATCAACGGCGTCGGAGGGAAGCGCCGCCAATCTCGCGGCAGTGCTGCTCGGTAAGCGCCACGGGTCGATGGCACGTGATCAAGGCCGGCAGGGCGGGCCGCCGGAATCGCTGCCTGGAGCGCTTCGCCCGGCCTATCAGTTCGGCCGATCGGGTGGCTGGGTCAGCCCGGCTTTCGTGGCGCTGGCCCTCGATGCACGCACCTCGCTCGATGAACTGCCCGGCCGCGTACCCGAATCGGTGGCTGGGCGGCTGAGTTTGGTGGCGGAGCGTGTGGCGATACTCTACGGTCCCGACGCCACCCTGGAGGTCCTACGCTCACTGACCATGAGATGGCAGGAGAGCGAGGCGTGGGCCGGACGCTCTAGACGGGAGATCTCTAGGCTCAAGCGCCTCGTCCGAGCTGCGGAGTCGATGTCTCCCATCACTCTGAGGTCGGCGCTCGAAGAGCGGGTCGTGGGCGCGGTGAGGACACTGCCACGGCTCCGTAGTTCTAAGGCCCAGGTCCTGACTCAGCTGTTCAAGGAGTGGGTAGACGTGATCGCCCTCGAGCCGCGAAGTATTGGGTCGCAACGGCTCCGCCAGGTCGCCTTTCGCTCGCTCGCTGGGGGCGCGACGGCCGCGATGACGGCCATGGCGAAGGCGTGGCTCGAAGCTCCGACGAAGACCGACGAATCGCTCGAAGAGATCGAGCGTGCAAGGCTGGCGCTCAGCCTGACCCACCCTGGGATGGCCCTCGCGGCTCCGGTATGGTCGAGCGCGGAGCGGATTGGGAACCTTCGCTTTGTGGCTGGGTCGCTGGATAAGTCGAAGCTCCAAGCGCTCTGGCCGCAGATCGTCGCGCTGGGCGAAGAAGACCTGGTCCGCCTGCCGCTCGGATTCCTCCAATCTGCGTCTGCGTACCTGGTGAGCAGAGCTGTTGAGCTGGGAGTTGCCGAACAAGCGGCGGATCTGGAAAGGTCTGTGCTGGAGAGGTACCTCGGCACGGTAACCGTCCTGCAGGAGATGCAGCTGCAGAGCCTCGCGAGGCAGAGATGGTTCGTCGAATTGTTCGAGCGCGGAGGTGCCCCGGCGGCTGCACTCACGCTGGCGCTCCTCACGAGCTTCAGAAGACGGGAGGGCACCGATCGGCGGCTGGCGTCGTTGCATGCGCTGGGAAGGGGATTCAAGAGCCATGGACCGCTGCTCGAGCGTGCGCTGGAAGCTTGGAATACGGCAACGGTCCAGGCGCCCCCTCCCGAGCTGGCCCTGTTAGCCGAGGCGCTCGAAATGTCCGTCGAGCCTTTGGAGCGTTACCTCCACTTCAAGCGCCTCGCCGGACACGGCGAGTCGTTCTCGAAGGAACTCCTCGAGCTTCTGTCCCTCGACCGCAAAGAAGAATCGGAGATCGCCTACCTCGAGGCTCGGCTCGCTGCCGCCGACCTCTCGCAGGAGAATCGCACAGCGATCGAGTTGCGTCTCCTGACTCTGAAGGATCCGGAGTCGCAACGCGGCCGTCGCCGCAAAGCGATTCGCCGGGCGCGCAATCGCTTCGATCGGGCCCTGGCGCTGTATCGCAGCCAGAGCCTGGAGCGCACCCTGACCGACGTGTACTGCCGACTACTATCGAGCTTGTTGGGTGAGAAGGTCCCTCGCGAGGCGATGCGTCCTGGCATGAGGGAGTCGCTGCAGTTGCTCAGCTCGGACAATCGGAACTGGCACCTGTTCGTGGAACTGCTCCGCGATGAGGTAAGAGGTCGCCCTCTACAGGATCGCGCGGCAAATCGGGAATGGTTGGCTCGCGCGGAGCGGGCAGGGCTCAACTCTGATATGTGGGTCCGCGGCCTGCGCGCGACCGTCGAGGTCGACGGCGCGTCGATCGAGTTCGCCAGCGAGCGAGATCCGTTCGAGATCCTGAAGATGGGTAGCTACTTCGACACCTGCCTCAGCCTCGAGGGAGAGTCTGAGATCTTGGCAGCGTCGGTCGTGGTCAACGCGCTCGACGTCAACAAGCAGGTGATCTACGGCCGCCTGCCGGATGGGACCGTCGTGGCCCGCAAGCTGATCGGCGCCACGGCGGCCGGTCAGCTGGCCGGCTATAATACCTACGTGTCGTATAATCGTGAGCCGATCGCCGCCGCCCTCACTGGGCTTCTGGAAAACTTCGCCAGCGAGTGTGGCCTGCGGCTCAGCGATACGGCGACGCCCGAGGTCCTGCACGACGGCTACTGGTACGACGACGGCAACGAGCTGTGGAGTGAGTTCGCCGAACCATCTCAGCTGGACGGCGAATAAGACCACCATTCCAGATCACCCGCCCGATACCTTGACGTTCGACAACAAGGCCCTACTATTGTAGACAATCTGGGTATCGAAACCGCCGGGAGGGTGATCGTGGCTCGGTCGAAGGCTGATCTGCTTCAGGGCACGCTCGACATGCTGATCTTGAAGACTTTGGCGCTGGGGGAGCTGCACGGCTGGGGCATCTCGAAGCGGATCCGGCAGATGTCGCGGGACGTGCTGGAGGTGAACCAGGGCTCGCTGTATCCGGCGCTGTACCGGCTGGAGGACAGAGGGCTGATCGAGTCGGAGTGGGGAATCTCCCCTGAGGGTCGGCGGGCGAAGTTCTACTCGTTGACGAACAATGGCAAGAGGGCTTTGCGGGAAGAGACGCGCTCCTGGGAACTCTTCTCGGAAGCGGTGCAGCTCATCCTGCAAACGAGTCAGTAGGCAAGGGACATGGATTGGCTTAAGAGGCTAGCTCGCCGCATTGGCATTTTGCTGAAGCGTTCTCGCGTCGAACGCGAGATGGACGAAGAGATGCGTCTCCACATCGAGATGGAGATCGAGGATCTGATGCGACGCGGGATGAATCGGGAAGAGGCACGACGCCAGGCGCTGGTGCGGTTCGGCGGCGTCGAGCGCTACAAAGAGCGGGGTCGCGATGCACGCGGCGTGCGTTGGCTTGTGGACATGGGTCAGGATTTCCGCTACGCGACCCGGACCTTCCGCAGAAACCCCGGCTACACGTTCGTGGCGGCGCTGACACTGGCGCTAGGCATCGGCGCGACCACGGCGATCTTCAGCGTGGTCGACGGCGTGCTGTTGAAACCGCTGCCTTATCACGAGCCCGGGCAGTTGGTGATCATTAGACAGCAGAACAGCCCGACGAACAGTTGGCCGCTTTCTGTTGTCGACTACCAGGCGGTCGAGGAGGTTGCGCGATCTCTTGAAAGCGTAAGTGGCCTATCGCGGAGCAGGGCGATCCTAACGGGCGGAGATCAGCCGGAGCGGATCGCGGTGGGCTATGTGACAGCCGATTGGTTCAACACGTTGGGCGTTTACCCGGCCGAGGGCCGCGGCTTTCGTGACGGGGAGGATCGACCCGGTGCGGAGCGAGTGGCCGTCATCAGCCACGCGTTTCGCGAGCGCAAGTTTGGCCGGGACGCCGACGTGACAGGGCGGACGCTAGTATTGGACGGTGTCAGCTATGCGGTCGTGGGCGTGCTGGCACCAGGCGTCACGTCGATGGTCGGCTGGGGCGCCGAGATTTGGCCGATTCTGCAGCTTCAACCCCCACCGCGTCGCGGGCCGTTCTTCATTCAAGCTGTGGGTCGCCTGCGAGACGGGATCTCTCACTCGGAGGCAGCCCAAGACCTCGCCGGAGTGAGCGACCGGATCTTCCCGTTATGGGCCGAGTCGTTTCAGGATCGCGAGGCACGCCTGACTCCGTTCCCGCTTCGTGATGCCATGGTCGGCAACGTGGGAGGTGCGCTGGCCCTGCTGTTCGGCGCGGTCGTGTTCGTCTTGCTGATCGCGCTGGCCAATGTGGCGAACCTGTCGCTGGCACGGGCGAGCACGCGGGAACGGGAGGTGGCGCTCCGGGCATCGCTGGGCGCGAGCCGGGGCCGCCTGACGCGGCAGCTACTGGTCGAGAGCGTGACGCTCGCCGCGCTCGGCGGTTTTGTCGGCACCGTGCTTGCCTTCTTCGCCCTCGATGCGCTGCTCAGTCTCGGCCCGCAGCTGCCGCGCATCGATGAGGTGAAGCTCGACGGCAGGGTCCTGGGGTTCACGGGCCTCATCACCGTGGCCAGCGCGGTGCTTTCAGGCCTCGCTCCGCTGATCCACGGGATCACCTCCGATTTGGGGGCGGCACTACGGAGCGGGGGCCGGACGGGGTCGGATGGGCGGCGCGCGAACGCCTTACGTGGCGCGTTGGTGACCGCCGAGTTCGCCTTGGCGTTGCCGCTGCTCGCCGGTGCGCTGCTGCTGTTCACCAGCCTCGAGCGGTTGCAGAAGGTGGATCCCGGCTTCGATCCCGAGAACCTGCTCGTGGCCCGGGCGTCGATCGCGGCCAGCCGCTATTCGGAACCAGCCTCCGTGGTGCAATTCTGGGATCGAGCGCTGCCCGCACTCGCCGAGATTCCGGGCGTAGCCGCCGTGGGGCTCAGCTCCGCGGCGCCGCCGAACAGTCCGGGCATGATCAACAACTTCGATCTACGGGACAGACCGGTGCCGCCGGGTAGCAGCCAGCCGGCGGTGCCCTGGGTGATCGTTTCGCCGGGCTACTTCGAAGCCATAGGGGTTCGCCTGCTCCAGGGACGGTTGCCCGACATCACCGACACGTTCGACACCCCGCGAGTTGTGGCGGTGAGCAGCCGTTGGGCGGCGCGCTTCTACCCCGGCGAAGATGTGTTGGGGAGGCAGTTGTACGCGGGCGGCAGCACGACGAATCCGGTGACCGTGGTCGGCGTGGTGAGCGACGTGAAGTACGAGGGCCTGGCCGGCGTCGATGAGAGTGTGATCTACGAGTCGTACACCCAGAATCCGTGGCGCTCGGTGAACCTGGTCATCCGTGGTAGGGGAACCTCGGTGACGGCGGCGCAGGTACGTGGCCGGCTCAACGCCCTGGATCCCGATGTGCCGCTATCGAACGTGCAGACTGCGGAGCAAAGACTTGCTGCATCAATTGACCGGCCGCGGTACTGGGCGACGCTCGTCGGTATCTTCGCTGCGGCCGGCCTGGTGCTGGCGGCTGTGGGGATCTACGGCGTTCTCTCGTATTCGGTGAGCAAGCAGGCGCGCGACATCGGCATACGGATGGCGTTGGGCGCACAGGCTTCGGCGGTTCGCCGCAGCGTAGTCGGTCGCGCGATGGGGCAGGCGGCGTTGGGGCTCGGCGTCGGGTTCGGCGGAGCGCTGTATCTCACCCGCTGGCTGGAAGGCCTGCTGTTCGGCGTGTCGCCTACCGACCCGGCCACCTTCGGCTTGGTCGTGCTGCTTCTACTCGTCGTCGCCTTGGCGGCCTGCTATTGGCCGGCACAGCGCGCGACGAAGGTCGACCCCGTGCGAGTCCTAACGGAGGAGTGAGGGTCGACATTCGCCGCGCGCCGGACCTCTTGTCGCTTAGGGCGACGCCCGGCCAGTCGCCTGCACGCCCAGCTCGATGTTCGGCCGCGGCGGGTTCAGGTAGCGGGCCAGGAAGTCGTAGATCACCCGGCGGACCTCCCAGGCCTCGGGCACGTCGAGGCGGTCGAAGCTGTGGCCGCCCGGTAGATCGTAGATCTCGTACTCGAAGTCCTTGCCGGCCGCCGTGAGCGCCTGGATCAGGTGCTCGACCTCGATCACGTTGACGTCCTCGTCGTGCACGTTGCCGTGGATCCGCACCGGGCGCGTTAGCTTCTGGACGTTCCAGACCGGCGAACGGCGCTTGTACTCCTCCAGGTTCTCGCGCGGCGTCGCGTCGATATGGTACTCCGCCTCGTAGTATCTCTGGTAGCTGGGGCCGAGGTAGCCCATCCGCTGTACCAGGTCGGAGACGGGCACGCCGGCGAAGCCGACCACGTAACTGTCCGGGTGGTCGAACAGGCTGTGCAGGGTGATGAGCCCACCGTGGCTCCAACCGATGAGCCCGACCCGATCCTCGTCGACCCGCGGGTGGTTGGCGACCACCCAGTCGCGGGCCGCCAGACAGTCGCCGACCTCCCGGCCGCCGTAGTCGATGGCCCGATAGATCCCGCGGCCGTAGCCGGTCGAGCCGCGGTACTCCGGTGCCACGACGATGTATCCCTGGGCGATGAGCTCGCGGACGATCCGGCTGTGATACGTCGTGAAGTCGGCGTGCACGCCGCCGTGCGGAAGCACCAGCAGCGGCAACTTGCGGCCGCCGAAGTCCTCGCGCGGCGTGAATACGTACGTGTAGAACTTGAACGGGTTGCCCGGGCCGCTGGGCGGCGGGTTGGGCTCGTTCGCCAGAGGCGGCCCGTAGATCCGAACCTTCTCGACGACGGCCACGTCGCCGACCCGGTCGAACCAGAGTACATCGTCGATCAGCTTCTCGAGGATGTCGAGCCGGTGGTCCAGGGCATCGTGCTCCCTCACCAGCCGCTCGGCCATCTCCACCGCCTGCTGGGCCGGTGTCTGTCCTCGCGCCGACGTGGCGGGGAGCAGCACCCCCAGGACGGCTAGGGCCGTGAATGCACGCGGTAGACGCATCTTTCCCTCCGTGCTCAGTAGCTTGGCGAAACAGACTGGACAGGGTGAGAAAGTCTGGCCGCAAGGCGGCGGAGGCAAGGTGCCGACTGCAGCCGCCAGCGTAGGAACGGGCGCCCTCCCCAAGTGTATACCCAGTCCCTCCTACCGCCCTCCCGAGGTCCTCAGCAGGAGAGTCACCGTGCCGAGGGAATTCAAGTTCCGCAAGGATGACGGTCGCAAGAAGAAGAGGCGAGACTTTGGGAACTTCTGGGTCGAAGAGACGAGGGTGGAGGAAGTCTCTCACAAGGAAATAAGAGAGGGCGATCCCGAGCACGCGGAGATCGAAGAGATCGCGCAGCAGGTGGGCGACGAGCTGTCCGATGGCAGGATCACGCCGGCTGAGGCGAAGCGGCGGCTTACCAGCGCGGTCCACCGACTGTCTACACGGGGCAACGACGTCTGCCCAATGTGCGGCACGCGGAATAGGAGTTCCGGCTCCTTCGTCTGCGCTTCGTGTGGTGCGGAAGTGGAGTTCGAGACGGAGATCGAGCTAGATTTCGAAGGGTTCGACGACGAGTGAGCGGGTCCTAGCACGACGCCGGGCCCGTCAAAAGCCCTCGTTCTACGCGGACGGGGGCTTTTTTTGCGCCCTACCACTTGCCGTCCCCTGTCCGGGTTCCGAGCTTGGAGGTCTCAACCCTGGGAGGAACGGTCATGAAGCGCACGTGCTTGTTCGCTATCCTGCTGACCGTGGGCTGTGCCCCCGAAACGATCGACGTGAGGACCGGTTATCTGGACGTCGAGGGCGCTCGGCTTTACTACGAGGAGGCGGGGCAGGGAGATCCGGTGGTCCTGATCCACGGCGGCTTTCTGGACCGTCGCATGTGGGACGGCCAGTTCGAGGTCCTGGCGCGGCAGTACCGAGCGATCCGCTACGACGTGCGGGCCCACGGTCTTTCTCGTGCCGACTCGGTGACCTTCGCCGACCATGAGGATCTGCACCAGCTGATGGCAGCGCTGGAAGTCCGGAGCGCGACCATCATCGGGCTCTCCATGGGCGGCCAGATCGCCACCGATTTCGCACTGGCCTACCCGGAAATGGTATCGGCGCTCGTGCTGGTTGGTCCCGGCCTGTCTGGCCACATGTTCGAAGACGAGCTACTCCGAGCCTACATGGAAGAGCTGACGGCTGCTTTCGAAACCGGCGGCTTCTCGGCGGCCATCGAGATCTTCGCCAGGTACTGGTGCGACGGCCCGCAGCGTGAATCATCGGAGGTAGACCCTGCCGTGCGCGAGAAAGTCCTGACGATGCTGGCGGGAAGCGACGAGCGTTGGCGGTACTGGAATCTGAGCCGGCAGCTGGAGCCGCCGGCCATCGAGCGGTTGGGTGAGATCGATGTGCCCATACTGGCGATCGTCGGGGGCATCGACATGCCTGTCATCGATGGGATCGTCGATCTCATTGCGGGGCAGGTGCCGGACGCACAGAAGATTGTGATCCCCGACGTCGCCCACATGGTGAACATGGAGAAGCCGGACGAGTTCAATGAGCTCGTTCTCGAGTTCCTGGCCAGCTTGAGATGATCGGCCAGGCCCAGGACGCGGAGCGATGACTGACTTTCGGGAGAAGAACGTCCTGATCACAGGCGCCGGTAGAGGCATCGGGCGGCTACTGGCCGGGAAGATCGCCGACCGGGGCGCCTGTGTGATCCTCTGGGACATCGACGAGGCAGCGCTGGCCGATGTAGGCCGCGAGATCGAGGGCCGCGGCCACAGGGTCGGTACGTACCGTTGCGATGTCTCCGACGCCGACGCCATCGATGCCACGGCGCGGCACGTGCTCGACGACTGGGGCCCGGTAGACATCCTGATCAACAACGCCGGCATCGTGACCGGTAAGCCGATCCTCGAATCGCAGGACGCCGAGATCCGGCGGACCTTCGACGTCAACACGCTCGCCCATTTCTGGACGGTCCGCGCCTTCTTGCCGGGCATGCTGGAACGGGGGAGCGGCCATATCGTGACGGTCGCCTCGGCGGGCGGCCTGGTGGCAGCCCCAAAACTCAGCGACTACAGCGCCAGCAAGTTCGCTGCGGTGGGTTTCGATGAGGCGTTGCGCATGGAGCTCGCCGGCGCGGGACACGAGATCAAGACGACGGTCGTCTGCCCGTACTACGTGAGCACCGGGATGTTCGAAGGCGTGAAGACCCGCTTCTCCTGGTTGCTCCCCATCCTCGAGCCCGAGTACGTGGCCGACAGAATCGTGAAGGCGATCCGCAAGAACCGCCGCCGCCTCTTGATGCCCCGCTTCGTTTACACGGCCCTGCCGCTGCGGGTGCTGCCGGTTCGCTGGTTCGATGCGCTGATCGGCTTCTTCGGCATCAGCCGCAGCATGGACGAGTTCACCGGCCACCGCGATACTGGCCGGCCGACTTCCGACCACTCGGCGACGGGCGGCCCGTGACAAGTTGCCGTGACAGGTTATAATACCGAGCGGGACCGGCCACCCAAGACAGGGCCGGGATCCAGGGGAGAGGTGGCCGAGCGGCTTAAGGCGGCACCCTGCTAAGGTGTTGGGGGCATTGCCCCTCGTGGGTTCGAATCCCACCCTCTCCGCCATCGTTCAAGACCGCGGGGCTGTGTCTCGATTGAGACTCAGCCCCGCTTTCTTATGCCTCGGAACCTCCCGTCTTCTGTCATGCAGCCAACCGATCGCTCGCTTTGCACGCAAATCGAGTCGTGCCGCTTGCAGCATGTTTCCCCGCGCGTCGTGCTCCAACCTGGGTGTCTTGATCACTCAACTCCTGATCGAGCGGGACATCGTGTCTCAAGGAGAGATCGAGACGTGAGTGAGTGGTTCGAGATCCTGCTCGGTCGCGTGAACCGAGAACGCGAAAAAAACCGTGCGGTCCTTCGAACGCATTCCTTCGCTCTTGGATGGAGTCGAGCGCGATGCGAAGGAGTGGCGATGCTTCGCAGGAAGAAAAAGTCGCGAAAGAGGAGATTCTCTTCGGATGCAAAAGGGCGTAGCCCGGGGAGGCATTACCTGTAACTTGTTGTTATCAAACAATATACAACGGCACCCGCCGGGGGCCGCCTCGCCGTGGCAGCGGCGAGTTCGGAATCTTTTTCTGCTAATTGCGTCGGGGGCCGCGGGTTCGTGACGAGTCTTTTCGAGGATGCGATGATGCGTTTACGAGATGGTTGACGAGTGCGCGCGAGTAGCCTAAACTGATTCCTACACGTTTCTCATCTCCGTACCGGGAGATCGGCGGGCAAGCTCGCCAGCAACCTATAGAAAAATAACCTCTCCCTTTGAGAGCGATTTGTTGAAGGTGAACGATCGCCCCCTAGTCGTGTCGGTACAGTGATCTCGAACCCGTCACGATGGCAGCGACGTCGTCTTCCTTCTGCCGGGCTTTGGAGGCTCCCATGTCGGACGTGCTGACTGTAATCGAGCGGCGCATCTACAACTACCTTGTCGACTACCTGAAGCGCGAAACCTACCAGCCGAGTATCCGCGAGATCGGGACACGCTTCGGGATCCGCTCGACTAAGACGGTTACAGAGCACCTTCAATCCCTGCAGAGGAAAGGCTACCTGGACCGCACGCCCTCGCGCTCGCGGGCGCTGCGGATACTGGGTCTAAACCTGAGCCCCGAGACCTATACGATCCCGCTATACCGTAATGGGGCCTACGAAGCCACCGACGAGGAGGTGGAGGCCCGCTTCGACCTCGACCGTTCCTTCGCCTGTTCCGCTGACTGCTTCATGGTCCGCGCCAGCCGCGACGCGGAGGACCTGGGAGTCTTCAACGGAGATCTGGTCCTCGTGGAACCTTGCGACGACGGCGGCAACTCCGATGTGGCGGTGTACGAGAGTGGCGGCTCGATCGAGCTTCGTCGAATGATGCCGGCGTCCGGGTCCGGCGAATCGGACAACGGCGCGTCGGCGGCTCGCTTCTTGGGTATCGCCCGGGCCGTGTTGCGCACCCTACCGAAGGGCTAGCCAGTCCTATAATCAGCGCCCAGCTTTCGGTGTGGAGAGACCCAGGGGCTTGATGGACCTCGATCATGCTCGGTGGATGGAGATGGCCCTGGATGAGGCGCGCCTAGGCGCGGCCCGCGGCGAGGTCCCTGTGGGTGCCGTGGTTGTCTGCGGCGACCAGGTCGTGGCGCAAGACCACAACCGGACCCGCGAGACGGCAGACCCGACAGCCCACGCCGAGATCCGCGTCCTGCGCGAGGCGGCGGCGAAGCTGGGCGACTGGCGGCTCGTCGGCTGCACCCTCTACGTCACCCTCGAGCCCTGTGCGATGTGCGCGGGAGCTATAGTACTGGCGCGCATCGAGCGACTGGTCTTCGCCGCCGACGATCCGAAGGCGGGGATGTGTGGCAGTCTGGGGAATCTCGTCCAGGACGAGCGGCTGAACCATCGAGTGACGGTCGAGAGCGGGGTGCTGGCCGAGGAGTCCGGCGAGTTGCTCCGCGAATTCTTCCGAGAGAAACGCTAGCCGATGGCAGATGCGAAGATCCGCGTGCTGGTGGCGGAGGAGGTCCGCTACTTCCTGGGCTACGTCGATATCCCGGCCGATGTGGCGATCGAGTGGCTGCCGGCGTCGGCGCCGGTACCCGAAGGTGACTATAAAGGAATACTGCCGCTCCTGTCGCGCCGGATCGACGAGACTGTCCTCGACCGCCTCCCGCAGCTCGCCGTCGTCGCCAACTACGCCGTCGGCTACGACAACATCGACCTCGAGGCGACGCGCACCCGTGGCGTGGCGGTCTCCAACACGCCGGATGTCCTCACCGAAGCGACCGCCGACCTCACCTGGTCGCTGATCCTCGCGGTCAGTCGACGGATCGTCGAGGCGGAGCGACTGGCCCGGAGCGGCGAGTGGGCCTGGGGTCCGACGTTGCTCCTCGGAACACAATTGAGCGGCCGGACGCTGGGGCTTCTGGGAGCGGGCCGCATCGGGCAGGCGGTTGGCCGACGCGCTATCCCCTTCGGGATGGAGGTCGCCTACTGGGACCGGGTGGCGCAGCCCGACTTCGAGCGCGAGATCGGGGCGCGCCGCATTCAGTCGCTCCAAGAGATCGTGGCGGTCGCCGACGTGCTCTCGATCCACCTCCAGCTGAGCGACGAGACGGCGTGGTTGATCGGGCGCGATGAGCTGGCGGCTATGAAAGAGAGCGCGATCCTGATCAACACAGCGCGCGGCGGTATAGTGGACGAGGACGCGCTCTGCGAGGCGCTCGAGACGGGCAAGCTGTGGGGCGCTGGCCTGGACGTCTACGAAGGCGAGCCCCAGATCAGAGAGTGCCTGAAGCGTCTCTCGAACGTCGTGCTGCTCCCGCATATCGGTAGTGCAACGGAAGACACGCGGCGCAAGATGTTCGAGCTGGCCTGGACCAACCTGATGCTCGGTGTGCGGGGGAAGCGACTCTTGACGCCTGTCCGATGAACGTCGAAACATCGAACACCGAACTTCGAACGCGTTTCGCTCGACGTTCGACATGCGCCGTCCGATGTTCGATGTTCAGTCGGGGCGTCCAAACGCTTCAATCGCCTCCCTAATCACCTCCTTCGCCATCCCCACGTGCTCCCAGCCCATCACCGCTGTCTTCTTGCCTTCCAGCTCCTTGTACACCTGGAAGAAGTACTCGACCTCTTTCAATAGGTGCGCCGGCAGGTCGTCAATGTCCCCCACTTCTTCGAACCGCGGGTCCTTGTCTGGCACGGCCAGCACCTTCTCGTCCTGGCTCTTCTCGTCGGTCATCAGCAGGATCGCGATCGGGCGCGCCGAGAGGACGCAGCCGGTGAACGTCGGGTCGGTCACCAAGACCAGTGCGTCCAGCGGGTCGCCGTCCGCCGACAGTGTTCCGGGTATAAACCCGTAGTCGCCGGGGTAGTGGACCGGCGAGTGGAGCACGCGATCCAACCGGAAGATGCCCGCCTCGGCGTCGTATTCCACCTTGTTCCGAGACCCCTTGGGGATCTCGACAACTACACTCACGATGTCGGGCGCAGCCGGGCCGGCTGGAAGTTCGTACAGGCTCATATCCTGCTGCCTCTAGCCCAGTGTTCGGGGAAAAGTGACCGCTGATCGAGTACTGTACCTGCCCTCGCTGCCTTCCGCCAGGTCGAGTTCGATTCAGTATCCAACATCCCCCTGGGTTTCCTCTCCCGGCCCCGCCGCCTAGCTTACGCGGCTGATACCGGCGATCGGGCACTAACGGCGGTCAGCGGGTGTTCTGAGATTGCCGAAGTCCGCGAGAGAGTCTCAGAGGAGATGATTCCCGGATGAGCGAAACAGAGGGGAAGAGAGAGATCCGGCTGGGCATGGCCCTGATCCCCGTGGTTTTCCTGATCGGCGCCCTGGCGCTAGTCATCAGCGTCTACAAGCTCCCCCCTCACATGCCGCTGATCTTCGCCGCGGCGGTGGCCGCCGGCGTCGCGATGGCCAACAGGGTCCCCTGGGATGATGTCCAGGCGGGTATGGTGCACGGGATCAACCTGGCGATGGGCGCCATACTGATCCTCATGGTGGTCGGCACGATGATCGGCACCTGGATCCACGGCGGAGTCGTGCCGTCGATGATCTACTACGGGTTGAAGGTACTCTCTCCCGGGATCTTCCTAGTCGCCACGTTGATCATCTGCTCCATCGTCTCACTCGGCACCGGCTCATCCTGGTCGACGGCGGGCACGGTGGGGGTGGCGCTCATCGGGGTTGGCGCGGCGTTGTCGATACCGCTACCGATGACCGCCGGCGCCATCATCTCGGGTGCCTACTTCGGTGACAAGATGTCTCCGCTCTCCGACACGACCAATCTGGCGCCCGCCATGGCGGGGACCGATGTGTTCACTCACATACGCCACATGATCTACACGACCGGGCCGGGATACATAATCGCTCTGATCCTCTACGCGCTCCTGGGAATGCGCTACGCCGGCGGCGAGATGGAGGCCCAGCAGATCGGCGCCATGCTCGACACCATGCAGTCCAACTTCTTCATCCATCCGCTGCTGCTGCTGCCGCCCGTCCTCGTCATCGTCATGGTGGTGAAGAAGATCAAGCCGCTACCCGCTTTGCTGGGCGGCACGGTGCTCGGCGGCATCTTCGCCATAGCGACGCAGGGCGCCTCGCTGGCCGACTCGATAGCTGCGGCCCACTCCGGATACGTCTCCAATACGGGCGTTGCCAGTGTGGACGACCTGCTGTCTAGGGGTGGCCTGATGAGCATGATGGAGACCGTGGCTCTCATCATCTGCGCCCTCGCGTTCGGCGGCATCATGGAGCGCACCGGGATGCTCGAGGCCATCGCCCGCTCGCTGCTCAAGTTGGTGAAGGGGACCGGCTCGCTCATCACGACGACCGTACTGAGCTGCATTGGAATGAACGCCGTGGCGTCGGATCAGTACATCGCGATTGTCATCCCCGGCCGCATGTACAAGAACGCGTTCGACAAGCAGCAGCTCCATCCCAAGAACCTCTCCCGTGCTCTGGAGGACTCGGGCACCCTGACATCGCCACTCATCCCATGGAACAGCTGCGGGGCTTTCATGTGGGCCACCCTGGGCGTCTATCCGCTGGCCTACTTACCCTACGCCTTCATGAACCTGTTGAACCCGTTGGTGTCGATATTCTATGGGTGGACGGGGATCACGATGGACAAGCTCGAGGAGGGGGAAGGCGAAGAGATCGAAGCAACCGCCTAACGGACTCCGACTCACAAGCGGTCGACGTCGGTTGGCAATCGCCGACTCCCCGAATCCCCGAATCCCAACCGTCCTAACACGTTGACACTACGGCTGTTTTGCCGCTATACTCCCGGCGGCCAACCAGGGCGTGGGTGTAAGGGGAGAGCGTGCACAGCGAACCGAACGAAGTGGTCATGGACGAGCGAGCCGTGCGGCGTGCCGTCGCCCGTATGGCCCGCGAGATCGTCGAGCGGAACGCCGGGACCCAGGGCCTGATCCTGGTGGGGATTCACCGTCGCGGCGTCGAGCTGGCGGATCTCATCGCTGAGGAGATCGAGAAGAGCGAGGAGCAGAAGATCCCGCTCGGCACCTTGGACATCACGCTGTATCGGGACGACCTGAGCGTTATCGGCCCCCGTCCCGTCATCGGCGCCAGCGATATTCCAGCCGACATCGAGGGGCGTGCGGTCGTCATCATTGACGACGTGTGCTATACCGGCCGAACGGCGCGGGCTGCGATGGATCATCTCGCCGATTTCGGGCGGCCGGCGCGCATCTATCTCTGCGTGCTGGTCGATCGCGGCGGCCGCGAGTTGCCGATCCAGCCCGATTTCGTCGGCCGCCATTTCGAGGTCACGCCGGCCGAGGACGTAGCCGTGCTCGTACCGGAGGAGGACGGCCGGCTCGCAGTGGAACTGCGGAAAACGGAATAGGGGTGACTAAGACGGTAGAGTTCGGAAAGGACCTCACGGGCCTCGAAGGGCTGAGCGTCGATCAGATCACTACCATCCTCGATGTGGCGGAGCCCTTCAAAGAGATCAGCGAGCGGCCCATCAAGAAGGTCCCGGTACTGCGCGGCAAGACGATCGTCAACCTGTTCTACGAGCCATCCACACGTACACGAGTCTCGTTCGAGTTCGCCGAGAAACGGCTGTCCGCTGATACGGTCAACATCTCGGGTTCGGGCTCCTCGATTGTAAAGGGTGAGAGCCTGGTCGACACGGCGCGCAACCTGGAAGCGATGCGGATCGATATGGTCGTGATCCGCCACGGCTCGTCGGGCGCCGCCCGCTTCCTCGCCGACAGGATTCCGTCGAACGTGATCAATGCCGGCGACGGGCAGCACGAGCACCCGACGCAGGGCCTGCTCGATATGTTGACGATCCGTGACCACATGGGTGGGATCGAGGGCCGTCGCGTCTGCATCGTTGGCGACATACTGCACTCGCGAGTTGCCCGCTCCAACATTTACGGGCTAACCAAGCTGGGCGCGGACGTCGCGGTCTGCGGGCCACCGACCCTGATACCGCACGGCATCGAGCAACTCGGCGTGCAGGTATTCAAGCGGGTAGAGGAAGCTATCGAGTGGGCGGAGGTCCTCAACGTGCTACGCCTGCAGCTCGAGCGGATGGAGGCTGGCTATATCCCGTCGCTGCGCGAGTACAATCGTTTCTTCGGCATCTCGGTCGCGCGACTCGAGAAAGCACCCCGCGACATACTGATCCTGCACCCGGGCCCGATGAACCGGGGTGTGGAGATCGATTCGCACGTCGCCGACGGGCCGCATTCGGTGATCCTCAGGCAGGTGACCAACGGTGTCGCCGTCCGGATGGCGGTCCTCTACCTGCTCGCCGGCGGCTCGCCGGAGCGGGCCGAGGCAGCGAAGATGGAGAACCGATCGTGAGCCGGCCGGTCCTGCTGCGGGGCGGCCGTGTCATCGACCCATCCGAGAAGCTCGACGAGGTACTCGACCTGTTATTGGCCGACGGGTGTGTCGCCGGGCTCGGGAAAGGGCTGGAGGCGCCGGAGGGTTGTGAGGCGATCGACGTGTCAGGGCTGGTCGTCGCCCCCGGACTCGTCGATCTCCACGTTCACCTCCGTGAGCCGGGCGAGGAGCACAAAGAGACGATCGCCTCGGGCGCCCGCGCGGCGGCCGCCGGCGGCTTCACCTCGATCTGCGCCATGCCCAACACGCGGCCGCCCATCGACGATCCGGCGGCGGTCGGGTTCGTTCGTGCAGCGGGCGAGCATGCGGGCTTCGCTCACGTCTACCCCGTAGGTGCAGTCTCAATTGGGCTGAAGGGCGAGGAGATGACCGAGATCGGCGAGCTGGTGGCCGCCGGCGCCGTCGCGATCAGCGACGACGGCCGACCGGTGGCGGACTCGGGACTCCTCAGCCGGGCGATGGAGTATGCCAGCGCCTTTGACATCCCCTATTTCTCGCACAGCGAGGACCTCGGGCTCAGCGCGGGTGGAGTGATGAACGAAGGCGCTGTGTCGACGTCGCTGGGGCTGCGTGGAATCCCCAATGCCGCTGAGGACGCCGCCGTCGCCCGCGACTGCATCGTAGCGGAACTTACAGGTGGCCAATTGCATATCCTACATGTCTCCACGCGTGGCGCGGTGGAGATCGTCCGGGCCGCCAAGGCGCGGGGCGTCAATGTTACCGCCGAGGCCACCCCGCACCACTTGTCGCTCACAGATGAGGCGGTTCGTGGCTACCGCACCGAGGCTAAAATGAACCCGCCGCTGAGGTCGGCGGCCGACGTGGCGGCGGTGCGGGACGCGCTGGTGGAGGGCGTGATCGACTCCATTGCCACCGATCACGCGCCCCACCACTATGAAGACAAGGATCGCGAGTTCGACTACGCCCCGTTTGGAATCGTCGGGCTCGAGACTGCGCTCGGCGTTTGTGTCCGGGAGCTAGTGGTCGGTGGGCACCTGGACCTGCCGGAGTTGATCGACCGACTCTCGTGTCGGCCCGCTAAGATCGCCGGCTTGCCCGCCGGTAGCCTGGCGGAGCGATCAGTGGCCGATGTAGTGGTATTCGACCCCGAGAGTCGCTGGACATGCCAGCCAGAGGAGTTCTACAGCCTGAGCCGCAACACCCCGTTCGCCGGGCAGGAGCTCGTGGGTCGGGTGGTGATGACGCTTGTGAGCGGCCGAACGGTCCATGATGGTAGGGGCGACCGCTAGGCCTCACGGGCGGCTGAGGTGAGCAAGATGCCTGATGATGTATCTCGAGAGGTAGACCAGCTTCTCAAGGACCGCGAAAAGTATCAGCACTGGCTGAGTCGCCTGGAGGCTGAGAAGGGCAAGGCGCCTGAGCGGGCCTACGACCGTGTGCGCGGCGACTACCAGAAGCGGCTGGACGAAGTCACCTCCAAGCTGCGTGAGCACAGCGAGGCTGTGCAGGACAAGCTGCGCTCGGTGGAGCAGACCGTCGCTCGGATCGAGGCCGAGCGCGCCGCCGGTGCGGAAGAGCTCGAAGAGGCACGCCTGCGCCGCAGCGTCGGCGAGTTCCGGGACGAGAATGAGTGGTCGCAACTCGAGGACCGCCTCGTCGCTTCCTTGCAGCAGATGGATAGCCAGCTCAAGAGGGCCCAAGGCGAGATAGGCCGCCTCGGTGAGATTCTGGCGCTGGTCCAGAGAGCGGAGCGACCCGGGCCGCCGCCGCCTCCTCCCGCCGAGCCCGCACCGGCGCCGGTCCAGCCGGCACCGCCGCCGCAGCGGGCCGCGCCACCGCCCGCCGCAGCGCCACCTCCGGCGCCGGAGCCGGCAGACGATGACGAGGGGTTCCTCTCGCTCGAGGAACTGGTGCTCGAGGACAGGGCACCGGAGGAGTTTGGTATTCCGCCGGAGTCGGCGACTTCCTCCGAGCCTATGGCGCCTATGGAGCCGGCCGCGACGGAGCCGCCGTCAGAGCTGGCGCCGGCCGAGCCTGGTGTCGGTGACGAACTGGCGTTCCTCGAGTCTCTATCTCTGGGCGGGGGTGGCGGCGAAGGCGGCGGCGAGGCCGACAGCGATTCCTTCTCCTTTCTCGAGCAGCACGGAAGCGGGACGCCACAGACGATCATCTGTCCCCACTGTTCGGCGGCCAACGATCCGGCGGAGTGGTACTGCACGGAGTGTGGAGAAGAGCTGCCCGCGGAGTGATGTTGTAGCGGGAATTCTCGAATGTCGATTCGGGGACCCCTGCAACACGGGAGGTGGGGAAGCTGAAATACTTCTTTACCTCCCTACCTCCCCCGTTCCTCTGCTCCCCGAATCACGATTCGAGAATTCCCAAAAACATTGACTGTTGGGCAAGAAAAGGGCGGGAGAACCACTACCCCGGTGACTCCTCCCGCCTCTCGCTGTATCAAGGCAACGCCTACGGCGTTCCCCCAACTCTCTTCACGTGCGCGGCGAGCCGACCCTTCGAACGATCCGCCTGGTTCTTGTGGATCAGGCCCCGGTTGGCGGCCCGGTCCAGCAGCTTGGCCGCCTCGCGGTAGAAGCCCGCCGCCTGCTCGGGCTCCGATGCCGCGCGTACCTTCTTCACGGCGGTCTTGAGCTGGCTGCGGGCCGCCTTGTTTCGCGCGCGCCGGCGCTCGCTCTGGCGCAGACGCTTGATTGCTGACTTCGTGTTCGGCACGTACTCTCCCAATGTCGCAGTCTGACCAGAAAACGAAAGCGCAAAATGATAGCCGGGCCGGCCCCGGGTGTCAAGCTGAAAGCCCAGCTTTGACAGGCGTTTTCGGCGCTTTTAACTTCATTTCACGGTGACGTTACTGAGTTTGGCAACACTGTCTTTCCGGTCTTCCAGCCAAACGCCGGTGCACCTGACGGACCCGGCACGGGCGGGTTGCCCGAGCGCCGGGAAGCTGAATCGGAGAGGGCGGGGATGAGGCTTCCGACACCGGTGACAGCGCAGGCCGTAGAGGAGAACGACCGCTTCCTGGTCGATCTCGAGCGGTTCCAGGGGCCGCTCGACCTCCTGCTCCACCTCATCCGCTCCCAGGACGTAGACATCTTCGACATTCCCATCGCCGATATCACGGGCCAGTTCATAGCGGCGATCGAGAACGTGGAAGAGCGCCTGACGCTGGAGCGCGCCGGCGAGTTCCTGGAGATGGCGGCCACCCTGGTGCGGATCAAAGCTCAGATGCTGCTGCCGCGGCGTGGCGACCTGCTCGATGATGCGGACCCGCGCTCCGAACTGGTGCGCCGGCTGATCGAGTACGAGGTCTTCCGCGAGGTTGCCTACTCGCTCGCCGACGCCGAGGCCGACCGGGCGTTGCACCGAGGCAAGGGATACGTGGAGCCGCGCACCCTGACGAAGTCGTCCGAGCTGCCGCTGGAGTTGACTATCGAAGAGTTCCTCGAGATCGCGCTCTCGCTGCCAGCGCCGCTCGAGAAACGTCCGCACCGGGCGCCGGTGCTCCCGGTGACCGTCGACGAGAAGATCGAGCTTTGGTTCAAGGCCTTGAAGCGGAAGGCGCGGGTCCAGTTCGACAAGTTCATCGGACGCTGGAAGACTCGTGTCCATGCCGTGATGTCGTTCCTCGCCTGCCTCGAGCTCGCCAAGCGCGGGCGCGTCGTGCTGCGCCAGGATCGTCCCTTCTCAACCCTGTGGGTATACCCGAGTGAAGACGACGAGGATAGTTGAGGCGGTACTGTTCGCCAGTGAGGCGCCGCTGACGGCGGCCGAGATCGCCCGCGCCAGCGGTGACCTCAGCGCCAAAGACGTGCAACAGGCGATCAGCGAGCTCTGCCACGAATACGAAGCCGAGGATCGGTCGGTCCAAATATACCCGCTGGGCGACGGATACCAGATCCTCACCCGGCCGGAGTATGCGCCTTACTTGGAGCGGTTCGACTCCGTCACGCGGACCAACAAGCTCTCCCGAGCGGCGCTCGAGACTCTGGCGATCGTCGCCTACCGGCAGCCGGTCAGCCGCCTGGAGGTCGAGGAAGTGCGAGGTGTGAGTGTGGCTGGCGTGCTGAGAAACCTGCATGAGCGAGGGCTCATCGAGGTCGTCGATCGCGCCGAAGGGTTGGGGCGGCCGTTGCTGTACGGCACGACGAACCGGTTCCTCGATCACTTCGGGCTGAGAGCGCTCGACGATCTGCCGAAGCCGGAGAACCTCGAGATCGCGCTCCGGACGGAAGAATGACCGTGGAAACTCCAAACGGCGAGGCGGTCCGGCTACAGAAGTACCTGTCGCGGGCCGGGGTCGCCTCGCGGCGCGAAGGCGAGCGCCTCATCACGCAGGGCCGCGTGAGCGTCGACGGCCGGGTCGTGACCGAGCTCGGCACCCGAGTCGTTCCCGGCCGGCAGATTGTCTGCGTGGACGGCGAGCCCGTCGAGCCGGGCTCGCCGCGCTGGCTGGCGGTCTTCAAGCCGGCCGGATTCTTGACGACACGGAAGGATGACCGCGGGCGACCGACGGTATACTCGCTGCTGCCGACCGGCGGTGAAATCCTCTTCCACGTAGGTCGGCTCGATTGGCAGACGGAGGGCCTGTTGCTATTCACCAACGATGGGGAAGCCGCGCACAGGCTCTTACACCCGAGTTACAGAGTCCCGCGCCGCTACCTTGTGGAGGTCGAGGGTAAGGCGGGTGGCCCAGTGGCGCGGCGGCTCGAGTACGGCGTCACCCTTGAGGACGGTGTCGCACGAGCGGAGAATGTTCGGGTCGCGGCGGTGAAGGGTAAGGGACGGATTCCGGCCTCGGAGATCCAACTTACTCTGCGCGAGGGGCGCAAGCGTGAGGTCCGTCGTATGATGGAGGCACTTGACCTTCCGGTTAGAAGACTCGTACGACTGTCGTTTGGCCCCGTCGAACTTGCAGGCCTGCGTCCGGGGAAATGGAGGGATTTGACCGCCGAAGAGGTACACGCTCTGCGGGCGGTCGTTGGATTGAGGGAATCGGATGGAGATACGTGATACGCGGGTCTTGATATTGGGCGGGTCCGGGCTAGTCGGCATGGCGATCGCCCGCAGAATGCTACGGCACCAACCCGCGCGACTGACCATCACCGCCCTCACCGAGAACGAGACCGAGGAGGGCTTCACCGAACTGAAGGAGTTGGCGGCTGGTAACACCGAGATCGCACGCAACTGGGGCGATCTGATGGTCGCCACCGAGTTCAAGGACCAGCCGCGGCGCGAGCTGGTGGAGTCGCCGGAGAAGCGCCGCGTCCTTCTCGACGACATCTACGGACCGCTCGGTCGTGAGCGACTCGAGCGCTCTTACCTCTACCAGCTCTTGATCAGAGAGAAGCCCGACATCGTCGTGGACTGCGTGAACACGGCGACGGCGATCGCCTACCAGGACGTGTTCAGCAGCGTGAAGCAGGTCCGAGCCCAACTCAAGAGTGATTGCGAGAACATTAACGATGTAGTCGAGCGGCACCTCGCGATCATCTACATGCCGCAACTCATCCGCCACGTGCATATCTTGCTCGAAGCTCTGCGCGATGCCGGCACTCAGTTCTACCTGAAAGTCGGAACCTCGGGCACCGGCGGTATGGGCCTCAACATCCCGTTCACTCACTCCGAGCAACGGCCGTCCAATATGCTGCTGGCCAAATCGAGCGTTGCAGGAGCGCACTCGCTGCTGCTGTTCCTGACCGCACGTACGCCTGGCACGCCGGCCGTCAAGGAGATCAAGCCGACGGCGGCGATCGCCTGGAAGAGCATAGGCGACGGCCCGCTCAGCTGGCGCGGCAAGGCGCTCGAACGCTTCGACACGACGGAGCCGGTCCCCTTCGCCGAGGCGCTGGACGACGAGAAAGGGGCATGGAAGAAGCTGGATGGCCAGCTGGAAGCGGTCCATATCGATATGGGCGAAAACGGCCTGTTCAGCCGCGACGAGTTCGAGGCGATATCGTCACTCGGTCTGATGGAGCTGGTGACGACCGAAGAGATCGCACAGGCAGTATTGCGCGAGATCCGCGGTAAGCCTACGGGTCTGGACATCGTCTCCGCCCTCGACAGCGCGTCCATGGGCCCCACGTACCGCGGCGGCGTCCTGCGCGAGCTGGCACTGAGGCGCATCGAAGAGCTCGAGCAGCAGGCGGGCACCCGCAGCGTCGCCTTCGAGATGCTAGGGCCACCACGGCTCAGCAAGTTGTTGTTCGAGGCCCACATTCTGGAGGTGCTGTACGAGACCTTGGAGGCGGCAGCGGAGCTCGACCCCGAGCAGACGGCGAAGGACGCCGCAGGCCTACTGGCAGCGAACGGCGAACTGCGTGTGAGCATAGTGTCGATCGGCCTGCCGATCATCGACCCCGACGGCGACAAGGTCTTCCGCGGGCCGGAACTCAAGGTGAGACCGGAGAAAGGGGCGGCGGTCGATGAGAAGCTGATCGCCCGCGGTTGGGTGGACCTACGGCCTTCGAACTGGCGGCTCTGGCGCGATCGGATCCGGAACTTCGTCAAAGATGTGGCGGAGGCTCCCAGCCCCGACCAGGGCTCGATCGCCGACGTCGACCAGGCCAGCCGCAGCAAGAATATCCGCCCGGGCGCAGTGGTCGCCTGGATCTTCAAGCGTGAGGATGGCGGCGAGCGCGCGAAGCGCTGAGCCGCGAGACAGAAACAAGCAAACGCACGAGTCGGTGATGACGGACGAAGTCGAGCTGAAAGAGAAGAAGGGTAAGAAGGGCGCCGCCGAGGAGAACGCCTCCGACTCCGTCGTCAGCACGGCGGGCCGGGAGCTGGCCGACGCCATACTGGGTCAGGTCTCCAGGCGCATCGTCGGCCAGGAATACATGGTGGAGCGTGTCCTGATCGGTCTGCTCACCGGCGGCCACGTCCTGCTCGAGGGCGTGCCGGGACTCGCCAAGACGATGGCCATCCGCACTGTCGCCGAGACCATCGCCACCAGCTTCCAGCGGATCCAGTTCACTCCCGACCTGCTGCCGGCCGACGTGATCGGGACGATGATCTACAACCAGAAGTCGGGCAATTTCGAGCCGCGGCACGGCCCCATCTTCGCCAACCTCATACTGGCGGACGAGGTCAATCGGGCGCCCGCCAAAGTTCAGTCGGCGTTGCTCGAGGCGATGCAGGAGAAACAGGTCACGTTTGGCGGCCAGACCTTCGCGCTCGATGAACCTTTCCTCGTCATGGCCACCCAGAACCCGATCGAGCAGGAGGGCACCTACCCTCTGCCGGAGGCACAGGTCGACCGCTTCATGCTCAAGGTGAAGATCGGCTACCCGTCGCGCGAAGAGGAGAAGGAAATCATGCGCCGCTTCGCCAGCGGCGAAGAGATCCCCATCGACGCGATCACCGATCCGGCCACCATTCTGCAGGCGCGCAGCGATATCGCCCGGCTTTACATGGACGACAAGATCGGCGACTACATCGTGGACCTGGTCCACGCCAGCCGGCAGCCCGCGGAATACAAACTGCCCGAGCTCGTCCCGCTCATCGAGTACGGCGCCTCGCCGCGCGCCTCGATCTACCTTGCCCAGACCGGTCGCGCGCACGCCTACCTGCGCGGCCGCGGCTACGTAATACCCGATGACGTGAAGGCGGTGGCCCCCGACGTGTTCCGGCATCGCATCATCACGACGTACGAGGCTGAAGCCGAGGAGGTCACCTCAGACGAGATCGTGCGGCGGATTCTGGAAGCCGTTGAGGTGCCCTGATCTTTTTGAAGTCAATATCCAATATCCGATAACCAGTGACCAGATGTTCAAGGTGTATTCAGCTGGCGAGTATCAAGTCCCAAGATCCATCGGGGCAACGATGCAGCCGAGTGGTCATCCTTGGAGCTCGGAAGTCGGACCTTGATACTTGATGCTCGAGTAGTCCTTGAAACTCGTTGCCCGGATGTTGGCTGATGGATACTGAGAAGAGATGATGTTGTGACCACGAAGGCCGTACCTAGAGAGATCCTGCGTCAGGTCAAGCTGATCGAACTGCGGACGCGTGGACTGGTCAACACGCTGTTCAGCGGGGAGTATCAATCTGTCTTCAAGGGCCAGGGGATGGAGTTCGCCGAGGTTCGCGAGTATGCGCCGGGCGACGACTTCCGCACGATCGATTGGAACGTCTCGGCCCGCATGGGGCACCCGTTCGTCAAGAAGTACACGGAAGAACGCGAGCTGACGGTGCTCTTCGCCGTCGATCTGTCGGGTTCGGCGCAATTCGGGACGCGGGGCCGGTTCAAGGCCGAGGTGGCGGCCGAGATCGCGGCGGTGATCGCTATGGCGGCGATCAAGAACAACGACCGGGTTGGCTTGCTGCTCTTCTCCGACCGGATCGAGCAATTCGTGCCGCCCAAGAAAGGGCGGCGGCATGCGCTTCGCTTGATCCGCGACTTACTGGCATTCAAGCCGTCGGGGCGTGGGACCAGCTTATCGATCGCGCTCGACTACGTTGGCCGGGTCCTGCGACATCGGGCGATCGTTTTTCTCATCTCCGATTTCCTGGATACCGGCTTCGAGAAGCCATTGAAGGTCGTTAGTCGGAGGCACGACGTGGTCGCCGTGACAGTGTCGGATCCGCGCGAGCGAGCATTGCCCGACGTGGGGTTCCTGGAACTCTTCGACGCCGAGACCGACGAGCACATCGTGCTCGATTCGGGGAACCGCTTCGTGAGGGAACAATTCGAGTACCTGGCCACCGAGGAGGAAACGCGTTTGAGTCGGCTGCTGAGGCGCCTATCCATCGATCAAATCGAGATTCAGACCGATCGATCGTACGTGCCTCCGCTTATCGCTTTCTTCCGGGCGCGCGAGCGCAAACTGGCACGATGAGTCTTCTGTTCGTCGTCATCGCGGTGATTGCGCAGGTGAGCGCCGGAGATCCGGGTACGGCGATCCGGGTGCAGGCGGCCGTGTCGCACGACTCAGTCCGCATCGGCGAACCGCTCACGCTCACGGTTACGGTCAGCGGACTTGGGGGCGCTGCCGAAGTAGCCTTCCCTCTGCTGGCTGACAGCGGAGCGATCACGGCACTCGGGCCGCCTTCAGTGGCCGTCGATCACGACGAGCGCTCGGCCCGCTACGAGCTGGCGGCTTGGGAGTTCGGGGACCTGACGCTGCCACAGGCGGACGTCCGCGTGGTGACCGACGCGGCCGAGCTACGTATCCCGCTGCCCGGCGTCGCCCTGCATGTGGTGTCGGCGCTGCCCGCCGATGCCGATGTGGACACGCTCGCCTGGAAGCCGCCGGCGGATGTTCTGGGCCCGAACTGGAGCACGGGGGAGAAGCTGGCGGCGCTGGGGCTGGCGCTGGCGTTCGCCCTGGCGACGTTCCTCTACGCGAGACGGCGCGGTGAGGTGCAGCCCGTTCCGGTCCCGCCGCCCCGGTCCGCCCGGGCCGTAGCTCTGGAAGCGCTGGAGCGGCTGGAGGCGAGCGGGATGATCGAGGCGGGTGAGCTCAAGGGTTTCTTTTCAACCCTCTCACACATCCTCAGGGAGTTTCTGGCGGGTACCGATCGAGCCTGGAGCCTGGACCTGACGACCGCGGAGCTGATGGCGCTGGTCGGGATGGACGGCGTGCCGGAGACCCAGGTTCGCTCGCTGGGCGGGCTGCTCGATCGTGCTGACATGGTGAAGTTCGCGCGTCAGCGACCGACGCGGGCCCAGGCAGGCCGAGCGCTCGACGCGGCCAGGCACTGGCTCACCAGCTTCGAGCGGGTCGTACCGGAGCTGGAGCCGCTGGAGCCCGAGGCCGAGAGCGGCGAAGAAGCGCTGGAGCTTGAGTTCGAGGCGCTGACGGATCTAGACAAGATGTTCTCGGAAGAGACAGCTACCGCGGAAGCCGAGGCGCAGGAGTCGGAAGAGCCGTGACCTTCGAGACTCCGTGGGCGTTCGCCCTGTTGATAGTCTTCCCGATCTGGTGGCTCTGGCGACGGGAACGAGGCGGATTCCGTTACTCGCGTGGGGAAGTCGCGGCGCGCGCCGGGCGCGGGATGGGCCGCTGGGCGGCGCTCGTGCCGCCGCTGCTCCGCGGGTTGGCGGTGCTTTCCCTCATTGTCGCCCTGGCGCGCCCGCAGACCGGAGTGACCACCGAGGAGGTCGAGGCGGAAGGGATCGCCATTGCCTTGGTGATGGACATCTCCAGCTCGATGTTGGCCCTCGATATGCAGCCCTTGGATCGGTTGGAGGTGGCGAAGCGTACGGTGCTCGAGTTCGTCAGGAACCGTGAGTACGATCGTATCGCGCTGGTCGTCTTCGCCGGTGAGGCGTTGACTCAGGTGCCGGTGACCATCGACTACCAGATCCTCGAACGCGCGATACAGGACCTGCGTGTTGACCTGCTGGAGGACGGAACGGCCATCGGCACCGCTCTGGCCACCGCCGCGAACCGCTTGCGACGTACGCCGGGCAGTTCCAAGGTCGTGATTCTTCTGACCGACGGCGAAAACAATCGCGGCGAGGTCGATCCGGTTACCGCCGCGCGGGCTGCGGCGGCCTATGGTATCCGGACGTACACGGTCGGCGTTGGCAGTGAGGGAGTGGCGCCGGTCCCGATCGGGCCGGGACCGTTGGGAACCGAGTACGCTAACATGCGAGTGCACCTCGACGAGGATCTGCTGCGCCAAATTGCTGCGATTACCGGCGGCCAATACTTCCGTGCAACGAACGCCAGGGCCCTGGAGGAGATATACAGGCAGATCGATGAGCTGGAGAAGACACCGGTATACATTCGCCGGTACATAGAGTTCAGTGAGCACTTTCGTCCGTTCATCTTGTTGGCCGTCGTCTTCGTGATCGCCGAATGGGGGTTCCGGGTGAGACGGCACCCGCTCTTCGTATGACGTGCGCCGAACCTCTTAGGGGAGATAGCCGATGAGGCTGGAGTATGCGGCCTGGGTCTGGATCGGCTTGCTGGCCGCCTGCGCCGGGGTGGCCCTTGTCTACCTGTGGCACCGGCGGCGTCGTGGAGCCCTCGATGCACTGGGCAGCTCCGGCATGCTCGAGCGTCTGACGCAGATCGACCTGACCGGATCACCCTACCGACGCGCTGCGCTGATCGCCGCAGCGCTGGCGCTGATGGGTTTGGCTCTGGCCGGCCCGCAGTGGGGCGCGCAGGAGGTTGAGGAGCAGACGCGCGCCTTAGGCGTCGTCCTCGCCTTAGACATCTCCGAGTCGATGTGGGCCGAAGACACGCGTCCGAACAGGCTCGAGCGGGAGCGCCTGGAGGCGCGACGGCTGGTGACCGAGCTGGCGGGGCACAGGATCGGGCTGGTCGCTTTTGCGGGTTCTGCCTACCTCCTGTCACCGCTGACGATCGACCACGGAGCCCTCCATCTTTACCTCGATGCGATCGATCCGACTCTGGCAGGAACACCGGGCTCGTCTCCGGCCCAGGCGATAAGCCAGGCGGTGTCGTTACTGCAGGCCGATGGCTCGGAGGGCGGCGATCGGGCCATCGTGATACTCAGCGACGGCGAGTCGCACGACGAAGAGCGCGACGTGTTGAACGCTGCCCGGCTGGCGGCGGCTGAACAGATCCGCGTCTACGCACTGGGTGTCGGGAGCGACCAGGCCGAGCCGATCCCGCGCTACGACCGGATGGGCGAGCGGATCCCCGGCTTCAAACTCGACCCGAATGGTGAGATCGTGCTGAGCCGCATGAGTTCCCAGCCGCTGGCTGGCGCGGCCCGGACTACCGGTGGGTTCTGGGCCCGAGTCGATGAAGGCGGAGTCAGCCGGGTCCTCGCTGCACTGTCCGAGCTGCGTGAAGGTCGGGGCACAGTGATGCGCGGCGTTCGCTGGACGCCCAGGTTCCAGTGGTTCGTCGCGGGGGCCTTACTGTTCTTGATGATGGATTGGGCTTGGGCGTGGAGGCGGCAGCGATGAATCGTACGGCGCACAGAGGCTTAGCGCTGCTAGCCGTGCTGACTGCCATCCTCATGGGCTTCCGGTTCTGGGGCCAGGAGCCCGGTGGCAATCGCGCCTATCGAGATGGCGACTATTCGAAAGCCGTCGAGCGTTATCGGGCCGCCTTGATCCGGGGCGCCACGACCCCGCGGCTCGAGTACAACCTGGGCACCGCGCTCTTCCAGGTTGGCGAGGCTGAGGACGCGCAGCGCTTGCTGGAGAGTGCGCTGCGCGCCCAGGCACCTGAGCTGCGCGCCCACTCCTTCTACAACCTTGGGGTCGTCCTGACGCAGAGTGGAGCGACCAGCGCCGAGAACTTGCGGGCCGCCGTCGCCGCATATCGGAGATCGTTGCTGCTCGACCCGCACAACGAGGACGCCAGGTGGAACATCGAGCTGGCGATGCGCCGGCTGCAGGAGTTGGAGCAGACTAGTCAGCCACTGGCCGGCTCCGGGGAGCAGGGTGAGGCACCACCGCGGCCGCCGGGCGCCGGCGACCAGCAGCTGCCGCGTGAAGGCGAGGGCGTGGCGCCGCTCCCGCAGCCCGGGGAGACCGAACGACCGAGTGGCGCGGCCGAAGATCTTGCAGAGCCACCCTTCCCGTTGGAGCTTGCGGAACAGATACTACGAGCCGTCGAGGAACGAGAGCGCAGCTTACAGCGCGAGAAATTGAGACGTCAGCGGACACGGGCATCGGGTCCGGAATGGTGATGAGTCGGCTGCTGTTTGTCCTGCTGCTGCCGTTGATGACACAGCAGGAGGATGTCGTCCAGGTAACCGCCTCCCTCAACCGCTCGACTGCGAAGGTGGGGGAGACGGTTGTGCTGAGCGTGGCGTTACGTGCACCTGGGCTGCGCAGTCCCGAGATCGAGGACCCGCGCTTGGACGGCTTCGAGGTCATGTCGAGCACCGACCGCTCGACCTTTCGCTACTCCGCAACGGTGGGCGGAGCGGTGCGCGAGTTCTCTCGCGAGTACACGCTGCGGGCGTTACAGGCGGGCGAGTTCACGATCCCACCGGTCCGCATTGCAGTGGGAAATGAGCTCTTCGAGACCGAGGCGCTCAGGCTGTTGGTCGAGAGCGAGGAGACGACGCTCGAGCTTCCCGGCCAGCTCAGGCCGAGACCCGAAGAGGAAGTCGCCGTCCGGCTGTGGGTCGAGCCGGAGACCGCCTACGTGGGTCAGCAAGTGACACTCACCGTGGGTGCCTTCTTCGATCCTCTGGTGCGTAATCGGCTACAGCGCCAGCCGGAGTACCGACCCCCCGAGGTCCAGGGCTTCTGGACGGCCGATCTGCCAGGCTCGGACCGCCCGGAACGGCGCGTGGTCAATCGCCGCGAGTACTTCGTGCAGATCTACCGTCGTGCGCTTTTCCCGTTAGGCCCCGGCACGATCCGTGTACCGCCCGCCGCGGTCATCTACGAGGTGAGGCGCGGGCTGATCTACGCGCCGGAGACCTTTCAGGTCGAGAGCGCACCGGCGACGATAGTAGTGCGCCCGCTGCCGCTTGCTGATGTGCCGGCCGATTTCGCTGGCGCCGTAGGGCGTTTCGAGACCGACATTTGGTTCGATCGATCTGACCTGCGTGCTGGTGAGGCCGTCAATCTCGTACTCGAGGTTCGTGGCACCGGCAACCTGAGCTCGATCGCCCGGCCCGAGCTGCCCGACGTTTCGGGCATCAGGGTCTATGAGGGCGGTGAAGATGCCGAGGTCCAGTTGCGCGGCGCCGAGTTTGCCGGCCATAAGCGGTTCTCCTGGGTCCTGGTTCCCGAACAGGCAGGCCAGTTCGTCGTCCCGGCCCTGCGACTGCCATACTTCGACCCCCTCGAGGCGACCTACACGGTTGCCCGAACCGACCCTGTGACCCTGGTCGTGGAATCCGCCCCTTCCGCGGCTCTGGGCGCAGGCGCCCCTGGGGGGACGGCCGTACGGTTCGTTAAGGCCCAGCCCGGTCGTCAGCCGCTGAACCTGCACCGCTCGCCGTTCTTCTGGATCGTTGGGACCGTACCCGTCCTGATCTTGGCGGGCTTCGTCGCACTGGGTAGTTACAGGAGCCGCGTTCCCACCCTCACTCGTAGACGTCCACAGCGCCGCAGCCGGATGCTCCGCGAGTTGAGGCCTCTGGCGGAATCCGGCGACTCCGCCTTCTTCGGAGCGCTGCGCGCGGCCGCCCTCGCCTGGCTGGGGTGGCGTCTCCATCTGCCCGACTTGCCGACCCAGGGCGTCGTTCAGGTCCAACACGCGCTGGAAGACGCCGGCGTACCTCCGCCGGTCGCTCTGGAAGTCATCGCCACCCTCGAAGAGTGCGGGCGGCTTCGCTATGCTCCCGACCCACCCGGCGCAAACCTGGCAAGCGAGACGTTGTCGAGGGCCGAGCGGCTGCTCGCCCTGGTGGACAGGGAGGCTGTGTCGGAGAGCCGGTTGCGCGTGTCACCCGCGAATGGCCCGGCGCTGCTGCTGGGGCTCCTACTGTTCCTGCCCGGGCAAGCGGCGGCTCAATCGGCCGAGTTGGACCGGGCGGTGGCGCGCTGGTTCCAGGAGGGTGTCAGCGCCTACGGCCGGGGTGAATACGCCCGTGCCGCGGAGTTGTTCGAGCGCACGCTCGAAATCAATCCCCACGACCCGAACCTGCTCTACAACTTGGGCAACGTCTACTACGAGCTCGACGCTCGCGGGAGGGCTGTCGCTTTCTGGGTCCGCGCCCTGCGCATCCGGCCGCGCGACGGCGACGCGCGGTTCAACCTGCGCTTGGTCGTGGAGGAAGACCCCGTGGTGGGTAGCGCGCTTCCACCGGTCCCGCTATCTGGGGACGAGCTGGCGATTCTCTTCATGCTCTTCTGGCTCGGCGGTTACGCTGCACTCATCGCCAGACAGCGCTGGCGCAAGGCGTCCCTGACCTTCGCCGGCGGCGCGGCGCTTACCTTGGCCGTGCTCTTCGCTGCCCTCATGTTTTACCCCCGAGCGCGCTATGCCATCGTCGCCGCGCCCGATGCGGCTTTGCGCGCCGGACCGGTACGACAGAGCGAAGTACTCGCGACTCCAGCCCCCGGTATCGGCTACCGCGTGCAGGAGGAGCGGGGCGACTGGCTGAGGTTATCTCGCGGCAGCGAGAGCGAAGGCTGGATAGATAAGGGGCAGGTGGAGGTTATCGAGTGATGTGTTGTGGGAGTAATTGACTACTTGAACAATTGAGTATCCGACTTGAGAAGTGACTTCCAACTTCGAATGCTCAAATGCTCTATTACTCAATTGCTCTGGTTTTCCTACCTCTACTCCTCGATCAACGGCACAAACCTGCACCGCGTGATGAAGTTCCGCTCGTACTCGTTCCCTCTGCGCCTTATTTGATATAGGTCCTGGTCGGGAGGGCCGCCGACCGGGATGACCAGGCAGGCGCCCTCGCCCAACTGGTCCAGCAGCGGCTGTGGCACCGTCGCCGCTGCCGCCGTGACCATGATCCCATCGAAGGGCGCCTCCTCCGGCCAGCCCTTCGAGCCATCACCGACCCTGTACTCGATGTTGTCATAGTCGAGCGATTCGAGGATATCGCGGGCCGAGTCTGAGAGTTCGGCGAGCCGCTCGATCGTGTAGACCACCGCCGCGAATTCGGCGAGCACGGCCGTCTGATACCCGCTGCCCGTGCCCACTTCCAAAACGCGGCTGCCGGGCGACAGTTCGAGTGCCTCCGTCATCGCGGCGACCATGTAGGGTTGGGAGATCGACTGTCCGGAGCCTATCGGCAGGGCCGAGTCGTCGTAGGCGAGCCGGCGGTGATCCTTGGGAACGAAATGGTGCCGCTCGACACGCTCCATGGCTTCCAGCACGTGGGCATCCGAGATCCCACGGCGCCGGATCTGCGCCTCCACCATGTCCAGCCGCGCGGCGGCGAACGGCTCGCTGTCCAACGGCCCTCCGTTCCCGGTGAAAACGTTCGATTGATACTGCTGGGCCCCACCCGGTTTGGCAAGCGTGCTTGACCGGAGCCGAGCCTGGTCGGTACGTTCGACGCACGATGAACACGCCGAGCTCGCAACGCCTGCGCCTGACTCAGTATAGTCACGGCGCTGGTTGAGCCTGCAAGCTGGGTCCGGCGGACCTGGCCAGCGCGCTAGAGGCTCTCGGTGGCGACGTGGCCGATGAAGTGCTCATCGGGCTCGACGCTCCCGACGATGCCGCGGTCTACGCCTGGGATGGGGAACGCGCCCTGGTGTCGACGGTCGATTTCTTTACGCCGATCGTCGATGATGCCTACACGTTCGGGGGGATCACCGCGGCGAACGCGATGAGCGATATCTACGCGATGGGCGGCCGGCCGCTCTTCGCCCTCAACATCGTTGCCTTCCCGGCCGACCTCGATCCATCTATCCTCGTCGACATCCTTCGAGGCGGTAGAGACAAGGCCGCTGAAGCGGGTGTAAGAGTGGTCGGCGGTCACACCATCGATGACAAGGAACCGAAATACGGCATGGCCGTCGTTGGCGCGGTGCATCCCGATCGTATCTACAGGAAGAGTGGTGGTCGAGCCGGTGACCGGCTCGTACTCAGCAAGGCGATCGGGACGGGAACCATCGCCACGGCGATCAAAGCGGGGACGGCATCACAACAAGCGGTCGAGGCTGCGGTAGACTCGATGCTCAGATTGAACGCGCGCGCCCTCGAGCTGGCCCGTGCACACGACGTCGGCGCGATCACAGACGTCACCGGCTTCGGGCTGCTCGGCCATCTCGCCGATTTGGCCAACGCCAGCGGCCTGGCCGCCACACTCCATGCGGCCGATGTGCCCGTCCTGACCGATGCCCGACGCCTTGTCGAGGAGGGACACGTTCCGGGTGGAACGCGTCGCAACCTCGAGTACATCACGCCCAAAACACGCTGGGAGGATCGGCTCGCCGAAGCGGATCGGCTACTGCTTTGTGATGCACAGACATCGGGAGGTCTGCTGATCTCCACTGCCCCCGGCGCCTGCGACGTGTTGGCTGAAGCGCTGCGGGCCGAAGGTCACGCGGCAGCCGTGGTCGGCGAGCTGCGGCCGGGCGTCGCGGGAGAGATCGAGGTTCGATGAATCGGACGCAGGGATCGCTCAGCATACGCGAGATCTCGAGGCGCACGGGCGTTCCCGAATCCACACTGCGCTACTACCGAAGCCTCTTCCCCGAATACATCCCGACCCTCGGCAGCGGACGCAAGCGTCGCCATCCGGAGGGGGCGGTGAACGTGTTCCTGCGCATCGCGAGCCTCTTCGCCAACGGCGAGACTCGTGGGACGGTACGGCGCGAGCTGCAGGGTGGACCGCCGCCGGCGGAACGCGGCGAGCGCTCCCAAGATGGTGAAACGTCGGTCGAGCTGACCCGCGCCCTCCCGGTCGAGGTCGCCGAGCCGCCAGGCCGCCTGGCACCCCAGGAACTGGAGCAGCTGCTGGCCGCTATGCTGGTGCGCGACCGCGAGCTGGTCACTATGCACCGCGACCTGCTGGAGCTGCTCGAAAAGCTGATCCACACGCTGGGCTCGTTGGCCGGCAGCCCGGCTTGGAACTACGGCGACCGCCTCGAGCCGGCGATCCCGCCGCCCCGCCAAGAGCCGGCCATAGCGACCCGCGGGCGGTCGGATTCCGAAGAGCAGCAGACGCCTGGCGGCCCGCTCGAGCTCGAGCGGCTTCGTGACAGCCTGCAGCGCGAGCGCGAGACGGTAGAGCGGCTGCGCCGTGCGCGCCTGGAGCTAGAACAACGACTCGCGCGCCTCGAGAGGGAAGAGGGGAAGGGGGAACGGAGGAAGCGTAGATAGTGCTGGGAATTCTCGAATTTCGATTCGGGGACCAGTGCATCTAGGGAGGTGAGGAGGTTAAGAGGTCGGCGAGGCCGGGTATTTCTTTACCTCCCTACCTCCCCTGTTGCACTGGTCCCTTGATCGACGTTCGAGAATTCCCGAACGACTTCATGATTGTCCAATCGAACTTCCTACCTATCTCCGCCAGAATTCGGGATGGAACAGCACCAGCACCGTGTAGATCTCCAGCCGGCCGAGCAGCATCAGCAAGCCGAGGATCAGTTTCCCCAACCCGGGCATCCAGGCGTAGTCCGCAGCCGGGCCGACATTTGCCAGGCCGGGCCCGATGTTCCCGATCGCCGCCGCCGAGGCGCCCGCCGCGGTGACCAGGTCCACCCCCAGCGCAGTGAGCAGAAACGCGCCGACGATGAACGAAGCCACGAACAGGAGCAGGAAGGCCAGGATGTTGAGTATCACGCCTTCCGGCACGACGTTGCCGCCCACCCGTGTCGCGATCACCGCGCGCGGGTGGAGGTGCTTGCGCAGCTCCACCATCCCCTGCTTCAAGGCCGCCCACAGGCGCAGCGTCTTCATGCCGCCGCCTGTCGAGCCCGCCATCCCGCCCACGAACATCAGGAATAACAAGACCACCTGTGTGACGGCCGGCCAGGTCACATAGTCCGCCGTGGCGAAACCCGTCGTCGTGCCGATCGAGACCACTTGGAAAGCCGAAGCTCTAAGCGTCTCCTCGATTGAGCTATAGGTGCCGGCAATAAAGTGGGCGGCCAGCACGACGGTCAGCGCGCCGAGCAGCAACAGCGAATAGAACCGCCACTCTTCATCGGCGAGTACCGAGCGCGGATTCCCCCGCATAGCGCGGTAGTGCAGCGCGAAGTTCACGCCGGCGAAGTACATGAAGATTATCGTCACGTATTGGATGTACGGTGACGTGAAGTATCCGATCGACCCCGTGTGCGGAGAAAACCCGCCCGTCGGCATCGTGCCGAAAGCGTGGGTCACCGCATCGAACACGCTCATGCCGCCCACCAGGTAGAGGACCGCCTGGGCCGCGGTCAGGCCCACGTATACTCGCCACAGTACAGTGGCCGTCTGGCGGATCCGTGGGCGTAAACGCTCGGGCGTCGGGCCCGGGACCTCGGCGCGGAACAGCTGCATGCCGCCGACGCCGAGGAACGGGAGCACGGCGACCACCAGCACGATGATCCCCATCCCACCCAGCCATTGGCTCATGTCACGCCAGAACAGGATCCCGCGCGGTAGCGACTCGGGGTTGGGGAAGATCGATGCGCCCGTCGTGGTGAAACCGGAGACAGACTCGAAGAACGCGTCGAGCGGCGACGCGACCCCGGCGAACCAGTAGGGGAGCGCCCCAAAGACGGCGGCGCTCAGCCAGGCCAGGCTGACCGTGATATAGCTCTCGCGGATTGAGATGTCGTCGGGCCTCGACGTGATGCGGTTCATCGCGCCGCCGACTACGATGGCGATCCCGGCCGACGCGATGAGCGGCACGGCATCCGAGCCCCTGTACAGCAGCGCGACGATCCCTGAGAGACCCATGGCCGCGCCCACCGCGGCGATGATTGGGCCGGTTATGTGTATGACGTCGTTCGTCGAGCTCGTGTGCAGACGCGTCACTGGAAGAGCTTCTCGACGGCGTTAACGGCATCCGGCAGCGCCAGCACCGTGACCCTGTCGCCGTGCGCCAGAGCGAGTTGCCCCGTCGGCACGATAACCTCGTCGCCCCTGATTACCACGCCCACCAGGCTGCTTTTCGGGAAACCGATCTCGGCCAGCGTCCGCCCGGCGATGCGGCTCCCCGGTTCGACGCTGAACTCGATGACCTCCGCCTCGATCCCGCGCAGAGCGGCCACGGAGACGACGATCCCGCGGCGTACGTACTTGAGAATCGTGTTGACCGCCGAGATTCGCGGTGAGACTGCGGCGTCGATGCCCACCTTCCTGACCAACGGGATGTAGTCGATCTTGTTGATCAACGCCACGACTTTGCGGACGCCAAGGTCCTTGGCCAGCAGGCTGCTCAGCATGTTCGTGTCATCGCTGCCGGTGAAGACGACGAACCCGTCCAGCCCCTCGACGCCCTCCATCTCGAGCAGTTCCATGTCCGTCGCATCGCCGTGTAGGATGAGCGTCTTCTTGAGTTCCTCGGCCAATTCCACACAGCGCGTCCGGTCCGCTTCGATGATCGTGCACTCGATGTCGTGGTCCTCGAGAATCTTGGCCAGGTAGACCGACATGCGGCCGCCGCCGGCGATCATCACGCGCCGCAGCTTGAAGTCGCGGTAGCCGGCCAGCTCGAGGACCCGCAGCATCTGTGTCGACTGCCCGATGATGTATACCAGGTCCTCGGCCAGGAACTGGTTGTCACCGCGCGGCACTATAGTCTCCTCGCCGCGCTTGATCGCCACCGTCAGGTAGCGCCGGTCTTTCTCCGACGCCGCGATCTCCGCCAACGTCTTACCCACGACCGGTGCACCCTCGTGCACCGTGAGGCCGAGCAGCTGCACGCGGCCGCCGGCGAAGAAGGCCAACTCGCTTGCCGCCTCCGACTGCAGGAGCTGGAAGGTCTCCCAGGCACACTCGAGCTCCGGGTTGATCATCCGGTCGACGCCCCGCTGCGCGCCCCGCTGCCGGGACGTTTCGCCGAAGTAGTCGGGGTTCGAAACGCGGGCGACCTTGGTCCTTATGTTGTACGGCCCGGCCGACATGCAGGCGACGAGGTTCACCTCGTCGACGTTGGTGACCGCTGCCAGTAGATCGATGTCGGCGACACCGCCCTGCTCGAGGACCGCGAGGCTGGCGCCGTTGCCCACGATCGTCATGATGTCCAGCTGTTCCTGGGCACTGGCAGCGCGCTCCTTATCCTGGTCGATGAGCACGATGTCGTGCCCCTCTTCCGACAGATGTTCTGCCAGATGGAAACCGACGGCGCCGGCGCCGACGATCAAGATCTTCATCGAGCATCCTCTCCCGTTTACCCGGGCGCGGGTTGGGCGGCTGGTCCAGCGCAGCCCCGGTAACTTCGCGCCACGGCCCGGGGTGTCAAGCCGAACAGGGTTGACGCTGCCTCGGCTCCTCGGGTATAGTCGAGGAGGGAACGGGCCCGTAGCTCAGTTGGTCAGAGCAGCCGACTCATAACCCGCGGCGCGCCGGGCCGATTTTCAACAGATTGTAGTGATGACAGGGGCCCCCACCGCATCCCGCGGTGGGGGCCCTTCGCCATTATCACGTCCTGTAGTGGAGAAACTCTCACAGATACTCACACAACAGAGCCCCGCCATCTTGCAGGCTCACGCACCGTTCTTTTCGGCTTCGCGCTGTCGCTCGTACTCAAGGATTGTTCGATAGGGGATGAGCCAATCCTCCCCGTAGGTATCCACAACAAGTTGAGAATGGTTCTCCCCTGCACGGGCTTCGAGCTCTGCCAAGTAAGATATGAAATTCTCTTTCGTGTTGGTGCTGAATATCTGTGCCCAGTGCCCGATTGCACTTGCCAGCGGTTCATCGTGGATGAGCGAAGCTGCGTAATTGTCTATGAACATCACATCGCAGTATGGAAGGAATGCCGAGATGAAGCGGACGTCATTCCACATACCGCGGCTCGGAGGGTGTTTCTGTCCACTAGCAGCTTTCCTCGCGATAGCCGCCATGAGAAGGGCGTTTATCTCGTTTGCAGGAGCACGCAAAGCCTCTTCAGAAACGAGAAACTCATCGAGTATGTAGACTTTTGCCTTGTCGAGATCCATTCCGTGACTTACGGCTACGGCGGCCAGGCTTTCCACCATGAGAACTTCGATGCGTGGGTTCACCAGTTCTTCCGAGAACAAGGAAGCCTTTCCCTCAGCAATTGCCTTCAACAGAGAAGCGCGCTGCTGATAAAGACTCCGGATAAGGACAGCGTATCCGAGGCGTTCGCGTTTGTATGCCTCTTGAAAGGTGGGTCTTTCTGTGCTCCAGCTCTTGAATATCTCCTCAAAAGCTTTGCCGGTTCGCGCCGCGCCCTTAGCCAACCTATCTTTAGGGCGAGGCTTGAGATAAGGAGTTCACCGTCTTCCAGCCGACGATAACGTGGAAAGACGCTGTACTCGGTACCGCTGGCGTTCTTGGGCTACGGCGTCAATCCGCTTGCTGTTCGTCGGCGTCAGGAGGTCACGCTGAAGAAGCTGACCGGCTACGATCCTGATCACCGTCTTGCGGCGGCGCTGATCGCCAGCGCGATCAAAGCCGCGCGAAAGATCGAGCAGCCGTGCAGCCACGACA
Source organism: uncultured Gemmatimonadota bacterium (assembly GCA_964345885.1). Taxonomy (GTDB): domain Bacteria; phylum Gemmatimonadota; class Gemmatimonadetes; order Palauibacterales; family KS3-K002. Next base: position 860 of record CAYFSW010000029.1, on the reverse strand, counting down.
CACAGGTGAGCGCGTTGAGGGCTATCGCGTGGCTGGCGTGGCCCGGAGCTGGGGACCAGTGGTTTGACATGGCAGGCTTCGAACGGGTGGCCCTCCTGGAGCGTCTTCCCCTGGACCGCTGGGTCAAACAGGGGCGCGAGCTGTTGACGACCAACCCACAGCTGAAGAAGGCCATGACCTGACGCCAGCCCGATCTGAGCCAGCGATGCCTCTGCCGCTGGCTCACGCCGGTCCCTTCTTTCCTGTTCGCTCAGAGGTCAGTCCAATGAAAGTCGGGCGAGATTCTAGTTTTGAACCACCACAGCAAGAAGGACTCCAGAGTGAATATCTACGTGGGAAACCTGTCTCGCGACGTCACCGAAGAGGATTTACGAGGAGTTTTTGAAGCCTTCGGACAGGTCGCATCCGTAAACGTCATAACGGACAAGTTCAGCGGCGAGCCAAGAGGATTCGCGTTTGTAGAGATGCCCGCCAAGACCGAAGCCCAGTCCGCGATCAACGACCTGAACGGAAAGGAGTTGAAGGGACGAGAGCTCAACGTTAACGAGGCTCGCCCCCGCACCGAAGGGCGTCGAGGCGGAGGCGGCCGAGGTGGGGGCCGAGGTGGTGGAGGGCGGGGCGGCGGAGGCCGCGGCGGAGGCGGCCGCGGTGGTGGGCGGCGGTTCTCGTAAGCCGGGCTCGAACATCAGAGACTCGTACGACAGCGACAATCTCCCTTCCCTTGGACGTCGACCAGCGCCAGCTGCGGTCCGCACATCGAAGGGCAGGTGATGCACCGCACGGCGGCAACCCTGCCCTATCCCTCTCTGGGTAGGGGATGACGGCGAAGCGCGGCCACCCACTACCTGACGGGCCAGAAG